>NZ_JBICKN010000007.1:0-664742 GCF_043104185.1 Delftia sp. WSY_22
AGCAAGGACGGGCCGGTGATCTGGGAAGACCATTTCTATCCCGAGATCATCGACCCGGACACGGGCGAGGTGCTGCCCGACGGCAGCGAGGGGGAGCTGGTCTTCACGTCGCTGTCCAAGGAGGCCATGCCCATCATTCGTTACCGCACGCGGGACCTGACGCGGCTGCTGGCGCCGACTTCGCGCAGCTTCCGGCGCATGGGCAAGATCGTGGGGCGCAGCGACGACATGATGATCATCCGCGGCGTCAACGTCTTTCCGACCCAGATCGAGGAAATCGTGCTGGCCAATGCCAGCCTCACGGGCCTGTACCAGATGCACATCAGCCGTGAAGGCCTGCTGGACACCGTCGAGGTGCACTGCGAGCTGCAGCCGCAGCGGCGCGGCCTGGGCGATGCCGAGCGCGGCGAGATCGCGCAGTGGGTGCAGCAGCGCATCAAGACCCTGGTGGGCATTTCCACGGCGGTGCGCGTCTTCGATCCCGACACCATCGAGCGCACGCAGACCGGCAAGGCCCGGCGCGTGTACGACAAGCGGCCGCGTTGAGGCACCGCCGGCCGTCGTCAACCATTTCACTGAAGGAGATCGCACATGTACACCCAGGCCATGGACACCATGGGCAAGGAAGCGGGCGATGGCGGCAAGGCCGTGCGCTCGGCCGACGAAATGCGCCTGCAGCAGCGCTTTGACGAGCGCATCGATGCCGGCGAATTCATCGAGGCCAAGGACTGGATGCCCGACAACTACCGCAAGACGCTGCTGCGCCAGATCAGCCAGCATGCGCACAGCGAGATCGTCGGCATGCTGCCCGAGGGCAACTGGATCAGCCGCGCGCCCACCCTCAAGCGCAAGGCCATCCTGCTGGCCAAGGTGCAGGACGAGGGCGGCCATGGCCTGTACCTCTACGCGGCCGCCGAGACGCTGGGCAGCAGCCGCGACCAGATGCTGCACGCGCTGCACACGGGCAAGGCCAAGTACAGCTCCATCTTCAACTACCCCACGCTGACCTGGGCCGACATGGGCACCATCGGCTGGCTGGTGGATGGCGCGGCCATCATGAACCAGGTGCCCATCTGCCGCTGCTCCTATGCGCCCTACGCGCGCGCCATGGTGCGCATCTGCCGCGAGGAGAGCTTTCACCAGCGCCAGGGCTACGAGGCGCTGCTGACCATGATGCAGCAGGGCACCGAGGCGCAGAAGGCCATGGTGCAGGACGCCGTCAACCGCTGGTGGTGGCCGTCCATCATGATGTTCGGCCCGCCCGACGACCAGTCGCCCAACAGCGCGCAGTCCATGCGCTGGGGCATCAAGCGCATCTCCAACGACGCGCTGCGCCAGAAGTTCATCGACGCCACGGTGGACCAGGCCAAGGTGCTGGGCGTCACCCTGCCCGATCCCGACCTGAAATGGAACGAGGCCCGCCAGGCCCATGACCATGGCCCCATCGACTGGGACGAGTTCTGGCGCGTGATCGCCGGAGACGGCCCCTGCAACCGCGAGCGCCTGGGCGCCCGCGTCAAGGCCTGGGACGAAGGCGCCTGGGTGCGCGAGGCCGCCCTGGCCCATGCCCGCAAGCAGACACAGAGAAACCAGACCCGCAAGGAGGCCGCATGACCACCGTCGAACAGAACATCACCAACGAATGGCCGCTGTGGGAAGTCTTCGTCCGCAGCAAGGCCGGCCTGGACCACAAGCACTGCGGCAGCCTGCATGCGGCCGACCCGCAGATGGCGCTGCAGATGGCGCGCGATGTCTACACGCGGCGCCAGGAGGGCGTGAGCGTCTGGGTGGTGCGCTCGGACCAGATCGTGGCCAGCGACCCCGGCGACAAGGACATGTTCTTCGACCCGGCCCAGGACAAGGTCTACCGCCATCCGACCTTCTACCAGCTGCCGCCCTCGGTGGACCACATGTGAGCGGGGTGCAGCCATGACCGCCTCCGCCTCCTCCATCGCCATCGACGCCCGCCCCGAGGTGCAGTACCTGCTGCGCCTGGGCGATACCTGCCTGATCCTGGCCCAGCGCCTGGGCCAGTGGTGCGGCCACGCGCCCATCCTCGAAGAGGACATCGCCATGACCAACATGGCGCTGGACCTGGTCGGCCAGGCGCGTGCGCTGCTCACGCGCGCCGGCCAGCTCGAAGGCCGCGCGCACGACGAGGACCAGCTCGCCTTTCTGCGCGACGAGCGCGACTACTTCAACGCCACGCTGGCCGAGCTGCCGCGCGGCGACTTCGCCTTCACCGTGCTGCGCAACGCCATGGCTGCCACCTGGCTGCGCCTGATGTGGGAGCGCCTGGTGCACTCCAGCGACGCCGAGCTGGCCGCCATCGCCGCCAAGGCGCTCAAGGAAGCGCGCTACCACGAGCAGCACGCGGGCGACTGGGTGGTGCGCCTGGGCGACGGCACCGAGGAATCGCGCCAGCGCATGGAGGCGGCGCTGGCCCAGCTGTGGCGCTATGCGGCCGAGCTGTTCACCGACGACGCCACGGACGCCGCCGCGCGCGCCAGCGGCCTGGGCCCGGCCTGGTCCGAGCTGCGCGAGCCCTGGCAGGCCGAAATGGCCGCCCTGCTGCAGGAGGCCACGCTGGACATGCCGGCCGAATCCGCCTTCCGCAGTACGGGCCGCAACGGCGTGCACAGCGAGCACATGGGCTTCATCCTGGCCGAGATGCAGCACCTGCAGCGCGCCTATCCGGGCGGGGTGTGGTGATGGCTGCCGCACGGCTTGTGGCCGTCACATCCGCCTCGGCCGAGCGCGAGCGCCTGGCCTGGGCCGCGCTGCAGGACGTGCCCGATCCCGAGGTGCCCGTGATCTCGGTCTGCGAGCTGGGCATCGTGCGCGAGGTCCATGCCCTGCCCGAAGGCCAGGGCATGGAGATCGTGCTCACGCCCACCTACTCGGGCTGCCCCGCCACCGAGGTCATCGAGCGCAGCGTGCTCGATGCCATCGAGGCCGCAGGCCTGGGCCCCGCGCGCGCCGTGCTGCGCCGCGCCCCGGCCTGGACCACGGACTGGATCAGCGACGACGGCCGGCGCAAGCTGCGCGAGTACGGCATCGCGCCGCCCGGGCGCTGTGGCGACCCCGGCCTGCCGGAGGGCACTTCGCCCATCCGCCTGGTGCGCCGCCGCCAGGGCATTGTCGTGCCCGAGCCCGTTGCCTGCCCGCACTGCGGCAGCGTGCACACCGAGCGGCTGTCGGCCTTCGGCGCCACGGCCTGCAAGGCCCTGCACCGCTGCCTGGACTGCCGCGAACCCTTCGAACACTTCAAGCCGATATGACCACGACCACGATGTTCCACCCGCTGCGCGTGCGCAGCATTGCGCCCGACACGGCCGAGGCCGTGGTCGTCTCCTTCGACGTGCCGCCCGCGCTGCGCGAGGTCTTCGGCTTCACCCAGGGCCAGTACCTGACGCTGCGCCACCAGATCGACGGCCAGGACCTGCGCCGCAGCTACTCCATCTGCGCAGGCGTGGATGACGGCGAGTTGCGCGTGGGCGTGCGCAAGGTGCGCGGTGGCCAGTTCTCCAACTGGATCAACGAGCATCTGCGCCCCGGCGACACGCTGCAGGTCATGGCGCCCCAGGGCCGCTTCTTCGTGCCCATCGAGCCCGAGGCCGCGCGCCACCATGTGGGCATCGCCGGCGGCAGCGGCATCACGCCCATCCTGTCCATCATGAAGACCGTGCTGGCGCGCGAGCCCGCCAGCCGCTTCACGCTGATCTACGGCAACCGCCAGCTGCAGTCCACCATGTTCAAGGAGGAGATCGAGGACCTCAAGAACCGCTACATGTCGCGGCTGTCGCTGCAGCATGTGTTCTCGGACGAACACACCGACCTGCCGCTGAACATGGGCGTGATGGACCGAACCAAGATCGCCGAATTCCTGCAGGGCGTGGTGCCGGCCGCGCACATCGACCATGTCTACATCTGCGGACCCTTCCAGATGAACGACGAGGCCGAGGCCGCCCTGCTGGCTGCCGGCGTGCCCGAGGAGCGCATCCACATCGAGCGCTTCGGCGTGGCCCTGCCGGTCGCAGGCCAGGGCACGGTGGGCGCCGTGGTGCACGAGGCCCAGCCCGGCGACGCCGCCACCGCCCGCATCACCCTGGTGCGCGACGGCCTCTCGCGCGAAATCCCCTTCACGCGCGGCCAGGCCAGCATCCTGGACGCGGCCTCCTCGGCCGGGCTGGAAGTGCCCTATTCCTGCACCTCGGGCGTCTGCGGCACCTGCCGCGCCAAGGTGGTCGAGGGCGAAGTGCGCATGGAGCGCAACTTCGCCCTCGACAAGAACGAGGTCGCCTGCGGCTTTGTCCTGACCTGCCAGGCGCATCCGCTGACCGAGCGCGTGGTGCTGTCGTTCGATGAGCGGTGAGGGCGCCTGCGTTCTGGCGCAGGGCAGGAAGACTCAGGGAAACAGTGTCGAAAGCATGTGCTTTGGCACTGGCAGCCCATCAGATGCTTCGATGAAATGCAGACCCTTGGATGCGGGCTGTATGGACTGAAACGCGGAAGGAAAGCGCGGCAGCTGCACATGGTGCTTGCTCTTGCATTCCTCGCAGGCGTGGAACTGCGGCTGGAAGACTTTGTTTTTATGGCTTCCCACGGGACCGTTGGCATCCCAGACGGCCAGCGATGCCTCGGTGGAAACCGGCTTGCACAGATTCTTCCAGTCCAGTGCCCCGTGCACGACCATGTAGAAGCCAATCAGGTTGGAAACCAGGTCTTCCTGGCTGAATCCACTGTCTGTGAGGAGCGACATGGATGCCTGCAGGCTCTCGAAGCCCATGGAAACCTCCATGAATATGGCCAGGGCCACGGAGCGCTTCGCTGAAAGAGACAGGCCTTTCTTGACGAGATAGAACTTGGCAAATTCCTGGGTCAGGCCAAAGCGCCCCATGGATTGCTTGTATTGAATCAGATGGCTGTCGGAGTGACCGGGAATCCCGATGCCGCGCTCATGCAGTATGTCTTTCCAGAGATAGGCCGCACTGGCGTAGCGATTGCGATGGCTCTCGACCGATTGGAGGTGGCCCAGGTCAATCCATCCGCAGTTGCAGGTATAGATGAGTCTTCGGGGTATGTGGGATCTGCTGGACATGTTCAGTCGTAATGGGTGAGCGTGACCTTGCAAAGGCCTGTTGCGATTGCCTGGGTGACCGCCAGTACGGCAACTTCGCCGGCCGATGACGCGTATTGCGCGTATTGGACAAGGCGCTCTCCCTCGGGGACAAACGATGCGGCGGCATTTCCGGCATCGATGGATCTCTGGTGGAAATCCTTCTGGCGCAGGTAGCTGGTGATGGCCGCAGTGGCCTCGGTGATGTCCTTGGCGCTGGTCTCGAAGGTCATCTCGGACTGCGGGGGCTTGTTGCCATCACCGACGGAGCCGAAGTAGGTGGGCTGCGCCATCGTCCCTGTCGCTGGCGCATTGCGTATCAGGGAAGAGATGCCTACGTAATATCTGAGCGATCCCCGCTCAGGCGAGTAGTCCTCCTGGGAGATGAGAAACCCATACACGGCCAACCAGGATGCGGATGCGGCAAAGACCAGGAGGACAAGGCCCAAGATAACGGATCTGAGTCGCATGGAAGAGATGGAACGGGTTCGGGGAGGTGACAGCGGTCCAGATCCTAAATGAGCGGGCTGGAATCTTTATTTCAAAAGAGTAACTCTTTGAAATAGAGAATTTTCTGAATGCCACATTCGATATTTGACGGATTTCTCTTTGCGAAAGAGCAGACCGCGTCTGCCCCAGGAAAGCAAGCGGTCTGCCAGCGCAGTGAAACCATGCCCGGGGCAGGTTTCCTACTCGATGCCGATATCCAGCCGCGACACCAGTGCCCGGCCGTGTTCGTTCAGGCCCGTCACCTTGACCTTGCTGCCGTGCTTGCGCAGGCGCTGGCAGACCTTGTCCAGCGCATTGACGGCCGTGATGTCCCAGAAATGGGCGTTGGTCAGTTCGATGCGCACGGGCCGGCCTTCGATGTCCCGCACGTCGAAGGCATCGACCAACTGGTCGGCCGAGGCAAAGAAGACCTGGCCCGAGACGCGGTAGGTCAGGCCTGCGCCGTCCTGCGTCTTCTCGACGGACAGCAGCCTTGAGACCTTGAAGGTGAAGAACACCCCGCTGAGCAGCACGCCGACGCCCACGCCGGCGGCCAGGTTGTCCGTGGCCACGGTGACCACCACGGTGGCCAGCATCACGGCGCTGGACAGCTTGGGATGCCTGAGCAGGGCGCGGGCCGATCCCCAGTCCAGCGTGGAGGCCGACACCATCACCATGATGGCCACCAGCGCCGCCACCGGCACCTGGGACACCCAGGGCTTGAGCAGCACCATCAGGATGAGCAGGAAGGCGCCCGCGAACAGCGTGGACAGCCGGCCCCGGCCGCCGTAGCGCACATTGCCCACGGTCTGGCCGATCATGGCGCAGCCCGCGATGCCGCCGAACAGGCTGGCTGCGATGTTGGCCACGCCGATGCCGCTGCACTCGCGGTTCTTGGAGCTGGGCGTGTCCGTGAGTTCATCGACCACGCTGGCCGTCATCATGGACTCCAGCAATCCCACCATGGCGATCGCCAGCGCGGGCAGGGCGATCAGGCGCAGCGTCTCCAGCGACCAAGGCACCTGCGGCAGCCCGAAGCTGGGCAGGCCGTCCGGCAGCAGGCCCAGGTCGGCGACCGTCTTCAAGGGCAGGTCCAGCCAATTCGCCGCCACCGTCAGCACCACGATGCAGACCAGGGGCGAGGGCACGGCCGTGGTCAGCCGGGGCAGGCCGTAGATGATCAGCAGGCCGGCGCCCACCATGGCCCAGGTGGCGGCATTGGCGCCGATCAGGTGCGGCATCTGGGCCGAGAAGATCAGGATGGCCAGCGCATTGACGAAGCCCGTGCGCACCGAGCCCGACACATAGCGCATCAGCACGCCCAGGCGCAGCAGGCCGAACAGGATCTGCACGGCTCCCGCAAGAATGCCGGCCGCAAAAAGGTATTGCACGCCATGCGCATGCACCAGCGGAGCGGCCACCAGGGCGACCGAGCCCGCTGCCGCCGACACCATGGCCGGGCGCGCGCCCGTGAAGGCGATGACGATGCTGATGATGAAAGACGCGAACAGCCCGACGGCAGGATCGACGCCAGCCACGAAGGAAAAGGCGATGACCTCGGGGATCAGCGCAAAGGTGGCCACGGCGCCGGCCATGAGCTCGCGCGGAATGCTGGGCGCCCACTCGGCGCGAAAGGGATGGGGATGCTTCGACATGGAAATGGCCAGCCCCGCCGCGCTGGGTGTGGCAGGGCGGGGCAGGATTTTGTAGACGGGAATGAACATGCCGGGCGTCGGGCGATGCCCGAAACCTGGCGGCTTGTACGGTTCGGCCGTGCTACGGCGGCGCCAGGCGGGTGCAGCCCGAGCGCCGGCTCTGCGAGCCGCGCGCGATGCGGGCCAGCGTGAAGCTGTGAAGGCGCGCGGCATCGCGGCTGCGCGCTTGGCGAGCCCCGGGTTGACGGTGCCGGTGGACTGAAATCACGGGCGCGATTGTACGAGGGGGTGCTGCCTGCCGCGGGATGGACCCCTGGCCGCAATCAGTCGTAGTGCGCCATGGTGGCGCGGTAGCGCACAGGGCCTTGCTCGGCCGACGAGGCCTGCACCACTTCCACGTAGACGACTTGGCCCGAAGCCGCCGTGTACCTGGCATGGCGAACGCGCCGCCCCGTGCCGTAGGAGGGGCCGGGCGTTTCGTCGTCCGCACTCCGGGAATAGCCTTTGCCGAGCAGGTAGGCATCGAAGGCGTGCGTGGCGGGGCCAATGCTTGCGAACTCCACGTCATAGGACACCAGGCCGTGTGGCGGCTTGTTGCCGTCGCCCACGGTGCCGAAGTACTCCGCCTTGCCCAGCGCGCCCACCAGCGGCGCATGGCGCACCAGGGACGAGATGCCGATGTAGTAGGTGAAGCTGCCGGGCTCGGGCGTGTAGTCCTCCTGCGAGATCAGGCATAGGGTTGCAGCCAGCCAGCCGAACACGGCTAGCGGCAGGCACAGGACAAGACTCCACAACAGGGTTCTGGCACGCGGCAGGAGCATGGGATTTGTCGTCGGGCGCCTGGAAAAACAAAACCCGCTTTCCGGGGAAAGCGGGTCTGGATGCTCAAGAACCTTGATGGTCCGAATCAGAACGGAATGTCGTCATCCATGTCGTCAAAGCCCGAGGCCGCGCGCTGCGGCGGGGGTGCCATGGGTGCGGGAGCGGGGCGCTGGGCAGGGGCCTGGCGCGGTGCGGGCGCTGCCATGGGGGCAGGGGCCGGGCGGCGCTGTTGCTGCTGGGGAGGGGCGTCGTAGCCGCTGTCGCCATAGCCTTCATCGCCATAGCCGCCGCCTTGCTGGCCACCGCCGCCGCCTTGGCGGCTGCCCAGCATCTGCATGGTGTCGGCGCGGATTTCGGTGGCGTAGCGTTCCTGGCCGGAGGCCTGGTCGGTCCACTTGCGCGTGCGCAGGCTGCCTTCGACATAGACCTGGCTGCCCTTGCGCAGGTACTGGCCCACGATTTCGGCCAAGCGGCCGTTGAAGACCACGCGGTGCCACTCGGTGGCTTCCTTGTTCTCGCCCGTGTTCTTGTCGCGCCAGCGGTCGGTGGTGGCGATGGTCACGTTGGCCACCTGGTCGCCACTCGGGAAGGTGCGCATTTCGGGGTCGCGCCCGAGGTTGCCGACGATGATGACCTTGTTGACGGATGCCATGAGTGAAATACCTTTACAGAGAGAAGTGGCCCGGGCATAGAAGGATGGATCCCGGGCCAGACGCGCCATTGTGCCGCAAGCCGTCCGCCGTTGGCAGGGGGCGGATATGCCGGTGCAGCGGCTGGCTGCAGCAGTTTGTAACCGTCGGAAAACTGCCGTTCAGCCGTGGCGGCCCACGGGGCGCAGCGGCCAGGTGACGACCAGCCACAGCACGGCCAGGACGCTCGTCAGGGTGAACAGGCCCGGCATGCCGGCCCATTTGGCGACGGCGCCGCCCAGCGCGCCGCCTGCGAACAGGCCCAGCGATTGCAGCGTGTTGTAGGCGCCCAGCGCCGCGCCGCGCAGCGGGGCCGGCGCCATGCGCGAGACCAGGCTGGGCTGGGTGGCCTCCAGCGCGTTGAAGCCGCAGAAGAACACGAACATCAGCACGGCCATGGCCCACAGCGGCGGCTGCGTGCCGCCGGCCGCCAGCAGGCCCAGGCCGATCTGCACGAGGGTGATCAGGGCGATGGCGCCCAGCAGGGCCGCGCGCAGGCGCCCGCGCCGCTCCATGGCGAACAGGCCGCCCATGGCGGCGAAGGACAGCACCACGGCCGGCAGGTAGACATGCCAGTGCGCCTGCTTGTCCAGGCCTGCCTGCACCAGCATGGCGGGCACGGCCACCCACATGGACATCTGCACGGTGTGCAGCACGAACACGCCCAGGTTCAGGCGCACCAGGTCGCCGTGGCGCCACAGCTCGGCCATGCGGCCGCGCGGCTGGTCGGCGTGGCGCGCTGGCTCGGGCGGGACGACCCAGAGCACGACGGCAATGCCCGCCAGCGCCAGGGCGCAGGTCAGGCCGAAGATGCCGGGCAGCCCGCCCCAGGCCGCCAGCAAGGGGCTGAGCACCAGGGCCAGCGCGAACATGAGGCCGATGCTGCCGCCCACCATGGCCATGGCCTTGGTGCGCACGCTGTCGCGCGTGAGGTCGGCCAGCAGCGCGGTCACGGCGGCCGAGACGGCGCCCGCGCCCTGCAGGCCCCGGCCCCACATCAGGCCCAGCAGCGAGTCGGCCGTGGCCGCCAGCAGGCTGCCCGCGGCAAAGACCAGCAGCCCGGCGACGATGACGCGCTTGCGCCCGAACCGGTCCGAAGCCAGGCCCAGGGGCAGCTGGAACACGGCCTGGGTGAGCCCGTACAGGCCCATGGCCAGGCCGATCATGGCCGGATCATCCCCGCCCGGGTATTTGCGCGCCTCCAGCGCGAACACCGGCAGCACCAGGAACAGGCCCAGCATGCGCAGCGCAAAGATCAGCGCCAGGCTGGCGCTGGATCGGCGTTCCTGCGAGGTCATGCGGCCCGATGCGGCCGAGGAGGGGGCTGGCGCCTGGGCGCCGTGGACGGGTGTGGGGGAATCGAGCACGGGGTGCACTGTTGTGGGGGCAAGCAATCCGCCATTCTCGCCCATAGGCCGGCGCTGCGGGGTGGCTGGGTTATGCAAGGCAGTGCAAGACAGTTTTGTGAAGGGGCGCCGCGGCAGGCCCTGCCGCCCCGCAGACCGAGCCGCCATGCGGTGGCACGGGTTCTGACCTATCATGGCGGGTTCGCCTTCGCAGGGGTTTTCCCGATGCCTGGTTCCCACACGATTTCCGAAGACGGCGGCCTGGACCGGGCCGCCGACTCCCGCTCCCAGCCCGACGGCCGCTACCTCGGCCAGGCGCTGGCGCAGTCACGCATCGCCATCCGCGGTGCGCGCACGCACAACCTCAAGAACATCGACCTGGACATTCCGCGCAACCGGCTGGTGGTGATCACCGGGCTGTCGGGCTCGGGCAAGTCCAGCCTGGCCTTCGACACCCTGTACGCCGAGGGCCAGCGCCGCTATGTGGAGAGCCTGTCGGCCTATGCGCGCCAGTTCCTGGGGCGGCTGGACAAGCCCGATGTGGACCTGATCGAGGGCCTGTCGCCCGCCATCAGCATCGAGCAGAAGGCCACCAGCCACAACCCGCGCTCCACCGTGGGCACGGTGACCGAGATCAACGACTACCTGCGCCTGCTGTTCGCACGCGCCGGCACGCCCTACTGCCCCGACCACAACCTGCCGCTGCAGTCCCAGACCATCAGCCAGATGGTGGATGCGGCCCTGGCCCTGCCCGAGGACACGCGCCTCATGGTGCTGGGGCCGCTGGCGCGCAACAAGAAGGGCGAGTTCGCCGAGCTGTTCGCGCAGATGCAGGCCCAGGGCTATGTGCGCTTTCGCATCGACGGCAAGATCCACGAGTCCCATTCCCTGCCCGCGCTGGAGAAGAACGAGCGCCACGACATCGACGTGGTGATCGACCGCCTCAAGGTGCGCGCCGACGCCCAGCAGCGCCTGGCCGAGAGCTTCGAGGCCGCCCTGCGCGCGGGTGGCGCCGACGCCGGCGGCCGCGTGATCGCCCTGGAGATGGACAGCGGCAAGGAACACCTCTTCAGCGCCAAGTTCGCCTGCCCGCTGTGCAGCTATTCGCTGCCCGAGCTGGAGCCGCGCCTGTTCTCGTTCAACTCGCCCATGGGCGCCTGCCCGGGCTGCGACGGCCTGGGCTGCACGGAGTCCTTCGATCCCGAGCGCGTGGTGGCCTTTCCCACGCTGAGCCTGGCCAGCGGCGCCGTCAAGGGCTGGGACCGGCGCAACGGCTACTACTTCTCCATGCTGGAGAGCGTGGCGCGCCACTATGGCGCCGATGTGGAGCTGCCCTTCGAGGAGCTGCCCGAGAAGGTGCGCAACGTGATGCTGTGGGGCTCGGGCGAGGAGGAAATGCCCTTCACCTATGTCTTCGACAGCGGTGCGCGCAAGGGCGAGACCCTGGTCAAGAGCCATCCCTTCGAGGGCATCATCCCCAACATCACGCGGCGCTGGCGCGAGACCGAGTCCAGCGTGGTGCGCGACGACCTGGCGCGGCTGCGCAGCGTCGCCGTCTGCCCCGACTGCGGCGGCACGCGGCTGCGCCGCGAGGCGCGCTTCGTGCGCATCGGCGAGGGCGAGCAGGCCCGCGCCATCTACGAGGTGGGCCACGCCACGCTGGCCGAGGCCCATGCCTGGTGCGCGTCCCTGCAGCTGTCGGGCGCCAAGGCCGAGATCGCGGGCAAGGTGGTGCGCGAGATCGCCTCGCGCCTGCTGTTCCTCAACGACGTGGGCCTGAGCTACCTGAGCCTGGAGCGCGGGGCCGACACGCTGTCCGGCGGCGAGGCCCAGCGCATCCGCCTGGCCAGCCAGATCGGCAGCGGCCTGACGGGCGTGATGTATGTGCTGGACGAGCCCAGCATCGGATTGCACCAGCGCGACAACGACAAGCTCATCGGCACGCTGCAGCACCTGCGCGACATCGGCAACAGCGTCATCGTGGTCGAGCACGACGAGGACATGATGCGCGCGGCCGACCAGATCATCGACCTGGGGCCGGGCGCGGGCGTGCATGGCGGCCGCGTCATGGCCCAGGGCAGCTACGAAGAGGTGCGCGCCAACCCCGATTCGCCCACGGGCCGCTACCTGGCGGGCACCCAGCGCATCGAAGTGCCTGCGCGGCGCACGCCCTGGCAGCCCGTGGTCGAGGCGCCGGCCGAGGGCGAGGTCCGGTCTCCTGCCAAGGGCTTCCCCGCACGCACGGGCCAGCATCCGGCCGAGGCCGGTGCGGCTGCGCCGCAACTGCAGGCCCTGCGCGTGGTGGGGGCACGCGGCCACAACCTCAAGGGCGTGACGGCGGACTTTCCCGTGGGCCTGCTGACCTGCGTGACCGGCGTCTCGGGCTCGGGCAAGAGCACCCTGGTCAACGACACGCTCTATACCGAGGCCGCGCGCCAGATCCACCGTGCCGGCGGCGAGGCCGCGCCGCACGACGACATCATCGGCATGGGCTATTTCGACAAGGTCATCAATGTGGACCAGTCGCCCATAGGCCGCACGCCGCGCAGCAACCCGGCCACCTACACGGGCCTGTTCACGCCCATCCGCGACCTGATGGCCGAGACCAACACCGCCAAGGAGCGCGGCTACGGCCCCGGGCGCTTCTCCTTCAACGTGGCCGGCGGCCGCTGCGAGGCCTGCCAGGGCGACGGCGTGGTCAAGGTGGAGATGCACTTCCTGCCCGATGTCTACGTGCCCTGCGACATCTGCAACGGCCAGCGCTACAACCGCGAGACGCTGGAGGTGCAGTGGAAGGGCCGCAACATCTCCCAGATCCTGGAGATGACGGTGGAGGACGCCCATGCCTTCTTCAAGGACGTGCCCACCATCGCCCGCAAGCTGCAGACCCTGCTGGACGTGGGCCTGTCCTATATCCGGCTGGGCCAGAGCGCGACCACGCTGTCGGGCGGCGAGGCGCAGCGCGTCAAGCTGGCCCAGGAGCTGTCCAAGCGCGACACGGGGCGCACGCTCTACATCCTGGACGAGCCCACGACGGGCCTGCACTTCGCCGACATCGCCCTGCTGCTCAAGGTGCTGCAGCAGCTGCGCGATGCGGGCAACACCATCGTGGTCATCGAACACAACCTGGACGTGATCAAGACGGCCGACTGGATCATCGACATGGGCCCCGAAGGCGGCTCGGGCGGCGGCCAGGTGGTGGCCACGGGCACGCCCGAGGACGTGGCGGCCAACCCGGCCAGCCATACGGGGCGCTACCTGCGGCCCTATCTGGAGGCAGCGTCGGTGTCGGCTCCTGCAGCGGCCAAGGCTGGTCGCCGGAAAGCACAGTGAGGCCGGCCATGGACAGCAGCATCCTTGATTTCGTGGTGGTGGGCGCGGGCATGGCCGGTGCCTCGGTGGCCTGGCAGCTGGCGCGCGATGGCGGCGCCTCGGTGCTGGTGCTGGAGCGCGAATCCCAGCCCGGCTACCACAGCACGGGCCGCTCGGCCGCGCTGTATGAGGAGCACTATGGCCCGCTGCAAGTCCAGGCGCTGACGCGCGCCAGCCGCGCCTTCTACGAGCAGCCGCCGCAGGGCTTTGTGCAGGCGCCCATCCTGGCGCCGCGCGGCGTGCTCTATGTGGGCACGGCCGCGCAGAAGGACCTGCTCGATGCCGCCCATGCCGAGGCGCTCCTGCACTCGCCCCAGGCGCGGCGCCTGGGCCCCGATGAACTCAAGGCCCTGGTGCCCTGCCTGAACACCACGCTGCTGGTCGATGGCTTTGCGGACGACGGCGCGCGCGACATCGACGTGCATGGCCTGCACCAGGGATTCCTGCGCGGCCTGCGCCAGTGCGGCGGCGAGCTGCGCTGCAGCGCCGAGGTCCGTGCGCTGGCGCATGCCGCAGGTGTCTGGACCGTGGACCTGGCCGACGGCAGCCAGGTGCGCGCGCGCTGCGTGGTCAACGCGGCCGGCGCCTGGGCCGATGCGCTGGGCGCACTGGCGGGCGCAGCGCCCATCGGCCTGGTGCCCAAGCGGCGCAGTGCCTTCACCTTTGCCGTGCCCGACGGCATGGACGCCGCGCACTGGCCCGCCGTGATCAGCGCCGACGAGGGCTTTTACTTCAAGCCCGATGCAGGCCAGCTGCTGGGCTCGCCCGCCAACGCCGACCCCGTGGCGCCGCAGGACGTGGCGCCCGAGGAACTGGACGTGGCCACGGGCATCTGGCGCATCGAGGAAGTGACCACGCTGCAGATCCGCCGCCCCTCCCACACCTGGGCCGGGCTGCGCAGCTTTGTGGCCGACGGCGAGATGGCCGTGGGCTGGGATGCTTCGCCCGTGCCGCTGCCGGGCTTTTTCTGGGTGGCCGCCCAGGGCGGCTACGGCATACAGAGCGCCTTCGGCTACAGCCTGCTGGCGCGCAACCTGCTGTGCGGCGAGCCGCTGGATGCACGCCTGGCCGCGCAGGGCGTGCAGCCTGAACGGCTGTCGCCTGCGCGCTGCCAGCGCGGCTGAGGTTCGGTTGAAGCGTGCCGCTCAGAGCGGCGAGCGCCGCGCAAAGCGCACCACGGTCACGCCCGCGCGCGCCTGGCGCACCGAGGGCATGACCAGCACGCAGTCGCCATAGGGCGTGATCACCGGCTCGCCATCGTTGTCGCCGATCACCGTGCCGGCCTTCTCGAAGCGCTCCAGTCCCGTGAACGGCGCCGTGAAGCGAAAGCCGCTGCTCTTGGCCACCACGGGCGCCGTGACTTCCAGCGCCCACTGGGCCGGTGCGTCGGCCTGCTTCCAGTCGGGCAGGGCGGCGTGCAGCGCGCCGTTGTCGAAGATGGCGGCCACTTCGAGGAAACGCAGGCATTGGTCGTGCGCCACGTCGCGGCTGGCCAGATCGCCATGGAAGCCGCATTCGATCAGCAGCGAGCGCGAGTCGCCGGCCTCGGCGTCGGGCAGGCCGAAGCGCCCGTAGTCGCGCAGCCGCGTGCCGTCCTTGTGGCCGGCATCCACGACGATGTTCGCCGGCGCACCCATCTGGCGTGCCAGATCGCGGTTGCGCGGCTGCATGCCGGTCAGCAGCAGCGGGGCCGAGGGCTCGTGCATGGAATGCAGGTCCAGCAGCCAGTCGGCCTGCTGCACGAAGGGGCGCAGCGCGGCGGCGCGGCGGCGTTCGCGGGTGCTGCCCTCGTCGATGCGTGCGTCTATCCACTGGCGGTTCATGTCCTCGTCCACGAAGCGCGAGGCATCGTGGCTGGCCGCGTCGAAGCGGTCGAAGGCATCGAGGTTGGCCAGCACCAGGGTCAGGCGGCCGTTGTCCAGCGCCAGGCCGTTGTGCAGGGCCTGAAGCAGCCCGGACACGGCCCAGGCGCCGCAGATCTCGTTGCCGTGCACCAGCGCGGAAATCATCACGTGGCGGCCCGGGCGTCCCGAGTCGAATTGCCACACGCCCTCGGTACCGGTATTGCCCGCGCGCCAGGCGCTCAGGTCGGGCAGGGGAAGGTCAAATCGCAAAGCGTCCATGGCTGGCTCAGTTCTCGATGTGGGCGAATTGGACGATTTTTGTGTACTTGGCGATCTCGGCGTTGATGTACTTGCCGGCATCGGTCTTGGGATCGGCCACGACCGAGCCCGACTCTTCCATCTTCTTGCGGAACTCGGGCGAGGCCATGGTCTCGTCCAGCGCCTTCTTGACCTTGGCGGCCACGGGTGCGGGCAGGCCCTTGGGCGCCATCAGCGCGAACCAGACGTTGATGTCCACGTTCTTGTACTGGGGCAGCTCGGACAGGGCCGGGATGTCGGGCGTGATGGCCGAGCGCTTGGCCTCCGTCGTGCCCAGGGCGATGACCTTGCCCGCGCGGATCTGGGGCAGTCCCGAGGACAGCACGAACATGCCGAACTCGATGTTGTTGCCCACCAGGTCCGTGGTCAGGGGCGCCACGCCACGGTAGGGGATGTGGGTCATGTGCAGCTTGCCCTGCTCCTTGACCATCTCGCCGGCCAGGTGCAGTGCCGTGCCCACGCCCGAGCTGCCGTAGCTGAACTTGCCCGGGTTCTTGGCCACCAGGGCGCTGAACTCGGCGGCGGTCTTCACGCCGGCCTTCTGCGAGGCCACCAGCACCATGGGCTGGGAGCCGATCATGCCGATGGGCGTGAAGTCGCCGATGGAGTACTTGATGCTCTTGTTGATCAGCCGGGCGATGGCCAGCTCGTTGTTGGCGCCCACGAACAGCGTGTAGCCGTCGGGCGTGGCCTTGACGGCCTTTTGCGCGCCGATGGCGCCGCCTGCGCCGCCCAGGTTTTCCACCACCACGGGCTGGCCCAGGCGCGAGGCCAGGCCATCGGCCACGAAGCGGCCCACCAGGTCGGTGCTGCCGCCGGCGGGGTAGCCCACGATCATGGTGATGGCGCGGTTGGGGTAGCTGGCGGCGTCGTCGGCGAAGGCGCTGCCGGTGGCGGCGATCAGCAGGCCGCAGGCCAGGGCGGTGCGGCGCAGGAGGGAGTTGCTGGGCATGGGGTTATTCCTGAAATGTATGAGATTGATTGTGCGAAGGACTTCCCAGGCATTTGGTGCTGATTCAGCACGAGGCGGAGCCATTGCAGCACCAAAACCCGCTTGTTCCACAGCGCGGTGCGGGTTTGCACCAGGAGGGCGCATGCATGCACCCGTCAGGCGCCCGTGATGTCGCTCCAGAACTGCTCGGCCGCGGGGCCCAGGTGGCGCTTGGGACGGTACAGGCGCACGTCGAAGTGCACTTCCAGGCCCGGGTCGCCGGCCACGGCCAGGCGGCCGGCCTGGCAGTCGCCGCGCACCATGGACCACGGCATCCAGGCCAGGCCCAGGCCGCGCAGCACGTATTCGTAGTGGGCGTCGGCCGAGTCGCAGTCCACGCAGCGGCGCAGGCGCGGCGCCAGCGGATGCCGGGCCAGGTGGTCTTCCACCAGCCGGCCCAGGGCCATGCTGTGCGAGAAGGCCAGGTAGGGCACGGGAGCGACGGGCTGGTGGCTGGCCGACAGCTCGTACAGCGGGCGGCCCCGGGCATCGGCGCGGGCCACGGGCACCAGCCTGTCCTGCATCACCGTCAGGTAGCTGAACTGGCGGCCGTCCAGGCGCACGCCAATGGCGGCGTGGTGGTAGACCAGCGTGAAGCTGACTTCGCCGCGCTGCAGCATGGCCACGGTCTCGTCCAGCGTGCGCGTGACCACGCGCAGCTCGGCCGTCTGCAGCACGCTGCCGTGGCGCGTCAGCCAGTCGGCCACGATGGTGCGCGCCAGCGTGCGTCCCGTGGCCAGGGTGATCACGCGGGCCTGGCGCCCGGCCACGGCCTGCAGTTCATCGTGCGACTGGGCCAGCGTGCGCACCAGTTGCTCGGCCGTATCGCGGAAGGCTTCACCGGCCGGCGTCAGCCGCACGGGGCCGCCGCCGGGCTCGACCAGGGGTGTGCCGGCCCAGGCCTCCAGCGCGCGGATGCGCCGCCCGAAGGCCGGATGGGTGACATGGCGCAGCTCGGCCGCGCGCGTGAAGCTGCGCTCCTGGGCCAGCAGCAGGAAGTCTTCCAGCCATTTGCCTTGCATGGCCGGGCTTCCCTGCCGTCTCAGGCAGCGGCTGCGTCTTGCAGCGTCTGGCGCGTGGCCTGGGCGGCGGTGCGCGCGGCGGCAGCGAAGTCGTCGCCCTGCGATGCATAGAGCACCGCACGCGAGGAATTGATGATGATGGGGCCGCCGCCGATGCGCGCCGCCTTGACCGTGGCCACGGCATCGCCCCCCTGGGCGCCCACGCCGGGAATCAGCAGCGGCAGCGAGGGCGCGAATTCACGCACGCGCTCGATCTCCTGCGGGCGCGTGGCGCCCACCACCAGGCCGAGCTGGCCGTTGGTGTTCCAGGGGCCTTGCGCCAGGCGCGCCACATGCTCGAACAGGTGGGGCTGGCCCGGCAGGTCGGCCAGGCGCTGGGCCTGCAGGTCGTCGCCGCCGGGGTTGGAGGTGCGGCACAGCAGGAAGGCGCCCTTGCCCTCGTACTGCAGGTAGGGCGTGATGGAGTCGAAGCCCATGAAGGGCGACAGGGTCACGGCGTCGGCGCCATAGCGCTCGAAGGCTTCCTTGGCGTACTGCTCGGCGGTGGAGCCGATGTCGCCGCGCTTGGCGTCCAGGATGATGGGCACATGGGGCGCGACGGCGCGCATGTGGGCCATGAGCTTTTCCAGCTGGTCTTCGGCGCGGTGGGCCGCGAAGTAGGCGATCTGGGGCTTGAAGGAGTTCACCAGGTCGGCCGTGGCCTCGACGATGGCGGCGCAGAATTCGTAGATTTTGCTTGCATCGCCGCGCATGGCCGCAGGAAAGCGGCTGGGTTCGGGGTCCAGGCCCACGCACAGCATGGATTGGTTCTGGGCGGTGGCATTGCGCAGCATGTCGAGAAAGGTCATGGGGCGCGATTTTAGCGATCGGCCCTTCCCGGGGCCTGTCGCCGGGCATCCAGCGGGTTTGGCGGCCCATGGGCACAATCGGCGGCCTATGCCTGCCTTCACCGCCCGACAAATCCTTTTGCTGATCGCGCTGACCCTGATCTGGGGCATCAATTGGCCGGTGATGAAGCTGGGCGTGCAGCATTTCCCGCCGCTGAGTTTCCGCATGGCCTCGATGTGGGTGGGGCTGCCCATCCTGGCGGCCTTCGTGGTCTGGCGCCGCCTGCCGCTGGCCGTGCCGCGCGCCTGTTGGCCCCGGCTGGCGCAGCTGACGCTGTTCAACATGGTGCTGTGGAACAGCCTGATCATCATTGCCATCCCCATGCTGTCCAGCGGGCGGGCGGCCATCCTGGGCTACACCATGCCCATCTTCTCGGCCGTGCTGGGCAGCCTGTTCTTCCATGACCGGCTGGCGCCGCGTGCCTGGGCGGGTGTGGCGGCGGCCTTGGCGGGCGTGCTCCTGCTGCTGTGGCACGAGGTCGGCGCCCTGGGCAGCCGCCCCATCGGCGTGGGCCTGATGCTGGCCGCCGCGCTGAGCTGGGCCTTCGGCACGCAGAAGCTGCGCCGCGCCGAGGTGCCCGTGCCCCTGCTGACGATGACGCTGTGGATGGTGGCGCTGACCGCGCTGACGCTCACGGTGCTGGCCTTCGTCTTCGAGCGCCACCTGTGGCACTGGCCCGATGCCCAGGCCACGGGCGCCATCGTCTTCAACGGCGTGCTGGTGCTGGGCTTTGGCCAGACGGTCTGGTTCTTCCTGGCGCGCAGCCTGCCGCCCGTGGCGTCCACGCTGAGCGTGATGATGATCCCCGTGCTGGGCGTGTTCAGCGGCGCCTGGTGGCTGGGCGAGGTGCTGCACTGGCAGGACTGGACGGCCGTGGCGCTGATGGTGGTGGCCATTGCCTCGGTGCTGTGGCCGGCGCGCGGCCGCTGAGGGCAAGCAGGAGAAGGTCGGGAGAAGAAGACGCAGCCTGACTGCGCACACGGGCGCAGTCAGGCTGCAGGGCCTCAGCGTTGCGCCGTGGCCGGGGCGCCCAGCAGGCGCTGGATGTCGATGTTGTTGGGCAGCGCGTAGTCGTGGCTGCGCACGATGCGGCTGTCGTCGGTACGAACCAGCTTCAGGCTCACATAGGTGTACTTGGCAGCCGCCGAGTACGTGCCCACCAGGACCAGGGCCGCATTGTGGTTGCGGGCGATGTCCTTGATCTCGCGCGACAGCAGCAGCTCGCCCGTGCCTTCCTTGACGTACACATCGCCGCGCAGCTTCAGCTCCTTGACGTTGTAGCCCTTGGCGGACAGCTGGGAGGCGTACAGCTCGCTGAGCGTGCGGCCCAGCGGGGCCGAGCGCGTCAGGTCGTTGACGTTGACCACGGTGGCCACGAGCACGGGCGCCTCGCCCAGTTCCTCGGTGTTCAGGCCCTTGACCAGCTCGTCCACGGCAGCGCGGCTGCTGGCGATGAAGGGGTTGGCTGCGGCCGACTGGTAGGTGGGCTCGCCACGGCGTGCGGCCGAGAACTCGGGCGAAGGCGCGGGGGCGGGCACGGCGCAGGCGGACAGCAGGGCCGCCGCAGCCAGCACGGCCGGCAGGAGGGGCGTGCGCAGCGTCATTGGCCCACCACCTTCAGGTTCTTGGTGGGGAATTCGGGGCGCTCGTCCTCGGCCGTGAACAGCACGGCGTCGCTCTTTTCGAGGTAGTAGACGTCGGTCTTGCGCGCCAGGTACTGGTTGTTGCGCACCACCGTCGTCGTCAGCACGAGTTCGGGGTTGGGCAGGCGCTTGCCGTGGCGCACGACCTGGGTGCCGTAGCTCACCTGCAGCTGGGCCTGGGCCGGCTGCAGCATGACGGTCACGCCGCTTTGCACGAGCTTGGTGATGATCAGCTCACGAAAGCCCTTGTCGAACGGGCTGGGCTCGGCCGGCAGGGCCACGTGGACCGGCGTGGTGCGCTCGATGCCGGTCTTTTGCAGTGTCTCCAGCGTCTTGGCGACGACATCGTTGGCCACGGAGTCCCAGTGGCCGGCAGCGCCGATCTTGGGCTGGGCCGTGGCTTCGAAGTAGCTGGTCATCGGTGCATTGACGCAGCCCGCCAGGGCCAGGCAGAGGCCCGCCAGGGCCAGGCCGCCGGCGGATTTGAACGATCGCATGGATTTCTCCTCGGTGCGGGTGCGCGCTGCGGCGGATTGCTGCAGCTGCGCAAAGTGTCGATTGTGGCTTCGCCGCGAGGCACTGACAAGAAAGTGCCCCGTATCCGGATGTTGCCGTGCTCAGCCGTTGGCGCGCTTTTGCAGGATCTCGAAGGCAGGCAGGGTCTTGCCTTCCAGCACTTCCAGGAAGGCGCCGCCGCCCGTGGAGATGTAGCCGACCTTGTCCTCGATGCCGTACTTGGCGATGGCGGCCAGGGTATCGCCGCCACCGGCGATGCTGAAGGCGTCGGACTCGGCAATCGCCTGGGCCACGACCTTGGTGCCGTTGGCGAACTGGTCGAACTCGAACACGCCCATGGGGCCGTTCCAGACGATGGTGCCGGCCTTGCGCAGTTGCTCGGCCAGGCGGGCGGCAGTCTCGGGGCCGATGTCCAGGATCATGTCGTCGTCAGCCACTTCGGTGGCCTTCTTGACGGTGGCGGGCGCGTCGGCCGCAAAGGTCTTGGAGACCACCACGTCGGTGGGAATCGGCACCTCGGCGCCGCGTGCGGCCATGGCGTCGATCACGGCGCGGGCCTCGCCGACCAGGTCGGCCTCGGCCAGGCTCTTGCCGATCTTCAGGCCCGCCGCCAGCATGAAGGTGTTGGCAATGCCGCCGCCCACGATGAGCTGGTCCACGTTCTTGGCCAGCGACTGCAGGATGGTCAGCTTGGTTGACACCTTGGAGCCGGCCACGATGGCGGCCAGCGGGCGGCGCGGGTTGGCCAGGGCCTTGGTGATGGCGTCGATCTCGGCCGACAGCAGCGGTCCCGCGCAGGCAATGGGCGCGAACTGGGCGATGCCGTAGGTGGTTCCCTCGGCACGGTGGGCAGTGCCGAAGGCGTCGTGCACGAAGATGTCGCACAGCGCGGCCAGCTTGCGGGCCAGTTCTTCCTTGTTCTTCTTCTCGCCCACGTTCACGCGGCAGTTCTCCAGCAGCACGACCTGGCCGGGCGCCACCTGCACGCCGTCCACCCAGTCGGCGACCAGGGGCACTTCGCGGCCCAGCAGCTCGCCCAGGCGGCGGGCCACGGGCGCCAGCGAATCGGCGGGCTTGAACTCGCCTTCGGTGGGGCGGCCCAGGTGGCTGGTCACCATCACGGCGGCGCCGGCCTTCAGTGCCATCTCGATGGCGGGCACGGAGGCGCGCACGCGCGTGTCCTCGGTGATCTCGCCAGCATCGTTCAGGGGCACGTTGAGGTCGGCGCGGATGAAGACGCGCTGGCCCTGGGCCTTGCCCTGGGCGCACAGATCGGAGAAGCGGAGAATGTTCATGACGGCGGCGTTGCGATCGGTGGCGATCGCCATGGAATTGAAACGAAAAAGGGGTAAAGCGCGGCCATTGTAGGCGGCGTGCCCGCCCTGGCAGCGGGCGGGCGCACCGGCGATCCGGGGCATCGGGAGCGCCTGTAATCCGGTTTCAGCCGGGCAGCCGGGCGCTCTCGGTCGCTCTCGGCCGCGCTGCGCCTACCAGCCCAGGCCGATATGCAGTGGCAGATAGACCGCCATGCCAAGCGCGATCGTTCCCATGATGCTGCGCTTGTAAAAAAAATACATGACCGCGCAAGCCAGGGCCGGCAGGCGCGCATCGACCACGGTGGAGATCAGCCGGCCGTTGGTCATCACGATCTCGGGCGCAATCACGGCCGCCAGGGCCGCCAGCGGCGCGTACTTGAGGCCGCGCTTGAGCCATTGCGGCAAGGGCACCTCGCGCTCGGGAATCAGGAAGAAGGCGCGTGTGAACAGCGTGATGGCCGCCAGGCCCACGCAGGCCAGCCAGGGCCACAGCCAGGACAGATCCATCAGAGCGTTTCCTTTTCCTTGGTTGTTTCCACGGGTCGGACGTCTTCGTCCAGCGGCAGCCGGGCATGGCGCTCGCCATGGGCTGTATCGGGCGGGAGAATCACCGGGCCTGGCTCCCCTTTTTCAGGCGCCTGCAGTGCGCGCAGGCGCTGCTGCAGCGATTCCGCCAGCAGGCCTGCGGCCACGGCTGCCGCGATGGCCACGAGGATATTGAGCTTGAGCGGCAGCGCAAAGGTCGCCACGGCCGCGCTGGCCGCAACCACGCCTGCCACCCAGGTGGCACGGTCGTTGAGCATGGACAGCAGCACGCCCATCAGGGCCAGCACGCCCGCAAAGCCCAGGCCCCAGGACAGGGGCACCTGGTCGGCCAGCAGGATGCCCAGCGTGGACGGGATCTGCCAGGCCAGCCAGTTGGTCGATGCGGCACCCCAGAAATAGGGCAACTGCTCGGGCTGGGGCCGGGCATCGGGGTAGCGCTTCATGAAGCCCACGAAGATCACGTCGCCGCTGAAATAGGCGATGGCCAGGCGGTGGCGCAGGCGCAGGTGGGCAAAGTAGCTGCGCCACATGCTGCTGAGGATGACGAAGCGCAGGTTCACGCAGATGGCCGTGAACCAGACCACCCACATGGGCGCGCCCACGGCCATCAGCGGCAGCACGGCCAGCTGGGCACTGCCGGCATAGACCAGCAGGCCCATGAACAGCGCCAGGGGCAGGGACATGCCGCTCTTGATCATGGCCACGCCCGTGACCAGGCCCCAGGCGCCGATGCCCAGCGCCGTGCCCGACATGTCGCGCACGCCGGTCATGAAGGCGGGATCGCGCGCAATGCCGCGTGCGCGCTCCACCAGGGGCTGCAGGTTCATGGCGTGCCGCCGCTGGCAGCACCGTCCAGGATGGCTCCTTCAGGCAGATCGAAGCCGCGCAGGAAATCGCCCGCCGCCAGCCGCTTGCCGCCCGCGCGCTGCAGCAGCGTCATGCACAGCACGCCCTGGCCGCAGGCCACGCGCACGCCGTCGGCGCCTGCGGACAGCACGGTGCCGGGCACTGCCGCCGCCACGGCGGCGGCGGGGTCGGCGTGAGCCTCCCAGACCTTGATGGCTTCATCGCCGTACTGCGTGGCGCCGCCCGGGAAGGGATTGAAGGCGCGCAGGCGCCGGGCAATGGCCTCGGCATCCTGGCGCCAGTCGATCTGGCTTTCGGCCTTTTCGATCTTGTGCGCGTAGTTCACGCCCTCGGCAGGCTGGGGCGTGCGCGGCAGGCCGCCGCAGGCGCTCATCTCCAGCGCCTCGACGATGAGGCGCCCGCCCAGGTCGGCCAGCTTGTCGTGCAGGCTGGCCGTGGTGTCGTCGGCGGTGATGGGCAGGCGCTCGACCAGGCACATGTCGCCCGTGTCCAGGCCGGCGTCCATCTGCATGATGGTGACTCCGGTCTCGGCATCGCCGGCCTCGATGGCGCGATGGATGGGCGCGGCGCCGCGCCAGCGCGGCAGCAGGCTGGCGTGGATGTTCAGGCAGCCGCGCGGGGGCGTATCGAGCACCCACTGCGGCAGGATCAGCCCGTAGGCGGCCACGACCATGACATCGGCCTGGGCCGCTTCGATGGCGGCGCGGGCGGCGGCGGCCTCTTCGGGGTATTTGCCGTCCAGGCGCAGGCTGCGCGGCTGGGCCACGGCAATGCCATGCTCCAGAGCGCACTGCTTGACGGGAGAGGCCTGCAGCTTCATGCCGCGCCCGGCGGGACGGTCGGGCTGGGTCAGCACCAGGGGGACGGTGAAGCCCGCGGCGAGCAGGCGTTCAAGGGCAACGCGCGCGAACTCGGGCGTGCCGGCAAAAATGACTCTCATGCAATCCAGTAGGGACGGTGGGGACGGTGTGCAGGCTCAACGCCGATCGTCGTCATTGAACACTTCGTCGGTGAACATCACGCGGCGCACCACGCCGGCGGGGTCGATATGCACATGGGCCTGGCGGCGAATGCCATTTTCCAGAATACGGTAGGTCCAGATGTCGCCGTTGAAACTGTAGACCCTCTCGATCAGCGCAGGCGGGCCGAAGAGCTGACGCACGCTTTCGCGGGTGTCCTCGCCATTGCGCAGGGCGTGGAAGCGTTCGATGGTGAGCGCCTGCTCCACGCGCACCAGGCGCTGGCTGGCGTCGAAATCCATGTGGTAGACCTGCTGGCCTGCAGGCTGCCAGCTGTAGACCAGGCGCGTGCCGCCGCCGTCCAGCGGCAGGCTCAGGGTCGGGCGGCCCATGGAGCGCTCGATGTCGGCCCGTGGCGTGCCGGGCTTTTGCCACTCGGGTACGGTGCAGCCGACCAGCAGCAGGGACAGGGCCAGCAGCGCCCAGGCAACGAGGCCCGCGCCGTCCATCTTCCAGCGCGGCATGAAGCGAGGCGCTGGCAGGCGGGTCATGCGCGTTCTGCCTGTTTCTGCTGCTTGAGCAGCTTGGTCTTGATGCGGTTGCGCTTGAGCGGCGACAGGTATTCGACGAAGACCTTGCCCATCAGGTGATCCATCTCGTGCTGGATGCAGATGGCCTTGAAGCCTTCGGCCTCGATGATGCGTTCGTTGCCGTTCTCGTCCAGCGCCTTGACCTTGATGGCCGTGGAGCGCTCGACACCGTCGTAGATGCCGGGCACGGACAGACAGCCTTCCTCGCCCAATTGCTTCTCGTCGCTGGCCCAGAGCAGCTCGGGGTTGATCAGCGCAAAGGGCTCGTCGCGGCCTTCGGAGACATCGACCACGACCACGCGTTCATGCACATTCACCTGGGTGGCGGCCAGTCCCACGCCCTGGGCGTCATACATGGTGGCGTACATGTCCTGGACCAGTTGGCGAATGCGGTCATCGACCTTGGCGACCGGCTTGGCGACGGTGTGCAGGCGGGGGTCGGGATAGCAAAGAATGGGCAGAATGGACATGGCGTGGTCGGTGAATGTCGTTATTTTCGCCACTTTTCTGCCTGGGCGCAGCGGGACGACGCAATAAGCGTTGCCCTCTCATGGCCTTGCACGCAGAATCTTTGCTGATTTGTAAGACCTGTATGGCCGTTCATGACAAGATCGGCCGTGCCGCAGTGCCTAGGAGGGACGCTGTGTCAGACACAAGAAGAGGAATTCCATGACTGCATTCGCCACAGCTCGTACCTGGACTGTTGCCTCGGCCCTGATCGCCGCGTGTGCGGCGGCCCACGCGCAGCAGTATCCGGTGACGCCATCGCAGCGCTCGGCAGCCCAGCAGGTGGCGCAGCAGGGCGTTCCCGTGGGTGAGCTGGCGCCCGATGCGCCCGACAGCTACACCGTCAAGCGCGGCGACACGCTGTGGGGCATCTCCGGCATGTTCCTGCGCCGTCCATGGCGCTGGCCCGAGCTGTGGGGCATGAACATGCAGGCCATCGCCAACCCCCATCTCATCTATCCGGGCCAGGTGCTGTACCTGGACAAGCGTGACGGCTACGCCCGCCTGAGCACGGCCCGCCCCATGGGCGATGGCGGCGAGCCCGGCGTGGTCCGCATCACTCCGAGCACGCGCAGCGAATCCCTGGCCCAGGCGGCCCTGCCCACGCTGCAGCCTCATCTGATCGAGCCCTTCCTGGCCGAGCCCCTGGTCGTCGATGCCGAAACGCTGCTGCGCGCGCCACGCCTGATCGCCACCACGGACGAGCGCGTGCTCATGGCCAGCGGCGACCGCGCCTATGCACGCGGCACCGCCGAGGCGCCGCTGCGCAAGGGCGACGGCCTGCCGCGCCAGTACCGCGTCTTCCGCGATGCCGTGGCGCTCAAGGATCCCATCTCCGGCGAGGTGCTGGGCTATGAGGCCAAGTACCTGGGCCTGGCCGATCTCATCGAGGGCGAGACCACGCTGGAGATCGTCGACAGCAAGGGCGAAAAGCACCAGCAGAACTCTCCCGCCACGGTGGACCTGTCGCGTTCCAAGACCGAAATGCGCGCCGGCGACCGCCTGCTGCCCGCGCCCGAGCGCAGCTACATGAACTACGCGCCCCACGCGCCGCAACAGGCAGTGAAGGCCCATGTGGTTTCCCTGTACGGTGATCAGGCCGTGCGCTGGGCGGCCAACAACCAGGTCATTGCCATCAACAAGGGCACGCAGGACGGCATGGACGTGGGCACGGTGCTGGAGCTGATACGCCGCGGCGCACGCATCGTGGACAAGACGGGCGAGAAAAAGGAAGAGGTGCAACTGCCCGACGAACACAACGGCCATGCCATGGTGTTCCGGACCTTCGATCGCGTCTCCTACGCGCTGATCATGGAGGCGCGGCGCGGTGTTGAGGTCGGCGACAGCCTGACCTCGCCGGCTCCTTGAGCCACCACGGCCTGCCGGCAGCGCCATGGCGGCCGCCCTGCAGTCCACGGACCGGTTGGCTCCTGACGAACTCTCTGCCTGGCTCCGGCTGCTGCTGACGCCCGGCGTGGGCCGCACCACGGCCCGGCGTCTGTTGGCGGCCTGCGGTGGTGCGCAGGACATCTGGAGCGGCCCGCCGTCCGCTTGGCACGGACTGGTGACCGCCGCTCAGGCCCATGCCCTGCAGACCGTGCCCCAGCGCCTGGGCCAGCTTGTAGCGGCCACGGCGCAATGGCTGGACAAGCCCGCGTCCGGTCAATTGCACGCCGTGCTCGTGCTGGGCCACCCCCAATATCCGCAGGCGCTGCTGCAGACGGAAGATCCGCCACTGCTGCTGCATGTGCAGGGCAGCGAGCGCTGCATGGCAGGGCCGGGGCCCTGGTTCCCCTATCCCCAATCCCTGGCCATGGTGGGCAGCCGCGGGCCGACGGTCCAGGGCGCGGCCAACGCGCGTGCCATGGCGCAGGCGCTGGCCGAGGCCGGCCTGTGCATCGTCTCCGGACTGGCGCAGGGCGTGGATGGCGCGGCCCATGAAGGCGCGCTGCGCGCGGCGCCACGCCTGGGCGGACTGGCTGCTCCCGTCACCATTGCCGTCGTCGGCACGGGCCTGGACCAGGTCTACCCGCGGCGCCATGCCGCCCTGGCCCGCGAAGTGGCCAGCCACGGGCTGATCGTCAGCGAATATCCGCTGGGCACCGGCCCCATGGCCGCGCACTTTCCGCAGCGCAATCGCATCATCGCGGGCCTGTCCCAGGGCACGCTGGTGGTCGAGGCGGCCCTGCAGTCGGGCTCGCTGATCACGGCCAGGCTGGCCAGCGAACAGGGCCGCGAAGTCTTTGCCATTCCTGGCTCCATCCACGCGCCCCAGTCTCGCGGCTGCCATGCGCTGCTGCGCCAGGGCGCCAAGCTCGTGGAAACGGCGCAGGACGTGCTCGATGAGCTGCAGGGCACGGCCGCGCGCCTGCCGCTTCCCAAGCCCGTACCGGCAGCGGCAGCTTTCCAGTCCGCCCAGGACCCTGAGAGCGACGCCACCCTGCGCGCCCTGGCCCACGACCCGCTGTCGCTGGACGAGCTCATGGACCGCACAGGCATGGACGCCTCAGCCCTGCAGGCCCGCCTGCTGGAGCTGGAACTGGACGGCCGCGTGGAACGCCTGCCCGGCGGCCTGTTCCAGCGCCTGGCCCAGGCCTGATCTCAAAAACTGGCGCGTCCCCAAGCGGGAGATGCCGAGCAAGAGCCGCCTCGCGGTGGGGGCGCCTAGCCGATGGCATCGTCCCCCTCCCCCGCGAAGCGGGTAGAGAGGCGCCGTGCCCCGGGGGGAAGGCGCGTAGCGCCTCAGGGGGAGCTTAGCCTTTCAGGGTTCGCCTGAATCTTCTGCAGCGCATCCCGCGTCGCGCGCACGGTGAGCGCCTCCTCGTCATGCACGGCCAGCAGTCCGGACTGCAGGTAGGAGGCCATGCGCCGCAGCTGCAGCAGGTGGCAGGTGCCATCGAGCGCGGCGAACAGGTGCAGTTGCTTGCGGCGGCTGCGCCAGGTGTATTGCACCTGGATGCGCGCGCCGTTGTGGTCCAGGGTGAACCAGCGGCCCGTCTCCAGAGAGGCCGCCCATTCCAGCATCACCGGCTCCACGGCCGTGTTGGTGCTCGGGATGACGTTGAGGCCGGCCGTGTCCACGCCCAGGATCATCTCGATGTTCTCGGGCGACAGCGGCATGTCCTCGTCGAGCATGCCGTCTTCATTGATGTACTGCTCCAGATGGGCCAGCCGCTGCGCCATGGCCTCGATGCGGGCCGGGGCGATGGTCGCGGTCTTGGAGACAAAGGCCTCGGCCAGCGTGTCGGTGACCAGCTTGATGCGCGTGGACTGGGCGTCGCCCGTGACACCGATCAGGGCCAGTCCTTCGCGCAGGGTCTGCAAAAGCGTCGGCAGCGTCTGGATCACGCGCGAGCGTTCCTGGCGCGTGGGCTTGGCGCTGGCGGCCCAGACCAGTTCGCTGGCGGCCTGCTTGAAGCGCATGGTGCGCGCGTCCTTGGCGCCGTGGCGCACGGCGGCCAGGGCCAGCACCTCGGTCCAGGTCTTGAACAGGAACTCGCGGATCTCCTTGCGCACCGGCATGTCGGTGAGCAGGTGGCGCAGCTCGATCGTGTATTGGATGGCCAGGGTTTCCTTTTGCTCCACCTGCTGGGCCACGGTGACGATCTTGGCCTTGTCCTGCGACTGGGTCAGGTAGCGCGCCAGGAAATCCTCGAACTCGCGCAGCACCAGCACGAACACTTTCTGGCCCGTTTCGGGGTATTGCTCGATGACCTGGACGATGCGCCGGATCTCGGACTCCAGCGCGCTGCCGCTGATGCTGGAGGCGTCGAATCCCATCACGCAGGAGCCCAGGCGGTCGATCAGCAGCCGGGCCGGATGGCGCAGGTTGCTGAAGAATTCCGGCTCGGCCAGTGCCACGCGCAGCACCGGCACCTGCAGCCGGGCAAACCAGACGCGCACCGAGGGCGGGATGCGGTCCTCGGTCAGGATGGCCTGGAACATCAGGGCCACGATCTCGATGGTGGCCTTTTCGCCCGAGGTGGTGGCCTTGCGCTTGAGGTCGGCCGAACGTTCGCGCACCTGCCCGACCAGCTGGCCGATGGCAGCCGGGCTGACATCGATGTGCAGCGTGGTCAGGCCCTGGGCCAGCATCTGCTGGTACTGCGTCTGGGCCACCACGCGCTGCTCCAGCAAGGCCTGGGTCAGCGCGGCCGATGCGGGCGCCTGGGGCATGCCTGCGCCCACACCGGGCACCAGGCCCTGCACGCCCACGCCCGGCTGCATGAGCAGGCGGCGCAACTGGCCCACGACTTCCTGGGCGCGGTGGCGTGCGCGCGAAAGGGTTGTCAGGCCTACGGGCATGGCGGGCATCGCCGGCATCTGGCCATGGGGGGGCGCCGCAGTGTCGGGCGGGTAGGCGGCAGCGCCGGGCACGCCGCCCATCTGCGTGGGCGCATAGGCCGAGGAATGCTGTGATGCAGTGGCATGCTGCGATGCCGCAGCAGGTGGCGCGGCGGTCTGGCCCAGGCCCATGGCGCGCGTGGAGTTGCCTGCCTCGGTGCGCCGCACGCGCATGGCCACGTCCTGTGAGCGGGTGACGCCCTGGCCGTCCAGCAGCACATGGGCGGCCTGGTACTCGGTCACCAGCACGGGCGCCAGGGCCGTCTGCAGCAGGTCCAGCACGCGCTGCAGATCACCGCGCTGCAGGCCCGTGGCCAGCCATTGCTCGACCAGGTGCCGGCACACGGTTTCGGTACGCAGGATGTCGTCCGAGGGCAGCTCGCGGCCCTCGATGAACTGCATGCGCAGACGCAGCGTGTCGAAGGCCGGCGCTGCGGTCTCTCCCATGGCCAGGGCCATGCGGGAGGCCAGGATCTTGTTCTCCACCACATCGTCGCTGAGCAACTCGAACTGCAGCGCGCCGCGCTGCGGCACGGCGGCAGGCGCGGCTTTGGCCGGCTGCAGCGCGCCTTGCAGGGCCTGCATGCTGGCGTTCAGCCAGGCGTTCTGGTGCTGGCGGTAGTTGCCCCAGGCTTCACGCCGCTCCTGCATTTCGCGCTGCGTGCCCACGGCCTGGGCCTGTTGCTCCATCTGCGCCAGCAGCTGCTGGGCCACGCCGGGCAGGCCCTTGCACAGTCCTCGCACCCAATGCAAACGCGCCTGCTGGCCCAGGGAGGACTGGGGGCCAGCAGGCGCGTTGGAAGGGTGGGGCAGGGAGGGCATGCCCGGGAGTGTAAGCCGGTCCAGGGCTAAAACATCCGCTTACACGGTGGCGCCGGCGTTGGGGTCGTTGGGGTCCGAGGAAGCCTTGGGCGCCTTGATCAGATCCTCGCGCTTGACGCCCAGCCACATGGCGATGGCGGCGGCCACGAAGACCGAGGAATAGATGCCGAACAGGATGCCGATGGTCAGCGCCAGCGCGAAGTAGTGCAGGCTGGGACCGCCGAAGAAGAACATGGACAGCACCATGGCCTCGGTGGAGGCGTGGGTGATGATGGTGCGGCTCATGGTGCTGGTGATGGCGTGGTCGATCACCTCGGTGGTGCTGAGCTTGCGGAACTTGCGGAAGGCTTCGCGGATACGGTCGAAGATCACGACCGACTCGTTGACCGAGTAGCCCAGCACGGCCAGCACGCCGGCCAGCACCGACAGCGAGAACTCCCATTGGAAGAACGCGAAGAAGCCCAGGATGATGATCACGTCGTGCAGGTTGGCGATCACGGCGGCCACGCCGAACTTCCACTCGAAGCGCATGGCCAGGTAGATCACGATGCCCAGCACCACGAAGCCCAGGGCCATCAGGCCGTTGTGCATGAGCTCGTCACCCACCTGCGGGCCCACGAACTCGGTGCGGCGCAGCGTGACTTCGGCGTCTTCCTTCTTGAGTGCCGTGAGTACTTGCTCGCTTTGCTGGGCCGAGGTCACGTCCTTTTGCACGGGCAGGCGGATCATCACGTCGCGCGATGTGCCGAAGTTCTGCACCGTGACATCGGCGTAGCCGAGGCCGGCGACCGTGTCGCGCACCTTGGCGATGTTGGCGGGCTGGGTATAGGCCACCTCCATCACGGTGCCGCCCGTGAATTCCACGGACAGGTGCAGGCCGCGGGTGAGCAGGAAGAACACGGCCAGCGCGAAGGTGATGAAGGACACCGCGTTGAGGATCAACGCGTACTTCATGAAGGGGATGTCTTTGCGGATGCGGAAGAACTCCATGGTCTTCCCCCTTTCAGTTGTTGGCGCCGGAATCGGCGACGCTGGATCCCTTGGCCGTCACCGAGCGCAGCTGGCTGGTGTCTTCAGGCTTCCAGACCTGGCCGATGGAAATGCTCTTGAGCTTCTTGCGGCGGCCGTACCAGAGGTTGACCAGGCCGCGCGAGAAGAACACGGCCGAGAACATGCTGGTCAGGATGCCGATGCAGTGCACCACGGCGAAACCGCGCACCGGGCCGGAGCCGAAGGCCAGCAGCGCCAGGCCCGCGATCAGCGTGGTCACGTTCGAGTCCAGGATGGTGTGCCAGGCGTTCTCGTAGCCTGCATGGATGGCCGCCTGCGGCGACGCGCCGCCGCGCAGTTCCTCGCGGATGCGCTCGTTGATCAGCACGTTGGAGTCGATGGCCACGCCCAGCGCCAGCGCCATGGCGGCGATGCCGGGCAGGGTCAGCGTGGCCTGCAGCATGGACAGGATGGCCAGCAGCAGCAGCACGTTGACCGACAGGGCCACCGTGGAGATCACGCCGAACAGCAGGTAGTACACGCACATGAAGGCCGCGATGGCCACCAGGCCCCAGACCACGGAGTGGATGCCGCGGTTGATGTTGTCGGCGCCCAGGCTGGGGCCGATGGTGTATTCCTCGATGATCTCCATGGGCGCGGCCAGCGAGCCGGCGCGCAGCAGCAGGGCCGTGTCGTTGGCTTCCGCCGTGGTCATGCGGCCCGAGATCTGCACGCGTCCGCCGCCGATCTCGGTGCGGATCACGGGAGCCGTCACGACCTCGCCCTTGCCCTTTTCGAACAGGATGATGGCCATGCGCTTGCCCACGTTCTCGCGCGTGATGTCCTTGAAGATGCGTGCGCCCTTGGCATCCAGCACCAGGTTGACCGTGGGCTCCTGGGTCTGGCTGTCGAAGCCGGGCTGTGCGTCGGTGAGGTTCTCGCCGGTCAGCACGACCTGCTTTTGCACGATCACAGCCTGGGCGTTGCGGTCCAGGTATCGCTCGGAGCCGAAGGGCACGGGGCCCGAACCCAGTTCGGCGCCGCGCGCCTCGGAGGATTCGTCGACCAGGCGCACTTCCAGCGTGGCCGTGCGGCCCAGGATGTCCTTGGCCTTGGCCGTGTCCTGCACGCCGGGCAGTTGCACGATGATGCGGTCCAGGCCCTGCTGCTGGATCACGGGCTCGGCCACGCCCAGCTCGTTGATACGGTTGTGCAGGGTGACGATGTTCTGCTTGAGCGCCTGCTCCTGCACCTTGCGCAGGGCTTCGGGCTTGATGGAGGCCAGCAGCTTGAAGCCTGCGCCATCCGGCTCGGAGGTGGCTGCCAGATCGGGGAACTGGTCGGAGACCAGGTTGCGCGCGGCCGTGAGCATGGCTTCGTCGCGCACGCGGATCTCGACGGTGTTGCCGTTGCGCGAGACGCCGCCGTGGCGGATGTTCTTGTCGCGCAGCGAGCTGCGCAGGTCGCCGGCAAAGGAGTCGGCCTTCTTGGTCAGGGCGGCGGCCATGTCCACCTGCAGCATGAAGTGCACGCCACCGCGCAGATCCAGCCCCAGGTACATGGGCTTGGCGCCGACGGCCGTGAGCCATTGCGGCGAGCGCGACACCAGGTTCAGGGCCACGATGTAGGCCGGGTCGTTGGCATCGGGGATCAGGGCCTTCTGGATCACGTCCTTGGCCTTGAGCTGCTCGTCGGGCGTGTTGAAGCGCGCGCGCACCGAGGTGCCTTCGATGGACAGGACGTCGGGCTTGACATCGGCAGCCTTCAAGGCCTCTTCGACTTTCTGCAGCACGGCGTTGTCCACCTTGATGGTGGCCTTGGCCGAGGAGACCTGCACCGCAGGCGCCTCACCGAAAAAATTGGGCAGGGTGTAGAGCACCCCTACCAGCAGCGCGATCACGATGATCGCGTACTTCCAGACCGGATATCGGTTCATGATCGCGCTCTTCGCTCTTTGTAGACAGCAACGCACAAAAGGGTGTGCTGCCGCCTGCGCGGTCCGCACACCCGCAAGACAGGGACAGCGCTTACTTCAGCGTGTCCTTGGGCAACACCTGGACGACGGCGCTGCGCTGGATCTGGACTTCCACACCCGAGGCGATCTCGATGTGCAGGAATTGCTCGGACATGCGCGTCACGCGGCCGATGATGCCGCCGGCCGTTGCCACTTCGTCACCCTTGGCCAGTGCCTCGATCATGGAGCGATGCTCCTTCTGGCGCTTCATCTGCGGACGGATCATCACGAAGTACAGCACCACGAACATCAGCGCCAGAGGCGCCATGCCCATCAACTGCGACATGAAGTCGCCACCGGAGGCTGCTGCTGCGGGTGCGGTCTGGGCAAAAGCGGAAGAAATAAACACGGGCAAGACTCCAGGATTGGAAGGTCGAAAAAGGGTCGCTGCGCACGCCGATATGCACGGGCCCGCGCAGGAGAACGGAGCATTGTATGCGTCAGCCCTGACCCACATGGGCTGCCAGGATCTGGCTGCTGCGGGTTTTTCGGCGACGATGGCTGCAACTGGCGGCCATCTGCCGTTTTTAAAGGGGCGGAGCGCGGTTTTTCGTGGTTTTTGCGCCCGGCGTGACGGCACTTGAAGCGGCCCCGGAGGCAACCGCGCCGCCCGCACCTCACGGTACGGGCGGCGGCCGCGATCTTACAGGACGCCCCTGTGGCGGGGCGGTCCGTGTGGTTTCAGGCCACGCCGACTGCGGGCTGTCCCGTGCTGCCCGCGCCCCGTGACGGGGCGTTCCAGCGTGCCATCAGCGCCTTCCACTTGGTGCGGGCCGCAGCCAGGTTGCGCTCCTTGACGTGGCCGTAGCCGCGGATGTCCTCGGGAATGCTGGCGATCTCCACGGCCAGCGCCAGGCGCTCGGGCGTGAGCTCGGACAGCAGTCCTTCTATGCACTGGCGGTATTCCTGGATCAGTGCGCGCTCGGTGCGGCGCTCCTGCGTGCGGCCGAAGGGGTCCAGCGCCGTGCCGCGCAGGCCCTTCATCTTCGCCAGCACCTGCATGGCCTTGCGCATCCAGGGACCGTAGGACTTCTTGACCAGATGGCCCTGCTCGTCCTTGGCGGCCGACGACGGCGGCGCCAGGTGGTGGACCACGCGGTAGTCGCCCTCGAACATGCTGGCGATGCGCTGGCTGAAGGCCGCATCGGTGTGCAGGCGCGCGACCTCGTACTCATCCTTGTAGGCCATGAGTTTGAACAGATAGCGGGCCACGGCTTGCGACAGGCGCGTGCCCGAGCCCGCCACGGCGCGCTCGGCGGCATGGACCTTGTCCACGAAGGCCTGGTACTCGGCCGCATAGGCGGCGTTCTGGTAGGCCGTGAGGAAGTCCACGCGCTTGGCCACCATCTCGGTCAGCGAAGGCTTCTTGACGAACTGGATCACCTGGGCCGTCTGGAACAGGGCGCGCACGGCAGCCAGGTCATGGGCGCAGCGGCGGCCCCACTCGAAGGCGGCCTTGTTGTTGTCGGCCTGCACGCCGTTGAGTTCGATGGCACGCATCAGCGCCGCATGCGACAGCGGCACGCGGCCCTTTTGCCAAGCGTAGCCCAGGATCAGCGGGTTGGTGTAGATGCTGTCGCCCAGCAGCTGCACGGCCACCTGCTCGGCGTCGAAGCTGCCCAGCAGCTCGGGGCCCACGGCCTGGGCCAGGGCGCTGGCGCAGCGGTCGTCCGGTGCCTGCCAGTCAGGGTTGGTGACGAAGGCTGCCGTGGGCGAGCCATGGCTGTTGAGCGCCACGAAGGTGCGGCCCGGCTGCATCACCGACATGGTGGTCGGCGTGGCCGTGACGATGGGGTCGCAGCCGATCACCAGGTCGGCCTTGGCCATGTCCACCTTGGTGGTGTAGATGGCTTCGGGGCGGTTTGCGATCTGGATGTGGCTCCAGGTGGAGCCGCCCTTTTGCGCCAGGCCGGCCGCATCCTGGGTGATCACGCCCTTGCCCTCCAGGTGGGCCGCCATGCCCAGCAGCGAGCCGATGGTGATCACGCCCGTGCCGCCGACACCGGCCACGACGATGCCCCAGGCCTGCTCGGCCACGGGGAGCACGGGCTCGGGGATGCCCGGCAGCACGGACAGGTCGCCCTTCTTCTCCTTCTTGGGCTTCTTGAGCTGGCCGCCTTCGATGGTGACGAAGCTGGGGCAAAAGCCCTTCACGCAGGAGTAGTCCTTGTTGCAGGTGTTCTGGTTGATGCGGCGCTTGCGGCCGAACTCGGTCTCCACCGGCTCGACCGACAGGCAGTTGGACTGCACCGAGCAGTCGCCGCAGCCCTCGCAGACCAATTCGTTGATGACCACGGTCTTGTCGGGCGTGGCCAGCGTGCCGCGTTTGCGGCGGCGGCGCTTTTCGGTGGCGCAGGTCTGGTCGTAGATGATGGCCGTGCAGCCCTTGAGGGCGCGGAACTCGCGCTGGATGCGGTCCAGCTCGTCGCGGTGGTGCACGGTCACGCCCTCGGCCAGCGCCACGCCGTCGTACTTGGCGGGCTCGTCGGTGACGATGACCAGTTTGGCCACGCCCTCGGACTTGAGGCTGTTCATGATCTGCAGCACCGAGTGGCCCTCGGGCCGCTCGCCCACGCGCTGGCCGCCCGTCATGGCCACGGCGTCGTTGTACAGCAGCTTGTAGGTGATGTTCACGCCGGCCGCGATGCTCTGGCGTATCGCCAGCAGGCCGCTGTGGAAGTAGGTGCCGTCGCCCAGGTTGGCGAAGACATGGGCGTCCTTGGTGAAGGGCGCCTGGCCCACCCAGGTCACGCCCTCGCCGCCCATCTGCGTGAAGGTGCTGGTGGAGCGGTCCATCCACACCGTCATGTAGTGGCAGCCGATGCCGGCCACGGCGCGGCTGCCCTCGGGCACGCGGGTGCTGGTGTTGTGCGGGCAGCCGCTGCAAAACCATGGCACGCGGTCGCCCGTGGGCTGGCTCTGGGCGGCCTTGAGGGCGGCCTCGCGGGCGTCCAGCACGGCAATGCGCTCATGCATGCGCTGGGCGATGTGTTCGGGCACGCCGATCTTGGTCAGGCGCTGGACGATGGCGCGCGCGATGAGGGCCGGCGTCAGGTCCGCATTGGGGCGCAGCAGCCAGTCCTGGCTGGGATTGGGCACCGACCATTCGCCGCCGTGCTCATCGCTGAACTTGCCGACCACGTTGGGCCGCACGTCGGAGCGCCAGTTGTACAGTTCTTCCTTGATCTGGTATTCAATGACTTGGCGCTTTTCCTCCACCACCAGGATTTCCTGCAGGCCGCGCGCGAAGTCGCGCGTGATGGTGGCCTCCAGCGGCCAGACCACGTTGACCTTGTGCACGCGTATGCCCAGCTGGCGGCAGGTGTCGTCGTCCAGGCCCAGGTCGGCCAGGGCCTGGCGCATGTCGTTGTAGGCCTTTCCGCTGGCGATCAGGCCGAAGCGGTCGTTGGGGCCCTCGATCACGTTGTGGTTGAGCCGGTTGGCGCGCACATAGGCCAGGGCCGCATACCACTTGTAGTTCATCAGCCGCTGCTCCTGCTCCAGCGGCGCATCGGGCCAGCGGATGTGCAGGCCGCCGGGCGGCATCTGGAAGTCCTCGGGCAGGATGATGTTCACGCGGTCCGGCTCCACCGAGACGCTCGCCGAGGACTCGACCACCTCCTGGATGGTCTTCATGCCCGACCACAGGCCCGAGAAGCGGCTCATGGCAAAGGCATGCAGGCCCATGTCCAGGATGTCCTGCACATTGCTGGGAAAGAACACCGGCGTGCCGCAGGCCTTGAAGATGTGGTCGCTCTGGTGGGCGGCCGTGCTGCTCTTGCTGATGTGGTCGTCGCCGGCCAGCGCGATCACGCCGCCGTGCCGGGCCGTGCCCGCCATGTTGGCGTGCTTGAACACGTCGGAGCAGCGGTCCACGCCCGGGCCCTTGCCGTACCACAGGCCGAAGACGCCGTCGAACTTCTTGGTCTCGGGATAGAGATCCAGTTGCTGCGTGCCCCAGACGGCCGTGGCGCCCAGCTCTTCATTGACGCCGGGCTGGAAGACGATGTTGTTGGATTCGAGGTGCTTTTTCGCCGCCCATAGCGCCTGGTCATAGCCGCCCAGCGGGGAGCCCCGGTAGCCGCTGATGAAGCCTGCGGTGTTCAGGCCCGCTGCAGCGTCGCGCTGGCGCTGAAGCATGGGCAGGCGCACAAGGGCCTGTACTCCGCTCATGAACGCACGGCCGTGCTGCAGAGCGTATTTGTCGTCAAGGGTGACCGTCTCCAGGGCGCGGCGCACGTCTTCGGGCAGTGGGGCATTCATGGCTTGTCTCCATCGATGGTCGGTGCCCTGTCATGTCCTGCCCGGAATGGGAAAGAGGCATGCACGGCACTCGTTGTCTGAACCAAATCGCCTTTTTTCAGTGTATTCGTGCTCGTCTGATAGGTCTTTGCTTTCTTTGCGCTGTTTCAAGTATCCTGAGCAAGGATCTTTCTTGAAAATGGTGTTTTGTGCAAACTTTGGACAAATTCGACATTGCCATCCTCGGCCACCTGCAGGCCGACGCGCGCCTGACCAATGCCGAGCTGGCCCAGCGCGTGGGCCTGTCGGCCGCGCCGTGCTGGCGCCGCGTGCGGGCGCTGGAAGAAGCGGGCTTCATCCGCGGCTACCACGCCGACATCGACCGCCACAAGATCGGCCTGGGCGTGCTGGCCTTCGTGCGGCTGGACGCCGTGCGCACGGCCGGCACGCTGACGCTGGAGATGGAGGACGCCATCCGCAAGCTGCCCGAGGTGGTCACCTGCCACTACATCAGCGGCACCGGCACCTTCGAGCTGCAGGTGGTGGCGCGCGATCTGGACAGCTTTGCGCAGTTCGCGCGCAACACGCTGCTGAACCTGCCCAACGTGAAGGACATGCAGACCAGTTTCTCGCTGGGCGAGATCAAGTCCAGCCATGCGCTGCCGCTGTCCCAGTTGGGACCCATGGCGGGCCAGGGACTGCCTGGCCAGTAGCCGCAGGCCGGCGGACTGGCCTATGAAGGTCGCGCCGAAGCGACAGTGTGCTCCTGTAACAGGAGCGAAAAACGGTTGTCGTACAAGGTGGTGATCGTGGTTATTAGTAAGGCAACCATTTCTGGCGCCACCCTGCGTTTGGCCCGAGAATCGGGACACATGGCCGCAGAACAATCAACACCAGACCCCGCCCAGCCACCCGCCTCAGAAACCGAGCCTTCCACCCAGCCCCCGGCCGAGCCCTCGGGCGCGGGGGCGCCGGGCACCCTGCTCGAGGACCCGTCCGGCATGGCCGCTGCCGACAGGGCGGCCGCCGAGGCCGAAGGCCAGAAGACGGCCCAGGCCCAGCAGGGCGTCTGGGCGCCGCTGTCCGGCCCCACCTTCCGCATGCTCTGGCTGATCTGGATGGCGGCCAATACCTGCATGTGGATGAACGATGTGGCGGCGGCCTGGCTCATGACCTCGCTGACCACCTCGCCCGTGCTCGTGGCCCTGGTGCAATCGGCCTCCACGCTGCCCGTCTTCCTGCTGGGCTTGCCCAGCGGTGCGCTGGCCGACATCCTGGACCGGCGCCGCTACTTCATCGTCACCCAGTTCTGGGTGGCGGCCGTGGCTCTGGTGCTGTGCCTGTTCGTGCTCTCGGGCCGGATGACGGCGCACTGGCTGCTGGTGCTGACCTTTGCCAACGGCATCGGCCTGGCCATGCGCTGGCCGGTGTTCTCGGCGCTGATTCCCGAACTCGTTCCCAAGCACCACCTGCCCTCGGCCATGGCGCTCAATGCCGTGGCCATGAACGCCTCGCGCATCATCGGCCCCCTGGTGGCAGGCGCCATCATCGCCAGCCTGGGCAGTGCCTGGGTGTTCGTGCTGAACGCCGTGCTGTCCGTCATCTCGGGCATTGTGCTGATCCGCTGGAAACGCCGCCACGTGGCCAACCCGCTGGGCCGCGAGCGCCTGCCCTCGGCCATGCGCGTGGGCCTGCAGTTCGTGCGCGAGTCGCCGCGCATGCATGCGGTGCTGGCGCGCACGGTGTGTTTCTTCCTGCAGTGCACGGCGGTGATGGCCCTGCTGCCCCTGGTGGCCCAGCGCCTGCACGGCCCGACCGAGGGCGGGGGCGGCGCCGAGACCTTCACGCTGCTGCTGGCCTCCATGGGGGCGGGCGCCATCGTGGGCGCCATGTTCCTGCCACGCCTGCGCCAGGCCATGTCCAAGGAAAGGCTGATCCGGTCGGGCTCTGCCGTGCATGCGCTGGCCACGCTGGCCGTGGCCCTGTCGCCCAATGTCTACATGGCGGTGCCGGCCATGATGCTGGCCGGCATGGCGCTGATCTCCACGGCCAACGTGCTGGGCGTTTCGGCCCAGATGGCCCTGCCCAACTGGGTGCGGGCGCGCGGCATGTCCATCTACCAGATGTCCATCATGGGCGGCACGGCGGCAGGCGCCGCGCTCTGGGGACAGGTGGCCAGCATGGTGGGCGTGCGCGGCAGCCTCATGGTGGCGGCCGCCAGCGGCGTGGCCTGCATGCTGCTGGTGCAGCGCCTGGTGCGCGACCGCCAGATCGAGGAGGACCTGAGCCCCTCCAAGGCCTTCCAGCGCCCCGAGGTCAACATCCCCGAAGCCGGCCGCGTGGTCGTCACCATCGAGTACCAGATCGACCCCACCCAGGCCGAGGCCTTCCGCGCCCTCATGCAGGAAAGCCGCCGCAGCCGCATGCGCCAGGGCGCGCTGGGCTGGAGCCTGCTGCACAGCATGAGCCACCCGGAGCGCTACGTGGAGCAGATCATCGACGAGTCATGGACCGAGCACCTTCGCCGCTTCGACCGCGTCACCGCCGCCGACGTGGCGCTGCGCGACCGCAAGCTGGCGTATCACAAGGGCAAGGAACCGCCGCGCGTCACGAGGTACTTCGATACCCCCTGAGGCGCTGCGCGCCTTCCCCCTCCCTCGCGAAGCGAGTAGAGAGGGGGAAGCGGCGTAGCCGCTCAGGGAATCACCTCAAGTGCGGTGCCTGGCTCGCCAGGGCGCGCGGCCAGAAGGCCCACAGGCGCAGGTTCTGCTTGATGCGGCCTGCCAGGTCGCCGGCTTCGGGGCCCCAGCCCATGAAGTAGTCGGCGCGCACGGCGCCGACGATGGCGCTGCCCGTGTCCTGGGCGAAGACCAGGCGGTTCAGCGCCACGGTGGGCCCGGATGTGGACAGCCAGACCGGTGTGCCGTAGGGGATGCTCTGCTTGTCCACGGCGATGGAGCGGCCTGGCGTCAGGGCCACGCCCTGGGCGCCCTTGGGGCCGAACTGCAGGTCCAGGCCTTCCAGCGGCTCCTCACGGAAGAAGACGTAGCGCGGGTTGCTCCACAGCATTTCATTGACGCGGCCGGGGTTGGCGGCCACCCAGGCGCTGATGCCGGGCCAGGTGGCGTCGCGCACCAGTCCCTGGTCCAGCAGCCAGCGGCCCACGCTCTTGTAGGGCTGGTCATTGGTGCCCGCAAAGGCGACGCGGATCGTGCGTTGCGCGCCTGTAGGCTCGGTGATGTTCAGGCGCCCCGATCCCTGGATGTGCAGCACCATCGCATCGACGGGGTCGCGCAGCCAGGCGATGGCGCGGCCTGCCAGGGCCGCCTGGGCCTCTGGCAGGGTCTCGATCTGCTGGCGCGAGAACCAGGGCTTGCGGCTGCCGAAGCCGGCGCCGGCCGGCGTCTTGTACAGGGGCACGTTGAATCCGTCGCCGGGCAGGCGCCGCGCCTCGAACAGCGGCTCGTAGTAGGCGGTCAGCATGCCGTCCGGGCCGCCGCCCAGCGCCTCGATGCGGTAGGGTTGCAGATTGGCCATGAGCCAGGCGCGCTGCTCGTCGCCCGTGGCGATGCTCAGCTGGCGCACATCGCGGCACAGGCCTGCGAAGACCGAACTGGGTCGTTCGCAGTTCTTTAGCCAGGCATTCCAGGCTTCGTGCAGCGCGTCCTCCTGCAGGCCGGGCAATTCGCTCCAGTCGGCCGCGATCCAGCGGCTCTTGGTGGGCGTGTTGGTGACCAGCGGGGGCCTGGGCGTGACGGCGGGAGAGCCGCCCGGCTGCAGATCGGGTACGGGCGAGGGGTCGTAGACCGGCTTGGTGGTGGTCGTGCAGGCGACCAGCGTCCCTACAATCAGCGCCATCGCGGCATGGCGCAGGAGGTGGAAATTCATGGGGTTGATTTTGCTCGAAGCACTGCTGGCCTTGGTGATTCTGGTCGCTATTGTGTGGTGGACCATGTTCTCCGGACGCCGCAAGGGCGAGTTGCCCGTGGACACGCCACGGGATTCGCATCCGTCTCCAGACAAACCCTCTCCCGGGCAGGATCGCAGCGGCCCGTGACGGCCGTGGAGGCAGCCTCGCGGAGCGGGCGCCGTCCTACGGGTATGCCCTGCCCGCACTGATAGGCTGTGCGCAGCCTGCTTTCCACAATGGGGACCCTGGCGCTACCGCACGGTGCGTTCCCAAGATTCAAAAGGAGTTTCCAATGCGCAAGCACATCGTTCTGGCCGCCGCAACGGCGGCCGCACTGTTCATCTCCGGCTGCGCGAACATGAGCGACACCCAGCGCCGCACGGCCACGGGCGCTGGCGTGGGCGCTGCAGCCGGCGCCGTGCTGGGCGCCGTCACCGGCGGCAGGGCCGGCACGGGTGCCGTGATCGGCGCTGGCGTGGGTGCACTGGGTACCTACATCTGGTCGCAGAACATGGAAAAGCAAAAGCGCGAGATGGAGCAGGCCACCCAGGGTACGGGCGTGAACGTGAGCCAGACGGCTGACAACCAGCTCAAGCTTGACATTCCCAGCGACATCTCGTTCGATACCAACCGTTCCGACATCAAGGGCAACTTCGCTCCCATCCTGGACCGCTTCGCCGAGGGCCTGCGCAACAACCCCAATGCCGAGGTGCGCATCATCGGCCACACCGACAGCACCGGCTCGGATGCCATCAACAACCCGCTGTCGCTGGACCGCGCCAACAGCACGCGCAACTACCTGACCATGCGAGGCGTCTCGGGCGCCCGCATCGCCACCGAAGGCCGTGGCTCGCACCAGCCCGTGGCTTCCAACGACTCGGCCAGCGGCCGTGCCATGAACCGCCGCGTGGAAATCTTCGTGGGCGAGATCCCGCAGCAGCACCAGCAGCAGCCCCAGTATCAACAGCAGCCGCAGTACCAGCAGCCGCAATACCAGCCCCAGTACCAGCAGCCCCGCTGACCCGGGCTCTGTGCCAGATGCAACGCCCCGCAACGCGGGGCGTTTTTGCGTGGGCGGGCACCGGCATTGCCCTATGCTGGCTCCCATCCATCAATGGGGAGTCGTATGAGTGAAGCAAGCACAGCGGGCGCGGCCGACGTGGTCAGCCCGCTCGACAAGGGCCTGGGCGCGCTGTCCGCCCCCTGCACGCCGCAGGACGCTGCCGCGCAGGGCTGGAATCTGCTGCGGGAAGACTTGAGTTTGCCGGTGGCCGTGCTGTCGCAGTCGCGCCTGTCGCACAACCTGGCCTGGATGCAGCGCTTTGTGGATGCCTACGGCGCCCAGCTCGCGCCCCACGGAAAGACGACCATGGCGCCCCGCCTGTTCCGCCAGCAGATCGACGCGGGCGCCTGGGGCATCACGCTGGCCACCGCTCAGCAGACGTGCGTGGCCCATGCCCATGGCGTGCGCCGCGTGCTCATGGCCAACCAGTTGATCGGCCGGCGCAACATGGCGGCCGTGGCCGAGCTGCTGGCCGATCCCGGCTTCGAGTTCTTCTGCCTGGTCGATTGTGCCGAGCAGGTCGAGCAGCTGGCCGCCTTTTTTGGCGCAGCGGGCCGGTCCGTGCAGGTGCTGATCGAACTGGGCCCGCCCGGCGGGCGCACGGGCGTTCGCTCCGATGCGCAGATGCAGCCGCTGCTGGACGCGCTGGCCCGGGCCGGTGCCGGCGTGCGACTGGCCGGGATCGAGGTCTACGAGGGCGTGCTCAAGGAAGAAGAACCCATCCGCACCCTGCTGCGGCGCGCCGTGGACTGGCTCCAGCGGCTGGCGGGCGAGGGCCGGCTGCAGCGCAGCCCGGCCGTGCTCACCGGCGCCGGCTCGGCCTGGTATGACGTGGTGGCCCAGGAGTTCGGCAAGGCCGACATCGGCGGTCCGCTGGATCTGGTGCTGCGCCCGGGCTGCTATCTCACGCATGACGCGGGCATCTACCAGGCAGCGCAGCGGCGCATCGACCAGACCAATCCCGTGGCGCAGCAGATGCGTGCCAGCCTGCAGCCTGCGCTGCAGGTCTGGGCCTATGTGCAGTCGCTGCCCGAGCCCGGCCGCGCCATCGTGGCGCTGGGCAAGCGCGATACCGCCTTCGAGGCCGTGCCGCCCCGGCCCGCGCTGCGCTACCGCCCCGGTGATGCCGCGCCCGTGGCGGCGCCACCGCATTGGGAGGTCACGGCCATGATGGACCAGCATGCTTTCCTGAAGGTGGCCGAGGACGATGGCCTGCGCATAGGCGACATGCTGGCCTTCGACATCTCCCACCCCTGCCTGACCTTTGACAAATGGCGGCAGTTGGCCGTCGTCAATGACCGCTATGACGTGGTGGACGTGATTGCCACGTATTTCTGAAGGGGTCAGCCGTGTGTGCGCAGCAGGTTGGCCAGTTCAACGGCCGACTTGACCTGCATCTTGTCGAAGACGCGCGCGCGGTGGACCTCGACGGTGCGCACGCTGATGTCCAGCTGGTCGGCGATGAGCTTGTTGGGAATGCCCTCGACCACCAGGCGCATCACGTCGCGCTCGCGCTCCGTCAGCTCGTTGAAGCGTGCACGCACGGCTTCGCGCGCACGGGTTTCGGCCTGGTGCTGGGCCGACAGTTCCAGAGCCTGTTCGATGCGGTCCACGAGGGCATTGTCCGAGAAAGGCTTCTCGCAGAAGTCGAAGGCGCCGCGCTTGACGGTGTCCACGGCCGTGGGTACGTCGGCATGGCCGGTCAGGAAGATCACGGGCATGCCTGCGATCTGGTTGCGTTCCAGCATGAGGTTGAACAGCGCCAGCCCGCTCATGCCGCCCATGCGCATGTCCAGCAGCAGGCAGCAGGGATTGCGTGGCGATGGGCGCGACTGCAGCATGGCGTCGAAGGCCTCTGCGCTGTCATAGCATTCGCTGAGCAGGCGGCGCGAGCGCAGCAGCCAGGCCAGCGCTTCGCGGACATCGGTGTCGTCGTCGACGATGTAGACGGTGGCGTCGGGTACAGGTTCCATGGGCCTATTGTTCCATTTGTTCCATTGGTGCCATCTATGCCTGCACCTGCGCAGGGCTGTGCGCCGGCAGCGTGAAGGCGAAGACGGTCCCGCGCGGGCTGTGGGGGCTGTGCTGCAGGTGGCCGCCATGCTGCTCGACCACGGTACGGCACAGGCTCAGGCCCAGGCCCATGCCCTCGTTGCGCGTGGTGAAAAAGGGCGTGAACAGTTGCTCCGCCACATGCTGGGGAATGCCGGTGCCGCAGTCGATGACGGCGAACTCCACCCAGCTGCGGCGCGTGCTGGCGGCCGCACGGCGCACGCGCAGCTGCAGCTCGCGCTCCATGGTCTCGGGCGAGTCCATGGCCTGCATGCCGTTGCGCGCCAGGTTGAGCAGCACCTGCTCGATCATGGTCGGATCGCACAGCACGGGCGGGAGGCCGGGCTCGATGTCGGTGGTCACGCGCACGCCCAGGTTGCGTGCCTGCAGGCTGATCAGCGGCAGCACGGCGTCTATGAGTTCGGCGGCGCCTATGACTTCGCGGGACTGGTCGCGCCGCCGCACGAAATCGCGCACGCTCTTGATCACGCGGCCTGCGCGGTCGGCCTGGAAGCTGATGCGCTCCATGGCCATGCGCAGGTCCTGCAGTTGCTGGCGCAGCCGGGCTTCATGGTCCGAGATGGCGCTGCCCGCACCTGCACCTGTGCCCGTGCCATCGTCGCTCCCCAGCATGTTCAGCGATCCCGTGGCGTAGCTGGAGATGGCCACCAGCGGCTGGGTGAGTTCATGGCTCAGCAGCGAGGCCATCTCGCCCACCGTGGCCAGGCGGGCCGTGGCCTGCAGGCGCTCCTGCGAGGCGCGTGAGATCTCTTCCATGCGCTTTTGCTCGCTGATGTCGATGAAGGCACTCATCCAGCCGGTGTGCTGGCCCTGGGCATTGATCAGCGGCGCCTCGAAGATCAACACCGGAAAGCGCGTTCCGTCCTTGCGCATGAAGATGCTTTCATGGCCCTCGCGCGGCGGCGGGGCGTTGCCGGACAGGCGGCTGTCGCGCCGGCGCGCGTAGATCTCGGCGCGCTCGGGCGGCCAGTAGGGCGCAATGCTCAGTCCCAGCAGTTCCTCGGCCGTGAAGCCCACCATGCTGCAGAAGGCCGGGTTCACATAGCTGATGCGGCCCTGCAGATCGCGCGCGCGCAGGCCCGTGACCAGCGAGTCCTCCATGGCCTTGCGAAAGGCCAGCGCATCGCCCAGATCGCGCTCGGCGCGCAGGCGTCGGCGGTTGTCGCGCACCAGCACGGCGACCACGGACACCAGGGCGATGGACATCAGCGTCACCAGGGCCGTGAGCACGTTGGGGAATACGCTGGGCGCGCGGTGCCAGCTGTCCATGCGCAGCACCAGGGTGCTGCCCGGCAGGTCCAGCAGCTGCTGCGCCGTGAACATGCGCGTGCCGCGCCAGGAGGCGCCCAGCAGGGCCAGGCGCGTGCCGTCCGGCTCGGTGAAGGACACTTCCTGGGTGCGCGGCAGGTTCTTGCTGACCTGGGTGATCAGCAGGCTTTGCAGGCTGTAGGTGCCGATGACAAAGCCGATGATGTGGCCGCTTTGCGTCAATGGCAGGCAGACCTCCATCATCTCCGTGCCCAGGCCTTCGGCCAGCAGCTGGAAGTAGCTGGGCGAGTAGGCCGGGCCGTTGAGGCGGCGCGCGTGGGTGCAGGTCAGCACGGCCTCCGGATGGGTGTTTTGCGTGCGCAGCTGGTCTTCCCACTGCACGTTGCGGTAGGGCGTCTCGGCATGGGAGCGGATCTGCAGGCCCGCATCGCGCCATTCGATGCGCATCAGCTCGCGGCGCACCTGCAGCAGCTCGGCGGCGCGGGTCTTCCACTCGGCAGGGTCGTTGTCGGGCGCGTTCAGCGCCTGCAGGTCCTGCAGGTTGCGGTTGAGGGCGGCGCGTATGTCGGCCACGGCATTGGCGGTGTCGCGCTCCAGCTTGTCCTGGACCTGGGAGGCCTCATAGCGTCCGGCCAGCCAGACCATGGTGATGAGCATGCTGGCCACCAAAGCGACCAGCAGGCTCCACAGCGACCAGCGCCGCCAGGCAGTGCGCCAGCGGCGCCAGGGCCAGCGGCCTTCGGCAGGGGCGGGCGTGGACAGGTGCAGCGGATTCACAGGACGCGGTGCTCCAGGGCCGGCAACTGGCGGCGCACATGCGCCAGGCGCTCGCGCTTGATCTCGCCCAGCACCACGCCTGCACCCTCGGCCTGCTGCGCCAGCACCATGCCCCAGGGGTCGGCCAGCAGGCTGTGGCCCCAGGTGCGGCGGCCGTTCTCATGGTGGCCGCCCTGGGCGGGCGCCAGCAGGTAGGCCTGGTTTTCGATGGCGCGGGCGCGCAGCAGCACCTCCCAGTGGGCCAGGCCCGTGATGTGGGTGAAGGCGGCGGGCACCAGCAGCAGGTCGGCACCCTGCTCGGCCAGTCGGCGGTACAGCTCGGGAAAGCGCAGGTCGTAGCACACGCTCAGGCCCAGGCGCCAGGACTCGCCCTCGCGCGAGGTGATGTCGCAGGTCACGGGCGTGTGGCCGGCCTGGACCACGGCGGCCTCCGTGTAGCGCTCGCGGCCGTTGTCGTAGTGGAACAGGTGGATCTTGTCGTAGCGCGCCACGCATTCGCCCTGGGGCGAGAACACCAGCGAGCTGTTGAGCACGTGGGCATCGTCATCGGCCACCAGAGGCAGGGTGCCGCCGACGATCCACAGCTGCAGCTCGCGCGCGGCGCGGCCCAGGAAGTCCTGGATGGGGCCTTGGCCGAAACTCTCGCGGTAGGCCAGCTTGTCGGTATCGCGCAGGCCCATGGCACAGAAGTATTCGGGCAGGGCCGCGAGTTCGGCGCCCTGCTCGCGCGCCTGGCGCAGCAGGGCCATGGCCTGGTCGAGGTTGGCGCGCACATCGGGTTCCGACACCATTTGCAGGGCTGCGATTTTCATGGGTTCTCTCCTGAAGGGGCTGACTCGGTGGCGGTGGAGGGCGTGCGCGACGGTGTGTCAGAGGGCGTTGCGGCCCGGCGGCGCGGCAAGGCAGTGACCTGGGGATCATCCCAGCTGCCGTCGATGCGGAATTCCTTGGTGGCTGCCGCAATCAGCGGGCCCCGCAGCAGCACCTGCGCCAGAAAGCTGCCCAGGCCGATCACGGGGTTGATGGCCGTGGCCACCAGGGAGGCGGTCATCGCGTTGATCTCGGGCACCACCACCACGTGCAGATTCTGCGTCTCCTGGACCAGGTCTGCCGTGCCTTCCATCAGCACGGCGGCGTTGACGCCCTTCATCTGCATGTTGTTGGTGCGCGCCACGCCATCGGTGATCTGCACATCACCGCGCATGAAGTCGAAGGCAAAGCCGTTGCTGAAGACATCGCGGAAATCCAGCGTCAGCCGGCGTGGCAGCGCCTGCAGGCTGAGCACGCTCAGCAGCTTGGCCAGGCCCGGTTCGGCCTTGAGGAACTGGCCGGTCTGCACATCCAGGTGCATGGAGCCCGAGAGGCTGCGGAAATCGGGCGTGATGGGCGAGCCCGTCCATCCCGCCGAGCCCTGCAGGCTCCCCTTGCCATTGCCCACCACGCCGGGCATGTCAAAGCGCGTGAGCAGCTTGCCCACGTCGCGCAGGTCCAGCTGGAACTGCAGCTGGCTGCGCCCCGGATGCTCGGACTGCCCCTGGGGCAGGCGCCACTGGCCGTTGGCCGTCAGCGTGGCCTCGGGCGTGGAAATGTTGAAGCGCGACAGCTGCCATTCGCGCGCCGCCGCGTTGCCGGGCACGGGGCGGTTGCGGGCCTCGACCTCCAGGCGGCCCAGCGCGTGGCCCGACAGGTGCATGTCGTCCACCACGATCTGCAGCGCCGGCAGCTGGCGCGGCCCTTCGTTGAACAGGGCGTCCACGCGTTCGGACTTGGCCTCCGGCACCGTCAGGCGGGACAGCCGGGCGACCAGTTGCCCTTCGGGCTGGGCGTCCGTGCCTTCGCGAAAGCCCACATAGCCATCCAGCTCCTGGGAGGTGAGGTTGCTGTGCCACGAGCCGCCATCGCGCGAAATGCCCGCCACCACATCGTGCAGCTGCCGCCCCTTGGCCTGCAGTTGCTTGACGCGCAGGCTCAGCCGATCGGGAAGGTATTCGCGCGCAGGGTCCGTGGCGGCGTCGGCGGGCTCTGGCCTGGCGCCGTTGGACTGCGGCGCCAGCGCCAGCCAGTCGTCGATATTGAAGAGCGGCAAATGCACATGGGCCTGCACGCCCTGGCCCGAAGTGGGGGCGGTGCCCGCTTCCTGGCCGATGAGGATGCTGCCGTGCAGCACGCGGCTGTGCTTGCCACTGATGTCGCGCTCATAGAAGACCGAGCCCGTGTCGCCCAGTTGCACGCTGATCTGGTCGCGCAGCGGGGCATCGGGCGCGGCGAAGCTGGCGGGCGCGAGCTGGTGGCTCACGGCCAACGGCTGGATGGACTCGGCGGCCTTGCCCAGCGGAGCCGGCAGGTTGATGCGCATGCCCTGCAGGCTGGACTGGACCTGGATTTCGGGCGTGCCACGGCGCACCTTCAGCAGCAGGGAATAGGGCGACTGGCCCTCGGCATGGCGGGCCAGGTCGGCCACCCAGCCCAGTTCCCTGGCATCGCGCAGCCCCTGTGCCGTGGCCGTGCCCTGCACCCGCACCTTGACGGACGATTCGGTGGCTGGCGCATTGCGCGCCAGCGCCTGCATGCCGCCATCGGCACGCAGCTCACCGCCCAGGGCCCGCGCCTGCAAGCCGACCAGCGAGAAGCCGGTGTCGGAGAATTTGACGGCGCCACGCAGCTGGCTCAGGTGCGGTGTCTCGTCATCGAGCTGCAGCGAGTTGCCCGCCAGCGTGACCTGCCCGGACACCTTGCTGCGGTCCAGATGGTCGATGGGCAATTGCAGTTGCAGGGCCAGTTGCGCGGCGCCCGTGGCCTCGCTGCCGTCCAGCACGTGCCCGGTCAGCGCCGACAGGGCCGAGGTCTTGACCACCCCCAGCATGTCGGCCAGCGGGCCCTGGCCCTTGGCGGTGACGGCCACCTCGGTGTGGGCCAGGTTGGGAATGCTGGCCTGGATGTCGCGCATCTGCAGCTGCGGATAGCCGGCGAACTGGCCGCGCGCATTGCGCACGGCCATGGAGGAGCGGTCAAACACCAGCTCGCCGGACAGATCGACCAGGGCCGGCCAGGGCGCCTCGCCATGCGTGAGCAGATGGGGCGGCACATATTCATAGTGCACGTCATGCAGCTTGGCCGCGATGTGGAACTCGCCCTGGCTGGGCTTGTCGGCGGGTACGTGGTCCAGGTTGCCGCGCACCTTGAAGTTCACCGTGCTCGCGCGCCCGGCGTGTATGGCCTCGCGCACATAGTGGCGCGCGTCGGCGGGAATCTCCAGCGGCAGGTAGCGGTGCACGCGCGTGCCATCGGCGTTGCGCAGCTGGCCCTGCAGGTCCAGCACGCCGGGAAAGCGCGGCTGCCTGTCGCTGCCGTCGCCGGTATGCCATTGCGCGCGGGCCTCGCCTTCGGTGTCGTCATTGGCAAAGCGCAGGCTGGGCACCTGCACGCTGATGGCCTGGCCGCGCAGTTGCCAGCGCAGGCTGGCCTGCAGGCGGTGCAGCGGGATCTCGGGCTCCTCGAACACGCCGGGGAACGACAGCGACGCCGGCCGCTGCTCTGTGCCCTCCATCTCCAGCTGGGCCTGGCCGCCGTCCTGGTCCAGCGAGAAGCGCGCGTTCAGGCCCTTGAGGCCGGGCATGCCCGGCGCCGCGGGGCCTTCGGACGACGCCACGCCGTTGATCGACAGTTGCTGCAGTTCGCCACTGGCCTTGTACTGCTGCAAGGACTCCAGCGGGCCGCGCCAGCTTCCCTGGAACTGGTGCAGGCGGCCGGCCGGTGCCAGATCGGCCAGGTGCTGCTGCACCTGCTCTGGAAGCGGCAGGCGCTGGCCCAGCTGGGCGAGGATGGCCAGGTCAATGCCATCGGCCTGGAACTCGCCGTGCTCACCCAGCGCCCCCTGCGTGCTGGCGCCGGCGGGGTTGTAGCGCGCGCGCAGATTGCCAGCCGGCCAGTGCAGGCCGTCGCCCGTGGAAAATTCCAGGTTCTGCGCAGCGAAGCGCCAGCCGTCCTGGTGTTGCACGCTCAGCCTGCCCGTCAGGGCCTGCAGCTTCAGCGGCTGCAGGTCTTCGCGCCACTGCAGCTGCAGCGCGTTCACGGCCACGTCGGCCATGGCGCCCACGGGCTGGCCCTGGCGCAGGTCTATCCAGGCGCGCAGCGCGCCCCGGCCCTGCTGCAGGCGCAAGCCAGAGGTGTCTATGTACTGGCCGAGCTGGGACAGGTCGATCCGCGTGAACATCGCATGGGCCTGGCCGCTCCAGCGGCGCCAGTTGCCCTCGTGCGTGGACAGCAGCGGCTCGCGGAACAGGCCGGTCAGCATGAAGCGCTCGCCCCAGCCTTCGGGCGGCGTGGCATCCAGGCGCAGTCCGTGGCCCCAGCCCTTGTTGCGCAGCACCAGGTCCACATCGCGCAAGGCCAGCGGCGGAGCCTGGCGCAGTTCGTCCAACCACAGCAGGCTGCCGCCGCGCAGCGCCAGTTCGGTCTGCGAAAACAGCCAGTCGGCGGCGGCATTGTCCCCGCCGGCCGAAGGGCTGATCTCGATACCGGCCACGAAGACTCGGCCATCGGCCGCGCGGCGCACCACGAGTTCAGGACGGTCTATGTAGATCTGTTCCACGCCCAGGCGCATCAGCGAGCGTGCCGAAACGGCGACCACCACGCTGGGCAGGCGCAGGGCGTCTGCCGAATGTTCGGGGTCTTGCACCACCACGTCGCCCAGCTCGAAGCGGGGGACCAATCCCTCGCTGCGGGCCGTGATGCTGCCTATGCGAACCGGTAGGCCCAGCGTGCGTGAGGCCAGGGATTCCAGCTGAGGACGCCATTCGCCGATTCGCGGCACAATCCAGCCATGGAGCACCCCCCACACGGAGGCGAGGACCAGCCAGAAGGCCAGGACCAGCCCCAGTGACCACCGCGCAAGGCCGGCCATCCAACGGGTCAGGCGTGTGGGGTGCGGTTTCGGTTCGATCATCGGCGGCATCAGCTATGACGGGAATTATGACCGGCGCCCTCAGGGCCTGGGCGGTAACCAAGGGTTGCTGCAATCCCTCTGCGCGTGAGTGGCCGCTTCTTTCGCGTTCCGTATGCAATCCTCAGTTCACGCAATGGCAGGTACGGCCTTGAATGTCCCCGCACAGGCCGCCTATTCCCGTTTTCACCAACGGCTGCACCGTCGCTATGGCGACGAGCTGAGCCTTTTGCCGCCGGGTCCGCCCGAGCGCGCGTCCATGGAGCAGGCCCTGGCGGCACTGCTGGAGCGTGGCCTGGATCTGTCGGCTGCGCTGCGTGTGCTGCGCCAGCTGGTCATGGAGCGCACCATGGTGCTCGACTGCGAGCAGCAGGCGCCGCTGGCCGTGGTCACGCGCGCCGTGACCGAGCTGGCCGAGCTGGCGCTGGAGCGCGCCTGCATCCAGGCGCGCGCTGAGCTCGACGCGCGCCATGGCGTGCCCCAAGGCCCCGACGGCCGGCCAGTGCAGCTGTGGATCATCGGCATGGGCAAGCTGGGCGCACGCGAGCTCAACGTCTCCAGCGACATCGACCTGATCTACGTCTACGAGCAGGACGGCGACACCGCCGGCCTGCTCGATGGGCGCGGGGTGATCTCCAACCACGAGTACTTCGCGCGCGTGGTCAAGGGCATCTACGGCCTGATCGGCGACACCACCGAGCACGGCTTTGTCTTCCGCGTGGACCTGGCGCTGCGTCCCAACGGGAACTCGGGGCCTTCGGCCGTCTCGCTGGCCTCGCTGGAGGAGTATCTGCAGACCCATGGACGCGAGTGGGAGCGCTTTGCCTGGCTCAAGAGCCGCGTCGTGGCGCCCATGGACTGCGTGCGCTCCCAGCAGGTGCAGGCGCTGCGTGCCGTGGTCCTGCCCTTTGTCTTTCGCCGCTACCTGGACTACGCGGTCTTTGATGCGCTGCGCTCGCTGCACCGCCAGATCCGCGAGCATGCGGCGCGGCGCAGCGCGGGCCATCCGGGCCGCTCCAATGACGTCAAGCTCTCTCGCGGCGGCATCCGCGAGATCGAATTCACCGTGCAGCTGCTGCAGGTGGTGCGTGGCGGTCAGTTCCCCGAACTGCGCTGCCGCCCCACGCTGGAGGCGCTGGGCCGCCTGGCGCGCGCCGGCCTCATGAGCCAGGAAGTGGCCGACGCCCTGGGCTCGGCCTACACCTTTTTGCGCCGTGTCGAGCACCGTATCCAGTACCTGGACGACCAGCAGACCCATGTGCTGCCCACCCGCGACGATGACCTGGAATGGATTGCGCGCACCATGGGCTTTGCCGATGCCTGCGCCTTTTTGCACCAGCTCGATGCCCATCGTGAAAAGGTGGCCGAGGAATTCGACACCCTGCTGGGCGGCTCGGCCCAGCCCCAGTGCGGCTCGGGCCGTTGCAACGGCGCGCGCAGCCCCGCCCAGGGCACGCCGCGCGAGATAGACGGCCTCATGGAGCAGTTGCCGCCAGCCCTGGCCGCCCATGTGGCCGACTGGCGCGGCAATGCCCGCATCGCCAACCTGCGCGACGAGGCGCGCGGCCGGCTGTTTCGACTCGTGCAGCGCACGGCGCAATGGGTGGCCGAGCGCAGCGTGCCCGAAGACGCCGCGCTGCGCTTTCTGAACTGGCTGGAGCCGCTGCTGCGCCGTGAAAGCTATCTGGCCCTGCTGCTGGAGCGCCCCGCCGTGCACGAGCGGCTGCTGGACCTGCTGGGCGCGGCACGCTGGCCCGCGCGCTACCTGCAGCAGCACCCGGGCGTGATCGACGAGCTGGCCAACGAAGCCATGCTGGGCGAGCGTTTCTCGCCCATGGACTTCGAGCATGAGCTGGCCCTGCGCCTGGCCGCGCTGCAGGCCACGGGCGAGGACGATGACGAAACCCTGCTGAACCTGCTGCGCCGCGCCCACCATGCCGAGGTCTTTCGCACGCTGGCGCGCGATATCGAAGGCCGCATCACGGTCGAGCAGGTGGCGGACGATCTCAGCGCACTGGCCGACTGCGTGCTGCGGGTGACGGCCAGCTGGTGCTGGAGCCGGCTCAAGAACCGCCACCGCGAGTCGCCGCAGTTCGCCATCATCGGCTACGGCAAGCTGGGCGGAAAGGAGCTGGGCTACGGCAGCGACCTGGACATCGTCTTCGTCTTCGATGACGAAGACGAACACGCCTCCGAGATCTATGCCGCCTTTGTGCGCAAGCTCATCAACTGGCTGGCCGTCAAGACGGGCGAGGGCGACCTGTTCGAGATCGACACCGCGCTGCGCCCCAACGGCAACTCGGGCCTGCTGGTGACCAGCTTCGCCTCCTATGCCAACTACCAGCAGCAGCGCGGCAGCAACACGGCGTGGACCTGGGAGCACCAGGCCATGACGCGGGCGCGCTTCGTGCTGGGCAGCGACGATCTGCAGGCCCGCTTCGATGCCGTGCGCGAGGCTGTGATCACCGCGCCTCGCGACGCCTCGGCGCTGCGCGACGAAATCGTCGCCATGCGCGAACGCGTGCGCGGCGCCCATCCGGTGCGCGGCGGCCTGTTCGATGTCAAGCACAGCCCGGGCGGCATGGTCGATGTGGAATTCGCGGTCCAGTACCTCGTGCTCTCGCAATCGGCCTCGCACCCGGAACTGATGGCCAACCTCGGCAATATCGCGTTGCTGCAGCGCGCCGAACAGGCAGGATTGATCCCGGCCGGCGTAGGCCAGCAGGCGGCCCGGGCCTATCGCGAACTGCGCCGCCTGCAGCACGTGGCACGGCTGGATGAGCGCTCGGCACAGCTGGTGCCAGGGCAGGCCGAGCCGCTGAGTGCGCCCGTCAAGGCCTTGTGGGATGCGGTTTTCGCCAACGCCGTTGCGGCTTGACGATGTGAAGCAAAGAAGGCGGCTTGCGGCTGCGAACGCCTTCACTTCAGCATCCGTGGAAATTGGCCTACAGCAGGATCGCGGGCATCCTCAAAATGTTACATTTTTCCTGCCCACGACCCCTGGAACTTCTGCAAAAGTAGCTCATCTATTGAACAGCTTGTTGAGAGAGAGTATCCAGACCGAATTTCACGTTGCGAAGCCTCTGGGGCCACAGTCCTGAACTGTTCCGCCCGAAGCGCTTCTCCTCCCTCCCTCTCTTTATTCGTTTCGGGATGCTTCGCAACTTTTTTATGCCAGCAAAAAGGCCACCCATCGGGTGGCCTTTTTGCATTCCCGGGCTGGTGCGGCGTCAGGGCTGGGGAGGGCGCGTGGCTGCAAAACTGGCACGCTCGGCCAGCTTGGCCTGCAGTGCGGCCAGATTGGGGTGGTCGGCGCGCCAGTCCAGCTCGGGAAAGCGAAAGTCCAGCCAGCCCAGGGCACAGCCCACGCACACGTCGGCCAGGGTGAAGTGGATGCCGCAGCAATACGGCTTGTCGCCCAGGCCCTGGGACATCACGTTCAGTGCAGCCCGCACCTTGGCAAGCTGGCGGTCTATCCATGCCTGGCAGCGCTGTTCTTCGCTGCGGCCATCCCAAGTGGCTTCGAGGCGGGCCAGCGCCCCGGCATCCAGCAGGCCATCGGCCAGTGCTTCCCAGGTCTTGATCTCGGCGCGCTCGCGCCCCGTGCCGGGGATCAGCTTGCCTACCGGGGAAAGTGTGTCCAGATATTCGACGATCACGCGCGAGTCGAACATGGCATCGCTGCCGTCCATGACCAGGCGCGGCACCTTGCCCAGCGGGTTGCCGGTGCCGGGCGACAGCTCGCGGCTCCAGGGGTTTTCCTCGACGAACTGATAGTCGAGCCTTTTCTCTGCCAGTACGACGCGTACCTTGCGTACGTAGGCGCTGGTGGAGGAACCTATCAGTTTCATGGCAATTTTCCGTGGCGAAGAGGCGGCCCATGGGCGGGCAGCAGATTCTATGCGCTGCCCGGCGATCTCCCCCTCGGCCCCCGTTTTTGCCGCGCGCACCTACAATCACGGCCCATGAATCTGCCGCACATCTCCGCCCTGTCCCCGCTCGACGGCCGCTACGCCGCCAAACTGTCTCCTCTGCGCCCGATCATGAGCGAGATGGGATACATGCACCGCCGCGTGCAGGTGGAGGTCACCTGGTTCATCGCCCTGTCGGATGCCGGCTTTGCCGAGTTCAAACCCCTGTCCGAAGGCGCGCGCGTCTATCTGCAGGACCTGGTGAAGAACTTCTCCGAGGCCGATGCCGTGGCCATCAAGGACATCGAGAAGACCACCAACCACGACGTCAAGGCCGTGGAGTACTGGATCAAGGGCAAGTTCGACGGCCGTCCCGAGCTGCTCAAGGCCGCCGAATTCGTGCACTTTGCATGCACCAGCGAAGACATCAACAACACCAGCCACGCGCTGCAACTGCGCGCCGGCCGCGACAGCGTGCTGCTGCCTGCAATCTCCGGCATCACGGCCAAGCTGCGCGAGATGGCCCATGCCTATGCTGCCGTGCCCATGCTCAGCCGCACGCACGGCCAGACCGCCAGCCCCACCACCGTGGGCAAGGAAATCGCCAACGTGCTGGTGCGCCTGGAAAAGGCAGCCGCGCGCATTGCCGAGGTCAAGCTCCTGGCCAAGATGAACGGCGCCGTCGGCAACTACAACGCCCACCTTTCCGCCTGGCCCGAGTTCGACTGGGAAGCCTTCAGCAAGAACGTGATCGAGTCGCCGGAACCCCAGGGTCTGGGCCTGAGCTTCCAGCCCTACTCGATCCAGATCGAGCCGCATGACTACATGGCCGAGCTGTTCGACGCCATCGCGCGCGCCAACACCATCCTCATCGACTTCTCGCGCGATGTCTGGGGCTATGTGTCCCTGGGCTACTTCAAGCAGCGCCTGAAGGCCGGCGAGATCGGCTCCTCGACCATGCCGCACAAGGTCAACCCCATCGACTTCGAGAATGCCGAAGGCAACCTGGGCCTGGCCAACGCCCTGCTCAAGCACCTGGCCGAAAAGCTGCCCATCTCGCGCTGGCAGCGTGACCTGACCGACTCCACCGTGCTGCGCAACATCGGCGTGGCCATGGGCTATGCCACGCTGGCCTACAGCTCGCTGATGACCGGCCTGAACAAGCTCGAACTCAACGAAGAGCGCCTGCAGGAAGACCTGGACAACGCCTGGGAAGTCCTGGCCGAGCCCATCCAGACCGTGATGCGCCGCTACGGCGTGCAGGGCGCCTACGAAAAGCTCAAGGAAGTCACGCGCGGCAAGACCGTGCAGGCCGAAGACCTGCACCGCCTGATCAACGGCCTGGAAATCCCCCAGGCCGACAAGGACCGCCTGCTGGCCATGACGCCTGCCTCCTATGTGGGCAAGGCGGCCGAGCTGGCGCGCCGCGTCTGAGTTGGTGCAAGTGGCCCTAGGGGCTGGGACTGCCCTGCGCTCCAATAATTTCGACGCATTCAGGCTGCTGGCAGCCTTGCTGGTCATCTGGAGCCACCAGTTCGCGGTCCTTGGGTTACCGATCCCAAAGCTGCTTTACGACGAGCCTGGGGCCGTGGGCGTCGTCATCTTTTTTGCCATCAGCGGCTATCTGGTGACGCTATCCTGGCTGGCAGATCCCCATCTGGGTCGATTCGCTACTCGCAGGGTGCTGCGTATATGGCCGGGTCTGACCGTGGCTGTGGCCCTGTGTGCCCTGGTGCTGGGGCCGCTGGTGAGTTCGATCCCCTTGAGGGTGTATCTGGAGCAGCCGCTGACCTGGGGATATTTCAGCAATCTCTGGCTGCAGATTCGATATGAGCTGCCTGGCGTATTCGAGATGAATGTGATCCGCGCCGCAGTCAACGGGCCGCTGTGGACCATTCCACTGGAGGTCGGCTGCTATGTGATGCTGGCTGTGGCGGGCGCTCTGGGCTTGCTGCGTTGGCGCTATACCGCACCCTTGGTCTTTGTGGCATTGATGGTGGCGCTGTGGCGGCGTTACAGCATCGAGCCTGGCGAGCCCATTCCTGAATGGTCGTTCGCGCTGCAGTATGCGATGGTGTTCTCGCTTGGCGCCACGCTGGCGTGCTGGCGCCATCTCTGGATCTCCCGGCGGATGCTGGCCCTTGCCTTATTGCTGGCCGGCTGCGTGCTGCTGCATGCCAAAGGACCTCTGATCCTGGTGCTGCAAGCGCCTTTGCTGGCAATGGCCGTGCTCGCGGTGATACTGGGCTCCGCCAGCACACCCCTGCTGCGACAAGCTGGTCGCTTTGGTGATTTGTCTTACGGCCTGTACATTTACGCCTTTCCCGTTCAACAGACAGTGGTCTGGTACTTTTCAGGCCGGATCGGTTTTGGAGCGGCGCTGGCCTGCAGTCTTGTGGGGGCTGGCCTATTGGCGATGCTGTCCTGGCACCTTGTTGAAAAGAAGGCGCTGGTCTTCAAGCCACGCAAGCCGGCTGTCTCATCCTCCCTCGATATTCCTGCGCATCTGTCCTCCTGATGGCCATGCGCTGTCCCTGGTTTTCTCATGGCCCTCAAATCCACCATCTTCAAGGCGAACCTGTCCATCGCCGACATTGACCACGGCTACTACGCCGACCATGCGCTGACCCTGGCTCGCCATCCCAGCGAAACGGACGAGCGCATGATGGTGCGCCTTGTGGCCCTGGCCCTCAATGCCCACCAGCTCAGCGACATGTGCAACGGCGACGGCACGCTGGCCTTTGGCGCGGGCCTGTCCGATCCCGAGGACCCCGATGTCTCGCTGACCGACTTCACGGGAGCCAAGCGCCTGTGGATCGAGGTCGGCCAGCCCGAGGAAAAGCCCATCGCCAAGGCATGCAACAAGTCCGATGCCGTAGTGCTCTACGCCTTCCACCATGCGGCGGAAGTCTGGTGGAAAGGCCTGGAAGGCAAGCTGGCACGACTGAACAAGCTGCAGGTCTGGCGGATTCCCTCCGAAACCTCCCAGTCGCTGGCGGAGCTGGCCGAGCGCAGCATGCAACTGCAGGCCACCATCCAGGAAGGCGCATTGACGCTCAGCAGCAATCTAGGCACGGTCTTCATCGAGCCGCTGCGCTGGAAGTAGCCGGGCACTGGCCCAAGCAAGCCACTGTCTCAGTCAGGCAACTGCATCCGGACGGCCTGGGCGAAGGACTCCACCGTCCAGCCCGCGCCCAGCAGCATGCGGCGAGTGGACAGCCGGTCCATGACATCGTCGGGCACATTGCAGCCCAGATGGATCAGCGACTTGCTCTCCGTGATGCCCACATAGCGGCCGTCATAGCTGCGCGCCAGATGGTTCCACAGGCCGTGGGCACCCGGCGACTGGCGTGCGCCGCTGACGAGGCAGGTGCCCGTATCGAGCACGCTGCGGTAGACGGCGCTGGCGATGCCGCGCCGCTGGTAGTCCGGCGCAAAGCGCGAATGGGGCGAGCGCACGCGGCGGTCGGTGCGCTTGTCCACTTCGACCAGGCGATTGAACACCGTGTAGCCGGCCAGGCAGCGCCGCTCCATATCCTCCACGTAGGCAAACCATTCGCCGTCGGCCTCCCGCCAGTGCAGCTGGAACTGCGGATCGTGAAGCGGACGTCGCTCCAGGCCGTGCAGCTTGTTGCCGGGCTGGTACAGGCGCTCATGAATGGCTTCGAGCTCGCCCTCCACCAGCGGCTGCATCACGTCGATGCGCAGTTCGGTGACGTGGTGCGGCCGCAAGCGGGCCGAGGCGCGATGCGCCACGGCATCACGCAGATGGCGCCAGAGGGAGGAAAACGAGGGCCCGGCTGGGGCAAAGGCTAGACAGGTCACGGCAAAGCTCGCTTTGTCGGCAGGCCTTGTGGCCCGGCAGACGCGTGAAAACCCAACCGCCTTCAGTTTCAAGGTGAAGGCGGCGCAAGAAGAGCGGATTCAGTGAAGCGACGCTGCCCGGTTCCGCGCAGGGCAGCGCATCAAGACCGTGCGGCCTGTCTGGGGCCGATGTTCAGCCGCGCTGCATCGCGCTCGCGCAGGCGAGCGGCCGTGGCAGGCCAGGCCTTGCCGGCCGGCACGCGCGCGCTCCCCGCATCACTTGCCGTGAGGCGCATGCAGGGGCGGGGGCGGCGGTGGCTGGAAGCGGCGGTCTGCAGCATGGGGACTGATGTTAGGCCGCCTGCAACATCGCACTGGTTCGGTGCGATATACGGCAATCAGCCGGGTTTGCGCGATATGTCCGCGCGCTCGGCCGCACGCTCTGCATAGCGGGTAAAGCGCCAGGAGTCGCCTTCTGTCGTGATCCTGCGCCATACGGCACGCTTCTGTGGTGGCTCCATGGCGGTCCACATCTGCACTTCGTCGAAGCTGCGGCCACAACCCTTGCATTTCTCGTCGCCCTGGCTGGTGGAGCAGATGGCGATGCAGGGCGTATCGGGGGTGGTGTCGTACCAGGCCAGCCAGGCTGCCATGGCGTGCGAGGGAAAGCCCTCAACCTGCACTTCGGTCTCATGCCAGAAGATCATCAGCGCGTACACCTCGGCCAGGGCCCGTACTTCGGGCTGCAGCAGCACGCCGTCCGGGGACGGGTGGCGCTCTCGCCAGTAGTTGATGGCGGCTTCGATATCGGTGATGTGCAGTGCGGTCATGGACGGGCAAGGGGAAGGGACAGCGATGATAAGGCGCATGCCAGTCCTCGGCCGGGCACTGCTGCAACACTCCATCAACTTCAGGGTTGCTATGAATAGTGAAGCGTTGGGGGCAGATGTATAAAAGGAGTGCGGGATGTGTTGCTTGTGCTTTCCGTGGAATTGAAGGGTTTTTTCACTTGCGTGCCGCAGCGGCTTTGTGTTGCAATCCGCAGGTTCGAAGGGGAGTAGCTCTCTGCCGGCAGGGGTGGTTGCAAAGCCACCGCGCCGGCATCGGAATGGTCGTCAATACGAAGCGCAAGCTTCCGGCCTTCCGGGCTGCGGTGCATACCGCAGCCGAGCAAGACCTTTGATGGACCTGATGACGGTCGATCAAGGTGTTCTCCCCTGAGCCAGGCATGTCCTTGCCCGGGTAGGCGCTGTGTCGTCGCATCGGTCTTTCTGTGCTGGTGGGTGTTTCTCCAGGAGGGAGGAGTTCCCGCCGGCCGTACTCAACAGCGAGGACCTTATGGACTTGGACTTTCTGACTCACGCCCCGTTCTGGGTGGCCCTGGGCCAAATCATCATCATCGACATCCTGCTGGGCGGGGACAACGCGGTCGTGATCGCGCTGGCCTGCCGCAAGCTGCCGCCCGCGCAGCGCAAGAAGGGCATCATCTGGGGCACGGCTGGCGCCATCATCCTGCGCGTCATCCTGATCGCCTTCGCGATGACGCTGCTGGCGCTGCCCTTCCTGAAGTTTGTCGGCGCACTGCTGCTGGTGTGGATCGGTATCAAGCTGATTGCGCCTGATGAAGATGGCCATGACAACATCCAGGGCAGCGACAAGCTGCTGGCGGCCATCAAGACCATCATCGTCGCCGACCTGGTGATGAGCGTGGACAACGTGATCGCCATCGCCGGCGCCGCACAGAGCTCGGGCGAACACCAGCTGCTGCTGGTCGTGCTGGGTCTGTTGATCTCCATCCCCATCATCGTCTGGGGCTCGCAGCTCGTGATCAAGCTGATGGAGCGCTTCCCCATCATCATCGTGGCCGGCGGCATGCTGCTGGGCTGGATTGCCGGCGGCATGCTGGTCACCGACCCCGTCTTCGCCAATACGGAGAAGTGGGACTGGATGGTCAAGCTGCCCCAGACCGACATGCTCAAGTACGGTGCCAGCGTGTTCGGAGCCCTGCTGGTGCTGGCACTGGGCAAGTACATCGCTTCGCGCCGTCCTGCTCCCAAGGCGGATGCCCACGGAGCTTGATTTCCTGAAAAGTTGAGGTTGGCGCCGGGTTGGCCTGTCTGGCCTCCCGCGCCGATTCGCGACAATCCAGTGCAAGGGCGGCTTTGACCGCCCGCCTGTCCCACCCCGCAAACCCAGTTCGACAAGGACTTGCTTTGAACCCCATCATCGTCTACGTGGATGACGCTTCCTACGCTCTGCCTCTGGTCCAGGCCCTGGCCGCCTCGCCGCAGGCCCAGTCCTCGCACTGGTTGCTGGTGGCCTGCGCACCGCGCATAACCCACCGTGTCAGCAAATGGGTGAGCCACAGCGCACGCGAAAGCTGGCGCGGCAAGTGGGCCGACAAGCTGTTTGCCCAGTTGCTGCCGGTGTTCGGTGACAGTGCAGGCCGAATCACGCCGGTGCTGGCCAAGGGGCCGCTGGCCGAACTGGTGGCCCAGCTCCAGCAGGAGCATGGCGCGGCCCAGATCGTCGATGCGCGCCGCCCCAAGCAGGAAGCCACGGCCCCAGCCGTGGCGCCTGCAGCCCCGCTGGGCCGGCGCTGGAATCTTCCGGGAACGCTGGCGGCCATCGGCGCGCTGATGGGCTTGGTGTTCGAGGAAGCGATGGTCTAAAGGCTTGCATCTGCCTGGCTGCTCTGGTCAGGCGATCACTGTCAGGACGGCATCCCGGAAAACGGGATGCCGTTTTTCATGGAGTTCTCCGGTCCACGGTTCCCAGTGCGCCGCCTCAACCCGGATCTGCTGGCTGCTGCTATGCTGCCCGCATGAAAATCCTGATCAAATGGCTGCTCAGCGCCGGTGCCCTGCTGGTCGTGGCCTATCTCTATGGTGGCGTGCAGGTCAACAGCTTCAGCTCGGCCATGATCGCGGCGCTGGTCATCGGCCTGCTCAACGCGGTGCTGCGGCCCATCCTCGTGGTGCTGACGCTGCCCGTGACCATCGTGACGGTCGGGCTGTTTCTCTTCGTGGTCAACGGACTGATGTTCTGGGCAGCCTCGGGCCTGCTCAGCGGCTTTCATGTCGCGGGCTTTTGGGCGGCCATGCTGGGCGCGCTCATCTACTCGCTGCTGGGCCTGGCCATCGAGTCACTTCTCGCGCGCCTGTTCCCTTAGCAGCTCCTCCACGGCACGCAGCCGCGTGTCCACGATGGAGGCTTCAATGAAATCCACCTTGGGCCCGCCCTTGCGGGCCAGTTCCTGCGCTGCCTTGAAGCGATCCACCGCGGCCGCATAGTCGTAGTGCGCGACCTGGGCCTCGGCCTCGGCGCGCAGCGCGCGCAGCTCCTGGCCCTGAGAGCGCTGAACCTGGGCCAGCAGTTGCCAGGCGCTGGCATCGCGCGGGTGGTCCGTCACCCAGGTCTGCAGCGGGCCTGCCATGCTGGCGGCGCCCTGCTCGCGCAGCAGGATCTGTGTGCGCATCAGCAGCTCGGGCCGGCGCACCGCACGGCTTTCGACCACATTGACGGTGGCCAGACTGGGGCCGCTTTCCGTTGTCTTGGCGGGGACGGATTCCGTTGTCTTGGCGGGGACGGATTCCGTGGGACTGGCCTGGGCAGGTGCGGCTGCAGGCAGGTAGAGCGGTGGCAATGCCTGCAACGCGGCGCCGGGCTTGCCGGCCGTCAGCTCCAGTTCGGCCTGCAGCAGCTTGGCCTGCCGCAGGGCGCCGGGATCGGCGGCCGTGGCCGCTTGAAGGCGCCCGGACATTTCCCGCGCCTCGGCCCAATCGCGCAATTGCACGGCGCTCAGCGTGGCGGCATACAACTGTGCCACCTGCTGGGTCGGTGTTTGGCTCCCAAAGCTGGTGGAGCGCGGCAGCTCGGCCCACTGGCGCAGCACGTCCACGCCCGGGCGCGACAGCACGCGGGCCCGTGCGGCCATCATCACGTGTTCCAGGGAAGGGGCGGGCGCGGGCGCAACGCCGCGTGGCAGGCGTGAATGCATGTCGGCCATGCGCTCCGTGGTCAGCGGATGGCTGCGCAGATAGGGCCAGCTGCCGTTGTCATTGAGCCGATTGGCCTGCTGCAGCTTGTCGAACATGGTGACAAAGCCCTGAGGCGCAAAGCCCGCAGGCGCCATCAAGCCATAACCCATGCGGTCGGCCTCGCGTTCCATGTCGCGAGAGAAGTTCAGCTGGTTCTGCACGGCCAGCGCCTGGCCGCCCATCATCATCGCCATGGCGGCATCCGGGCTGCGGCTGGCGGCCAGGGCGCCCAGGATCATCGAGCCGATCATCAGCGGCGTCTGCTTGCCCTGCTGGGCAATGAGACGCGCAATGTGGCGCTGGGTGACGTGGCTCAATTCATGCGCCAGCACCGAAGCCAGTTCGTCGCGCGTGCTGACCACGCCGATCAGTCCCAGGTGCACTCCCAGATAGCCGCCGGGCAGCGCAAAGGCGTTGACCGAGCGGTCCCGCCCCAGCAGGATCTCCCAGGCAAAGCGCTCTTCCAACTCGTCCGACAGCTCGCCACGCGTGCGCGCCGCATCAACCAGGTGCTGCCAGATGCCTTCCACATACTCCTGCAGTACCGCATCGTCGATGTAGTCCGGATCGCGGTAGAGAGAGCGGATGATGCGGTCACCCAGGCGCCGCTCGTCACTGGTCGTCGTGGCCGCGCCGTCGCCCAGCGTGGGCAGGCGCAACTGGGCCTGTGCGGGTGCATGCGTTGCGATGGCGAGAGAGGCCGCCAGCAACTGCAGGCCGACGGCGATACGTGTCTTCAGGCGTGATGGGCGCATGGGCAGGTAAGAACCAAGGGGCCGGGCCCGTGCATAGGCACGGGGCGGTGGAACACCCCACTATGATGCCTCGGTTCGCCGAACGTTCATGGCAGGACTGACCAGCGTGTCAGGACTAGCGTAGAGCGGCCCGTGCATTTTCAGGAGTTTCCATGTCTTCCCTCACCCATTTCGATGCCCAGGGCCAGGCCCACATGGTCGATGTCGGCGCCAAGCCCGCAACCCACCGCATCGCGGTCGCCGAAGGCCGCATCACCATGCAGCCCGAAACCCTGGCCATCATCCAGAGCGGCACGGCCAAGAAGGGCGACGTGCTGGGCATTGCACGCATTGCTGGCATCATGGCAGCGAAGAAGACCAGTGACCTGATTCCGTTGTGCCATCCGCTGGCGTTGACCAGGGTGGCGGTGGATTTCGAGTTCCTGCCCGGTGCCCCCGCCGTCCGCTGCACGGCCACCGTGGAAACGGTGGGGCCCACGGGGGTCGAGATGGAGGCACTCACGGCCGTGCAGGTTGCCCTGCTCACGATCTATGACATGTGCAAGGCGGTGGACAAGGCCATGGTGATGGAGGGGGTGAGGGTGTTGGAGAAGCATGGCGGGAAATCGGGCAGTTTCGTCGCATAGCGAAGCCAGGGCTGCCGAGACCTGATAAATCATCAGATGAGAAAAGGGAGGGGAGTTCATGAATACTGATTTGGCGCGGCAGCCTCATGCGGCCCTGGATATACTGTCAAGACATAAAAAGGCACGAAAAATAGAAGTTCTGCTCAATCTTTCAGATCACAAGGGAGTTCTGAAAGTTCTTGAGATTGGAACGGGTTCGGGATGGATAGCTAATTATTTTGGAAAGCATTCATCTCTGCAGTGTGAAGTGGTGGCTGTTGATATTTTTGATAATCGGCAAATATTTGAAGGTTATGAATATATCCAGGTCCAAGGAGTCAAGCTGCCTTTCGATCCCGAGAACTTCGATCTGGTCATTTCCAATCATGTCATAGAACATGTTGGGGAAGAGAATTTTCAGAAAGAGCATCTTGCGGAAATAGCGCGTGTCTTGCGCAAGAATGGAAAAGCATATATTGCGGTTCCCAATCGCTGGATGCTGAAAGAGCCACATTATCAGTTGAAATTCCTGAGCTGGCTTCCGCGGAGCTGGCGCACACCTTACCTCAGAATGATGGGGAAAGGGGATTTCTATGACTGTGAACCTTTGGAAATGAAGACTCTGGAAAGAATAATTTCTGGCTGTGGGCTATCATTTGAAAACATGTGCATCCAGGCATTGCGGAAAACCTTGGAATTAGAGAGGCCTGGTAAATTGGGAACCCGGATCATGGGCGTAATTCCTGATTGGCTGATAAAGCCATTGGTGCCGGCCATTCCCACCCTGATTTACCAAGTTCACCATGTCAAACTCAATGAGCATTAATTTCTCTTCAACTCTTGGAAGCCTCAAGGAAAAAATCTCCCATGGCTCTGTGCGCGTAGGTGTCTATGGACTGGGCTATGTAGGTCTGCCTCTTGCCCTGCGCTTCGCCGAGGTTGGCATCAAGGTTTTGGGCTTTGACATCGATGAAGCCAAGGTCCTTACCCTTGGCGAAGGCGGCAGCTACATTGAACGCATCACTCCCGAGCAGATCGCACGTGCCCTGGAGCAGGGATTCGAGGCCACCACTGACTTTGCACGGACAGAAGCAATCGATGCCCTGATCATCTGCGTGCCCACGCCCCTGAACGTTCACCGCGAGCCCGACCTGAGCTTCATCATTGACACGGTGGAAGCGGCGCTGCCTCACATGCGTGAAGGTCAGCTGCTGAGCCTGGAGAGCACAACCTGGCCCGGCACGACGGACGAAGTGCTGGCACCGCGCCTTCGCAGCCGTGGACTGGAGCCTGGCGCCAATTGCGCCCTGGTGTTCTCTCCGGAGCGCGAAGACCCTGGCAATCCGCATTACGGCACCAAGGACATCCCCAAGGTGATCGGAGGGTGCACACCCAGTTGCCTGGAACTGGGCATGGCGCTGTACCAACATGCCATCCAGACCATGGTGCCCGTCAGCAGCACCAAGGCGGCTGAAATGACCAAGCTGCTGGAGAACATCCATCGCAGCGTCAACATCGGCTTGGTCAACGAGATGAAGATCGTGGCGGACAAGATGGGCATCAACATCCATGAAGTCATTGATGCAGCTGCCACCAAGCCCTTCGGCTTTGTTCCCTATCGACCCGGTCCCGGCCTCGGCGGCCACTGCATTCCCATCGACCCCTTCTACCTGACATGGAAGGCGCGTGAATATGGCGTGAACACGCGCTTCATTGAACTGGCCGGTGAAATCAACCACTACATGCCGCACTGGGTGGTGGGCAAGGTCGCCGATGCACTCAATGAACGGGGCAAGGCCGTCAAGGGGAGCCGTATATTGGTGCTGGGGCTGGCCTACAAGAAGAATATTGATGACACGCGGGAATCCCCAGCTGTGGAGATCATGGATCTATTGCAGGGCAAGGGGGCGCATGTTGAATACAGCGATCCACACGTTCCGGTGTTCCCGCGCAAGCGGGATTATTATTTCGATCTGAAATCCATACAGCTGACATCAGAGTCCGTAGCCATTTATGACTGTGTGGTGCTGGCTACGGATCATGACGGGTTTGATTATGAAAATCTGCTTGTAAATGCATCGCTGATAGTGGATACGAGGGGGCGGATGAAAGGAGGGGGAGAAACCGTGGTAGTAGCGTGAGGATGGTGAATCTCCATGACTGAAATGCAGTTTGGCTCTTAATTTTCTTCGGAAACTGAAGGATTGGAGGCCGCTGCGGCCTCGCTTGTGGTAATTTATAAATTGGAAAATCCCGGATCTTCTTCTGAATACATGGGAATTATCGTATTCTTTCCAGGCGTATACATCCGTGTTTTGATGCTCCAGGGGAAAATGAATCATCAAGATAATCGAAGTTGATGGCATGGATACGTAATTGACTGGTATTGCGGCCTCCAGTAAATTCATAGATAAGTAATATAAATGTACAGGCGACCTCCTGAACCCATGCACACGCATAGCTATATGGTTTGGCTTGCTGCAAGATGAGAACAATGCCCCCATCGCCCGATTTAACGCCTCCAACGCGGCCTACCCGCTTCTTGATCGTGACTCGCAACCTTCCGCCGCTGGTGGGCGGTATGGAGCGGCTCAACTGGCATATGGCACAAGAGCTTTCCGGTCGCGGTGAGGTGCATGTGGTTGGACCGCAGGGAGCTGCCGCGCTCTGTCCTCCTGGTGTGCAGTGCACGGAGGTACCGCTGCAGCCACTATGGAAATTTCTCGCATGCTCCACCGCCAAAGCCTTGTGCGTGGCCAAGAGCTGGAAGCCGGACAGGATACTGGCCGGCAGCGGCTTGACGGCTCCCGCGGCCTGGCTGTCCGCACGTGCTGTGGGCTCTCTGGCTAGCGTCTACCTGCATGGTTTGGACGCTGCCGTTCGGCACCCCATTTATCAGGCGATCTGGCATCCGGTGATCCGCCGTATGGACAACGTGATCGTCAACAGCAGGCCCACAGCCGATCTGGCACGGGCTATCGGCGTGGATCCACAGCGTGTGTCCGTGGTCCATCCCGGGGTCCAGCTGCCGCACGAGCCTCAGCCAGGACACGTGCTCAGTGATTTCCGGCAGCGTCATGGTCTGGGCGATGCGAGGATTTTGCTTTCCATCGGCAGGTTGACTACACGTAAAGGTCTGCGGGAGTTTGTTGAACAAGCGTTGCCAGCCATCGTGCGGGAGCGCCCTGACACATTGTTGCTGGTCATTGGCGATGCGCCTGCCAGTTCGCTGTATGCAACACATCAGACTCAGGCCAGCATTCAGGCTGTGGCCGATGCGGCAGGGATTGGAAGGCACCTGAAATTTCTGGGGGTGATCACCAATCCCTCCGAACTGGCATCCGCCTATGAGTGTGCAAGCCTGCACGTTTTCCCGGTACGTTGCATACCAGGAGATCCTGAAGGCTTCGGAATGGTAGCAATCGAGGCGGCTGCACATGGTGTGCCCACGATCGCGTTCGCAACAGGTGGAGTGGTTGACGCCGTTTCACAAGGTCAGTCGGGGGCACTCGTGGCGCCGGACGACTATGCCGCACTGGCCCGCGAAGTACTTGCCGCTCTGGAGCGGGGCCCCGATGCCTGGCACTCCGGCGCAGTCAATTTTGCCCGCCAATTTGCGTGGCCCATGTTCGGAGCGCAGCTTGCCTCCGCATTGAAATCTTGAAGAAAGCTACCTTCGTCAAGGGCGCGATATTCGATGTAGATGTTCTGCCATCTGCGTGATGAGCTGATCCCAACCCGGTACGTTGCCTGAGCTCTGCTGGCCCTGGACAAGCTGGGCTGTCAGCGCTTGTGCCAGGGCTACCGCGTCTCCCGGTGGGTAGAGAGCTTGAGGCGATTCGTGGAGCAATTGCGGCATGACACCTACCGCTGTCGCCACTATGGGCAGGCCGCAAGCCTTCATTTCATAGAATTTTTGGGGAAAGCAATAGCGGCCGAAAGGCGTATCGCGCAAATAGATGACACCTACATCCAAGGCGCTAAGAAGCAGGGCGGCTTTGTCGTGGGCAAGCATGCCCAGATAGTGCACGCGGGGATGGCTCGGTGGAGGCAAGGCAGTATCGACTGGACCCGCGAGCACCAGATGCAGTTGAGGCATGTGCACATGCATGGCTTGCCAAGCGGCATAAAGGTCACCTATACCCCTTTCAGCCAGAAGTCCACCCGCTGTACCGACTAGCAGAGCATCTGCAGGCAGGCCTAGCATCTGACGGCAGGCCCGACGGTCGCGAGGGAAAAAAATGGAGTGATCTACGCTGCTGGGTAGGGTGACGACCTCGCCTTTGGCGTGGTATCCCTGCCGTACCAGATCCCTCAGTGGATCGCTGGTGGTGGTTACCAAGGCTGCATGGCGCACGGAACGCCTCAGGGCTTTCACCATGCCAGGAATGCGTGCCTGTCCGAATCCTTCAAAATTGTCATACAGGTCAATCGCATAGGGTACCTGCAGAAAACGGCCCATTTGATGAGCCAGAATGGTATGAGGAATGTCGGAACTACCTATCACGACATCAGGGGAAAAGGCTCTTAACTGGCTTGCAAGCCAACGAGGGTAAGTAAAAAGTCCTGGTAGTAAAGAGCGTGTCAGTGACCGGGATTGCCAATTCAGACTGCCTTCGCCACTTATCGCATGTTCCCATTGGCCTTCTTCCTGCTGTTGGTATGCCCAGCAAAATGCTTTGACCTCGTTTCCTAGGCGTGCGAGTTGATGAGGAATCTCATAGAGACGGGCATAGCGATCAAGAATGACATCCTTGCCCATATACTTTCTTTTGCAGAGAAAAGCAATTTTCACGATTGCATCCGAAATGGATTATTGATGGGATATCTCTTGATGCCGCGAAATGGTGCGGTATGAGGATTACGCATGCCTTCGCAAGATTTCCTGAACTGTGGTGAGCGCTGCAGCAACGACCTGATCCATGTTGTAGTATCGATATTGCGCCAAGCGGCCCACGAAGCTGGTATTGGCCTCCATGTCGACTAAATCTTGATACTGCTGAAACAGGCGTTCATTCTCATCGCTTGGAATGGGATAGTAGGGATCTCCTTCTGCGGAAGGATACTCTCGTACTATGGATGTTCCTGTGTGATATTGCCCTGTCAGATGCTTGAATTCCGTAATCCGTGTGAATGAATTTTCATTGGGATGGTTGACCGTGCCCACGGGTTGAAACTGCGCAATATCGGGAAGATGCTCATGCTCGAAGCGCAAGGAGCGGTAAGGAAGTCGGCCAAAACGATAATCGAAATAGGCATCCACCGGTCCTGTGTAGATTACATGAGGAAGCGGGTTGCCAGATGAATCATACTCGGCACGCAACTGGAAAAAGTCCGTGTGCAATTTCAATTTAATAAGAGGGTGGTCCAATATTTTCTTGAACATGCATGCATAACCATCCAGAGGCATGGCCTGGAAACGGTCGGTAAAATATCGGTCGTCGTCATTGGTTCTTACGGGTATGCGTGCGGCAACGCCGGCTTTGAGTTGGGATGGATCCAAGCCCCATTGTTTACGGGTATAGTTCAAAAAAAACTTTTCATAGAGATCTCTCCCTACCGTGTTGAGCACTACGTCCTCGCTGGTGCGTATGGGATTTCTTGGCTCGCGCACAGAATTCAAAAATTCCAGAGCCTCCACCTCATTTAAGTTCAAGTCATATAGTTGATTGAGGGTAACTCTGTTGATGGGAAATGGGTAGCTCTTTCCCTCCACTACGGCATGGACACGGTGTTCGTAGTTTCTCCATTGTGTAAATCGCGAAAGCCAGTGGAAAACCTTCTCGCTATTTGTATGAAAGATGTGCGGCCCATATCGATGGACAAGAATTCCTGAATCGTCTTCTTCATCGTGGGCGTTTCCCCCCGTGTGATGGCGTTTTTCCAAAAGCAAGACATTTTTCCCTGCTTCTGCTAATTCGCGTGCGCATACGCATCCGGCAAATCCGGCTCCAACGATGATGTATTGATTCATTTCATTAATTCCATCTTCGCTTTCATGTCCATGAATTTTTTTCTCAGGCGGCGGAACGCTGACTTCAGGGATTCATAGAATCCAAAAAAAATATAATTGTGTGCTGTCTTCATGATTCTTGTGGAGGCGGATCTGGAGTGCTTTTGCAGATATCCGCCTTTCCATGTGGACTTGAGAAATCCCAAAAAAGTGCCGGATTCGTCGCCTACCATGGGGCATCTCCCCGATCCTCCAAAACCCCCTGAATGGGTCATGGATTCCACTGCATTGACCCAGTCGGAGGGGGGGGTCATTAGGTATTTGTCGAATAATTTATCCAGATCCTTGAGCAAGCGGTCTGTTTGAAAGTTTGCTACTTTGTCCAAAGATGCCATGGTATCTATATATGCCCGAGCGCCTTCTGCGATGCGGTTTCTTACGCTGATCTGCTCTGGGGATTCATCCTCGGTAAAGACTGGAATGAGTTTGCCTTGGGAGCCGTCAATCCTGGAAAGACTGGCAATGTTCTCAGTAAAGATGAATTCGAAGAAAGAGATGGACTGCAGTACCTTATGAAACCGCTTGAGAGGCCGAGAATTCTCGAAATAAAAACCTGTCTTATTGCTTGGGCTACTGTTCTTTATGGTTCCAAAGTACCAGCCTGTCAGTGCGATTTCTTGCCCGAGTATATCCGCGATGGCATCTTGTATGGAGCCGCGCCAACCCAGATCAACAAAAAGAGTTCCTGATTGCAATCCGTTTTCAAGTAGATAGCTGCGGATTATATGATAATCATCGCTGCACCTCTGCATGAAGCCACTGTGCTCAAGCTCATCAAGAAAGCGTTGGCTATGCACACAAGGATTCAAGTCGGAGAGCTCAGCTGGACACTCAATGCCCAATCTGGAGAAAAATTCCTTTCCGTTGGAAACTCCTTCAAACCATTTCTCGGGATTTTTGTTGGCATGCCACTGTGCATGGTAAACCGCGCTGCGGGATATCCGGAGGTAACTGGTGCTCTTGAAATGAGATATGCGATTGAAGGCATGGAAAACCAAGTGCATATCACGTGCTGCAAAAACTATATTGCTTGGTGGGTGTCTTGAAACATGGCTGTCTAGGCCTTTGGCCATTACAAATGCAGCAGGGCCGGAAATTTTGAATCCAATTGAAAAGAATGGATCTTCGCTAGGGCACTTAAGAACATCCAGCGAACTGCAGGATGCTTCATCCCTTGGTTTCTCTGTCAGAGTCGCCTGCATTCCCAGGCGTAGTGGGGCAGCATAGTCTGCAACCTGATTGTCGCCTTGATGATGCATGCTTCGCAGATCTATAGCTTGGTCTCGGGCGACATGTTGAAAGAGCTTTCCACTGGATTTTGTGATGCCATTCATGGAGGATACATACAAGGGGATATCCTGGATATGCCTGTTAACAATGGATCTGATGGTCGATTTGTGCAGATACATGTCCGAGATGATGCAGCATCGGTGACCCTCTTGCTGCTGATGTCTGAGTTGCGCAATCATCAATGGAATGGGCTGGATAACAGCCTTTTCCAATGTAATTTCCTGGCGCATGGCATCGGAGGGATTCCTGATGATCCAGCCTAGCACACGATATATATCAGTGATGCAGATATCATCACGGGATGACAACCTGCGGGCCATATGCTCCGCGTGGCGACGCCAAACAGCAAAGGGAATAATGCTCAGGATCTTCCAGCGGAAGACGATGCTCTGGCTCAACTGCAGTAGTTGAAATACGCCCCTGGGGGTCTTGGTGGAGCGGGTGACAAGAGTGTCGAAAAGATCGTAGCTTTCAAGCCGCATAAAGACCTCATAGGCCAAGCAGATCCAACATGCGATTCAACCACCTTCGCACAAATGTTCGTGGAACGAAACGGTTGAGCTTGAGAACTTCATTGTATAAATCCAGACGGTTCCTCTCCAGGATGTGGCAAAGCTCACTTTGGTAAGGTCGGAGTATTCTTTGTATGAAATCTCGATTTGCTTTAGGGGTGATCACTCCAAGTCCGAAGATCAACGGTATGGACTCGTAGTGCAGTTCACCTCTGTTCTGCATGAAGTCTTCTATGGCGGTCAGGACTCCATTACGTGGTGTATCGGAAGACAGGGCAATGGCGTAGTGACCAGCACCCCAGAATCCAGATCGATACTGAACGGATCCCGTTTCCAAATTTACCCCGTGATCGTGGCTGCATTCATGCAAGCTCTCTTTGGGAATGCTGGATGGATCGTAATACATGTCTCTGCGAGCGCAGGGGAAGCCTACATCATGCAATACAACCCAGGCATTCGGGTTTATGCTGTAAATTGATTTAAGTTCATTGAAGACGGTCCAGTAGTTGTGGTCTCCGTCGAGAAAGTAAATATCTGCATTCAGTCTGGGTAATACATCCAGGCTTTTTTCACGGATGAATTGATATGCACCTTTGAAGCCTTCCAGCATGAGATCGGGGTCTGCCTTTGGCGCAGGATCTATGACATGCAGAGTGGCCTTGTTGCTTGCAGCATATGCGGCCAGTATTTTTGTTGAGCCTGCATATTCCGATCCCACCTCGACGATATTGCGGGGCATGCACTGCTCAAGTATCTTGTTGATCAGCTCTGAGAAGCAAGACATGGAATGTAGTAGCTTATCTGCCATGATGGAGGCGTCCGATATTTTTGAGAAATTCGCGACCCGTGCTGTATGCGAGTGTTGTCGCCATTCCTGTGACTGCGAATGCTATAAAATACGATAGGGAAAATCTTAAATCGAGGGGGAAATCGGTCAGGTGAATGAAGCAAAGCATGATTCCGATGCCCAGTAAGGCATTGATGGTGTCAGCAACCAGTCTGCCACGTTTGACGAAATAAATTCCTCGAATCTGACCAAATATCAGAAAGTAGCTGCTGAGAAGCAGCGGAACAAGTATTGCCAAAGTGCTTAGATAGTCGGGTGCAGCAATAAGTAGTATACATATGGAGCCGAATAACGTGATGGCGATGCCCACGGTATTGGCCAACCATAGTTTCATGAGCCCTGATCTATAGTTCAGTTGCTCGGAGTAGACTTTCGGGATGATATGCCTTGCGAAGATGCTTGTGAAGCTGTTGTGCATATCGTTTATTCTAGCGGCCGCAGAGTAATAGGCGAAAATCTGCTTGTCGGAAATTTGATAGAGTATCAACTGGTCTATTCTGAAGAATATGAATATGCTTGCGCCGCCGATAAACGATTTTACCAAATCTCTGATGGAGACTTGTCCCCAATCTTTGGTATTTATGGACAGGTTTTCTCTTTTTTTTAGCACCTTATTGACGCCGATGATGCTGACCTGCTCTATCAGCATGCAAAGTATGAGATAGTGGACATGCGCTGTCAGGGCAAGCAATATTTTCGGAACTATGAAAATAGTGCTTGCTAACGCTCTGGTTCGGAATGCCTCATATTTCGAGTGAAAGCGGAAGAGTACGTCATCATGCTCGATAATAACATTTGCCAGTGCAATGGGGATGAATAGCCAGAAGGGGTTTTCTGCTGCAAAGAAGATCCATGCCGGGGTTACTGATAATATATATAGAGTAGGCTTTATATTGCCTGCCATATTATAGAATCCGGAATTTCCTTTGGTGCGCCCCAGCTCCTTGTTCATCAGGGAATCAAACCCGGCATTGGTGATGACTGCTGCAATTCCAGGTATCAAAGCCGCATAATTGTAGTCCGCAAATTCAGCATGGCTCGTACTTCTTATCAGGATAAAGAGAAGAAGTATTTGCGATGCAAACTGTATAGTGGACGAAGTATATACGTGACGAAGCGGATGGTGGTGGAGTTGGGATATTTTCAATACTAGGCCTCCCCTGCGCTTTCGTTTGACATCATTGCCGTCTCTAGATTAATGGAGTTCTTCGTCATCAGATCTTGTTTACGGCAGGGATATATTAGGATACTATCGCTCTGATTCCTTATACATCAATGCAGTAATCTGCTCGGAAATTAGGCCCATCAAGAAAATCATAACACTGCCTGTGTAAAGCAATGCGCTCATATTGGTGAATCTGCCGGAGTGGAGGTAGGTGTAGAGATACCATACCGTTGCGATGGAGAACATGGCAACAGAAAAAGGTAGAAATATTTTCAAGGGTGAGTATAGGGTGCCGATCTTGAAGATGATGAGCAGAAATCGCATACCATCGTGCAATAGGCGGATATGGCTTTTCCCGATGCGTTTGGCCGCAGTTATAGGGAGATAGGTGACTGAATAGCCGGCCCGAAAAAATGCCATGGTGCTGGTGGTCGGATACGAGAACCCGTTGGGCAGCAAATACAGGAACTCCCGAAATTTATCGGCCCGTACGGCCCTGAAGCCTGACGTGAGATCCTCGACCTTGTGGCCGGTCATCCAGCTGGCGATCCGGTTGTATAAGCCGTTGGCCAGCCCACGTCCCAGGCTTGCCTGCGAGCCTTTCTGCCTGGCGCCCACGACCATGTCATGGCCCTCCTCCACTTTTTGCAGCAGACGCTGGATATCTGCAGGATCATGCTGGCCATCGGCATCCATGAAGACAATCACGTCACCCGTGGCTGCACGTGCCCCGGTCTTGATGGCCGCTCCGTTGCCTTTACTGTAAGGGTGGTGCACTACACGGGCGCCTGCCTGTTCAGCCACCTGTGCCGTGTGATCGGTAGAGCCGTCGTTCACGACAATGACTTCGGCGTGCACAAGTCTGGACAGGATGCCGCGCACCGTATCTCCGACGCTGAGGGCTTCGTTCTTGGCTGGTAATACGATGCTGAGCTTCATTTTTGGCTTGGCTTCATGGCTTGCATATCTAGGAGCAGAAGAGCGTTGAAACGCTCGATTTCCTGCGCATAGCTTTCCCTTGATCTCTTGAGCGTTCTTTCAGGTTGCCTGTCATAGATGGACTTCGCTGCTTGCAGCAGCTCCATGGCTTCATAGGGGCGGTTGGCGTTGCCCATGTCGGCCACCATGGGCAAAGCGGCGTCGATGTCTTGGTATTGCTGTATGGCCTGCTTGAAGCTGGCGGTCGCTTGAATGTATTTTCCCTCTCCCAGTTGCAGGCTGCCACGCAGGTAGGGTTCCAAGCGGTTGAACAACGGTACTGCCGTATAGCGCGGCAGAGTGCGCATCGCATCCAGCAACTCCAGAGTCTGCTGCCGATACTCCGGGCGTGTCCCTGTTTCCTGCAAGCTGTCGACAATCATGCGTATGCCCAGTAGAGCCTGGGCGTCGAAACGCTGGGCCGGCAGCTTGTTCTTCACTCTGCCAAAGTCCTCGGGGGTGGCTTCCTGGCGTATCACCTTCTGAAGCAGCCATTGCATAGTCAACAGCGAGCTCTGTGGGAGCCTCTCCGAAGCGTGCTCCAGGAGTTGAAAGCCTTTCTCGGGCTGCTTGGACTGGAACAGCCGCATGGCCAGATGGTTCTGAGCCCGTGGCGACAGGGGAGAGGCCACGGCCCAATAGTTCTGCAAGGCCTCTGTGTTTGACCATAGTGTGGCACGCTGCCAAGTCAGCAGGGTCAGCAGGGCCAACATGGCGCACAGCGTGGTGGCCGCGATGAACATGCTTTTCTTTTCCGCCAGCCATAGTAGTCCCATGACGATGGGCAGGAAAAGGAACAGCGCCGCAGCGTAGTTGCGGTGCTCGAAGTACAACTCCAAGCCCACGACCGTGGATTCGATGAGATGGGATACGAAAAAGAACAGTATGGCCAGAGCTACATAAGGCTGCTGTCGACGTAGTAGCAGCCCTGCGAGCAGCAGTATTGCCAACCCGACAAGGCTGGGCAGCGTGGTTGATGGGCTGAGCAGGCTGGTCGAGATTTCATAGCCGTCCTGAAACAGGCCCAGGCCTTCTATGCGCGGGATGAACAGATGCTGCAGGTATTCCCAGACGATGCGGGGTTCGGTGAGCAAGCGTTCGACCTGGTTGAAAGGGCGGGCCGGCCACACATCGGGTGAGAAATTGATCTCCTTGCCAAGTGTCCAGAAAACGGCCAAGCTGGGCAGCCATAGAAAAATCAGGCGCCAGCGCCAGTCGGGGCGCTCAGTTTGCGTTGGTCCAGCAGCAACGGTCACGGGCCTGCACCATTCGACCAGCATGGCCAGCATGGGCAGCAAAATACCGTTCTCCTTGCTCAAGGTGGCGAGTAAGGTGCCCAGGCCCAGGGAAGCGCTCATCCAGAGATACCCCCCGATACGCCGGCGCCGCATCAGCAGGCGCCCATGCAGATAGCCCGCCAGTCCGGCTAGGGCGAACAGCGTTGCCAATTGCGCCATGCGCTGTACCACGTACAGCGTGGTGGAGACCATGTAGGGGTGTAGCAGCCAGAAGCCCATATTGAGGACGGCGCCCCAGCGGGCCTGCTCTTCCCGAACCCCATACAGCCGCAGCAGGTTCAGCGTCGTCCAGCACAGAAGCACGCCCGTCAGCAGGTGCAACAGCAAGTTGGTGCGCTTGAACGCAGCTGGGGCACTGGGCCAAAAATTGTCGTCCAGCAGAAAGCTGGCGAGAGAGACTGGGCGGCCCAGGGGGCCTGCGGAACCATGCAACACGAAAGCCCTGAAACTGTCCCAATTCTCCACCCCTCCACGTGCTCCCAACTCGGAGAGGTTCGGCATGTCATCGAATAGGAAACCGCCGTTCAGACCGGGCAGATAGCTTGCCAAGCATAGACCGATGAACAGCCAGAAAGCTAGGCACCATGCATTTCTTCTCAGCAAACTACTTTGTCCTTCTCAAAAAAAACTGCCCGCAATAGCGGGCAGTCGGATGCGCTGATTGCGCTGCTATACCGTCGTCAAAGGCTTAGCCGCGGCAAGAAGCAGGGTAAAACTTGAGAGGAGCGCCACCAGCACCGGGCTTGCACTTCCATTCGATCGAACCCACTCGAGTAATGGGGCTGAGAACCAAGGTCTTGCCCTGAATATCCTTGGTAATGCCAGTGCTCTTCATCCGGGCGGTAATAACGCCATCAGCAACGGAAACGTTGTTCACGTACTTGCCGGTAATGGTGTTTGCGGTTGCCAGTCCAGCGGCGCCATTGGTGGCCGGCCAAGCACCGTTGTTGGAATACGATTCAGTCACAGCACCCTTGGCGCCGCTGGCCAGAGTCATGGCCTCAGACATTTGGGCACGTGCCGTGTAATCCTGATAAGCCGGCAGCGCAACCGCTGCCAAGATGCCGATGATCGCCACAACGATCATCAATTCGATCAAGGTAAAACCTTGCTGGATGGAACGCTTCATGAACTTCTCCTCATAGGGGTTGATTGCATGCTCTACTGAGCAAGAGCCGTGCCAGTCGCTCCAGGGGGCCAAGGTCCAGGTCTATGTATGGTTTGGTTGCAACTGACACGGTTGGACGCCATTCTCTGACAAATTGATCCACTTGTTGTGACGTTTTTGTCAGAGATCGTGCGCTTGCTACAGACGTCACGCGAGGCTTGTCGGCGGGGTCGAGCTGGTTCCTTACGCCACCAGGAACTGCATCTGCGTGCCTGCCAGCTCCACCGTGTCTCCGTGCTGCAGTGGCATGGGGCGGCGGCCGATTTCCTGGCCGTTGAGCTTGAGGCTGAGGGCGTCACCTTCCAGCTGGGCGAGCACGAAGCCGTGGTGCTTCTGGGTGATGGAGGCGACGGCCACGCCGGGCTTGCCCAGGGTGGTGACGACTTTGACCAGCGGGACTTCGCGGCCAGCGGCGTTGCCGTTGAGCATGAGGATGGCAGCCTGGCGTGTGGCCAGGCCGGCCATCGAAGGCGGCAGTGTGTGGTCGAAGCCTGAGGGCGTCTGGGTGCTGAACTGCGATGGCAGGTCTTCCGCCAAGGGGGCTGGGCGGGTTGCCTCCACTGCTGCGGCAATGGCCGCCAGTGCCGAGCGCGAGGAGGCGCTGACCTGCTGCTGCACGAAGCGGATCTTGTACTTGCCGATGTCCAGCAGGTCGCCGTGGTTCAAGGTCTGGCGCAGTATGGGCTGGCCGTTGACATAGGTGCCATTGGTGCTGCGCAGGTCTTCGATGATGACGGCACCGTCGACGATGCTGAGCACGGCATGCTCCCCGCTGACCGCGAGGTTGTCGATGACGATGTCGTTGTAGGGGCGGCGTCCCAGCGTGGTGCGCTCCTTGGTCAGCTGCACTTCCTTGATGACGGCGCCGTCGATGGAGATGACCAGGGTCGGCATGCTCAAAATTCCTTTGTTATGCCCGGCTTGCACTGCACTGGGTGATCCGGAGCTGGGGTCTATCCAACTATTATGTCTGCGGCCCGGGCACGCCGGAGTCCGTCATCGTATTTGATACAGGCTATGGCTTGTCTTTGACCGATTGTTGGGTGCGCAATCATTTTTGACAATTGGAACCTGGGGTTTCTGCGCACGCAAGCGCGTCCATCGGATGGGTTCTGCCGTCGATCCCTGCGCTCTGTCTGGGCTCAATCGATGGCAGCGCAGGCGGCAGAGGGCGGGTTGGCCTGGAGTTCGATGAGCGCTGCGCTGATGTTGTCGTTTCCGCCTGCTTCATTGGCGGCCGTGAGCAGCGAGGTCAGCAGCACGGGCAGCGGGCTGGACTGCTTGAACAGTGCGGCAATGGCGTCGTCATCGAGCATGTCGGTAAGGCCATCGGAGCACAGCAGGATGCGGTCGCCAGGCTGCAGCGGCCATTCATTGAAGTCGGGTGTGACGTCCTGGGTCACGCCCAGGGCCTGGGTGAGCAGGTGGCCCAGGCCGGACTGCCGGGCTTCGTGGTCCTGGATGCGGCCTGCGTCGATTTCTTCCTGGAGCCAGGTGTGGTCCCGGGTCAGGCGCAGCAGTTGGCCATCGCGCCATCCATAGGCCCGCGAGTCGCCGAGGTGGGCCAGCATCAGCAGGCCGGGCAGCAAAGCGGCTGCGATGACGGTGGTGCCCATGCCGCGGCAGCCGGGTGTTTCCTGGGCGGCAGTGAGGATGGCGGCGTTGGCCAGGTTCAGGGCATTGGCAAGTGACTGCTGCAATTCCTGGCGGGCCTGCGGCGTGTTGGCCACGGGCGCCTCGGTGGTGGTGCTTTGCAGCGCCACGGATACCAGGCTGATGGCCATGGCGCTGGCGACTTCGCCGGCGTTGTAGCCGCCCATGCCATCGGCCAGCACGGCAATGGGCCAGGGCTGGGCGCTGGGGTGGATGGTGACGGCGTCCTCGTTGTTGTCACGGCGCCGGCCCACATCGGTGCGTGCAACCATGGCGCAGTACTGGGCAGGAGCTTGCTGCCGGGTGGGTTGGTCCGGGATTTTGGGGGCGCTGGGCATGGTGGCAAAGGACGGATTCGGCGGTGGTGCCATCAGTCCCTGGTGTGCAGGTGCAATGGTGAAGACCGGTGCACAGCGTAAATGAAAACAGTGCGCGCAAGTGCCCGGAATGCGCGGGCGCAACGGCTCGTCAGCTTGACGCCACATCAAGATGGGTCCTCACAAAGCAAAAACGCACTGCCGGGGCAGTGCGTTCGTGATGCGGCGAAGGTGCTGCCTGCGGCAGCGTCAGGCCTGGGCTGCGTGCTTTGCGCCTGAGCGCGCCTGCAGGAACTTGCCAATGCCCACGACCAGCACGGCGCCAGCTGCGGCCGCCACATAGTGCAGCCAGGGGTGGCTGATGGCGTAGCCGTGCAGCAGGCGGTCGTTGACGATGGTTTCTCCGCCGACCCAGCCGATCAGGGCGGCGCCCAGCGTGATGATGACGGGGAAGCGCTCCATGAGCTTGATCATCAGCGTGGAGCCGAAGATCACCAGCGGGATGCTGATGGCCAGGCCCAGGATCAGCAGGACCATGTTGCCCTGCGCAGTGGCGGCCACGGCGATCACGTTGTCCAGGCTCATCACCAAGTCGGCGATCAGGATGGTGCGGATGGCGACCATCATGCTGCCATGGCCCTTGGATTCGCCTTCATCATCTTCTTCGCCGGTCAGCAGCTGCAGGCCGATCCACAGCAGCAGGCAGCCGCCCACGATCTGCAGGAACGACAGCTCCAGCAGCTTGGCCGCGACCACGGTCAGGATGATCCGCAGCACCACGGCGGCGCCGGAGCCGAACATGACGGCTTTCTTTTGCTGTGCGGGAGGCAGCGAGCGTGCTGCGAGGGCGATGACGACGGCGTTGTCGCCAGACAGGATGATGTTGATCCAGACGATCTTCAACAGGCCGATCCAGAAATCGGCGCTTTGCAGGTATTCCATGGTTTCTCCGCTGTTATGAGTTGAAAAGCGCCAGGGCGGTAGCCTCTGGCGCTTTTTCTTTTTTGGAGTCGTCAGTGTAGGGCGGACTTGCCGCCTTACCGATTCGTAATTCTGCGTAATTTCTTCCTGGAGCGAACCCTGGATGTCACGCAGAACCGGTGCCGCTTAGATCAGGCCCTTGAGCAGGCGGCCCATTTCGGAGGGATTGCGGGTGATGACGAAACCGCACTCTTCCATGATGGCCAGCTTGGCGTCGGCCGTGTCGGCGCCGCCGGAGATCAGCGCGCCGGCGTGGCCCATGCGCTTGCCGGGAGGGGCGGTGACACCAGCGATGAAGCCGACGATGGGCTTCTTCATGTTGTCCTTGCACCAGCGGGCAGCTTCGGCTTCGTCGGGACCGCCGATTTCGCCGATCATGATGACGGCGTCGGTGTCGGGATCGTCGTTGAAGGCCTTCATCACGTCGATGTGCTTGAGGCCGTTGATCGGGTCACCGCCGATGCCCACGGCCGACGACTGGCCAATGCCCAGTTCGGTCAGCTGAGCCACGGCTTCGTAGGTCAGCGTGCCGGAGCGGCTGACCACGCCGACGCGGCCCTTCTTGTGGATGTGGCCGGGCATGATGCCGATCTTGATCTCGTCGGGCGTGATCAGGCCGGGGCAGTTGGGGCCCAGCAGCAGGGTGCGCTTGCCGCCTGCAGCTTCCTTGGCGCGCATCTTGTTGCGCACTTCCAGCATGTCACGGACGGGGATGCCTTCGGTGATGCAGATGGCCAGGTCCAGGTCGGCTTCCACGGCTTCCCAGATCGCGGCGGCAGCGCCTGCGGGGGGAACGTAGATCACGGAGACCGTGGCGCCCGTGCCTTGTGCGGCTTCCTTGACGGAGGCGTAGATTGGCACGTCGAAGATCTTTTCGCCGGCCTTCTTGGGGTTCACACCGGCCACGAAGCAGTTCTTGCCGTTCGCGTACTCGATGCATTTTTCCGTGTGGAACTGGCCCGTCTTGCCCGTGATGCCTTGGGTGATGACCTTGGTGTCTTTATTGATGTAGATAGACATGGTGTGTTCTCCGGGCCTGCTTACTTGACGGCTTCGACGATCTTCGTGGCCGCTTCGGCCATGGTGTCGGCGCTGATGATGGGCAGGCCGGACTCGGCCAGCATCTTCTTGCCCAGTTCTTCGTTCGTGCCCTTCATGCGCACGACCAGGGGCACTTGCAGGTTCACGGCCTTGCAGGCAGTGATCACGCCGGTGGCGATGGTGTCGCACTTCATGATGCCGCCGAAGATGTTGACCAGAATGCCTTCGACCTTGGGGTTCTTCAGCATGATCTTGAAGGCTTCGGTGACCTTCTCGGGGGTGGCGCCGCCGCCCACGTCCAGGAAGTTGGCCGGCTCGCCGCCGAACAGCTTGATGGTGTCCATGGTGGCCATGGCCAGGCCGGCACCGTTGACCAGGCAGCCGATGTTGCCGTCCAGCGAGATGTAGGCCAGATCGAACTTGGAGGCTTCGACTTCGGCGGGATCTTCTTCGTCCAGGTCGCGCAGTGCCACGATTTCGGGCAGGCGGAACAGGGCGTTGGCGTCGAAGTTGAACTTGGCGTCCAGGGCAATGACATTGCCCTTGCTGTCACGGTTCAGGGGGTTGATCTCGACCAGCGAGGCATCCGTGTCCATGTAGCACTTGTAGAGCTTCTGGCAGATGTCGATGAACTGGGCAGTGGAGTCGGCAGGCATGCCGATGCCCTTGGCCAGCTCTTCGCCCTGGGCCTGGGTCAGACCGACCAGGGGATCGACGAAGATGGTGATGATCTTCTCGGGCGTGGAGTGGGCCACTTCCTCGATGTCCATGCCGCCTTCGCTGGAAGCGATGAAGGCCACCTTCTGCGTGGCGCGGTCGGTCACGCACGACAGGTAGTACTCCTTCTGGATGTCGGCGCCGTCTTCGATGTACAGGCGGCGGACCTTCTGGCCTTCGGGGCCGGTCTGGTGCGTGACCAGCTGCATGCCCAGGATCTGGCCAGCCAGTGCCTTGACGTCGTCGATGCTCTTGGCAACCTTCACGCCGCCGCCCTTGCCGCGACCACCAGCGTGGATCTGGGCCTTCACGACCCACACGGGGCCGCCGAGCTTCTGGGCGGCCTCGACGGCCTCTTGCACTGTGAACGCAGGGATACCGCGAGGTACAGGCACACCAAACTGACGCAAGATGTCCTTGCCTTGGTATTCATGAATCTTCATGATGTCTCTCTCAAACAAATAGGGGGGGATTGACCCGGTAGCCCTGGGGTGCTGCCTCAAGGCGGAGTGACCTGGCAATCGCCGAATGTACCATGCTGCACTGCGCCATCCGACACGCCCCCATGCGCAGAATCCACAATTTCCTGCGGGCCAAGCAGCATGCCAGGAACTGTGCAATGCATTGATATGTCAGGGAAAAGACGGTTTCCCGACATTTCTTTCAGGCGCCACAGCTCTTTTGTCTTATAGAGGATCTGCAGACGGCCCTGCCCGCCGTTTGTAACAGGCGCATGTCAGCACGCCCTTGATCGCCACTGCCAACCGTTTTGCGACAACGGGCGCAGGGGGACCCGGTTTCGGTGAGAATCCGCAGCTGGAACGCGGCAATGGTGCCGCAGCGGCTCCAGGAGGGCCGCGCAGCAGGAGAAATACAGCGATGGCAAAAGTCTTTATCGATGGCGAAGCAGGCACGACAGGGCTGCAGATCCGTGAGCGTCTGGTCGATCTGTCCGGCGTGGAGCTGGTCAGCATTGCGCCCGAGCTGCGAAAGGATCCTGCTGCCAAGCGTGCGCTGATCGCCGGCGTGGACCTGGTCATCCTGTGCCTGCATGACGACGCTGCGCGCGAAACCGTGGCCATGGTCGACGCCATCGAGGCCGAGACCGGCCGCGCCATCAAGATCATCGATGCCTCCACCGCCCACCGCGTGGCGCCGGGCTGGGTCTACGGCTTTCCCGAGCTGCGCAAGGGCCAGCTGGACGCCGTCAAGGCTGCCACGCGCGTGGCCAACCCCGGCTGCTATGCCACGGGCGCCATCGCACTGCTGCACCCGCTGGTGGCGGCAGGCCTCATTCCAGCCGACTACGCGCTGAGCCTGCCCTCGGTGTCCGGCTACTCGGGCGGCGGCCGCAGCATGATCGAAGCCTACGAGGCCGGCACGGCCGCGCCTTACGAGGCCTATGCGCTGGGCCTGTCGCACAAGCACATTCCCGAAATCCTGCACTACACGGGCATGACGCGCCGCCCGGTCTTCATTCCTGCCGTGGGCAATTTCCGCCAGGGCATGCTGGTGCAACTGCCCCTGCATCTGGACCTGCTGCCGGGCGCGCCCAAGGCCGCCGATCTGCACGATGCGCTGGCCGCCCACTACGCGGCGACCAACACGCCCGAGCAATGGGTGTCGGTGCTGCCGCCCACCGAAGACATGAAGCTGGCTGCCGATACGCTGACCGACACGAACAGGCTGGAGTTGCGTGTATTCGCCAATGAGCAGTACCGCCAGGCCGTGCTGATCGCCCGTCTGGACAACCTGGGCAAGGGCGCCAGCGGCGCCGCCGTGCAGAACCTGCAGATCATGCTGGGCCTGTGAGGCCCCCCGCGCCCCCGTCCTTGCCGGGCCGGCGCGGTCCGGTCTGGGGCCATGTCCTGGCCCTGGCCGTGCTGTGTCTGCTGATCGTTGTGTTCGCCTGGAAGCTGCGGCCGGCATTGCCTTCCTCATCGCGCCTGCTGCTGAGTCCGCTGCTGGGCAATATGGAAGCCTGCCTGGTGCAGGACGGGCTGCGCGAGGATTTTCCCAAGGAATTCCAGCAGGTGCCTGCCAGTTGCCTGGGCCCTCAGGGCTCGGCCGCGGAAATGGTGAAAGCCACGCTGCAGCGCTTGGGCCGGCCGCAGGGCGAGGGGCTGGAGCTGGGCTATACGCTCAGCGTGCCTCTGCTGCGCTATGTGCAGTGGAACGGCCGGGCCTGGGAAGTCCGGGGCGAGGCGCTGGACCGCGTGGTGCGCACGGTGGCGCAGGCGCAGCGGCCCGTGGTGCTCTACCTGTTCGCCACGCATTTCGAGGTCCACTCCCAGGCCGAGGAGCGCCTGGCCGCCGATCCCGCCAATCTGGCCTGGACGCCCAAGGGACCGCTGCCGCTGGACACCTATCTGGGCGCGCGCATCTTCCCGTGGTCGGTTGCGCGGCAGGACAATGAAATCACGCGCGTGCGCAAGCTGGTGGTCGATGCCCTGGCCGAGCGCATGTGCGCTGCGGGCGATGCCGCCATGCATCCGCTGCGTGCGCTCACCGTGCTGGGCGAGACGCACCAGCTGTTCCCGGGTTTCGAGGCCGGCATGGGGTTCGCGGCCGAAGGCTATGCGGTCACCGACTACAGCCCTGCATCCGTGGCGGGCTTCCATGCATTCCTGCGCCAGCGCTATGGCGACATTGCGCGGCTCAATGCCCATCTGAAGTCGGAGTTCGCCAGCTTCGATGCGGTGGAGCCTCCGTCGCGCAACATCCGCAGCGAGCCGCTGCAGAACTTCTTCCAGCACATCGACAGCTATGCGGCTGGCACGGTCCCGGTGTCCGGCTGGGTCCACTCGCCCGACGCGAAGCTGCAAAAGCAACTGGCCGTGGCCGTCTTCGTGGACGGGCGCCCCTACTCGCACGCCCCCGTGCACATGCACCGCCAGGATGTGGCCCAGGCCAAGCCTGATTTCCTCACGCCCGATGTGGGCTGGCGTGCCGACATCCGCTATCCGGCGCTGGGCGAGGGCCTGCACCGCATCGACGTGGTGCTGCAGGCCGGCGGGCGCAGCCTGGGCCTGCTGGCCACGCGCCAGATCGCCGTGATGGACCGCCACCAGGGCGAGCCCAGGCCCCATGCCGCCGAGGCCTTGCCTGACTTCGGCAAGCTGCCCGATGGTGTGGAGTTCTGGGTGGACAGCCCGCAGGACCGGCTGGCGCTGTTCTACAACCCGCTGGTGACGGACTGGAACGATTTTCGCGAGCAGCAGGTGGCCGACTACATCCAGGGCTTTTCCGAGCACATCGGGCACGGCTGCCTGGGCCGGGTGCCTCGCTTTGCCCACCAGCTCAACCCCCATGCGAATCCGAGCTGGGACGCCAGCCGCTACGCCGTGGAGCGCAGCCTGCAACGCATGCCGGGGCTGTCCCTGGGTGTCAGCCTGTATGGCGAAGACACCTATGGGCCGCTGGTCGGCCAGATGCTGCGCCGCTATGGCCACACCGCCTATGGCGTGACGGAGTTCCATCCGCTGGTGGCACTGTCGCCGCAGCGGCTGGAGAAAGTGCTGACCATGCACCGCCGCCAGGGCGCGCGCTTCCTGTCCTTCTTCATGGAGGCGCGTCCCGAGGACGCGACCGGCACGCAGTCCAGCAACGAGTTCTCCTTCGATGCGGACAACCGCGCGCACGGCTCGGACGCGCTTTACCGCTCGCTGCGCCAGGTGCTGCAGCCGCACTGACCTGCCGCGCGCAGCCTTTTCCATGTCTTCAGCGCACAGCAGTTCCCCTGCAGCCGCAGGCCGGGCCACCGCCATCGGCCTGCTGGCCGTGGTGTGCTGGAGCTGCACCGTGGGCCTGATGCGCTCGGTGGCCGAGCCGCTGGGCGCCGTGGGCGGCGCTGCCATGCTCTATACGGTCAGCGCCCTGTGCGTGGCCGCCGTGCGCGGCCTGCCCAGGCCTTCGCAATGGCGAACCATGCACCCGGCCTATTTCTGGGGCTGCGGGCTGCTGTTTGCGGTCTATGAAATCTGTCTGTCGCTGGCGATCGGTCTGGCGCAGGACCGCGCTCAGGCACTGGAGCTGGGGCTGATCAACTACCTGTGGCCCAGCCTGACCATCGTCTTGGCGGTGCTGCTGCGCCAGCAGCATGCGCGCTGGTGGCTGTGGCCCGGCGTGCTGCTGTGCCTGTGGGGGCTGACGCGCGTGCTGGGCGGCGAGTCCCTGCAGATGCATGACATGGCAGACCACATGCTGGCCAATCCGCTGGCCTATGGACTCGCCTTTGGCGCGGCCCTGCTGTGGCCCTGCTATTCGCTGGCTGCTCGGCGCTGGGGTGGGGGGCACAATGCCGTGGGGTTGTTCCTGATCTGGACTGCGCTGGCGCTGTGGATCAAGTGGTTGTGGCTGGGTGGCGAAGGCGGCATGCACTGGTCAGGCACCGTGGTGCTGCAGCTGCTGGCCGTGGGCGGGCTCACGGCCATGGGCTACAGCTGCTGGGAGCACGGCATACAGCACGGGCATCTGGCCGTGATGGCGGCGGCCTCGTACTTCACGCCCGTGTTCTCTGCCTTGCTGGCCAGTGCCTGGCTGCAGGTGCAGCCGGGCTGGGGCTTCTGGCAGGGCGTGGCGCTGGTGACCGTGGGGTCGCTGGTGTGCTGGGGCGCAACCCGGCGCGTGGATTAGTTGCCTTCGCCTGCAGCTCCGTCATCCCAGTCTTCGCTGCGCCCGCGCAGCACCTTGCTCGCTATTTCTCCGCCAAAGCCGCGCGCGGCCAGAAAGCGCATCTGCTTGAGGCGTTCCTGCGGGGTGGCCGGCGGTGTGCCGAAGCGCTGGCGCCATACGGCATGGGCGCGCTGCAGTTCGGTGGCGCGCAACTGTTCTGCGGCGGCGCGCACCAGGCCATCGTCCAGCCCCTTGCTGCGCAGCTCCTGCACCACGCGCGATGTTCCAAAGCGCGCGGCCTTGCGGTGCAGCACGGACTCGGCCACGCGCTCGGCGCTGATGAAGCCGCGCTGCTCCAGCGCGTCGAGCATGGCGCCCAGGTCCTCGCCTTCCTCCACATGGGGGGCGAGCTTGCGTTCCAGCTCCAGCCGTGAATGTTCGCGCTGGCCCAGCAGCTTGAGCGCCCGGCCCTTGAGCGACAGCTTGGCGAATCCCATGCGGCAATGTCTCCTGAATCATCCCGAATAAAAAAGGCCCCCACGCTCCCCTTGCTGCGCAAGGTCCGCTGCCCCCCAAGGGGGCCGCTTTTTTGCCTTGGGGCGTCCCGGCGATAAAAAAGGCGCAGACGTGAGCCTGCGCCAAGATGGCAAACACAGTGTGCGCAGGCGCTGCGGCGCCTGCTGTGAGGGGTCTGGGCGCTCAGGCTTCGATCACGCCGTCCTTGTCGGCCTTGGCCTTGCCCGCCTTGGCAGCCTTGGCTTCGGGGGCATCGCCGCCGGCCGTGGGCAGCAGGGCAATGCCCAGGCTGTCGCGCACCTTGTTCTCGATCTCCACGGCCAGGCCGCTGTTCTCGCGCAGGAATTCGCGGGCGTTGTCGCGACCCTGGCCGATCTTTTCGCCGTTGTAGGCGTACCAGGCCCCCGACTTGTCGAGGATCTTGGCGTTGACGCCCATGTCCAGGATTTCACCTTCGCGCGAGATGCCTTCGCCGAAGAGGATGTCGAACTCGGCGGTCTTGAACGGGGGCGAGACCTTGTTCTTGACGACCTTGACCTTGGTTTCGTTGCCGATGGCTTCGTCGCCCTTCTTGATGGTGCCGGTGCGGCGGATGTCCAGGCGGACCGAGGCGTAGAACTTCAGCGCATTGCCGCCCGTGGTGGTTTCGGGGCTGCCGAACATCACGCCGATCTTCATGCGGATCTGGTTGATGAAGATGACCATGCAATTGGTCTTCTTGATGGTGGAGGTCAGCTTGCGCAGCGCCTGGCTCATCAGGCGGGCCTGCAGGCCGGGCAGCTGGTCGCCCATCTCGCCTTCGATTTCGGCGCGCGGTGTCAGTGCGGCCACCGAGTCCACGACGATCATGTCCACGGCGCCCGAGCGCACCAGGCTGTCCACGATTTCCAGGGCCTGCTCGCCGGTGTCGGGCTGGCTGATCAGCACTTCGTTGAGGTTCACGCCCAGCTTCTGGGCATAGCTGGTGTCCAGCGCGTGTTCTGCGTCGATGAAGGCGCAGGTGCCGCCCTGCTTTTGCATTTCGGCGATGACCTGCAGCGTCAGCGTGGTCTTGCCCGAGGATTCAGGGCCGTAGATCTCGATCACGCGGCCACGGGGCAGGCCGCCCACACCCAGGGCGATGTCCAGGCCCAGCGAGCCGGTGGAGACGACCTGGATGTCCTGGATGGCTTCGCCTTCACCCAGGCGCATGATCGTGCCCTTGCCGAACTGCTTTTCGATCTGGGCGAGTGCGGCCTGCAGGGCCTTGGCTTTTTCACTGTTGGCGGTGGTGACGGCGGTGTTCATGCGGACTCCTGGGTTGGGTATGGATTCAGCTCTGTATTTGCATTCAGGCTGGATGCTTGAACAGTAGTTTATGGGCTTGCTGTCTTGATTTGTTGGTGTTTTTAGTCAGTTTTCCTGACTTGTTGGATTTGCCTCCACAATGCATCCATGAGTGAGCTTTCCCCCGTCACGCCGCCCGCCGACGCCTGGCGCCAGACCCACCTGGGCCGCCTGCTCGGCCATGCCATGCGGCGGTTCGACGCGCGTGTGCTGCAGCTCATGGCGCGCGATGTGGAGGTGCCGCTGGCACTGTCCAACCTCGCTGCGCGCGACAAGGTGGGGGCGGCCCATATCCACATCACGCGGCATCTGTCGCTGGCTGGCGACCGGCTGACGGACCTGGCAGAGCGCGCAGGCATGACCAAGCAGTCCATGGGCGACCTGGTGGCCCAGTGCGAGGCCTGGGGCCTGGTCACGCGCGAGAGCGACGAGCGCGATGCGCGCGCGCGCCGCATCCGCTTCACGCCAGCGGGCCTGGCCTGGCTGCAGGCTTTCCATGACGCCGTCTCCCAGGCCGAGGCCGAATTCCGCGAGGAAGTCGGCGACGACATCGCCACCGTGGTGGCGCTGGGGCTGGAGGCCTACGCGGGCGGCGGCTCACTCGGGTAAAGTCCCTGCCCGCACTGCGGGGCGCATCCTAGAATCCTGGGAACTAAAGGCGCGCATTTCCAACTCCCAGAGCGCGCCTGCATTACAGGAGACATCCCCCATGCGCATTCTGATTGCCGAAGACGACCAGGTCCTGGCCGATGGCCTGCTGCGCAGCCTGCGCGGCTCGGGCGCCGTGGTCAGCCATGTGGCCAATGGCAGCGAGGCCGACACCGCGCTGATGACCAGCAGCGAATTCGACCTGCTCATCCTGGACCTGGGCCTGCCCAAGATGCACGGGCTCGAAGTGCTCAAGAAGCTGCGCGGCCGCGGCGATGCGCTGCCGGTGCTCATCCTCACGGCGGCCGACAGCGTGGAAGAGCGCGTGCAGGGGCTGGACTATGGTGCCGACGACTACATGGCCAAGCCGTTTGCGCTGTCCGAGCTGGAGGCGCGCGTGCGCGCCCTCACGCGGCGCGGTATGGGCGGCGCCAGCAGCACCATCAAGCACGGCCCGCTGGTCTACGACCAGGCCGGCCGCGTGGCCACCATCGACGGCAAGATGGTCGAGCTGTCGGCGCGCGAGCTGGGCCTGCTGGAAGTGCTGCTGCAGCGGGCCGGCCGGCTGGTCAGCAAGGACCAGTTGGTCGAGCGCCTGTGCGAGTGGGGCGACGAAGTCAGCAACAACGCCATCGAGGTCTACATCCACCGGCTGCGCAAGAAGATAGAGCGCGGCCCCATCCGCATCGCCACCGTGCGCGGCCTGGGCTACTGCCTTGAGAAGATCGCGTCCTGAGGCCGCTGCCGTGGCTGTCAGGCCCGGGTTGGCTTGCCTGCGCATAGTGGTGGTTGCCGCGGGGCCGTGAACCCGCCGTAAGGGGCTGCCCGCCGATGAAAATCTTCCAGCGTGAACAGCGCTCCCTGTTCGGCGAGATCCTTGACTGGATGCTCACGCCGCTGCTGCTGCTGTGGCCCGTGAGCCTGGCGCTGACCTGGCTGGTGGCCCAGGGCCTGGCCAACAAACCCTTCGACCGCGCGCTGGAATACAACGCCCAGGCGCTGGCCCAACTGGTGATGGTGCAGCACGGCAAGGTGCTGTTCAACCTGCCGCAGTCGGCCAGCGAGATCCTGCGTGCCGACGAATCGGACACCGTGTATTTCCAGGTGCTGGGCGTGAAGGGCGAATACCTGGCCGGCGAGCGCGACCTGCCGCCGCCGCCCGAGCCCGACGAGGCTCTGACTGGCGCGGCGCCTCCAGGCTTGCCGTCCGGCGGCACCGTGCAGCTGCGCGATGCGGAATTTCGCGGCATCGATCTGCGCGTGGCCCATGTCTGGGTGCGCATGCCCCTGCCGGGCGAACCGCAGGCCCTGGTCCAGGTGGCCGAGACGCGCGAAAAGCGCAGCGTGCTGGCCACGGAAATCATCAAGGGCGTGATGCTGCCGCAGTTCGTCATCCTGCCGCTGGCCGCGCTGCTGGTGTGGCTGGCGCTGGCGCGCGGCATCAAGCCGCTGCACCGGCTGGAGGAGCGCATCCGCGCGCGCCGGCCCGAGGACCTTTCGCCCATCAACCACAAGGACGTGCCGCTGGAAGTCGTGCCGCTGGTGGATTCGGTCAATGACCTGCTGGGCCGCCTGGGCGACTCGCTGGCCACGCAAAAGCGCTTCCTGGCCGACGCGGCCCACCAGCTCAAGACGCCGCTGGCCGGGCTGCGCATGCAGGCCGAACTGGCCCAGCGCGAGGGCGTGAGTACGGGCGAGCTGCGGCAGTCCCTGGCCCAGATCGCGCGCTCCAGCATCCGTGCCACGCACACCGTCAACCAGTTGCTGGCGCTGGCGCGTGCCGAGAGCGCGGGCCTGGGGCGGGGCCTGGCCATGCAGCCGTGCAACCTGGTGCGCATCGTCACCGACGTGGTGCGCGACTGCCTGCCGCGCGCCATGGACAAGCATGTGGACCTGGGCTATGACGGCGCCGAGTCCTCGGCCGCCGGCGTCTGGCTGCAGGGCAATGCCACGCTGCTGACCGAGCTGGTACGCAACCTCGTGGACAACGCCATCAACTACACGCCTTCCACCAGCAGCCGGCCGGGCATGGTCACCGTGCGTGTGCTGGCCGATCCTTTTGGTCAGGTCCTGCTGCTGCAGGTGGAGGATTCGGGGCCGGGCGTGCCCGAGGCCGAGCGCGAGCTGGTGTTCCAGCCGTTCTACCGCGTGCTGGGCTCGGAGGCCGATGGCTCGGGCCTGGGCCTGCCCATCGTGCTGGAGATTGCGCGCCAGCATGGCGGGCAGGTGGTGCTGGAGGATGCGCATCCGGGCCAGCAGCCACCGGGCGCACGCTTCAGCGTGCGCTTCACGGCACTGCGCTCGCCGCCGCCGCCTAAGCCTGCGGCATAGGTGGCGCCTGACCGGCTGCCGCAGGGGCATCGGGGGCTACAGGGGCCATCGCCACCCGTCCCGGTGTCTGCGCCGCATGGTCCACCAACCAGTTGCGGAAGATGCCCAGCGTGCCATGGTTGGCACGGTCGGCCGGATAGCACAGCCAGTAGCCCAGGGCGCTCTGGTAGCCGTGCTGGGGCAGGGGCTCGTTCACCAGGCCGGCGGCAAGCTCGTCAAGCACCAGGCAGCGTGGCACCAGTGCGATGCCCATGCCCGCCATCACGGCGCGGATGATGGTCTGGAACTGGTCGAACTGCGGGCCCGCCAGCGGGCTGATGCCGTGGATGCCGTGGGCCTCGCTCCAGCGTGCCCAGGCGTCGGCAATGGTCACGTGGCGCAGCCGCGTGCAGCGCGCCACGTCCTGGGGCGTGGTGATGCGCGCCTCGGGGCCCGTGCCATGTGGCGGTGCGATCAGCGCCACCTGGCGGCCCACCAGATAGTGGGCGTGCGCGCCGCTCCAATGCCCGTCCCCGAACAAAATCGCGCAGTCCAGACCCGGACTGTCAAATTGGTAGCTGTGTACGTAGGGTACAAAGTGCAGCGTGATCTGTGGATAGCGCTGCTGAAACTGGGGCAGCCTGGGGATCAGCCACTTGGCCGCGAAAGTCGGCAGCGATGACAGGTGCAGCGCGCCTCGGCTGTCATCGCTGGTGATGAGTTCGAGGGTGGCCGCCTCCAGCTGGCCCAGCAGGGCGCGCACGGCGCGCTCGTAGCGTTCGCCCGCAGGCGTCAGGCTCAAGCGCTTGCGCTCGCGTTCGAACAGCGGCACGCCCACCCACTTCTCCAGCTCCTGGATCTGCTTGCTGACTGCGCTTTGCGTCAAGTGCAAGGCTTCGGCCGCGCGCGAGACACCTCCGAAGCGCACCACGGTGGAGAAGGCGCGCAGCAGATGTATGGGCGGGTTGAGGCGGCGCAAACTCATGACAGGGATATGATGAAACTATTCCTGTTCGGAATATTAACAGGCACAGTATTTGCTTTTTTTGTGAGCAGATTTCTTTTAATCTGACCTTGTTTGTAAGAAAGATCCTATGCAACGACGCCATTTCCTTGCTTCCATCGCCGCTTCTTCTGTCGTTCCTGGAATGTCCTTCGCCCAGGAAACCACCCGTCCCCTGCGCATCGTCGTTCCGTTCCCTGCTGGTGGCTCCACCGACATGGTCCCGCGCAACATGCAGGACGTGCTGCCCAAGTTGCTGGGCGGCCAGGCGGTGGTGATCGAGAACAAGGCCGGCGCCGGCGGCTCCATCGGCATGGCCGAAGTGGCACGTGCCACCGACGGCGTGACCTTCGGCATTGCCACGCTGTCCACCCATGGCGTGAACCCCGCCGTGTTCAAGAAGCTGCCCTATGACGCCATCAACGACTTTGTCGGCGTGACCGAGATCGTCAAGGCGCCCGGCGTGATCGTGATCAACCCCAAGCTGGTGCCTGCCAACAACTTTGCCGAGTTCGTGAAGTACCTGAAGGCCAACCCCGGCAAGGTCAGCTTCGCCACGCCCGGCAACGGCACCATCGGCCACATGTGGGGCGCCCAGTTCATGAAGAGCACGGGCACCGAGATGCAGCACATTCCCTACCGTGGTGCAGGCCCGGCCATCAACGACGTGCTCGGCGGCCAGGTGCCCGTGTATTTCGACCAGGTCGCGTCCTCGCTGCCCCACATCAAGGGCGGCAAGGTCAAGGCCCTGGCCGTGTCCTGGCATGAGCGCCTGGACGTGCTGCCCGATGTGCAGACCTATGCCGAAGCCGGCCACGCCGACCTGAACGATCCTTCCTGGTTCGGCCTCGTGGCCCCCAAGAGCACGCCGCCCGAGCAGATCGCCCGCGTGCAAAAGGCCATCGCGGCCGCGCTCAAGGACCCGGCCGTGCAAAAGCGCATGGCTGCCCAGGGCCTGTACATCTCCGGCACCAGCAGCGATGCTTTCACCAAGCAGATCGCCAGCGAAGTGGCCAAGATGAAGAAGATTGCCGCCACGGCCCAGATCCAGCTGGATTAAAGGCTCCCCCTGAGGCGCCTCGCGCCTTCCCCCTCTCTCGCTTCGCGGGAGGGGGACGACGCCCTCGCTGCGGGGCGGCCCTTGCTCGGCGTCCCTGGCCTGGGACGCGCCAGTTTCATGGCGGGCTGGCCGCAGCGTAGCGGTGCAATGCGTAACCGAGATAGACCACTTCCTCATGCATCCCGTCCTGCGACTGATCAGTCAGAACTTCCTGCAATCCCTGCCCGGCGCGGCAGGCTCCGGCGCGGCCGATGCCGCGCAGCCCATGGTGACCAGCGTGGCCGGCACCAGCGCCGTGGTGCTTGACTCGCCGCACAGCGGCACGGTCTACCCGCAGGACTTCGGCTCCTGCCTGCCGCTGGCCACGCTGCGCCAGGCCGAGGACACGCATGTGGAGAAGATCTATGCCTTTGCGCCAGGCATGGGCGTGGGCTGGGTGGAGGCGCATTTCCCGCGCATCTACCTGGATGCCAACCGCGACACCACCGAGATCGACACCACCATGATCGAAGGCGACTGGCCGCTGCCCGTCACCACCGACCAGGTCGTGCTGCAGAAGGTCCGCCTGGGCAAGGGCCTGATCTGGAAGTTCACCGACGAGGGCGTGCCCATCTACGACCGCCAGTTGCCGGCCTCCGAGCTGCTGCAGCGCATCGAGCGCTGCTGGAAGCCCTACCACGCCGCCGTGGAGCGCGCCATTGACGCCGCCCATGCACGCCATGGCTACAGCATCCACATCAACTGCCATTCCATGCCTTCCGTCGCCGCCAGCCATGCCACGCTGCACCCGGGCCTGGTGCATGCCGACTTCGTCATCGGCGACCGCGACGGCAGCACGGCCAGCCCCGCGCTGTCCGAGCGCATCTGCGCCTTCCTGCGCGAGCGCGGCTACAGCGTGGACTACAACCATCCCTACAAGGGCGTGGAGCTGGTGCGCCGCTACGGCAAGCCTGCCGAGCACCGCCACAGCATCCAGATCGAGATCAACCGCAAGCTCTACATGAACGAGCAGACCCTGGAACTGGACCAGGCCGGCTACCTGCGCCTGACCACCGATCTGAAGGTCTTGGTCGAGCAGCTCATGGCTACCGACCCGCGCGCGCTCTGACCCGCGGCGGCTGAAATGAAAAAGGCCCGCGATCCTGTGATCGCGGGCCTTTTCGCATGGCGTGCCCAACGGGTTCAGCAGGGTTTGAACGGCTTGCCCTCGAAGGCCTTGCCGCCCATAGCCTCGACCTGGCTGCGCAGTGCGGCCGTGGCCTGGGGCAGGCGCAGGGTGTAGAGCGTGATGTCGGGGCGCTCCTGCACCACGCGGGCCGTGCGCACGCCCTGGCGCGCGAAGTTGGTCAGCTCGCGCGTGGCCGCTTCCTCGGTGGAAAAGCGGCCCAGCGACAGGCCCGGCTCCAGCGCGCCGCCCGCACGGTCGAAATCGATCTTGCGGGCGCGCAGTTCGGCGCGCTTGCGTTCCAGGAATTCGGCGTCGGGGAACTTGCCCATGTAAACCATCCAGCGGCCCGGCTGGTGCGTGCTGCTCAGGTCCCATTGGTCGCTGGCGACCTGGGCGATGAGGCCGCGGCGCAGCGCCTCGGCATGGCGGTCTTCGATGCCCGTGGCCACCAGGCAGCTGGTGGGCTGGCCTGCAGCCTGGGCGGGCCTGGGTGCAGGGGCGGGCTCCTCGCCGCCTGCCGGGGTGGAGGCCGGCGCTGGCGTGGACGGGGCGGCGGCCGGTGAGGGCGTGGTGGATGCGTTGTCCACGCTCAGCAGGCTCAGCGCCTCGGGGCGCACCTGCTGGGCCAGGCGCTCGGGCTCGGTCGTGGACGGGGGGGCCAGGCCCAGGGCCTGGAGCTGGCCGTGGCTCCAGAGGTAATAGCCGGCATTGGCCAGCACCAGCAGCAGAAAGGCAATTCGCAGCATGTCGTTTCTCGGCGGGCCTAGTGCATCAATCGCTCTAGCCTACAGCAGCCGGCCGCACGCTGATTTCCGAGCTGGTGATGGCCTGCAGGCCGCGCGCCGTGCGCACCAGCAGCGCGCCATCGCGGCCCACGCCTTCGGCCATGCCGCTTTCGCCGTCGCTGAGATTGACGGCGCGCCCGCGCAGCAGGTCGCGCTGGGCAAAGCGGTCCACCAGCGGCGCAAAGCCCTGGGCGGCAAAGGCCTGGATGTTGGACACCAGTCCCGGCAGCACGCAGGCCAGGGCGGTGGGCGCGTCCAGGCGCTCGTCCAGTTCCAGCAGGCTGGCCGGCGGCGTGCGCATGCCGTCGCCGGGGCGGGGGCGCACATTCAGGCCGATGCCCACGACCACGTAGCGCGGCGTGCCGGGCTCATGTGCGGCGCTGCCTACAAAGCTGGCGGTCTCGATCAGGATGCCGCCGAGCTTGCGGTCGCCGTCGATCCACAGGTCGTTGGGCCATTTGAGGCCGATGCGCGGGCGCTGCGAGCCCGGGGCGGGCAATTGCGGCTGCAGGCTTTGCGCCACGCTCAGGCCCACGGCCAGCGACAGGCCGGACCAGTCGGCAGGCGCCAGCGGCATGCCCAGCGAGAAGGTCAGCGAATCGCCCACGCCGCTGGTCCACTGGCGGCCCAGCCGGCCCCGGCCGGCGGTCTGCACTTCGGTCACCAGCAGCACGGGTTCGTTGCGGCCATCGCGGGCGCGTGCCATCAGCTCGGTATTGGTCGAGCCGATGCTGGGCACGATCTCCACGGAAAAGCCAGGCAGTTGCGGCTCGATGGCCTGCCACAGCGACTCCGCAGGCCAGTGGATGGGGGACGAAGCCATCATGCGCCCGCCTTTGTCGAGGATGTGCCGGATTTTTTCTTCGGCTCTTGGGTGGGTTTGCCCAAAGGCTTTGGCGCTTGGGCCTGCTGTTTTTGGGGCCGCTTTGCCTTTTCAGACTTTTCCGATTTCGGCTTTGCGCCGGCCGGCAACGCATCGCCGGGCATGGGCGGGCGCCAGCCGCGCTTGGGCGCCAGCAGCGTGCCGCGGCAGGTGGCCGCACCGCACCAGCAGGGATACTCGGCCTTCAGCTTCCTGGTGTAGGGTTCGTCGATGATCAGGCCGTAGTCGTAGCTCAGCTCCTCGCCGGCGGCGATGTTGCGCAGTGCGACGATGAAGATGCGGCCATCGCGCTCGTCGGTGTAGCAGTTGGGCGCGCAGCTGTGGTTGATCCAGCGCGAGGAATTGCCGCCGTAGTTGGCATCGATCACGCGGTCTTCGTCGATGTGGAAGTAGAAGGTATGGTTGGGCTGGCTGGGGTCGTGCGGGTGCCTGTCCTGGGCTTCCTGCCAGCTGACGATTTCCCCTACGTACTCGACAAGGACCTCGCCTTCGGCAAGATCCTGCACGGCGAAGACGCCCTTGCCATGGACACCCGAGCGGCGGGTCTGGATACGGCGGCCGCCGGAAGGGGCCAAAGCTGTGCGGGGCATGTTTTCTCTGATAACTTGAATAGGCACACATGCGCGTGCGCGTACACGTACGTACACGCGTGAGCCATGGATTGTAGAAGCGCAGGCATGCGACATGCAGCTCCTGCGGGGAATGACGAGTACACACAATGACAAAGACCCTGGTGATTGCTGAGAAGCCTTCGGTCGCGCAGGACATCGTCCGCGCGTTGACTCCGGTGGCGGGCAAATTCGACAAGCACGATGAATACTTCGAGAGCGAACACTACGTCGTGACCAGCGCCGTGGGCCACCTGGTGGAAATCCAGGCGCCCGAGGAATTCGACGTCAAGCGCGGCAAATGGAGTTTTGCCAACCTGCCGGTGATTCCGCCGTATTTCGACCTCAAGCCCGTGGACAAGACCAAGAGCCGGCTCAATGCCGTGGTCAAGCTGGCCAAGCGCAAGGACGTCACCGAACTCATCAACGCCTGCGACGCGGGCCGCGAGGGTGAGCTGATCTTCCGCCTGATCGAGCAGTACGCCGCAGGCGCCAAGCCGGACGGCAAGGGCCTGGGCAAGCCGGTCAAGCGCCTGTGGCTGCAGTCCATGACGCCGCAGGCCATCCGCGACGGCTTCCAGAACCTGCGCAGCGACAGCCAGATGCAGGGCCTTGCCAGCGCGGCGCGCAGCCGCTCCGAGGCCGACTGGCTGGTGGGCATCAACGGCACGCGCGCCATGACGGCCTTCAATTCGCGCGACGGCGGCTTCTTCCTGACCACCGTGGGCCGCGTGCAGACGCCCACGCTGTCCCTGGTGGTGGAGCGCGAGGAAAAGATCCGCAAGTTCGTCAGCCGCGACTACTGGGAAGTGCATGCCGCCTTCGACGCGCAGGCCGGCCAGTACCTGGGCAAGTGGTTCGATCCCCAATGGAAGAAGAGCGAGGATGCGGAAGCCCGCGCCGACCGCATCTGGAACCAGCGCGACGCCCAGGCCATCGCCGACGCCGTGCGCGGCAAGCCGGCCCAGGTCACCGAGGAGTCCAAGCCCACGTCCCAGGCCAGCCCGCTGCTGTTCGACCTGACCAGCCTGCAGCGCGAGGCCAACGGCAAGTTCGGCTTCTCGGCCAAGACCACGCTGGCGCTGGCGCAAAGCCTGTACGAGCGCCACAAGGCCCTGACCTACCCGCGTACCGACTCGCGCGCCCTGCCCGAGGACTACGTGCCCGTGGCGCACCAGACCTTCGCCATGCTGGCCGGCAGCGGCATGCGCCACCTGGCGCCCTTTGCCCAGCAGGCGCTGGACGAGAACTATGTGCGCCCGACCAAGCGCATCTTCGACAACAGCAAGGTCTCGGACCACTTCGCCATCATCCCGACCACGCAGGCGCCCAGCGGCCTGTCCGAGGCCGAGCAAAAGCTCTATGACCTCGTCGTGCGCCGCTTCATGGCCGTGTTCTTCCCGAGTGCCGAGCACCAGGTGACCACGCGCATCAGCAAGGTCGAGCAGCACAGCTTCAAGACCGAAGGCAAGATCCTGGTCAAGCCCGGTTGGCTGGCCATCTACGGCAAGGAGGCCGCCAACGAGGTCGAAGGCGGCAAGGACGGCGACAAGGGCCAGCCCCTGGTCGCGGTGCAGCCCGGCGAGCAGCCGCGCGCCGGCCAGGTCGATCCCAAGGGCCTCAAGACCAAGCCGCCCGCGCGCTACTCCGAAGCCACGCTGCTGGGCGCCATGGAAAGCGCGGGCAAGCAGGTGGAGGACGACGAGCTGCGCGAGGCCATGCAGGAAAAGGGCCTGGGCACGCCTGCCACGCGCGCGGCCATCATCGAAGGCCTGCTGACCGAAAAGTACATGCTGCGCGAAGGCCGCGAGCTGATTCCCACGGCCAAGGCCTTCCAGCTCATGACGCTGCTGCGCGGCCTGGGCGTGGAAGAGCTCTCGCGCGCCGACCTCACCGGTGAATGGGAATACAAGCTGGCCCAGATGGAAAAGGGCCAGCTCTCGCGCGATGCCTTCATGCAGCAGATCCAGTCCATGACGGAAAAGCTGGTCAAGAAGGCCAAGGAATACGACCGAGACACCGTGCCCGGCGACTACGCCACCCTGTCCACGCCTTGCCCCAACTGCGGCGGCGTGGTCAAGGAGAACTACCGCCGCTACGGCTGCACGGGCAGCGACGGCCAGGGCGCGGGCTGCGGCTTCTCGTTCACCAAGTCGCCTGCAGGCCGCACCTTCGAGACGGCCGAGGCCGAGCAACTGCTGCGCGACCGCCGCCTGGGCCCGCTGGACGGCTTTCGCTCCAAGGCAGGCTGGCCCTTCGTGGCCGAAGTCACCATCGTGCGCGACGAGGAAGGCGGCAACTACAAGCTTGAGTTCGACTTTGGCGACGACGCCGCTTCCGAAGACACGGGCGAGCTGGTGGACTTCGCCAGCCAGCAATCGCTGGGCCCCTGCCCCAAGTGCGGCGCGCCCGTCTTCGAGCACGGCAGCAACTACGTCTGCGCCAAGGCCGTGCCCACGCTGGCCCAGGCCACGCCCAGCTGCGACTTCAAGAGCGGGCAGATCATCCTGCAGCAGCCCATAGAGCGCGAGCAGATGCAAAAGCTGATGCAGACCGGCAAGACCGACCTGCTGGACAAGTTCGTTTCCAACCGCACGCGGCGCAGCTTCAAGGCCTTCCTGGTCTGGGATGGCGCGGCCGGCAAGGTGAACTTCGAGTTCGAGCAGCGCGACAGCAAATACCCGCCGCGCAAGACGGCGGCCGCCAAGAGCGCGCCGGCCAAGAAGGCACCTGCCAAGAAGGCCGCGGCCAAGACCACGGCAAAGACGGCCACCAAGACTGCGCGCAAGCCGGCTGCCGGCACGCTGCAGCCCAGCGCGGCCCTGGCCGCCGTCATCGGCGAAGGCACGGTGGCGCGTACCGAGGTGGTCAAGAAGCTGTGGGAATACGTCAAGGCCCAGAACCTGCAGGACCCCAAGGACAAGCGCGTCATCCGCGCCGATGACAAGCTGCGGCCCGTCTTCGGCAAGGACAGCGTGAACATGTTCGAGCTGGCCGGCATCGTGGGGAAACATCTCACCCCCTGAGGCGCTTACGCGCCTTCCCCCTCTCTACTCGCTCCGCGAGGGAGGGGGACGACACCCTCGGTGCGGGGCGGCGCGGCCGGCTTAGGCCTTTCCTCGGTGTCCCTGGCTTTGGGGCGCGCCAGTTTTGAGGGCAGTGTTTGAGCTCTACACCAGCGGGTCGCCGGCCTGACATGGGGGCAACACATGCTTGGGCTAATCTAGCGGGCATGGATACCGAAATGCTCACCCCGGCAGCGGCTGCCGCCGCTGCTTCCTCCCCGGCGCCCTCGCGCTCCATCCGCCTGGACGGCGCCTCCAACTTCCGAGACCTCGGTGGCTACGCGGGCCTGGATGGCCGGCGCGTGCGCTGGCGCACGCTGTTCCGTGCCGACCACCTGGCCGGCCTCAGCGCAGCGGACCTGGACGTGCTGCAGGGCCTGAAGCTCGCGCGCAGCGCGGACTTCCGGGGCAAGATGGAAAGCGCCCACCTGGCCTACGAATGGCCGGGCATTGCCCGCCATGCGCTCATCGTCGAGCCCACCGTGGTGCAGCGCGCCAGTGCCCTGATTGCCGCAGGCAACGACCTCACGGCCGCCCATGCCGAGGAGCTGATGCAGGACACCTACCGCAGCTTCGTGCACGCCTACGCACCGCGCTTTGCACAGTTGTTCCAGCTGTTGCTGGAAAGCCAGGATCCGCTGGTCTTCCACTGCACGGCCGGCAAGGACCGCACGGGCTGGGCTGCCGCCTTGCTGCTCACCGCGCTGGGCGTGGACGAGGACACCGTGATGCAGGACTACCTGCTGACCAACCAGCTCTACCAGCGGCCCGCCACCACCTTCGCCCCCATGCCGGCCGAAGTGATGGATGTGCTGTGGCGCGTGCAGGCCTCCTACCTTGCGGCCGCCACCGACATGGTGCGGGCCGACTTCGGGGGGATGGAAGGGTATCTGCGGGATGCGCTGGGCATCGACAGTGCGGCACGCGAGCGGCTGGCTGCGCTTTACCTCGAAGGGTGATTACCTTCGCTCACGGGGCGGCAGGGTGGCGCGGCTAACATGGGCTGTGCCGGTCGGTTGCGCCGGAGTTCAAGGAGATTGCGATGAAATACGGCATGCGTGAGCTGGCCGCGATGGTGCTGGTGGCCCTGAGTGTGGGGCTGGCTGGCTGTGCGGGTGGGGTGCCTGGGGATGTTGCGGGGAGCCAGGCGTCCAGTGCCAGTGGGGTGACGGTGTTTGGGACTGTGGATGCCAATGTGAGTCATACGCGGACTTCGCGGTGACTCTTTGTGCTTTGGTTCTTTCGCTGGATTTGTCCCTGCCGGGTGGTTGTTTTTCGAGGCCGGGTTTCGGCCCGGCGGCCGACCTACTTTCTTATCGCGCGATAAGAAAGTAGGCAAAGAAGCGCGCCCCACTGCCCACGACCCTTCGCTTCGCTGCGGGCGACCTGCGTTGTGCGGGATGCGGGGTGCGCCGTGAAACTCGTTGCGCGCTGCGCGCTTCACTCAAACATCACGGCGAGCTAGACAACGAAGCAAGCCTGTCCTTCGGCAGGCTTGCCGCCCCGCATCCCGCCCAACGCAGGCGTGGGCAGAAGGGGGAGGCTGGCGACAGCCAACAGCCAACAGCCAGCCGGGTCAGGGCTGGATCGGCGTGATCACCACGCCGGTGCCTGCGGGGGCGTCTTCGCCGCCGGGCAGGGCGGGCGTGGCGGGGGTGGCTTCCTGCACTGCGCGCTGGTCTGTGGGGCCCAGCGTGCCCTGGGTGAGGGGGATGTTGGGGGCGGGCAGGGCGGGGGTGCTTTCTATGATTTCCTCGCCGGGCGACAGGCCCGGGCCGGGTGGCTCCGTGGGCTCGGGTGCGGGTTCAGGGGTCGGCGCCGGCTCCGGGGTGGCGGGTTGGCCGGGCTGTGCGGGCGGCTGCTGGTCGGGCCACCAGCCCTGCATGCGTTCGCGCAGGCGGCCGACCATGTCGGACCACCAGTGGCTTTGTTCGGGTGGCTCGAAGCGGGCCTTGGCGTCGATGACGGGGCTGCGCAGGGCGCGGGACATGAAGTCTCCCACCATGGGCAGGGCGCTGCGCGAGCCCTGGCCCCAGCGGTCGCTGCGCAGGGTGATGCGCGCGTCGTTGAAGCCGGCCCAGGCGCCGGTGACGATTTCCGGGTGCATGAGGATGAACCAGCCATCGGCATTGCCCTGGGTGGTGCCGGTCTTGCCGGCCACGTCGGCGTGGATGCCGTAGCGCTGGCGCACGGCCACGGCCGTGCCTTTGTCCACCACGGCGCGCAGCATGTCCACCAGGGCGTAGGCGTGGTCTTCGTCCAGCGCGCGCTCGGGCTTGGGCGGGCTGAATTCGGCGATGACCTTGCCGTCGGCGTCCTCGATGCGCGTGACCATCATGGGCGGCAGCCAGCGGCCACCGTGGGCCAGGCTGGCATAGGCGTTGACCATCTCCAGCAGTGACACCGGGCTGCTGCCCAGGGCCAGGGCGGGCACTTCGTCCAGCGGGCTCTGGCGCACGCCCAGGGCGCGCGCCAGGCGTGCCACGCGGGCGGGGCCCACGGACTGCATGACTTCGGCGGTGATGGTGTTCTTGGAGTAGGCCAGGGCGTCGCGCAGCGTCATCTCGCGGCCCGTGGGGGGCGTGGCGTCGGTGGGGCGCCAGACTTCGCCGCCGGCCAGCTGGATTTCCACGGGGCTGTCCACGCGCTTGTCGTCGGGGGTGGCGCCCTGCTGCAGCGCGGCGCCATAGACAAAGGGCTTGAAGGTGGAGCCGGGCTGGCGCCGTGCCTGCTGCACGTGGTCGTAGGCGTCCTGCGTGAAGTCGCGGCTGCCTACCCATGCCAGCACTTCGGAGGTGGCCGGGTTCAGCGCCACGAAGCCTGCCTGCACGCGGGTCTTGTCCTCGCGCAGCTGCTTCATGAAGGCCTTGTCGGCCAGCAGGGCCTTGAGGGTGTCTTCCTCGCTGTCCTTGTCCGTTGCCTTGTCCTTGCCTTGGCTGTCCGCGCGTTTGCGCGCGGCACGCCAGGCGGGGGTCTCTCGCACGAGTTGCTGTACCAGCGGGTTGGAGGCGTTCCAGCCGTCGCGCTGGCTCCAGGCGCCATTGGCCACGCCCTGCAGCGTGCGCGTCTGGCGCGCCACGGCCTGGTTGGCCCAGTTCTGCATGCGCGAGTCGATGGTGGTGTGCACCACCAGGCCGTCGGTGTAGATGTTGTAGTCGTTGCGGTCGGCCCAGTCGATCAGCCACTTGCGCAGATGCTGCGCGAAGTGCGGCGCCATGCCCAGGGGCTCTTCCTGGCGCTCGAAGTTGATGCGCATGGGACGCTTCTTGAGCTGGGCAAACTCGGCCTCCTGCAGCACGCCGCGCTTGACCATTTGCGACAGCACCGTGTTGCGGCGGTACAGCGCGCGGTCGGGGTTGAGCACGGGGTTGTAGTAGCTCGTGCCCTTGAGCATGCCCACCAGCGTGGCGCTTTCCAGCACCGTCAGCCGCGCGGCCGGCTTGTCGAAATAGGTGCGCGCCGCCATCTCTATGCCGAAGGCGTTGTAGAGGAAGGGCACGGTGTTCAGATAGGTCTCGAGGATCTCGTCCTTGGTGTAGAGCGCCTCGATCTTGAAGGCCGTGATCGCCTCCTTGAGCTTGCGGTTGAGCGTGGGCGCGCGGCCGATTTCGGTCGGGTACAGGTTGCGTGCGAGCTGCTGGGTGAGGGTGGAGCCGCCCTGCGGATCGCCGCGCAGCGTGTGCACCACCGAGCCCAGCGTGCGGCGCCAGTCCATGCCGTGGTGTTCGTAGAAGCGGTGGTCCTCGGTGGCAATCAGCGCCTTGATCACCGAGGGCGACATCTCGTCGAGCTTCACCCACTGCCGGTTGCTGCGCTTGAACTGCGCGAGCTGCTTGCCATCCGCGCTCATGATCTGGGCTGGCTGCTCCAGCTTGGCCTTGCGTATGTCGCGGATGCCGGGCGTGAACGGGATCAGGGCCAGCACATACAGCGCGAACAGCAGCGGCAGCGCAGCGGCGAACAGCAGCCATTCGCGCCGGGTGGGCCAGCGGTGCCACCAGGGCAGGGCCGCCACGCGCTGGCCGATGCGGCTGGCCAGCAGCCTTTGCCAGGCTGCGAGTACAGCGTCGGGCAGCTTCAAGTCATTGAAAGAAAAGCGCATATTGCAAGACGGCCCTGATGACAGGACATCAGGGCCGATAGGGCGGGACCATCCGCGAAGGCTAGAGAATGCCCAAAAAAGCGGCACCCCGCTCGCGCGGGGTGCCTTGCCTATGGGCCAAGCCCCGGTATTGTCGGGCTGGCGTGTACTGGCGGGAAGTGCTTATTTCTCCAGCCAGTCGGACAGCTCGTCCGCATGCTCCTGCTCCTGCTCCAGGATGGATTCGATCAGCCGGCGCGTGGTGGGGTCCTTGTCGCCGATCAGGTCGATCATCTGGCTGTAGGCCTCGATGGCCACGCGCTCGGCGATCAGGTTGGTGCGGATCATGGCCTTCAGGTCCGTCTCGCCGTTGTAGTCGGCATGGCTGCGCTGGGTCAGCGTCTGGGGGTTGAAGTCGGGCTCGCCGCCCAGCTGCACGATGCGCTGGGCCAGCTTGTCGGCGTGGGCCATTTCCTCGTTGGCATGGACCAGGAACTCGTCGGCGATGGCCGGCGAGGCCAGGCCCACGGCGGTGAAGTGATGGCGCTTGTAGCGCATCACGCACACCAGCTCGGTGGCCAGCGAGTCATTGAGCAGCTTGATGATGTCCTCGCGCCAGGGCCCGAAATGCGGGGTCACGGCGCCATCGTCCAGGCTGCGCTTGGCAGCCTCCAGGGCCTTGGGGTCCAGCGCCAGGTGGCCGTTGCCGGGGTTGGATTTGGCTTGCTTCGTGGGGGTGCTGTTGGCGTTCATACAGGTGGTCTCTTCATCGTGGGACGGAAACTACGGCAGGCATGCGCCTATGCGGCTTGTAAACACCTGCCAGCGAAACGGGACCAGGCGGGCCGCTGTGCCCGCCTGTTGCCTTCCAAGGTAAGTTTTTGGCCGCCTGCTGTCTGTGAGACAAGTCCGCATCCCCATGCCCGGCCAGCGCGCCCCCGGGTGTCCCGGCGCTACCATGGATGCTCCACTTCAGGAGCACCGCATGAATGACACCGCCGCCGCGCCCCGCTCGGCCTACGACTTCGAGGCCACCTCCATCACGGGCCAGGCCGTTCCCCTGTCGGACTACCGTGGCAAGGTGCTGCTCATCGTCAACACCGCCAGCGCCTGCGGCTTCACGCCGCAGTACGCGGGACTGCAGGCGCTGCATGAGCAGTACGGCGAGCGCGGCCTGGTGGTGCTGGGCTTTCCGTGCAACCAGTTCGGTTCCCAGGAAAAGGGCAGCGAATCGGAAATCGCCAGTTTCTGCGACCTGAACTTTGGCGTGCGCTTCCCGCTCATGGGCAAGATCGACGTCAACGGCGCCAACGCCCACCCGCTGTACCGCTGGCTCACGGCCGAGGCGCCGGGCGTGCTGGGCACCAAGGCCATCAAGTGGAACTTCACCAAATTCCTCGTTGGCCGCGACGGCCAGGTCATCCGCCGCTATGCGCCGCAGGATGCGCCGGCCAAGCTGTCCACGGACATCGAGGCCGCGCTGGCGCTTTGATGCGCTGATGCGCGCTGACCGCGCCTGTCCATCAGGGTTTCACGCAGGGCCGGCAGCGCGGGCTGGCCGCACGCCATGGTTAGCATGCTCCTTGACATCACAACAAGGAGACAACACCCGTGAAAGCCTTCCGCCGCACCGCCCTCGCCCTGCTCACTGCCTGCACCCTGCCCATGATTGCTACCAGCGCCGCCGCCCAGGACAAGCCCGTGGTCCAGTTCATCGCCACGGGCGGCACCATTGCCATGAAGATCGACCCGGTCAAGAACGCGCCCGTGCCCGCGATCTCGGGCGACGACCTGCTGGCCACCGTGCCCGACGTGGGCAAGTACGCGCGAATCCAGGTCAACAACCTGTCCAACGTGCCCTCCGACTACATGGACCCGGGCCGCTGGGTGCAGCTTTCCCAAGCCGTACAGGCCGCGCTGGCCCGCCCTGAGGTGGCCGGCGCCATCGTCTCGCACGGCACGGACACGCTGGAGGAAACCGCCTTCTGGCTGGACCTGACCGTGCAGTCGTCCAAGCCCGTCGTGCTCATCGGCGCGCAGCGCAATGCCTCGGTGTCCGACTTCGACGGCCCGCGCAACCTGCTCAACGCCGTGCGCATCGCCGTGGACCCCAAGGCGCGCGACAAGGGCGCCATGCTGGCCATGAACAACCAGATCAACGCCGCGCGCTACGTTACCAAGACACACACGGCCAACGTGGAGACCTTCCGCTCGGGTGAATTCGGCTTCCTGGGCGAGGTCTACCCGGACCGCGTCAGCTTCGCCTCCGCCCCCGCGCGCCGCCAGCACCTGCCCATCCAGGCGCAGACCATGCCCGAGGTGGAAATCTTCCCCATGTACGGCGGCGCCAACGGCCAGGCCGTGCGCCAGGCGGTGGACCGTGGCGTCAAGGGCATCGTCATCGACGCCCTGGGCATGGGCAACATGAACGTCGCCATGCTCGATGCCGCCAAGTACGCCATCGGCAAGAACGTGCCCGTGGTCGTCAGCACGCGCGTGCACAACGGCCGCGTCATGCCCAGCTACGGCTTCGAGGGCGGCGGCAAGACCTCGTTCGAGGCCGGCGCCGTCATGGCCGACGATCTGCGCGCGCCCAAGGCGCGGATCCTGCTGATGCTGGCGCTGCAGTCCGGCGTGACGGGGCAGAAGGACCTGCAGGCGGTATTCGACCGATAGGCCGCCGCAACCCGCCGCGCAGGCTCTGGCCTTGCGCGGCATTTCTGGCGGGCACCGAGGTGGCACACTGGCAGCCTCATATGCCAACCAGGGCGCACCATGCAGGATGACGATCTCGAATACGTGGGCTTCTGGGCCCGTACCGGCGCCGCGCTGATCGACACCGTGATCCTGCTCGTGCTCATGCTGCCGGCCCTGATCTCCATCTATGGCTGGGAATACCTGGAATCCGAAAAACTGCTGCACGGCCCGGCCGATTTCGTCATCTCCTGGGTGCTGCCTGCCATTGCCGTCGTCATCTTCTGGATCAAGAAACAGGCGACGCCGGGCAAGATGATCATCTCCGCCAGGATCGTGGACGCGCAGACCGGCGCGGACATGAGCACACGGCAGGCCGTCATTCGCTACCTGGCCTATTTCGTGTCCATCATTCCGCTGTGCCTGGGGCTGATCTGGGTGGCCTTTGACCCGCGCAAGCAAGGCTGGCACGACAAGATTGCGGGCACCGTGGTGGTCAGGCCCAAGCACCGGGGCGTGCAGCCGGTGAAGTTCCGCTGATATCCATATCGCACTGCTCCAGCGCGCTGGCCGTTTGTGCCTCGGCCTGCTTCAACGCCTTCTGGCTGTCTGCCAGGCTGCGGGCAAGGCCCGCCCCGTGGCTCAATCCTCTTCCAACCCCGGCTCGTCCACCACGAAGCCCGAGCCGTCCTCGTCGCAGAACACGCATTGCTGCACGAAGCTGTCCATGCTGCTGGCATGGAACCAGATCAGGCCCTGGTCTTCGTCGCAAAGCATGTCGGTCTGCTCGTCCACGCTGGCTCCGGCAAAGCCGCTCAGTTCCATTTCTTCGAGGAACTGCTCCAGGTCCTCGCAGCCCGCAAACAGCTCATGGTCCAGGCTGCCGATGCGGCCCTTGAAGGCGCCGTGCAGCACTTCCACGAAGGGGTTGCCGCCGGGGTCATGGCCAATGACCATGAAGTGCGCGGCAAACAGGTTCTCGCGCTGGTGGTCCTCCACGTCGCAGTGCTCCGAGCCTGCGCGGAAGTGGTGCAGGGTGCGCAGCCAGGCGTGGTTGTCGCCGGTCTCGTCGTCGGCCTGCAGGTAGTCCTCGCGGTCGGGCGCCGCTTCGAGCCGGTCGAAGTCCAGGCCGTTCTGCGTGATCAGGAACTGCGCGTAGGCGTCGGAGAAGCCTTGCGCGGCCTGGTATTCGCGCACCGCCTGGGCGTCGGGCAGGGCCAGGCCGAAGGGATTGGGAAAGCGCACTTGCATGGAACGGTCCTTGAAAAGGAGTGAACGGCGGCCACGCAGGCCGTGCCCGCAGGATGGTGCAGGCGTTGGGAGGCAGTTTGGTGACAGTTCTGTATTGAGCTGCAGAGCAGAGCAAAGCAGTGGCACGCAATGACTTCCCATATGTGCGTTGAACCCAGGCCTGCCTGCTCACAAATTGCACAGGTCTCAGACGTATCCGAAAGCACTCATAGAGGCAAGTACCCGTCCACCAGCGCTTGCACCACGTCCGCTTGCAGTACATCCCGCCTGCGCTTGATGGCCTCTCGCTCGCGCAGGCCGGCCATCCATCGCTTGAACGCGACGAAGGTTGCCGGGTGGACGGTATGCATGCGCGCCATGGCTCCATTGCTGGCGACGATGACGGCTGAAAACGGTGGCGCATCCAGCAGCACGTTGGCACGCCTGGCCTGGGCCACCCAGAAGTCTTCCTCGGCGTCGCTGAGTTTGATGGGGTGGGGATCGTCTGCCACACGTTCGCGACGGATGATGTCCACTTCAAAACCGTCTTTGTTGACGGCCGTGTAGAGCTGGCTTTTGCGCAGGCGGAACGTGCTGTCCACCTTCTTCAGTACGCCGAGCATGGAGCTGTCTACGCGGGCGAGTTGCGTGGCAAATTGCAGCCGCTTGCGGGTATCCCACAACAGGTCCATGTCGCGCGTGGCCAGGGCATCTGCCTGTAGCCGCAAGCCGGCTGCTGCCTCGTACGCGTAAAGCGCATGCGTTCCTACCACGCGAAAGTGCGGACTCAGCCCGGTGATCGACAGACGGTTGAGCAGCTCCACCACCAGCGGGTCCACCCTGCCTACGCGCAGCGCACGATTCAGTCGCTGGTGCTGGGCCAATGCGGCCTTGAGCCCGGCCAAACGCTCGGCGCTTTCCTGTTTGCGCTGCATGAAGCGTTCATAGATGGCTTCGGTTTCCGGCGTGCGAAGACCGAGGCTGGTTTCGGCGCCCGCAGGCGTGGTGCGGATCAGGTAGCTGGATTGAGGAGACGACGCCGGACCCGCATGCCAATACATGCCACCGCGTACTTGAGCCCCTTCATCCCGGGCTTCTTCCAGGGCTTCGAAGGTGGATACGGCGTCTATGTACTGGCGGGCCGCTGATGGCTGGAGGTCTTGCATTTCGGTATTTTTTTGAGAATTTCTCTTTTATACCGAAATTCTTTTAAAAACAACAGCCTAAGAGATTTTGAAACCCTTCGGATCACGAAGAAACCACCAGCCTCGAATGCCCCACGCCACCGCCTTTCTCCACCCGCACCTGCACGGCGATGCGTTCCTTGAGCGCCTCCACGTGGCTGATGATGCCGATCATCTTGCCGCTGTCGTTGAGCCGGTCCAGCGCGGTGAGTGCGATCTCCAGCGTGTCGGCATCGAGCGTGCCGAAGCCTTCGTCGAGGAACAGGGAGTCGATGGAGGTCTTGTGGCTGACCAGGTCGGACAGCGCCAGGGCCAGGGCCAGGCTGACGAGGAAGGCCTCGCCGCCCGATAGCGTGCGCGTGTCGCGCGGGGTGTCGCCCTGCCAGCTGTCGACGATGTCCAGTTCCAGCTCGCCCTCGGGCTTGCGGCGCAGCAGGTAGCGGCCGTGCAGGCGCGACAGGTGGAGGTTGGCCAGGTGCAGCAGGTGGTCCAGCGTGAGGCCTTGGGCAAAGCGCCGGTATTTGTCCCCCTTGGCCGAGCCGATGAGGCCGTCCAGGTGCTGCCACAGCTCGCTGTCGCTGGCCTGGGCCGCAATGCGCTCGAACAGGGCCTGCTGGCCCTGGCGGCGGCGCTGGTCGTCGGCCAGCTGGGTGCGGACGCCGCCCAGTTGTTCGCTGAGTGCCGTATGGCGCTCCTGCAGTGTTTGCAGCAGCGCCTGGATGGCTTCGGGTGTCAGGTCGGTCAGGGCCTGGGCCTGCAGTTGCGCGTGCTCGCGCTGCGCGGCTTCCAGCAGGGTGGCCGCGCGCTGTTGTGCCGCCTGCAGTTGCTGGCGCAGCGCGACCATGCGCTGGCGTTCGGGTGCGGGCAGCAGGGCCTGCAGGTAGGCGGGCTCGTCAGCAAAGGGACTGGCGCTCAGGGCGGCCTGCCATGCGGATTCGGCCTGGGCCGCTTCCTCGCGCTGGCGGGCCAGCGTGGCCTGGGCCTGTTGCTGCTGGCCTTGCAGGGCATCCTGCTGCCGCGTGAGAGCGGCGATGTCGCTGGCGCATTCGGCCAGGGCCTGCGGCAGCTGTTCCAGGGGCGGCAAGGGCAGGGAAGGCGGCTCTGCCACAGCCGTATCGACGGGATGGTGCTGCGCCGTTCTCTGCACCTCGCACTGTGCCTCCCACTGTGTTTCCGACTGCTTTTTCCAGCGCTGCGCATCGGCCTCGGCCGCCTCGCATTCCTTGCGCTGCAAGGCCATCGATTGGGCCAGTTGCTGCAGGTCGTGCCGGGCCTGCTGCCAGTGCTGCCATTCGGCTTCGCGCGCTTCAAGCCAGGGCTGGGCGTCGTCGGGCAGGGTGTGGCAGGCCTCGCCGAGTGAAGCCTGCAACTGCGCGTTCAGCGCCTGGGCTTCGGCCTGCAGGCCGGCGATGGATTGCTGCAGTTCTTCGCGGCGTGCGCTGTGGTCGGCCAGGGCCTGCTGCTGCAGCGCAAGCTGGCCTTGCGCGGTCTGCAGTGTCTGGCGACTGTGCTGGGCGGCGTCCTTGGCCTGTTGCACGGCCTGCTCGCCTTGCTCGGCGGCCTGCACGGCGCGCTTGAGCGTGTCCAGCTGCCGGGCGCAGGCCTGGGCCGATGCGGCGAGGGTGTCGGCCTGTTGCCAACTGTCTGGCGCGAGTTGCAGGGGTTGCATGAGGCCCTGCCATGTGTCGTTCCATGTGTCGTGCCAGCGTGCGATGTCCTGTTCCAGTTCGTCGGCCTGGCGCTGGCGCGCCGCCTGCGCGGCCGTGGTGGCGGCCAGCTTGGCGCGGGCGGTTTCGCCCTGGGTTTGCAGGGCGTCGAGTTCCTCCTGCTTGCGGCGCAGCGCGGCTTCGGTGGCCGAGGCGTCCAGCGCTTCGTAGGCGGCCACGGCCGGGTGCTCTTGCGCGCCGCACAGCGGGCAGGGCTGGCCGGGCTGCAGGGCGTGGCGGTGCTCGGACAGGCTTTGGATGCGCTGCTCCTGCAGGAGCAGGGTCTGCTTGTCCGCGACCTGTTCCTTGACGCTCTTGTACTGCTGCCGCAGGGCTTGCAGCGATGTGTCCTGCGCCCGCGCCTGTGCCTCTCCATCGCGCAATTCCTGCTCCAGCGCAGCTTGCTGGCGCGCAAGTTCGCGGCGCTGCGCGGCCTGGGTTTCTGCCTGGCGCCACAGGTGCAGGCGGTCCTGCTCTGCCTGCTCGCGCGCGCGCAGCTCGGCCATGCCGCCGCTGCCTTGAAGGCGCTGCGCCTGTTCGTCCTGCGCGTGCTGGAGTGCGGCGCTGGCGCGGGCCTGGGCATCGGTGGCGGCTTGGACCTGGGCCGCGCCGGCTTCGACGCTTTGCGCCATGCGGGCCTGTTCGGCATCCAGCTTGCGCAGGGCCTGCTGCTGGTGGGCCGCCTGCTGTTGCTGGCTGGCGCGCAGTTTGAACTGCTGGCGCCAGCTGCCCAGGCGCTCGCCCAGCAGGGCATGGGCTGCATGGTGGGTGCAGAACTGTTCCAGCGTTTGGTGCTCGGCCTGCTGGCGGGCCAGGGTGTCTTGCGCAGCCTGGGCCAGGCGGGCGGACAGGGCCTGGGCATGGCGGTGCTGCAGCAGCAGGCGGGCCTGGGTCTGCTGTTCGTGCTCGCGCAGGTGCTGCAGTTGCTGGCGGCTGTCATCGCAGGCGGCAGTGCTGCGCTGCCAGGCCTGGTGCAGCGGCTGCAGCGCCTGCGCGGGATCGTCATGGGCCAGGCTTTCCAGTTCTGGCGCGGCCTGCTCCAGTGCCTGTGCGGCGTCTGCGCAGCCGGTGCGGGCAGCCTGCAGTGTCTGGGTGGCCTGGGCCAGTTGCTGATGCCATTGGTGCTGGGCCTGGGTGCGCAGGTAGTCGGCCTGCAGCGTGGCCTGCTCCGTCACCAAGCTGTCGGCCTGGGCCTGCAGGGCATCGCGCGCTTCGGGTGTCAGCAGCTCCACGCCATCGGCCTGGGCCTTGAGCTGGTCCAGGCGCTGGCGGGCGTCGCGGGCGCGTTCGAAGACTTTCTGCGAGATCAGGCCGTAGATTTCCGTGCCGGTCAGCTCCTCGAGCAGGGCTGCGCGGTCGTTGGCATTGGCTTCGAGAAAGGCCGCAAAGCCGCCCTGGGCCAGCAGCATGGATTTGGTGAAACGCTGAAAGTCCAGCCCGGTGATGGCGGCGGTCTGCTCGAGCTTGTCGCGCGTCTGGCTGCTGAGGATGCTGCCGTCGCCCCGGGCCAGTTCCACCTTGGGCGCCTGCAGCGCGCCATCCACCCTGTCGCGTGCGCGGCGCTGGCTCCAGAAGGCGCGGTAGACCTGTCCCTTGACCTCGAATTCGACCTCGGCCAGACAGTCGGCCGTGTGGCGCGTCATGAGGTCGTTGGCGGATGCCGAGATGGTCTTCAGGCGCGGTGTCTCGTGGTACAGCGCCAGGCAGATGGCATCGAGCAGGGTGGACTTGCCCGCGCCCGTGGCCCCGGTGATGGCGAACAGGCCGTTGCCCGCGAACGGTGCCTGCGTGAAGTCGATGCGCCATTCGCCCTTGAGCGAGTTGAGGTTCTTGAGCCGCAGCGTAAGGATCTTCATGCGCGGGCCTCCTCGCCGTGTTCGCCGGCGCCTGGGTGGGGCGCATCAAGCCCGGCCACCACCTCCTGGTAGCGCCGGGTGAGGGCCTGGGCCAGGCCAGGCTCCAGTGTTTCCAGCGCCAGGCGGCGCTCGAAGACGTCGGCGGGGCTGATCTCGTGCAGCGACTCGCCAGCGGCGGCGGCCATGCCGGCCACCGCCCGGCCGCGCTGGCGCCGCACGCGCAGCAGTTCCACGGGCAGCTCGTCGGCCAAGGCCTGCACGCGGTCGGTGAGCTGGAGCAGGTAGTCGTCCTGCTCCACCACCACCTCCAACCACACGGGCCGTGCAGGGCTGCCGGCCTGGGCGGTGGCGCGCATCAGATCCGGCAAGGCGGTCAGGCTGCCTGCCACCGAGGCCATGGGCTGAAAGCAGGGAACGGGCAGCGGCGTGACGGCCTGCAGCCCTTCGGGGCCCAGGTCCACCAGCAGCATCTGCTTGGACTGGCGGGCCTCGTCAAAGCTCAGCGCAATGGGCGAGCCGCTGTAGCGGATGTGCTCCAGGCCGCCCACTTTCTGCGGCTGGTGGATGTGGCCCAGGGCCACGTAGTCGGCGGGCGGAAAGGCCGAGGTGGGGAAGGCGTCCAGCGAGCCCACATAGATTTCGCGCACGGACTCGCTGCTGCTGGCGCCCACGGTGGTGAGGTGGCCCGTGGCGACGATGGGCAGGCGCTCGCCGCGTGTGGCGGCCAGCGCATCACGGCGAGCAATGGCGGCGTCGTGCACGTTGCGGTAGCAGGCCTCGATGGCGGCCTGCAGCGCCTGCTGTTTTTGCTCGGCGCTTTGGCCCGCCTGGCTCAGCATCACGTCGCGCGGGCGCATGAAGGGCAGGGCGCAGACGATGCAGCCAGGCATGGCAGGCTGGCCCGGCCGGCGCCGCAGCGGCAACTCCACCACGTGGCTGGCCGTCTCGCCCACGGCGGCAACCACGGTGGTGTCCAGGCAGGCCAGCAGCTCGCGGTTCTCCGCCAGCGTGGCCACGGAGTCATGGTTGCCGCCCAGCAGCAGCAGGGCCACGCCCGCCGCGTGCAGGCGCACCACGAGCTGGCTGTACAGCTCGCGCGCATAGCTGGGCGGCGCGCCGGTGTCGAAGATATCGCCCGCGATGAGCACGGCATCCACCGCCTGGGCATCGACCTGCTCCAGCAGCCAGTCGATGAGCGCAGCGTGCTCTGCCTGGCGGCTCTTGCCCATGAAGTGCTGGCCCAGATGCCAGTCGGAAGTGTGAAGAAGGCGCATGGTTTCGGTATCGCGGTATCGGTCCAATGTCCGCCGGCTCTGGCGGGGGCGACAGTATGGTCGCTGGCGCGCATGGGTGACAGCAGGACGGCTTGCCGCAGCTAACATCCCGGTTCGCATCAACCAAGGAGACACAGGCATGTTCAGCCACGTCATGGTCGGGGTCAACGACCTCGAAAAATCCAAGCAGTTCTACGACGCATTCCTGGGCGCGCTCGGCATTGCGCCGGGCATGGCCAACAAGAACCGCTATTTCTACCGCAGCGCGGGCGGCACGTTTGCCATTTCCACACCGATCAACGGCGAGGCCGCCTGCCACGGCAATGGCGCGACCATCGGCTTTGCGACGCAGTCGCCCGAGCAGGCCGACGCGGCCCATGCCGCCGCCGTGGCAGCCGGGGGCGTGACCTGCGAGGATCCGCCCGGCTGGCGCGAGGCTTCGCCCGGTGGCCGGCTGTACCTGGCCTATGTGCGGGATCTGGATGGCAACAAGCTGTGCCTGTTGCATCGGCCGCCGAAGGCCTAAGTTTCTGACCGTGCCGGACGGTGTTTTTTCGGGGCTGGAGCCCTGACGTCGAAACGCCAAAATGCAAATAGCCGATGTGCCATAGCTGCACTCGGCTGTTTTTATTGCGATTGGCCAACGTGGTGCCGCGCCAGAACAATCACCATTGAAATGGCTTGAACTTGCATTTTGGGCAGTGCAATACCGTCTTGTCCCTGCCCTCCAGGAACAGCGCACCGCCCCGGAACTGGTTGATGCTCCAACTTCCACGGCTGCCATCGCTGAATGCGATTTCGCCGCTTGCATAGCAGGGCGACCAGTCTAGCGTGTAGTGTGCGTCGTTTTCGTTGGTGGTTTTTGCCTGTTGAAAATAACGGCGCACCTGGGAGATGGTCAGGACAAAGTTGGCGCAACTCACCGCTGGGTCTTTTTCGACGGGCGATTTGGCCGCGTTTTCCTGGATGGTGATCTGGCTGATCTTGGGAAGTATCAGTGGGCACAGTGGCGGCTCGAACTCTGAGCCTTTTGTGCATTGATTGGCGGCGGAGGCGGTGCTAGCCATAACAACTAGCAGGGGTAAGGTTAATAGTGATCTCACCATTTTGCTGAAATCGCTTCCGTAGGATTTTTTCTAGAGACTTCTGGGTGCCTGAAAACTTCGCTCATAGATATTCTTAGTGTCAGCGTTAATTCCGCGATAAGCCACTGTAGTGCATTGTTCTGCTCGCTTGTAACGGCCTGATAAGTTTTCTTTTCGTCTGGTATGTTCCCGCCACGAGGAAGTGCTTCACCTACCAATTCAATGCCAATGCTGTCTTGGTTGGCCGGAAATCGTGCTGGAACCTTTTTCAGCATCTCGCGCTTGTTCTCTTGGGTTGGATTGAAGCGTTGTAACGATTTTAATTCAACTGGCGTGCATCGCTTTTCCAATAAACAACGCGCTTTTATTTTGCCAATGTGCCATGTTTGTTTGTAAAGGGAAGCGGTTTGATATATTGTTCTATCTTTCTCTATCAGGAAATGTGCTCCATTTGCTGATGGGTTTTTGTAATTATCAATTGAAGACTGTGCTGTCGATCCTCCAGTTTGATGAACAATGATGCCATGAATTTCCTTCATTTCACCACGTTCAATGGTGGGTGCGATGGCTCGCTTTATAAGGGAGTGGATTGCTATTCCATTTCTATCAATTATTAGCATTTTAGTACCAATGATGTAGGCCTGCCGATGGCCCATGGGTGTTAATTTGGTATTTTGCTGGATATCGTAATTGCCGTTGATATGTTAGCCATGATGGGTATTGAGTGGTTGGATTGAATTTGTAAAATTATGCAATCCTGATTTTTTTGTCATATCTCGCAGTTTTTTAGATGTTTGGGCGGCTGTTGTTGTGATCTGATATGCAAATCAGTCTGTCTTGCGGAGTAGCAACTGTCTTGGCTTATGCGGGCGATCAAGAAATTGGTCGACAACCGGACAGGCCCGGCCTCGGAAAAAAGCATCACCCGGCAGGGGCAAAAAACACGCGTTCCCATACCCACTGCCCTCTGCGCCATACTTCCGCCCGAACGCGCCCACCGGGCGCTCACCCCCCAAGGAGAATGCGTGCAATCAGCAAGTGACCAGTGGTTCGACGAGGCGTACTACCAGCGCTACTACTTCGACAAGAAGACCAGCGTGGTCGACACCGAGCATGTGAACCGGCTGGGCGCTTTCGTGTGTTCCTATCTGAACTATGTGCGGGTGCCGGTGCGCCGCGTGCTGGATGTGGGCTGCGGCATCGGTCTGTGGCGCGAGGCGGTGCAGCGCCACTTCCCCGGTGCCAGCTACCACGGCGTGGAGTTCAGCGAGTACCTGTGCGGGCGCTTCGGCTGGGAGCGCGGCTCGGTGGTGGACTATGCGGCGCATGATCCTGCAGAGCCCTTCGATCTGGTGATCTGCCAGGGCGTGCTGCCTTATCTGAGCCCGCCGGATCTCAAGCGCGCGCTGGCCAATCTGGGGCGGTTGAGCCGAGGCGGTCTGTATGTGGAGGCAGTGGCGCGCGAGGATTACGAACGCGGCGTGATCGATGAGGATCTGACCGATCCGCGCCTGTTCCGCCACCGGGCCGATCTGTACCGGCGCGGGCTGGCCGAGCATTTCAAGGAACTGGGCGGCGGCGTGTGGCTGAGCCGCCGCGCCGAGCTGCCGCTGTTCGAGCTGGAAAGCGTGGGATGAGCATGGAGCTGCCTGACCAGGCTCCGGCGTCTCCGGTGCCCCTGTCCTATTTGCGTGGCGTGGATTCGGGCGTGGCGCCGCATGCGGTGTCGCGCCTGCGCACGCAGCGGCTGGCGCGCAGCACGCGGCCGTTCCTGTCGCGCGGCGGGCCGCGCGGCGAGCGCTGCGAGGGTTGCCGGCTACGGCCTTCGCACTGCATCTGCGCGCTGCGTCCCATGCTGCCGACGCGGGCGGGTTTTTGCCTGCTGATGCACGATGCCGAGCCGCTCAAGCCCAGCAACACGGGCTGGCTGATCGCCGATGTGGTGGAGCAGACGCACGCCTTCGGCTGGGCGCGCACCGAGGCCGATGCGGGCCTGCTGGCGCTGCTTGCCGATCCGCAGTGGCAGCCCTATGTGGTGTTTCCCGGTGAGTTCGTACAGCCGCCGCAGCGCGTGGTGCACACGCTGCCGGTGCCCCAGGCCGCGGTCGTGCCGGGCCAGGAGCGGCGCCCGCTGTTCATCCTGCTGGATGCGACCTGGCCCGAGGCGCGCAAGATGTTCCGCAAGAGCCCTTACCTGGACCGCTTTCCGGTGCTGAGCCTGCACCCGGATCAGGTCTCGCAGTACCGCCTGCGCCGCTCCCAGCGCGAAGACCACTTCTGCACCAGCGAGGTGGCCGCCCTGTGCCTGGAGCTGACGGGCGATGCGGGCGACCGGCGCGCGGGCCGCGCGCTGGAGAGCTACCTGGCGCTGTTCACCGAGCACTATCTGCGCGCCAAGAACCAGCAGCCGGTGCAGGCAGACAGTGCCGCGCACCGGGGTCTGCAGGACGCCGTCTCATCCCGCTGTACGCCTGAAGAAAAAAAACGATAGCGGTAAACGCTTGTGTTCATTGGGATTGGCGTCGTTTTGTTCCAAATTGTTGACGGCACATCCATCGCACCGGCCCGGTGTGCGCCGGTGGCTTCACGGGGTGGAATGGGCCAGGGTGCAGCGGCGCCAGCACAAACCTCCTGTTACGTTCTGGCTGCAGGGCGCCTCCCATACTCGCGGCGTGCGAAGAAAGGCGGGTGGACTGCAGGGCGGGGGCATCGGATCCCGGGCTGAATGTCCATCGAACCTCGTCCCCGGGCGGTGATGGCTAGAATTGGATTTCGCTGAAATTCATCGGCCTGGCCCCGCTCAAGCGGGGCTTGTTCGTGCACGCAGGGCTGCCCGTCGAGGTGGCCCGCATCCTCAGGGCGCGCCGCACCGCGGCACGCGGATTGCTGTTCACCGCATCCGCCGGGAACCTTGGGACGTGCCGTCTCTCTTATCGCGCTGGACCATGCGTTGCACCCTTCGGGGCCGGCTGCGCCATGGCCGCGTGCTCCATTTTCTTGGGGTTTGTTCATGGCTCGGGGCCCATTGCTCCGGCGTTGGAAAGGTGTCCGGTTTTGGTGGTCAAGGATTTCAAACTGCGCTACAACCCCGCCCTTGACGGGCTGCGGGGCGTGGCGATCCTGTTGGTGATCTTGTCGCACTCCCATGCGCCTCTGTTTGATGGCGCGTTCTTCGGGGTCGACCTGTTTTTCGTGCTCAGCGGCTATCTGATCACTTCGCTGCTGCTGATGGAAAACGATTCCGAGGGCCGCATCGGCTTCTGGCGCTTTTACCGCCGCCGCTTCTTCCGCCTGATGCCGGCGCTGGCCCTGTTTCTGGCCGCGTACTGCATCTTCGCGCCCATGCTGTGGCCGGACCTGAACGACATCTACTCCGATGCGCTGGTCTCCATCCTCTATCTGGCCGACTACGGCATCGCCTTCTTCGACAGCCCGGACACGCTGCTGCACATGTGGTCGCTGTCGGTGGAGGAGCACTTCTACCTGATCTGGCCGCCGCTGCTGGTGCTGCTGCTGCGCTTTTCCAAGCCGGGCCGCCTGTGGCGCCCGATTGCCCTGCTGTGGGCGCTGAGCTGGCTGTGGCGCGTGTATTGGGTGGACCAGGGTCAGCACTTCTATGAGATCTTCTTCCGCTTCGACACCCGCGCCTCGGGCCTGTTCGCCGGTGCGCTGCTGGCGGCGCTGATGATCGAGCGCCCGGACTTCATCGCTGCGCTGAAGGCGCGCATGCACCACGCCATGTGGGTGCCGCTGGCCGTGCCGCTGTTGATGGCGCTGCAATGGGACAACCAGGACGCCATGGTCTGGGGCATCACCGTGGTGGAGTGCGCGGCCGTTGTGCTGCTGGTGGCGGTGAGCCAGGGCTCGGGCCTGGTCTACGACATGCTGTCGTCGCCCATGCTGGTGAAGCTGGGACGCCTGTCCTATGGCGTCTATCTCTGGCACTACCCGGTGGTGCGCTATCTGCGCGCCGACTTCTCGTGGCCCGTGGTCGTGGTGCTGGGCCTGGCGATCTCGGTGGTGCTGTCGGCGCTGTCCTTCTACACCATCGAGCGCTGGGCGCTGCGCATGCGCGATGGCGAGCGCAAGGGCGGCGAGCGCCAGCCGCAGGCGCAGCCGGCCTGAATGCCGGCAGCGCGCCGAAAGCAAAAAAGGGAACGTTGGCACGTTCCCTTTTTTTGTGGGTGAAGGAGATCCGCTGCGCTCTCAGAACCCTGCGCCGGGCTGGGACAGGTACTGCAGTTCCTCGGGCGTGCTGGTGCGGCCCAGGATGGCATTGCGGTGCGGAAAGCGGCCGTAGCGCACGATGACGTCGCGGTGCCTGTGGGCGTAGTCCAGCGTGCCGGCCAGGAACTCGCGCACGCCCTCGCCGACAGCGTCACCGGCCTGGTCGGCCAGGGCCTGGAAGGCGGCCACGCTGCGGTTCTGCAGGGCCAGGTCCTCGGCATGCTCCAGCGGCAGGTAGCAGAAGATGCGGGCCACGGCGGGCAGGTCGGCATGCCGGTCATGGCCCTGGGCGATGCCGTCCAGCGCCAGCTGCAGCGCCTGCGGGTCGCCCGCAAAGCTGCGCGCCGTGCCCCGGAACAGGTTGCGCGTGAACTGGTCCAGCAGCACGATCAGCGCCAGCCTGCCCAGCGCCGTGCCGGCCCAGGCGTCGAGTCGGCCGGCCAGCGCGTCTTCGACCAGGGCACCGAAGCGCTCGCGGATCTGGTTGTCGGTGGCATCGGACTTGATGAACCACAGGTTCTTGCAGGCCAGGGCGCTTGCATTGTCGGGGCGGGTGGAGCCCAGCCAGTAGCCGAGCACGTCGGCAATGCGGGGGTCTGCGGCGGAGGAGGGTGCAATGCTGGTCATCGGGGGCCCGTGTCTGGTCGGATGAGGAAAGCTTCGATTGTGCAGGCGGTGGCGGGCCGAGGCTGTGGATGGCCGGTTCTCCGCAGATGGATAACAGTTTGTGCAGAGGTTTTTCAAACCAATATGCACAGATTTTTCAAGAGAATTTCTATTGGTTATCAACAGGTGGCGTCATTGATTCCATTGGAGGTGCTTGAAAATCAAGCGGCAAGGGCATCAAGATTGCTTTCGGCAATACTGCGGAATTCCCCGGAGATGCGCGCATCCTGCGCCACGGCCCGCCAGAAGCGCCGCGCCAGTGCCTGGGCGCGCGGCCATTCGGCCAGCGTGGCGGCCGTGGGGCGCGGGGGCTGGGCGCTGAAGTCGCGCTCCACGATCTCGCCATTGATGGGCATGTAGAGCATGGGCAGCATGTCGTAGGTGGGCGACAGCGCCCAGTCGCCCTGCGGCTGCGGCAGCACGAAGGAGATGTTGCCGTAGTGCCGGTCGGTGTTGGCGATGAGCTGGCCGTAGGCCTCGAGCAGGCGCAGGCTGCGCGCATCGGTCTCGGTGATGAGGCCACGCGCCGCCAGGCGGCTGGCCGTGGCGGCCCAGTTGTCCACCTCGCCCACGTACTGGGCATTGAGCACCTGCAGGGAGACCATGCCTATGCGTCCGGGGTTGCGGTCCGGCGGCGGTGCGCAGCCCGGCTCGGGCTGGCTGCGATCGAAGCGCTCCGATTCGAGAAAGGCCCGGCCGCCATCAATGAACAGCCGCGTGCGCGCGGCGGGCAGGCCGTCTTCGGCCAGGGTCTGCAGCGCCAGATGCTCGCAGACCAGCAGGTCGCGTATGCGCTGCTCGGCCGGCGCGTCGCCTGCCGGGGAGAACTTGACGATGACGCTGCGCCCGGCCGTGGTGCAGCAGAACTTGGGCTGCTCGCCGCCCGCCGACGAGCCCGGATGCGTGCCCTGCATGGCCTGCATGGCCAGGCGCGGATACTCGGCCGGCGACTCGGCGCGCAGCGCGCGGGCGGGCAGGGTGTGGAAGCGCTCGAACGCGGCTTCGCCCACGATGAGGTTGCCCGGCAGGTCCTCGCCGAATCGGGCCAGGGCGCGCAGCACGTCGTCCTCGCCCCATTGGCGCGGGTCGCCGCCCAACTGCAGTTCGGGATGGCTGTGCGCAAAGGTGCGGCCGATGAAGCCCTGGGGCCGCATGTCGTCCAGGAACCAGGGCAGGCCGTCGTGCTGCTCGCTGAGGCCATCGGCCTCGTCCACCCAGAAGCCGCCGCCGTGCAGCGCGATCATGCGGCCGAAGGGCGATGCGTGGCCTTCGGTATCCACGCGCATGATGGCCACCTCGGCGCCCACGCCCACCACCTGGCGCGGCAGCACATAGCGCTGCGTGCGCGCCGCACCCACCTTGCGCACCTGGCCCGACCGGATCAGCGGCGCCAGCGCGCGCGACACGGTGGGCTGGCTCACGCCCAGCATCTGCTGCAGCTCGCGCGCCGCCAGCGCACCGCCCTGGCGGCGCAGTGCCGCCAGTACCTGGGTGGAGAGGTCTTCCAAGGCCATGGGAATCAATTGATGAATGAATAAAAATAAGGGGTAATTTATTAAAAATCAATGATTTATGCAAATCAATGAATGAATATATGAATAGATTCATGCGCCGGTGGAGGGCCGTGCCCAAGGCCGCGGCAAAGCTGGGCGGGCGGGAGGGCCGGCCAGAAGGATTGGGTGATGTTTCCGTACGGGTGGCGGTACTGCCTATGTCTGATGGGCGCTCGCTGTGAAGCGCCTTCGCGCAGGTGCCGGGCAACACCCACTGCAGGGACAGGGAATAGCCCCTGGCGGGACAATGCCGATCTCAAAAAACATAGCGCCATGCGTATGGCATGCATGGCGCTTCAGGGTTTCGTGTCGGGCTTTCTGGGGCTTGTGCTGTCGTGATGAATCGCCGCTTTTTGTTGATGGTCCTGGCCGCGGGCTGCAGCTTGGCTGCGACCGGATGTTCGGGAAAGTCCGGGCCTGGAAATGTCTCGATTTCGCGGCAAAGGCTGCAGGAGGTGGTGGCCCAGCGCTTTCCACGGCAATTCCCCGTGGCCGGCATGCTGCAGCTCAAGCTGCATTCGCCGGTGCTGGGATTGCTGCCCGAGCGCAACGCGCTCAATGCGGTGTTGCAGGCCGATCTGTCGGGACCCGTGCTCAAGCAAGCCTATGGCGGCCATCTGAACCTGGACTTCGCGCTGCGCTACGAGCCCACGGACCGCACGCTGCGCGCCCACCAGATCAAGGTCAACAGCCTGGTCATCAACGACCTGGCCCCCGCCATGAGCGACATGATCACCACCTACGCCAGCGCCCTGGCCGAGCAGGCGCTGGGCCAGCTCGTGCTCTACCAGCTGCAGGACAAGGACCTGGCCCTGATGGACTCTCTGAACATGGAGCCCGGCGCCATCACGGTGACGCCGGACGGCCTGAGCGTGGCCCTGGTCCAGAAGCCCGTCGCGCCGCGCTGAGAGCTGCGCCGTGCGGGCGGTGCTCGGTTCAGCCGTGCGCCTCCATCCGAGCGCCTCGGTAGCCGGTGCATGGCGGCGAGCGCGGAGACTGGCCATGCAATCTGCGTGGGTTGTCATGACCCGGCGGCAGGGTCGGGCCGCCATTATTTGGCGTGCCAAGCATGGCTGGGCGCCGAACGCTACGATGCAGCGGCCATCGATTTCTTGGCGAACCCGTCCAGCCTTCAAGGTGCCCCATGACTCCACAGAATCCGCTTTCCGCCTTTTCCGTCACGCGCAAGTGGCCGGCCATGCAGCCGGACCGCATCCAGCTGTATTCCCTGCCCACGCCCAACGGCGTCAAGGTGTCGATCGCTCTGGAGGAGATGGGCCTGCCGTATGAGGCGCACCGCGTGGGCTTCGAGAGCAATGACCAGCTCTCGCCCGAGTTCGTGGACACCTTTCCCAACAACAAGATCCCGGCCATCCTGGACCCGCAGGGTCCGGGCGGAAAGCCGCTGGCGCTGTTCGAGTCGGGCGCCATCCTGGTCTACCTGGCCGAGAAGTCCGGCAGCCCGCTGCTGCCCGCCGACCCGGCCGCGCGCTATGAAACGCTGCAGTGGCTGATGTTCCAGATGGGTGGCGTCGGCCCCATGTTCGGCCAGCTGGGGTTCTTCCACAAATTCGCGGGCAAGGACTTCGAGGACAAGCGCCCGCGCGACCGCTACGTGAACGAGTCCGTGCGCCTGCTGGGTGTGCTGGAGCGCCGCCTCGCAGGCCGCGCCTGGGTGATGGGCGAGCAGTTCACCATTGCCGACATCGCCCTGTGGCCCTGGGTGCGCAACATGGTGGTGGAGCAGGGCTACAACGCGGCCGAACTGCTGGGCTGGGAGCGCTTTCCCGAGCTGCAGCGCGTGCTGGCCGCCTTCGTGGCGCGCCCGGCCGTGCAAAAGGGCCTGGTGACGCCGCCGCGCAACTGACCCGGCGGGCGTTGCATTCCTGGGCCGCACTGTCCCAGCCATGGTGGCTTTCAAAACCGGCGCGGGGGCCGCATCTGTCCGAGAATGCAGCGCCCCCTTTTTTCTTGCGGGCGCAGCCTCACAGGAGCCACGATGACCGCAGCCACCACCCCCGTCCTCCAGAGCCAGCCGCTGGGCCCGCTGTGGCCCACCATGGACCCCTTCCTGTTCTGTGCCCACCATGACGATGCCTATCCGCCCAGCGATGGCCGCCTGGGCGTGCAGGCCGTGGACCTGGAAGGCCGCCAGATGGGCAGCGACTTCAGCCGCAAGGACGGCTTTTCCATGTACCACGGCGATGGCGTGCCGGGCTTTCCCGGCCATCCGCACCGTGGCTTCGAGACCGTGACCCTGGTGCGCAAGGGCCTGATCGACCATTCCGATTCGCTGGGCGCGGCCGCGCGCTTTGGCGGCGGCGACGTGCAGTGGCTCACGGCCGGCAAGGGAATCCAGCATTCGGAGATGTTCCCGCTGCTCAACAGCGACGTGCCCAATCCGCTGGAACTGTTCCAGATCTGGCTGAACCTGCCTGCGCGCTCCAAGATGGTGGAGCCGCACTTCACCATGTTCTGGAACGAACGCATCCCCCGCCTGGAGCATGCGGATGCCGCAGGCCGAAGGACCGTGGTCACCGTGGTGGCAGGCAGCCTGCCCGGCACGGCGGCCGCCCTGCCGCCGCCGCCCGAATCCTGGGCCTCGCAACCCGAGGGCGACGTGGCCATCTGGACGCTGCGCCTGGAGCCCGGCGCGCGCTGGACGCTGCCGCGCGCGGCCGGTGCGGACACGCAGCGCATGCTGTATTTCTTTGCAGGCCAGGCACTGCAGGTCGGGCCCACGGCGCTGGCACAGCATGCGGCCCTGCATGTGGATGCCACGCAGGACTGGGAGCTGCACAACAGCGGCGCCGACGCCGTGGAATGTCTGGTGCTGCAGGGCCGCCCCATTGGCGAGAGCGTGGCGCAGTACGGCCCCTTCGTGATGAACACGCAGCAGGAAATCATGCAGGCCATGCAGGACTACCGGCGTACCCAGTTCGGCGGGTGGCCCTGGGCCGAGCAGGACCCGGTGCATGGCGCAGAGAACCGGCGCTTTGCGCGCTACCCGGGCGCTGCGGCCGAGGAGCAGCCGCCGGCCGCCTGAGTCCGGTCAGGCTGCGTCAGGCCGCGTCAGGCCGTGTCTGCGGGTGGATGAAAGCTGGCCGGCGCGGGCGTGCGCCCCAGCTCCTTGAGGATCTTCAGCGTGATGGCCATGCCGGTGTTGCCTGCGGGCACGCCGGCATAGACGGCGGTCTGCAGCAGCACTTCGCGGATGGTGTCCAGATCCAGCGGCGCGGCCTCGGCATCGGCCGGGTCGGCCAGCAGGCCGGTGCGGATGTGCAGCTCGAACTCTTCCCAGCGGCCCATGGAGGCCGTGATGGCCAGCACCATGATGCGGCGCGTGCGGCGCTCCAGGCCGGGGCGGCTCCAGATGCCGTCCCAGGCATAGGCCGTGATCATGCGCTGGAACTCCACATTCAGTTCGTTGGCGCGCGCCACGGATTGGTCCACCCATTCATCGCCCAGCACGCGGCGGCGGTTGGCAAGGCCGCGCTGCAGGGCGTCGGCGGAAGGTTCGGTCATGGCGGGGGTTCCTGTGTCAAGCATGGGCATGGGCGTTGGCGTGGGTCTGCGGCGCTGCCAGCAGCGCCAGGCACGCATCATGCGATGCCTGCACGGCGCGTGCCGGGTCGCAGGCCCGGGCCAGCGCATCTTGCAGCGCTTGCAGGGCTGCTGCGTCCAGCCGGGGCGCGGCCCATTCGGCCAGCAGCAGGCGCAGCTCGCGTCCCTGCTCCAGCGCCTGCGGGGCCAGCAGCTCCACGGCGGCCAGGGCCTCGGGCTTGCCTGTCCAGTGCGCCATGGCGTGCACGCAGGCCTCTGAAAACACCAGTCCGTGCAGGCCCCGCACATGGCCCAGCATGCGCTGCGGAAGCACCTGCAGCGACTGCGCGGCCTGGCGCAATGCGGCGGCGGCGCCATGCACATGGCGCCACAGGTCGGGCCAGTGCGCGACCTCGGCCTGCCACTCGCCCAGCGCGCGTTCATGGGCCTGGGCCATGCAGCCCAGCAGCAGGGCCGCGAGTTGGGGGATGGCCTGGGCCTGTGCCACCGCCTGCATCAGGTGCACGGGATTGCGCTTGTGCGGCATGGCGCTGGAGGTGCTGCCGCGCGGCGCCTCGGCGATCTCGCCCACCTCGTACTGCGCCATCAGCGACCAGTCCCGGGCCAGCTTGGCCAGGCTGCCGCCGCACACAGCCGCTTCCATGGCCAGGCGCATCCAGTCGTCACGCTGCGTATGCCAGCTGCGGCCGCAGGCCGACAGGCCCAGGCGCCGGGCCAGTGCCTGCTCCACCTCGGCACGGTGGCTTCCCAGCACCGCGCCATTGCCCACGGCGCCGCCCAATTGCACGCACAGCGCAGCGGTGGCAAGCCTTTCAAACTGTTCGATGCTGCGGCCCACGGCGGCAGCCGACTGCGCGCACTTGAATCCGAAGCTGGTGATCTGCGCGGGCTGCAGCAGGCTGCGCGCCAGCATGGGCGTGGCCGCGTGCGTGCGGGCCAGGGCCTGCAGTGCGGACTGCAGCGCGTCCAGCTCGGCCAGCAGCGCCTGCAGGGCCTGCTGTGTGAGCAGGGCCTGCGCCGTGTCCACGGCGTCCTGCGTGGTCGCGCCCCAGTGCAGCCAGGGCAAGCCTTCGGGGGCGTGGCCCTGCAGCCACTGCTGCAGCGGCCGCACCACGGCCAGGCCCAGCGCGCCGCTGGCGCGTGCCTGCTTCACCACGCCTCCGCACGTGAGCGGCGCCTGCGCGCAGGCGCGCGCTATGGCCTCGGCGGCCGGGCGCGGCACCAGGCCGCAGTCGGCCTGGGCCTGGGCCAGCGCGCTCTCGAAGCGCAGCAGCGCGTCCAGCCAGCGCGCGTCTGCAAACCAGTGGCCGCTGTCGGCCGGGCCCAGATAGTCCTTCACCAATGACATGCTGTCCTTGCCGGTCTCAGGCCGTGGCGCCCGAGGCCTTGATCACGGCGGCCCACTTGGCGCTCTCCACCTGGATGCGGGCCGCGTACTGCGCGCCATCGCCCAGCAGCGGCACGGCGCCCTCGATGCCCAGGCGCGACTGGAAGGATTCGGAAGACGCCACCTTGAGGACGTCGCGCCCCAGCGCGCGCACCGTCTCGGCGGGCGTGCCCTTGGGCGCGAGGATGCCGTAGGTCAGCGAGCTCTCGAAGTCGGCCAGCGCACGCACGCCGGACTCGGCCACCGTGGGCACGTCGGGCAGCTGGGGCTGGCGTTTGGCGCCGGTCACGGCCAGGGCGCGCAGCTTGCCGGCCTTCACCAGGGCCATGGCCGCGGGAATCACGCCAAAGCTGAAGTCCACATTGCCGCCCACCAGGTCGGTCAGCGATGGGGCCGTGCCCTTGTACGGCACATGGATGGCCTTGGCGCCCAGCGCATGGGCGAACATCTCGCCCGTCAGGTGGCCGCCCGTGCCCGAGCCGCTGGAGGCGTAGTTCATCTCGCCGCTGCGCTTGCGCATCTGCTCGGCCAGGTCGGCCACGCTGCGCACGGGCGAGGAAGCCGGCACCACCAGCAGCAGGGCCGACGATGCGAACATGGCCACCGGCTGCAGATCGGTGGCCGCATTGAACTTGAGGCCCGGGTACAGCGAGGGATTGATGGACACCGTGCCCGTATGGCCCAGCAGCCAGGTGCCGCCGTCGCCGGCTGCACGCACCACGGCTTCCGTGCCCAGGTTGCCGCCCGCGCCGGCCTTGTTCTCCACGATCATCCCGTAGCCGAAGGACTCGTTGAGGCCATGCGCCATCTGCCGCGCGAACACATCGTTGCCGCCGCCCGGCGCAAACGGCACCACCAGGCGGCTGCCGCGCTTTTGGGCCCAGGCCGGCAGCGCATAGGCGGCCAGCGCGGCGGCGGCGGTGGACAGCCACATCCGGCGCGGCAAAGAGGTCTGAGAGGCTTGAGCGGTTTGAGCGGTGGGCCGGGAATCCATGCGTCTGTCTCCTGAAATAGTCGTTGTCACGCAGTGTGGTGCAGCGCAGCCTGGGAAAACAGCAGTTGCATCTGCGTTGTGATTCAAGAAAATGTGTGAAATGGACGTGAGATACATACACAATTTCTTGAGAGTGGTGGACACCGGCTCCATGTCCGAAGCTGCTCGCCAGCTGGACCTGAGCCCCTCGGCCATTGCCCAGCAAATGCGCGTGCTGGAGGGCGAGCTGGGTGCGCCGCTGCTGGTGCGCCATGGCCGCAGCGTGCGCGCCACCGAGGCGGGCGAGCGGCTGTTCGAGCGCGGCCGCCAGCTGCTGCAGGACTTCGAGGGCCTGCGCGAGTGGGTGGCCTCCGACGCGGACGGCGGCGAGCTGCGGCTGGGCACCGTGAACACGGCGCTGCACGGCTTTGTGCCCGCCGTGATGCGGGCCTTCGTGGCGCGCCACGCCGAGGTGCGCATCAGCGTGCGTGCCGGCCTTACGCCCGAGCTGTACACGGCCCTGGTCCAGTCCGAGCTGGACGTGCTGATCTGCCTGCAACCCTCGTTCGACCTGCCCAAGACCGTGTGCTGGGCCGAGCTGCGCCAGGAGCCATTGGTCGTGCTGTGCCGCGCTCGCGACGCGCAGCAGGACCCGCTGGCCCTGCTGCGCACCCGGCCCCTGGTGCGCTACGACCGCTCCCTGGCCGGTGGCCGGCTGGCCGACCGCTATCTGCGCTCCCAGGGCATTGCGCCGCTGGAGCGCATGGAGCTGAACTCGGTGCTGGCGGTGGCCATGATGGTGGACCAGGGGCTGGGCGTGGGCCTGGTGCCCGACATCGGCCCCGTGCTCTCCCAGGGCCGCGACGTGCGCGTGCTGGCGCTGCCCGATCAGGCCGGCGGCGAGGGCCCCCGTCCTGCCGATGCGCGCAAGGTCGGCCTGCTGTGGCTGAACACCTCGGCCCGCGCGCGCTGGGCGCGCAGCCTGCTCGAATGCGCGCGCGAGTGCCTGGGCTGAGGCTGGGCAGCCGGTGAACCCCCGGTCCCGACGCTGGAATGCCCCAGGTCGCCGACAATGGCGGCTTTGCGCGGCGCGCCTTTTGCGCTGCGGTTTTCCAAGGCCTTTGCCATGAACATCACCAAAGACACCGCCGTCACCATCAACTACAAGATCACCGACAAGCTGGGCAAGCTGCTCGACAAGGGCGATGTGGCCTATCTGCATGGCGGCTACGACAACATCTTCGCCAAGGTGGAAGCCGCCCTGGACGGCAAGACCGTGGGCGACACGCTGACCGTGGACCTGGCCGTGGAAGACGCCTTCGGCGCGCGCGACGAGAGCCTGACCCGCACCATCCCCAAGGGCGAGTTCCCGCCCGGCGTGAAGGTGGGCGGCCAGCTGCGCGGCACGGATGACCAGGGCCAGCCCCAGATCTACCACGTGGTCAAGATCAAGGGCCCCGTGGTGCTGCTGGACGGCAACCACCCGCTGGCCGGCATGGCGCTGCACTTTGCCTGCAAGGTCACCGAAGTGCGCGCGGCCAAGCCCGAGGAAATCGAGCATCGCCACGTGCACGGCGGCCACGGCCACCACCATTGAGAGGCAGGGCCGGGTACACCCGGTCCGCACGGCTACGCAGAGCACAAAGGCCGCCTGGCATGCCCGGCGGCCTTTGTGCTTTGCGACTAGACCGCCTCCAGCGCCAGCAGCGCCGTGGCGGTGTTGGAGATCGGTATGTGGTAGTTGCCGTGCACGCGGCGCACGCCGGGCGCAGCCGCGGACAGGGCGCCGCGCATGGCCAGCCACATCAGCAGTTCCACGCCCTGGGTGCCGGTCTTTTCCACGAGTTCATGCACGCTGAACTGCGTGGCCCATTCGGGATTGGTGGCCATGCTTTCAAGGAACTGCAGGTCGAAGGCCTTGTTGATGAAGCCCGCGCGCTCGCCATCGAGCTGGTGCGACAGGCCCCCTGAGGCAATGACGGCCACGCGCTGGTCGTTGTTCCAGCGCGCAATCGCCCGGCCCACGGCCTGGCCCAGCGCATAGCAGCGGCGCGCCGAGGGCAGCGGGAACTGCACGGTATTGATGCACACCGGCACGACGGCCACCGGGCAGTCGCCCTCGGGCCAGAACAGCTTGAGCGGCAGCGTGCAGGCATGGTCCACCAGCATCTCCTGGCAGCTGACCACATCGAAGTCCTCGCCCACCAGGGACTCGATCAGGTGCCATGACAGCTCCGCGTGGCCGCGCAGCGGTGCCAGCGTGGGAATGCCCCAGCCTTCGTCGGCGTTGCAGTAGCGCTCGGCCGCGCCCACGGCGAAGGTGGGCATCTTGTCGAGGAAGAAGTTCAGGCCGTGGTCGTTGTAGAACACCACCACCACGTCGGGGCGCTGGGCGGCCAGCCATTCGCGGATGGGCGGAAAGCCGTCGAAGAAGGGCTTCCAGTACGGCTCGTTCTGCAGGCCCTTGTGGATGGCGTTGCCGATGGCGGGAATGTGCGAGGTGCCGAGGCCGCCGATGAGATGTGCCATAGTGGGTGTCTCCTGTACTGTGTCTTGCGTATGGTCTGTGGCGGGGCTCAGGCGTGCGAGCGCAGCAGGGCCTGGAATTCGGCCTTGGTCATGCCGGTCTGCTGGGCGCCTATGTCCTGCATGTCCAGGTGGAAGATGCCGGCCAGCTTGGCCAGGTAGTAAGCGTTGCCACCGGCCGCGATCATCTGCAGCACGTTGCGCGCGCGCACGGCCTCGGCCTGCTCCTGGTTCAGCCCGTAGCTGCGCATATAGGCCTCTTCGTCGGCCAGGAAGGCCTGGCGGTTGGCCAGCTCGTTGAAGGAAAAGCACATGCTGTTGAGCGCATAGCCCTTGCGGGCCTGCCTGCCGTCGAACAGGGTGGTGCCGGGAATCTGCGGCTGATCGGCCATGTTTTGTCTCCGGTATTTGCGTTGGATCAGCGGCAGTGTCCGGTCCGCGTTGCCAAAGATAAAGCGGCGGCCAATCATGGAATGCATGAGACAAATCGATGGATCGCAGCTCGATGGCAGGCTGCTGCAACTGCTGCTGGCCGTGCTGGAGACCGGCAGCGTCACGGCGGCGGCGCAGCGCCTGGGCGTGACGCAATCGGCCGTCAGCCATCTGCTGGACAAGCTGCGCGCCATCACGGGCGACCGATTGTTCGTGCGGCAGGGGCGGGGCATTGCGCCCACGGCCCATGCACTGGCGCTGCAGGACCCGGCGCGCGAGCTGCTGCGGCAGATGCAGCAGTTCGGCCGGGGGGCCAGCTTTGACCCCGCGCACTGGCGTGCCGAGATCACCATTGCCGCCAACGACCTGCAGCGCGAGCTGCTGCTGCCCGCACTGGCCCGGCGCCTGCGCTCAGCCGCGCCCCGGACGGTGCTGCGCGTGATCGACAGCGGCGCGCCCGATGCCGGACTGCTGCGCTCGGACGCCTGCCTGCTGGCCATCAGCCCGCGCCCGCCCGATGCCACGGACATCGTGCAAAAGCGCCTGTTCAGCGATGAGTACGCCGTCTTCTATGACAGCGCCGTGCGACAGCCGCCGGCCAGCCTGGCCGACTATCTGCAGGCCGACCACGCCACCGTGGCCTATGCCGACCGCCAGGCGCTGGACCTGGACCTGCAACTGCAGGCGCGCGGGCTGGAGCGCCGCTTTGCCGTGCGCGTGCCGGGCTTTGCGGCGCTGGCCGCCTTTGTGCGCGGCACGCCGCTGCTGGCGACGGCGCCATCGCTGCTGGGCCGCACGGCCCTGTCATCGCTGGCCAGCGTTGCGGTGCCCGTGGACTGCCCGCCGCTGCCCATGTTCATGATCTGGCACGCGCGCCACCAGGCCGATCCCGCCCATGCGTGGCTGCGCGGGCAGTTGCAGCAGGTGGTGGCGCAGGCGCTTGGCGGCGCCGGGCCGTCAATGCCTGCGAAGCAAGGCGCGGCGCAGCAGGCGCGCGGCGCGGTTGCGGATCTGGAAGGGGCTGTGGCTCACGGCCGGGCTCACGCGGGCGCGTGAGCAGGCGGCCAGGAAGTCGCGCAGCAGCACGCTGTCATCCAGCGTGCTGGTGTCCGGGTTGCGGAACTGGAATTCGGGGTGCCACTGCGTGGCCGCGATGTAGCTCTTGAGCGTGCCGGGCTTGCGGAAGATGGCCTCGGGGATGCGGTCGGGCAGGCTCCAGGCCTCCACATCGAACTCGGGCGCCACGTCCTTGATGCCCTGGTGGTGGATGCTGTTGACGCGTGCGCGGTCCAGCGTGGGATACAGCGCCTCCAGCCGGCTGCCGGGCACGATGGCGATGTCGTGGTAGTGGCGGTCGTACTCCGTGGGATTGCGGTGCAGCTGCGAGCCGGGCACCTGGGTCTCGATGTCCTGGTAGAGCGTTCCGCCGAAGGCCACGTTGATCAGCTGCAGACCGCGGCAGACGCCGAAGATGGGCTTGCCGGCCTGGGAAAACGCCTCGACCACGGCCAGGTCGTAGAGGTCGCGCACGCGGTCGCCCAGCCATTCGGGGCGCATGGGTTCCTCGCCATAGCTGCCGGGCCAGACGTCGGCGCCGCCATGCATGACCACCCCATCCAGCCACTCGGCATAGTGCTCCAGCGTCACGTCGCCGCGTGCGGTCTCGCCTGTGGGGCAGGGCACCATCACCACCATGGCGCCGGCCGACATGATCCAGTGCGCTATCGATTGCTCCACGTACTGCAGCGTCTTGCCCGTGAAAAGCGGACGCTGCGGGTCCGCATGGGAGAAACAGGCCGAAAGGCCTATCTTTAGGCGGCGTGAGGCAAGTGGGCTCATGGGGTGGTGGGCAAGGGGAAAGTCCTGATGGTCACGTTGTAAGCCCAATCGTGCCTGCGCCCTGTAGGAAGGGGTTGAACGCCCGCGACCGGCGCAGGGCCATCACCGCAAATAGGTGTAGGTGAATGCAAGAGTTGTCTTGAGGCATCTCAAGCTTCTTCAGCGCGCTGAACCCGGCGTCGCCCCTCTGGGTGTAGCCTGTAGGCAGGGTGGGGACTGCGGATGCTGCAGTGCGAAAAACCTGACGACGCAGGGTGCGACTTGCTGTGCAGGCAGCCCGCATGGCGTTACGATGGTTTCGCCAGTTCATCAATGGCCCCGACAACCCCGCCGCGCCGGTGGTGCGGCTTTTGGCGACTAGGAGGATATGCATGCAAGTTCAGGTTCATGCCGACGATTCGATCCAGGGTGGCGAGTCCTTGGCGCAATGGGCGCAGGAAGAAATCAACGCCAAGCTGGCGAGATTGAAGGACTATGTGGTGCGCGTGGAGGTGTTCCTCACGGGTGTCGATGCGCTCAAGACCTCGGGGGCTCCCGGCAAGCGCTGCGTTCTGGAGACCCGGGCCAATGGACGCCCGCCGATCGCCGTGAACGCCGAGGCCGAGAAGGTCAAGGACGCCTTCAATGCCGCCATCGATAAGCTGAAGCGGGCGGTGGAAACCGATCTGGGCAAGCTCAAGGACAAGCATGGCCGCGAGAGCGTGCGCGGCGTGGAAGATGGCACCGAGGTGGATGCGGCCAGCCCGGCCTGACCCTCGAAACTCCCGCAACATCAACGGCAAGGCGCCCCTTTCGGGGCGCCTTTTTGCTGGGGCGGCCATCGCCGCGAAGACTGCGGTACGGCGCGTTTCAGCGCGAGGCGCGCAGCACCACGCCGTCCAGCGAAGGCGCATGCAGCGGCGCCAGGGGCGAAGCCAGCGGCGGTCCGAAGCGGCGCGCCGCAGTGGCGGGCTGCCGGGTCTCGGCCTCCCACTGCGCGCGGGCCTCGGCGATTTCCTCTCCCGTGCGCGCCACGAAGTTCCACCACAGCAAGATGGCTTCATCCATGGGCTCGCCGCCAATGACCAGCAGGCGGCTGCCGGGCGCCGCTTCGATGGCGACCGAGGGCGTGCCCAGGGGCAGGTAGAGCAATTCCTCCACCGGCAGCGGCTGGCCGTTCACGCGCACGTCGCCTTCCAGGCTGAGCACGGCATGCTCGAAATCGGCGCGCAGCGGCAACGTGGCGACGGCATTGGCGCTGCGTGCGCTGTCCGCATGCAGGTCCACGCTCATCAGGGGCGTGTGCACCTCGGCGGGCGACGTCAGGCCCAGCGCCTCGCCGGCCAGCACCGTGGCCGTGAAGTCCCCCACCGTGGTCCTGGGCAGCTCGGGGTAGTGCTGGAAGCGGGGCGGACCGTTGCGGTGCGATTCGGGCAGCGCAATCCACAGCTGGGCGGCGTGGATGTGCGAGGGCGTCTGGCTTTCCTCGGAATGGGCGATGCCGTGGCCTGCCGTCATCAGATTGACCTGTCCGGGCCGGATGATCTGGGTGTTGCCCAGGCTGTCGCGGTGCAGCACTTCGCCGCGGATCATCCAGGTGAAGGTCTGCAGGCCGATATGGGGATGCGGGCCGACCTGCATGCCGGGCGGCGCGGGATCGGCGGGGCCGGCGTGGTCGAGAAAGCACCAGGCACCGACCTTGCGCAGGGCGCGCTGCGGAATGGCGCGCTGGATGGGAATGCCGCCCACGTCGGCGGTGCGGGTGGGAAGGTGCTGGGGCTGGGAGTTGGGTGGGGACGTGTCGGACATGGGCGGATCGGCCTGGTTCGTGGGGGAGGCCACCAGTGTCGTGCAGCTCGGCGCAGCAGGCAAACCAGGATCGCAGATATTGGGCCTGTTCGCTGACAGCGCATTCTCAGGAACATTGTTTACATTCGAGGAACGGCCCGGCGCCCGTCCTTTTGGCGGGCGCCGGCCTCACTCTTACAGGAGAAAACGCCATGAATACATCCGTACAGACGCACGCCGAAGCCGCTGAAGAGGCGGTCCAGAGCGCCGTGGAAGTCCAGCGATTCCCCGAGAAATTTGAAGCCACGGTCACCGGCAATGTGCAGCACCGGGTAGGCGATGGCCAACTGGAAGACATTCCGCGTGGCACCCGTGTGCAGGTGGCCACGGCCATCGGAAGCTATGTGCTGTCCTGGACCCAGGAGGATCAGCCGATCACCGTGTCGCTGGCCAAGCGGGAGTTCGAACTCTATGTCGATACGGGGGAGATCGAGGTCAGCGAAGCCTGACGCCGGCCATGTCCCCGTCCACTCCGAAGGCCCTGCGGCATACCTGCCGCAGGGCCTTTTGCATGGTGGCCAGTCCTTCGCTCAGGCGGGCAGCTGCAGCGCGGTCTGGATGTGCACTTCGCCGGCCAGCAGCTTGTGCACGGGGCAGGCCTCGGCCACCTGCAGCAGGCGCTGGCGCTGTTCGTCGTCCAGGTCGCCTTGCAGGGTGATCTGGCGTTCGATCAGGTTGCCGCTGGCCGGCGTGCCTTCGGGGTTCAGGCGCAATTGCACATCCACCTGCTCCAGCTTCCACTGCTTGCGCGCCGCATACATCTGCAGCGTGACCGTGGTGCAGGCGCCCAGGGCCGACAGCAGCAGCTGCAGGGGGTTGGGCGCCGTGTCGCCGCCGCCCTTGTCCGCGGGCTCGTCCACGTGCCAGCGGTGTCCTTGGGGGTCTGCGAGCGTGACGCGATAGGGGGTGTCCGTGCTGGTGGCATGGGCGCTGTGGATCATGGAAGGTCCTTTGTCCTGGGGGTGTCGCAAGAGGGGTGGGGGAGCCAATGGACGACTCTACGCCTGCTTCGCGTCCGCTGCCTGGGGCCGATGCTTCATGCGCAGCGGAATTTTGAGGTAGTGCACGCCGTTGGCCTCGGCCTCGGGCCAATGGCCTGCGTGCATGTTGACCTGGATGGCGGGCAGCAGCAGGGCTGGCGCCGACAGCGTGGCGTCGCGCCGGTTGCGCATGGCCACGAAGCTGGCCTCGTCCACGCCCGCGTGCACATGCACGTTGCCGGCACGTTGGTCGGCCACGGTGGTTTCCCAGGCGTGGCGGTCGCGGCCCGGCGCCTTGTAGTCATGGCACATGAACAGGCGTGTTGCGGGCGGCAGGGCCAGCAGGCGCTGGATGGAGCGGAACAGCGTGCGCGCATCGCCGCCCGGAAAGTCGGCGCGCGCCGTGCCGTAGTCGGGCATGAACAGCGTATCGCCCACGAAGACCGCATCCTCGATGCGGTAGGACACGCAGGCGGGCGTATGGCCGGGCGTGTGCAGCACCTCGATGCGCAGCCCGCCCAAGGGCAGGCTGTCGCCGTCTGCCAGCAGTCGGTCGAAAGGCGGCTCCCCGGCGGGCGCGGGCAGGTTGAAGACGGGGCGGAAGATGCGCTGCACCTCGCGGATGTGCTCGCCCACGGCGATCGGGGCGCCCGTGCGCTCGCGCAGGTACGGGGCCGCGCTGAGGTGGTCGGCATGCGCATGGGTTTCCAGGATCCAGCGCAGGCGCAGGCCCTGGGCCTGCGCGCCGGCCAGCACGGCATCGGCCGAGCCGGTGTGGGCCTGGCCGCTGGCATGGTCGTAGTCGAGCACGGGGTCGATGGCGGCGGCCTCGCCCGTGTTCGCATCCCAGACCAGGTAGGTCACGGTATGGGTGGCTTCGTCGAAGAATGGCGCGATGCGCAGCGGCGAGGTCATGAAAGCACTCCTTTGTCGATGGCTTCAGTGCAGCCTGCCGGCAAGTATATTAGAATTTGCTAAATTAGATTTTTCTTAATCATGAACCAACCCATCCTCTCCTCCGAACAGGCTTTCCTGCAGCAGGGTGCGGCGCGCGCCGCCACCCTGCTGCGCGCCGTGGGCAACGAGAGGCGCCTGCTGGTGCTGTGCCTGCTGATCGAGCATGGCGAGCTGTCGGTGGGCGGGCTGCTGGAGCGCATCCCGCTGAGCCAGTCGGCCCTGTCCCAGCATCTGGCGCGCATGCGCGAGGAGGGCCTGGTCGCCTACCGCCGCGAGTCGCAGACCCTGTACTACCGCATCGCCGATCCCGATGCGCAAAAGCTGGTGGCGGCACTCAAGAGCATCTTCTGTCCCTGAAAACACCCACCCCAGGAGTCGTCCCATGTCCCTTCCCCTCATCTCGGCCCAGGCCGCCCGCCAGTTGCAGGCGCAAGGCGCCTGGCTCATCGACATCCGCGCGCCCGACGAACATGCGCGCGAACGCATGGCAGGCGCCCGCAGCATGCCCATGGAGCGCCTGGGTGCCCAGGCCTGGGGCGATGCGCCGGCCGCCGTGGTCTTTCACTGCCGCTCCGGCAACCGCACGCGGCTCAACGCCCAGGCCCTGGCGGCTGCCTTGCCGCCCGGCTGTGCCGGCCATGTGCTCGACGGAGGCCTGGACGCCTGGAAGGCCGAAGGCCTGCCCGTGCTGCACGACAGCCGCCAGCCGCTGGAGCTGCAGCGCCAGGTGCAACTGGGTGCGGGCGGGCTGGCACTGCTGGGCGCCGTGCTCGGTGCCACGGTTTCACCGTGGTGGCACCTGCTCTCGGCCTTCGTGGGCTGCGGTCTGATCGTGGCGGGTGCCACCGGCTTTTGCGGACTGGCGCGCCTGCTGATGAAGGCGCCCTGGAATCGGCGCGCCCTGGGGCAGTGACGGTGTCTGCGCTGAAGTCCACCTGACGCCGGCCGGCTGCCCCCCTCCCGGGACTGTGGAGAACCCCGGACGGCAGTACGATAGCTGCATGACATCTGTTTATGCCCAACGCCGCGCACGCTTGGCCGCCCAGTTGGGCGCCGGCGGCATCGCCATCATTCCCACCGCTCCCGAGCGCCAGCGCAACCGGGACACCGGCTATCTGTACCGCCACGACAGCTATTTCTATTACCTGACCGGCTTTGCCGAGCCCAATGCCTGCCTGGTACTGGCCGCCGATGGCACCAGCGTGCTGTTTTGCCAGCCCAAGGACCTGGAGCGCGAAATCTGGGACGGCATCCGCCTGGGCCCCGAGGCTGCCGTGGCCACGCTGGGCGTGAGCCAGGCGTTCTCCAGCGCCGAGATCGATACGCGCCTGCCCCGCCTGCTGGAGAACCGGGGCCGCCTCTGGTATCCGTTCGCCACGCATGAAGGGCTGGCCGTGCGCGTGGAAGGCTGGCTGGGCCAGGTGCGCGCACGGGTGCGCTTTGGCGCGCTGTGCCCGTCCGAGCAGGGCGACCTGTGCACGCTGCTGGACGAGATGCGCCTGGTCAAGGACGCCCACGAGCAGGACATCATGCGCCGCGCCGCCGCCATCAGCGCCCAGGCCCATATCCGCGCCATGCAGCGCTCGGCGCGCATGCTGCGCGCAGGCCAGGAAGTGCGTGAATACCACCTGGATGCCGAGCTGCTGCATGAATTCCGCCAGCAGGGCTCGCAGTACGTGGCCTACGGCTCCATCGTGGCCGCCGGCGCCAATGCCTGCGTGCTGCACTACCAGGCCGACAAGGCCCCCGTGCGCGCGGGCGAACTGGTGCTGATCGACGCCGGCTGCGAGCTCGACGGCTACGCCAGCGACATCACGCGCACCTTCCCCGCCGATGGCCGCTTCACCGGCCCGCAGCGCGCGCTCTACGAGCTGGTGCTGGAAAGCCAGAAGGCTGCCGTGGCGGCCACGCGGGCCGGCGCGCGCTTCAACGATCCGCACGACGCCACCGTGGCCGTGCTGGCGCAGGGCATGCTGGATCTGGGCCTGCTGGACAAAAAGGTCTATGGCAATGCCCAGGACGTGATCGAGCAGCGCGCCTTCTTCCAGTTCTACATGCACCGCACCGGCCACTGGCTGGGCATGGACGTGCATGACTGCGGCAGCTATGTGGAGCCTTCGGAGCTGGGCCAGTCGCACGAGCGCAAGGACCCGCTGTCGGGCGAGACCATCACCAACCGCCCCAGCCGCATCCTGCGTCCGGGAATGTGCACCACCATCGAGCCGGGCATCTACGTGCGCCCTGCGGCCGGCGTGCCCGAGCAGTTCCACAACATCGGCATCCGCATCGAGGACGATGCCATCGTCACCGAGACCGGCTGCGAGCTGATCACGCGCGGCGTGCCCGTGGAGCCCGACGAGATAGAAGCCTTGATGCGTGACTGACAACGCCAGCCTGCCCACCACCGGCCCCGTGTCCACTCTCATGCCCGCCCCATCGGCCTATGCCGCACCCGCACTGCCCCGGCTGAGCTGGCGCATCTTCACGGTGCTCTGGCTGCTGGGGCTGCCCGGCGTGGCGGCCATGGCCTGGTTCGTGCTGCCCGACTGGATGCGCATGCTGGGCCTGCCCGTGGAGCCGCTGGTCACGCCGCTCACCGGCATCGGCGTGATGGCCGCGCTGCTGGCCCTGCCCGTGGGCGTGGGCGTGTGGCTGGGGCCGCGGCTGGGCCTGTCCGCACCGCTGCTGACCACCTGGGTGGCCGGGCGTTCGCCCCAGCGCGCCGTGCGCTACCTCACGCTGCCGGGGCTGGCCGGGGGCGTGGTGGGCGCGGCCTGGCTGGTGACCCTGGCCCTGGCCTGGCCCGACGACCTGACCCTGATCGACCCCGTCTACGCCATGCCGCTGGGCGCCAAGATGCTGTACGCGGGCATCACGGCCGAGCTGGTGATGCGGCTGGGCGGCATGACGCTGGTGATGTGGCTGCTGTGGCGGCTGAGCGGGCGCACAGACCGCCGCCCGGGATGGACGCTGGGCTGGTGGTCCGTCATGCTGTCGGCCCTGCTGTGGGGCATGCTGCAGCTGGCCCTGGCCTGGAGCACATGGGGCGGCCTGTCGGACGCGCTGGTGCTGCAGTTGCTGCTGTTCGAGGTCGTCCACGGCGCCGTGGGCGGCTTCCTGTTCTGGCGCTATGGCCTGGAGGCGGCCATGGTGGCCCATGCCATCACCTACCTGCTCTCGCACGGGCTGGTGTGAGGCCTGGCGTCTGCGCACTGACACCGCCAGGATGAAGCGTCACAGAAGCCTCAGCGAGCCGAACAGGCCCTCGGTTTCGTCCTCGGGGCCGGCGGCGAAGTAGAGCGCGTCGCTGTCGCCCAGGGCCACGCCGTTGCCGAACTGCAGGGCCCACAGGCCGGGGATGGCCACGGGGCGGTCCTGCGCGTCGCGCAGATCGTCCACATAGCGGCCCGTGGACAGGTCGAAGGCACAGATGCGGCCTGCTCCCCCGAAGTTGCCGACCAGCAGGTGCCCCGCCAGTGCGCCGAAGCCGTCAGGAGCGATGGCCACGCCCCAGGGCGCATTCAGGCGTCCATCGTCCTCATACATGCGCAGCAGGCGGCCGTCGAGGTCGAACTCGGCCAGCCTGCCGCGCGCAGGCCGGTTGCCGCTGGCCGCTTCTGCGGCTGCGTCCAGCGCATCCTCCTCGCCGGCATGGAACGCCAGGGGATCGTCCGGGTCGGGCTGGGTGATCGCATAGAGCACGAACACGCGGTCGCGGCGGCCGTCGTTGACGACCTGGATGTTGAAGGGCACCGGATCACCGGGCCGGGCCTCGCCTGCCGCGCCTGATGCGAACGGGTTGGCGAAGCCCTGGGTGGGCACCAGTTGCCACTGCGCGTCCAGCGTGCGGATCTGGGGCCGGGCGCCGAAGTCGGCCATCCACACGCGGTCCCATCGGCCCGTGTGGATGGCGGCCCCGAAGAAAGCCATGCCCTGGTCGGCACCATTGAACATTTCCACCGCAGGGCCGTCCACCCGGACGATGGCGCCCGTCTGCGCATCGCGCTCCGTCCAGGCGCTGACGCTGCCGCTGTCGGTCACGAAGACGAAGCGGGCCGAGCCCTCGAGCAGTCGTCCGGCGGCAGGCTGCTGCCGGACCCGCAGCAGCTGCGAGTCCAGGGGCGCACCGTTGTAGACCACGCCGGTGACTTTGCCGGCACTGTCATCGCCGGTCAGGGCATCCGAGCGCGGAACGGCCACTTCGCGCAGGCCGTCCTGGTGCAGGGCGCGCATCCCGTGATCGGCCGAGCGAGCCACGTCACCGATGAACTGCCAGGACGTGCCCCCGCCGCCAATCCAGAAATGGCCTCCCGCGCCGGCCGGGCGGATGGCGATGCCCCAGCCGTTGACGAAGCCGGGCTGCGTGAAGCGCGCGCCGTAGCGCGCATGGCTGGCGAGCAGGGGAGTCTGGACATAGCGGTTGGCGGCAACATCGCCACCCGCGCCGCAGGCGGTCAGCGCCGGGGAGGCCAGGGTGGTCAGAACAAAGCGTCTGCGGTCAAGCATGGTGGATTTCCTGGTGGCATGGCAAAGCTGTGGATGGACTGGCTGAGCATGCGAAACCAAGGGGAACCGTATGTTCTGGCTGCGGCCTGCGGGCCGGGTGGACCACAGGAATATGAAGGCGATGCTAGGAAGCAGGGGCGGGCCGCGTCAATGTGGACCAGTCTGATTCTGTGGTGTCCTGCGGTGCGGTGCAGCAGGCATTGCGAACGCGGCGGGCAAAACTGCTTTCACAGGAGGCCGGCATGGCACAGCGCCTTTGCCGGGAATGCTGCCGTGCAGCATCAAAAGCAATAGCGGCAAAGGCAGTGCACCGCAGTGTTCGGCGATGGCAACGGCATCCGGCCGCCCCCTTGCGCAGGCTCAGGACGCGGGGTCTTCAGGCCCGTACCGCATGCCGGAATGTTGCCTTCATGTAACCGCATTCGTGTGAGAATTGAAACCCGATTACAAACCCTGAGCGAGAGACATTCCATGCAAGTGAGCCGTGCCACCAAGATCGTCGCCACCCTGGGCCCCGCTTCCAGCGACCCGCAACTGCTGGAACAGATGGTGCGCGAAGGCGTCAACGTGGTGCGCCTGAATTTCAGCCACGGCAAGGCGCAGGACCACATCGACCGCGCCACCATGGTGCGCGAGGCGGCCCAGCGCGCAGGCCGCGAGGTGGCCATCATGGCCGACCTGCAGGGCCCCAAGATCCGCGTCGGCAAGTTCGCCGAAGGCAAGGTCATGCTGGAGCCCGGCGCGCGCTTCGTGCTCGACGCATCGCGCACCGAGCCCGGCGACATCAACGGCGTGGGCCTGGACTACAAGGAACTGCCGCGCGACGTGAAGCCCGGCGACGTGCTGCTGCTCAACGACGGCCTGATCGTGCTCACCGTGGACCATGTGCGCGGCGACGAGGTGCACACCACCGTCAAGCTCGGCGGCGAACTGTCCAACAACAAGGGCATCAACAAGCAGGGCGGCGGCCTGACGGCCCCGGCGCTGACGGCCAAGGACATGGAGGACATCAAGACCGCCATGAGCTTCCAGGCCGACTACGTGGCCGTGAGCTTTCCCAAGAACGCCACCGACATGGAGATGGCGCGCCAGCTGTGCAACGTGGCTGCGGCCCAGTACGGCCACAAGCCCGGCCTGATCGCCAAGATCGAGCGCGCCGAGGCCATTCCGCGCCTGGAAGAGATCCTGCATGTCTCCGACGGCATCATGGTGGCGCGCGGCGACCTGGCCGTGGAAGTGGGCAACGCGGCCGTGCCCGCGCTGCAAAAAAAGATGATCCGCATGGCGCGCGACATGGACAAGTTCGTGATCACCGCCACGCAGATGATGGAGAGCATGATCACCAACCCCGTGCCCACGCGCGCCGAGGTCAGCGACGTGGCCAACGCCGTGCTGGACGGCACGGACGCCGTCATGCTCAGCGCCGAGACCGCCGCCGGCAGGTACCCGCTGGAGACCGTGCAGGAAATGGCCAAGATCTGCGCCGCCGCGGAAGCGGCCGAAGACCCGGACAGCGATGCCGAGTTCACCGGCCGCCAGTTCTCGCGCATCGACCAGTCGATCGCCATCGGCGCGCTGTTCACGGCCCACCACCTGGGCGCCAAGGCCATCGTCGCCATGACGGACAGCGGCTCCACCGCGCTGTGGATGAGCCGCCACCGCATCCACATCCCCATCTACGCGCTCACGCCCAAGATCTCCACGCAGCGCAAGATGGCCATGTACCGCAACGTGCGCCCCCTGCTCATGGACACCAGCGCCGACCGCGACACCGCGCTGGACCAGGCCGAAGGCCATCTGCGCGCGCGCAACATCGTGCAAAGCGGCGATGTCTATGCCATCACCTGCGGCGAGCCCATGGGCCAGCCCGGTGGCACGAACATGCTGAAGATCTGCAGGGTGAACTGATCTCTCACTGACGTACTTGGCGCAGTCGCAGCGGTTGGTGTCCGGCCTGCAGGCGCGTGACCGCCAGGTCGAAGAGCCAGCCCGCCGTCCAGCACAGCCAGCCGGTCCACAGCGTGTGGCTCATGAAATGGGCGCCGCGCATCTGCTGGGCCAGGCCCATTGACAGGCCTGCGGCCAGCGAGACGGCCAGCCAGATCCAGGCTGCGCGGGGTGCATGGCGGCGCAGCGCGAAATAGCCGGCCAGAAAGGCGAAGCCTGCCGAGGCATGGCCTGCGGGAAAGCAGCGGCCCGGCCCGCCGTCGGCCAGGCCCAGCGACCAGTGCGAGACATGGCGCGCCACGCCGCCGAACTCGGCCAGGTCCCAGGGGCAGCTGGTCGCGCTGGTGTACTTGAGCAGCGAGATCAGGGCCAGCGACAGCAAGATGCCCGCCACCAGCTGCACGCGCCGCCCGTGAGGCAGCAGGCGCAGCGGGCCGATGGGCCGCCAGACGCACAGCGTCAGGCCCAGCACCACCAGCCAGGCCAGGCGGCGTGCGCTTTCGTGGGCGATGTTCACGAAGAACCAGTCCGAACGCAGCGCAAAGCCATCGGCGTCGCCAAACCAGCGGGCCATGGCCAGGTCCAGGGCGCCGGCATCCCAGGCCAGGACCACGGCCAGGGCCGCCAGGGTCCACAGCAGGGTGCTTTTGAAGGAGGGGCCCTGCGCGGGGGTGGCGGAGAAATCTCGGGGGTCGGGTGTCGGCATGGCCGGCAGCATGAGAAGCGCGGCTTAAACCCGTCTTAACGCATGCCCCGGCGTGCGGCCATCGTCTGGCGCCGCAGCCGGCAGCGGCCATTGCACAATGCGCGCATGCGAATACTGGTCGTCGAAGACAACGCGGGCATTGCCGCAGGCCTGCAGGCCAATCTGCAACAGCGCCGCTATGCGGTCGACGTCTGCTCCACCGTGGCCGATGCCTGGCATGCGCTGGAGATGGAGCGCTTCGACGCCGTGCTGCTGGACCTGGGCCTGCCCGATGGCGATGGCAGCGAAATCCTGCGCCGCCTGCGGAGCCCGCGCCGTCCGGGTAGCGACAGCCACGCCCTGCCGGACCCCAACACGCCCGTGCTCATCCTCACCGCGCGCGACCAGGTGCGCGAACGCATCGCCGGGCTGGACCTGGGTGCCGATGACTACCTGGTCAAGCCCTTCGACATCGACGAGCTGGAGGCGCGGCTGCGCGCCATGCTGCGCCGCGCAGGCGGGCAGGCGGCACCCGTGATCCGCCATGGCGAGCTGGAGGTCGATCCGGCCGCGCGCACCGTGCGCCGCGACGGAAAGCTGGTGGAGATGTCGCCGCGCGAGTTCTCCGTGCTCTGGGTGCTGCTGCAGGCGCGCGGGCGCGTGCTCTCGCGCCAGCAGATCGAGGAACATCTCTACAGCTGGGGCACGGCCGTGGAAAGCAATGCCGTCGAGGTCCATATCCACCACCTGCGCAAGAAACTGGGCAATGCCAGCATCGTCACCATGCGCGGCGTGGGCTACTTTCTTCCTGCGGAGAACCCATGAGCACCGCGCAGCAGCGCCGCCCCTCGCTGATCTGGCATCTGATGGCCTGGATGCTGGGCGCGCTGGTCGTGGTCTGGGCCAGCTTCGTGGCACTGGGCTACCAGACCGGCGTGCACGAGGCAGACGAGCTCACCGACGGCCACCTGGCCGGCGTCGCTGCGCTGGTGCTCAACCTGGAAGTCGCAGGCGCCGTAGGCCAGGGAGCAGCCACGCCCGTGCATGAGCCCCCCGGCCTCATGGCCCACGACTACCAGCAGTCGCTGAGCGTGGCCCTGTGGGATGGCGCGGGGCGGCTGATCTCGCGCACGGGCGATGCGCCCGAGCCCGCCTTCGACACCGAGCAGGGCTTTGCCACCCTGCGCCTGGGTCCCGAGCATCGGGCCTGGCGCAGCTTCACCCAATGGAGCCGCGACCATGCACGCAAGGTCAGCGTGATGATCGAGTTGCAGGAGCGCGACGAACTGGCCGACGACATCGCGGGCCAGATGATCGAGCCGGGCCTGTGGCTTTTGCCTGTGGTCGCGCTGGCGCTGGGGCTGGCCATTCGACGCGGCATGCGGCCGCTCAACGAACTTTCGCGCGAGGTCGAGCGCCTGGACCTGGCCCAGGCCGAGCGCGTCTCGCACCGCCACGCGCTTCGGGAATTCATGCCCGTGGTGAACTCCATCAACACCTTGCTGGACCGCCAGCAGGAGGCGCTGGAGCGAGAGCGCAGCCTGGCCAACGAAGTGGCCCATGAACTGCGCACGCCGCTGGCCTCCATCGCCTTGCAGGCGCGTGCCCTGGGCGATGCGCCGGCCGGCGCCATGGATGCCCCGGCCCAGCGCGCCGCGCTGGCGCGCATAGGCCAGGACGCGCTGCACGCCGGCCATGTGCTCAGCCAGCTGCTGGCACTGGCGCGCGCAGGACGCGCCATGCTGGCCGACCCGCCCGTGCCCGTGGACCTGGCCGCGCTGGCCCGTCAGGTGGTGGCCGCCCATGCGCAGGCGGCCTGGCAGCGCGGCTGCAGCCTGTCCGTGCAGGCGCCTGAGGCACTGGGCGTGATGGGCAATGCCGTGCTGCTGGAGCTGGCGCTGCGCAACCTGGTGGAAAACGCCCTCAAGCACACACCGCACGGCACGCAGATCGAGGTGCAGGCCGGGCAGGGGCCGGATGGCGAGGTCTGGCTGCAGGTCTGCGATGACGGCCGCCGTAGCGACGGCCGCCGTGACGGCGCAGAGCGCGCGGCAGCGCCCGTGGACAGCCTGCACCTGGGCCACGAGATCGTGGCGCGCGTGCTGCGCGCCCACCAGGGAAGCTTTGGCGAGGCCGCGCCGCCCGAAGGCTTCACGACCTGCTACCGCATGGGAATGCCCGGGACAGGGTTGGCGGCAGCTGGTTAAAATCGCCAGTTACCAAGCGGTTACTGCCGCGATCCCCCGGCCGCAGCCCCGCAGCGAACCCATGACGCAGCGGCGGCCGCCATGCGGCAGGGGCATCCCCCTCTCAACAACTTGATACGGACCCTACACATGCCTCTCGTTTCGATGCGCGAACTGCTGGACCACGCTGCCGAAAACGGCTACGGTCTTCCCGCCTTCAACGTCAACAACCTGGAGCAGGTGCAAGCCGTGATGTCGGCCGCCGACGAAGTGGGCGCGCCCGTCATCCTGCAGGCCAGCGCAGGCGCCCGCAAGTACGCCGGCGAGCCCTTCATCAAGCACCTGATCCAGGCCGCCGCCGAGCAGTATCCCCACATCCCCCTGGTCATGCACCAGGACCACGGCACCTCGCCCGCCATCTGCCAGGGCGCGCTGAACCTGGGCTTCGGCTCGGTGATGATGGACGGCTCGCTGATGGAAGACGGCAAGACGCCTTCCTCCTTCGAATACAACGTGGACGTGACCCGCAAGGTCGTGGAAATGGCCCACAAGCTGGGCGCCACCGTCGAAGGTGAACTCGGCTGCCTGGGCTCGCTGGAAACCGGCATGGCCGGCGAGGAAGACGGCGTGGGTGCCGAAGGCGTGCTCGACCACTCGGCCCTGCTGACCGACCCCGAGGAAGCGGCCCAGTTCGTCAAGGCCACGCAGCTGGACGCGCTGGCCATTGCCATCGGCACCAGCCACGGCGCCTACAAGTTCACGCGCAAGCCCACGGGCGACATCCTGTCCATCCAGCGCGTCAAGGAAATCCACGCGCGCCTGCCCAACACCCACCTGGTCATGCACGGCTCCTCCTCCGTGCCCCAGGAACTGCTGGAAATCATCCGCCAGTACGGCGGCGCCATGAAGGAAACCTACGGCGTGCCCGTCGAGGAAATCCAGGAAGCCATCAAGCACGGCGTGCGCAAGATCAACATCGACACCGACATCCGCCTGGCGATGACCGGCGCCGTGCGCAAGTTCCTGGCCGAGAACCCCGAGAAGTTCGACGCCCGCGAATGGCTCAAGCCCGCCCGCGAAGCCGCCAAGCAGATCTGCAAGGCCCGCTACATCGAGTTCGGCTGCGAAGGCCAGGGCGCCAAGATCAAGGGCTACACGCTGGAGCAGATGGCCGCCAAGTACGCTGCCGGTTCGCTGCAGCAGGTCGTGAACTGAACGGTTCCTTCCCCTTCAAAAAAAGCCCGCCGGTCCGCCCGGCGGGCTTTTTTGTTGTCAGCGCGGCGCGGGGGCCGCAGCCTGGGACCGCTGGGGTACGGCCATGGCCATCTCGTCATCGGGCACCACGGGCTGGGGGTGGCTGGCGTTCCAGCCCGACACCAGCAGGCTGGTGCCCGACAGCACCAGCAGCAGGCAGACCATCCATTCGACCAGCCGCTTGGGCAGGGCGGGCGGATGGCGCATGTGCAGCCAGGTCACCACCGTCACCACGGGAAAGGCCAGGGCTGCGGCCAGCAGCACGCTGGCGGTGATCTCGCCCTCCCAGGCCACCATCATCAGGCGCAGCAGCGCGCAGGTGAGGAACATGGCAAACAGGCACTGGCGCACCACCAGACGGTCCAGCGGCTGGCGGTACAGGTGGTAGACCATGGGCGGGCCCGGCGTGGCAAACAGCCCGCCCAGCACCCCCGAGGCCACACCGGCCACCCACAGCGACACCGGTCCCGACACCTGCGCGTTGACCTGCTTTTGCAGCAACAGCAACAGCGCGCAGGCCACGATGGCCAGGCCCAGCAGCATGCGCAGCCCGCTCAGCGCATTGCCGCTGAGCCACTGCAGCAGCAGCACGCCGCCGATCACGCCGATGACGCTGCTGATCAGCATGGGCTTGAGCAGGGACCACTGCGGCACCTGGCGGTGGGCGCGCAGGTAGGCCACGCCGTTGACCACGGACAGCAGGCAGGCCACGTTGGCCGCATCGCCAATGCCCATCAGGTGCGTGGCACCGGCCACGCCCACGAAGATCAGCCCGAAGGCAAAGCCCGTCAGGTTCTGGCAAAACGTGGCCAGGCCCACCAGGGCCAGGAACATCACATACTGGATCACACTCATCGAAACGCTTTCTGGCGCGCCGGTGCGCCGAACCGGCGACGCTAACACGGAGCGCCTTCGCCTGCCCGGGCGCCGCAGTCACCAGCGGGCGCCCCAGGCCAACGTGCCAGGCCGGCGTGTCAGTCCGACGTCTCAGGCGGCCGGCGTGTTGAGCCGCTGCAGCCGCTCGGGCGTGCCCACGTCGGTCCAGCGCCCGGCATACAGGCTGGCGCTCACCTGGCCGGCGGCCATCGCCCGGCGCAGCAGCGCCACCAGCGGCACGCGCCAACCGTCGGGGTTGCCGGGCGGGATGTCGCACCAGGGCGCGGCAAACAGCTCGGCGCGCAGCAGTGCGATCGTGCCGTAGGTCTGGCGCGGGCGGGCATCGCCCTCGGGCCAGTCGCAGGCCAGGCCCAGTTCGTCCACGCCGAAGTCGCCACGCCGATGGTGCTCGGGGTTGGGCACCAGCCACAGATGGGCCAGCCGTCCGCTGGCGGCAAATTCGCGGGCCGCCTCGAACGGGAAATCAAAGTCGGGCGCGTAGACATCGCCGGCCGCCAGCCAGAACACCGTGTCCAGAAGCGGCAACGCGCGCGCAATGCCTCCTGCGGTCTCCAGCGCCTGCTCGGGCTCGGGGGAATAGGCCAGATGCAGCGGCTCGCCACCTGTGTCGGGCGCGAAGCGCGCCCCGAAGCGCGCGGGAATCTGCTCGCCCAGCCAGCCCGTGTTGACCACGGCGCGGCGCACGCCGGCCTGCGCAAGGGCCTGCAGGTGGTGCTGCAGCAGTGGCCGGCCCTGCACCTGCAGCAGCGGCTTGGGGCAGGTGTCGGTCAGCGGCCGCATGCGCTCGCCACGGCCTGCGGCCAGCAGCATGGCCGGTGGCTGCTCGGTGAGGAAAAGCGCCTTGGCGGCGGGGAACGGCGGGATGGGCGAGGCGGTCATGGAGCGCAACTGTAGACCATTGCCAGCGGCCATTGCCCCGCGCGCGGGAGCCGAAAACCCGCGTCCTTTAAAATAGCCGGCTTACTCTGATTACCCCCTCCTTCACGGAGCGCCCTGATGGCCAACACTCAACAAATGGCGAATGCGATCCGCGCACTCGCAATGGATGCCGTTCAACAAGCCAACTCCGGCCACCCCGGCGCCCCCATGGGCATGGCCGACATGGCCGTGGCACTGTGGAGCCGTCACCTCAAGCACAACCCCGTCAACCCGCAATGGGCTGACCGTGACCGCTTCATCCTGTCCAACGGCCACGGCTCCATGCTGATCTACGCGCTGCTGCACCTCACGGGCTACGCGCTGCCGATCGACGAGCTCAAGAACTTCCGCCAGCTGCACAGCAAGACGGCCGGCCACCCCGAAGTGGGCATCACCCCCGGCGTGGAAACCACCACCGGCCCGCTGGGCCAGGGCATCACCAATGCCGTGGGCTTCGCGCTGGCCGAAAAGCTGCTGGCCGCCGAGTTCAACCGCGCAGGCCACGCCATCGTCGACCACCACACCTACGTGTTCCTGGGTGACGGCTGCCTGATGGAAGGCATCAGCCACGAGGCCGCGGCCCTGGCCGGCGCCTGGAAGCTGGGCAAGCTGGTGGCGCTGTACGACGACAACGGCATCTCCATCGACGGCAAGGTCGCCCCCTGGTTCATCGACAACACGCCCGCCCGCTTCGAAGCCTATGGCTGGAACGTGGTGCGCGACGTGGACGGCCACAACGTGCAGGCCATCGATGCCGCCATCGCCGCCGCCAAGAAGAGCAGCGACAAGCCCACGCTGATCTGCTGCAAGACCAGCATCGGCAAGGGCTCGCCCAACCGCCAGGACACGGCCAAGGCCCACGGCGAGCCCCTGGGCGCCGAGGAAATCGCACTGACCCGCGCAGCCCTGGGCTGGGAGCACGGCCCCTTCGACATCCCCGCCAGCGTCTACGGCGACTGGGATGCCAAGGCCGCCGGCGCCAAGGCCGAAGCGGCCTGGAACAAGAAGTTCGCCGCCTATGCCAAGGCCTTCCCCGAACTGGCTGCCGAATTCAAGCGCCGCATGGCCGGTGACCTGCCCGCCAACTTCGGCGAGATCGCCGCGCAGATCGCCTCCGACGCGCATGACGCAGGCGCCACCGTGGCCAGCCGCAAGGCCAGCCAGCTGGCCCTGGAAGGCCTGACCGCAGCCCTGCCCGAACTGCTGGGCGGCTCGGCCGACCTGACCGGCTCCAACCTGACCAACACCAAAAGCACGCCTTCGCTGCGCGTGGACGACAAGGGTGCCGTGGTCCTGACCGAAGACGGCAAGATCGGCCGCCACATCAACTACGGTGTGCGCGAGTTCGGCATGGCCGCCATCATGAACGGCATCGCCCTGCATGGCGGCTACATCCCCTACGCAGGCACCTTCCTGACCTTCAGCGACTACAGCCGCAACGCCATCCGCATGGCCGCGCTGATGAAGCAGCGCGTGGTCCATGTCTTCACGCACGACTCCATCGGCCTGGGCGAAGACGGCCCGACCCACCAGTCCATCGAGCACGCCGCCTCTCTGCGCCTGATCCCGGGCCTGGATGTCTGGCGCCCTGCCGACACCACGGAAACCGCCGTCGCCTGGACCGTGGCCCTGAGCCAGAAGAACAAGCCCACGGCCCTGCTGCTGTCGCGCCAGAACCTGGCCTACGCAGCCAAGACCGAAGACGCGCTGGACGACATCGCCTGCGGCGCCTACGTGCTGTCCGAGCCCAAGGCCGTCGGCCTGAACAAGAAGGCCCAGGCCGTCATCATCGCCACCGGCTCCGAAGTGCAGCTGGCCCTGGCCGCCCAGAAGCTGCTGGCCGAGCGCAAGGTCGCCGTGCGCGTGGTCTCCATGCCCAGCACCACCACCTTCGACAGGCAGGACGCCAAGTACAAGAGCCAGGTGCTGCCGGCCAACCTGCCGCGCATCGCCGTGGAAATGGGCGTGACCGACTTCTGGTGGAAGTACGGCTGCGCCGCCGTCGTCGGCATCGACACCTACGGCGAATCGGCCCCCGCGCCCGTGCTGTTCAAGCACTTCGGCTTCACGGCCGAGAACGTGGCCGACACCGTGCAGGCTGCGCTGCAGCGCGCCGGCAAGTAAAGCTGCGAGAAGGGGCCTGTGGCCCCTTTTTGCCGCCCGCCAGGCCCGGCCTGGCCCTCACCGTTTCAGTTTTTCCGTTTTTCGCAATCCGTCAATCCAAGAGGCAAATATGACGATCAAGATCGGTATCAACGGCTTCGGCCGCATCGGCCGCATGGTGTTCCGCGCTGCCGTGCAGAACTTCAGCGACATCGAAGTCGTGGGCATCAACGACCTGCTCGAGCCCGACTACCTGGCCTACATGCTCAAGTACGACAGCGTGCACGGCCGTTTCAAGGGCGAGGTCTCGGTGGAGGGCTCCAACCTGATCGTCAACGGCAAGACCATCCGCCTGACGCAGGAGCGCGACCCCGCCAACCTGAAGTGGAACGAAGTCGGCGCCGACATCGTGATCGAGGCAACCGGCCTGTTCCTGACCGACGAGACCGCACGCAAGCACCTGGCTGCCGGCGCCAAGAAGGTCATCATGTCCGCGCCTTCCAAGGACAGCACCCCAATGTTCGTCTTCGGCGTGAACTGCAAGACCTATGCTGGCCAGGACGTGATCTCCAACGCCTCCTGCACCACCAACTGCCTGGCTCCCGTGGCCAAGGTGCTCAACGACAAGTGGGGCATCAAGCGCGGCCTGATGACTACCGTGCACGCTGCCACCGCCACCCAAAAGACCGTGGACGGCCCCAGCAACAAGGACTGGCGCGGCGGCCGCGGCATCCTGGAAAACATCATTCCCTCCAGCACGGGCGCAGCCAAGGCCGTGGGCGTGGTGATTCCCGAGCTCAACAAGAAGCTGACCGGCATGTCCTTCCGCGTGCCCACCTCCGACGTGTCGGTGGTGGACCTGACGGTGGAGCTGAACAGCGAAGCCAGCTACGAAGAGATCTGCGCCGAAATGAAGGCCCAGTCGCAAGGCGCGCTCAAGGGCGTGCTGGGCTACACCGAAGACAAGGTCGTGGCCACGGACTTCCGCGGCGAGTCCTGCACCTCGGTGTTCGATGCCGAAGCCGGCATCGCCCTGGACAAGACCTTCGTGAAGGTCGTGTCCTGGTACGACAACGAGTGGGGCTACTCCAACAAGTGCCTGGAAATGGTGCGCGTGGTCGCCGCCAAGTAATCCTGGCGTGAACCGCTGCGGGGCCTGTCGAGGGCCTCGCACCAGGCCGGCATCGGACGCGATGCCGGCCTTTTTCATGGCGGACAGTGTGCCCCGGCACTGCAAGCGTTGCTCGACAAAGCCGGCACCGGCGGCGCGGCATCATGGCCGCATGACTACTTCATCCGCATTGCACGAGACCATTGGCTTTGACGACTTCCTCAAGGTGGAGCTGCGCGTGGGCCGCATCGTGGACGCCCAGGTGTTCAAGGAGGCGCGCCGCCCGGCCTATGTGCTGCAGGTCGATTTCGGCCCCGAACTGGGCCTGCGCAAGTCCAGCGCCCAGATCACGGCGCTGTACCGGCCCGAGGAACTGATAGGCCGCCAGGTGGTGGCCGTGCTGAACTTTCCCAGCAAGCAGATCGGTCCCATGCGCTCGGAATGCCTGGTCACGGGATTCCACAACGAGAACGGCGAGGTCGCGCTGTGCGTGCCCGACCGCGAGGTGCCGCTGGGCACCAAGCTGCTGTGACGGCCTGGGTGACTATTGGCCTGGGTGACTATTCGATGCGCACGTCGGCCGCCTTGACGATGCGCCCGGACGCTTCCCAGTCGTCCTTGAGCAGGCGCTGGAATTCGGCGGCCGGCAGGGTGGCCGCTTCCACGCCCACGCGGGCCAGGCGCTCTTGGACCACGGGCTCGGCCAGCACCTTGCGCACGGCGGCGTTGATGCGCTCCACTTCGGCGGGCGGCGTGCCGGCCGGTGCCAGCAGGCCCAGCCAGGAGTCGAAGGCATAGCCGGGCACGCCGGACTCGGCCACCGTGGGCAGGTCAGGCAGGGAGCGCGAGCGTTGCTGGCCCGAGTAGGCCAGCAGCTTCACGCGCGGATCCTTCTGGAAGGCCAGCATGCCGATGGTGGCGCCCGTGACCAGCTGCACGCGGCCGGCCAGCAGCTCGGTGGTGGCGTCGCCCGTGGATTTCATGGGGATGTGCTGCAGCTTGATGCCCGCCTGTGCGGCCAGCGAGGCCGAGGCCAGGTGCGAGGCGCTGCCATTGCCGGCCGACGCATAGTTGAGCTGGCCGGGCTGGGTCCTGGCGCGCTGCAGCAGCTCGCCCAGGGTCTGCACGCCCGAGGCGGCCGGCACGCCCACCACATAGCCCGTGCGGCCCAGGAAGGACACGCCCACGAATTCCTTGAGCGGGTCATAAGGCAGCTTCGCGTACAGATGGCCGGCCAGGTTGTGGCTGGCCGCAGCCAGCACCAGGGTGTTGCCGTCCGGCGCGGACTTGGCCACCTGGGCCGTGCCCACGCTGCCACCCGCGCCCGCCCGGTTTTCCACCACCACGGTGGCGCCCAGGGCCTGGCCCAGTTCATTGCTGAAGGTGCGTGCCACCGTGTCCTGCGTGGCGCCTGCGCCGAAGGGCACGACGATGCGGATCACGCGTTCGGCATGCACGGCCGGTGCCAGTCCCAGGGCCAGGGCTGCTGCCAGCAGAACGCGGCGGGTGACGGGAGAAGGATGAGAGGTTTTCATGGGGAATTTTCCTGGGTGACGGCAAGCCACCGCTCCACCAGCCGCACGAAGTAGCTGGCGCCGATGGCAAGGATGTCGTCGTTGAAGTCGTAGGAGCGGTTGTGGATCAGGCAGGGGCCGTCGCCATGGCCGGGCAGTCGGTGATCGCCCTGGCCGTTGCCGATGAAGGCGTAGCAGCCGGGCCGCGCCTGCAGCATGTGGGCGAAGTCCTCGGCGGCCAGTACGCCGGGGAACTGCGTGTCCACGGCGTCGTCGCCCGCGATCTCGCGCATCACGGCGGCGGCGAAGGCGGCCTCGGCCGCGTGGTTGACCAGGGGCGGCGAGGCGCGCCGGAAATGGATCTCGGCCCTGCAGCCATGGGCCAAGGCCGTGTGCTCGGCCTGGCGGCGCAGGGCGGCTTCGAGGATGTCCAGCGCCGCCACGGAGAAGGTGCGCACCGTGCCGCCCACCCAGGCGCTGTCGGGAATCACGTTGGGCGCGTCCGAGCCCTGGATCTGCGTGACCGCCAGCAGTGCGCGTTCGCGCGAATCCACATGGCGCGCGACCAGGGTCTGCAGCTGCTGGGCCAGATCAATGGTGGCGGCCACCGGATCGGTGCCCGTGTGCGGCAGCGAGGCATGCGTGCCCTGCCCATGCAGCACGATGCGGAAGGTGTTGCTGGAGGCCATGAGCGCGCCCGGGTTGAGCGCGAAGCTGCCCACGCGGTCCAGCGCGAAGTTGTGCAGTGCGAAGACCGCATCGCAGGGGAAGCGCTCGAACAGGCCTTCGTCGATCATCCTGCGTGCGCCGGCCTTGCCCATCTCTTCGGCGGGCTGAAAGATCAGGTGCACCGTGCCCGCGAAGTCGCGCGTGCGTGCCAGATGCCAGGCCGCGGCCAGCAGCATGGTGGTGTGGCCGTCATGGCCGCAGGCATGCATGCGGCCTGCGTGCTGCGAGCGGTGGGCGAACCGGTTTTCTTCCTGCAGCGGCAGCGCATCCAGGTCGGCGCGCAGGCCGATGGTGCGCGTGCCGTGGCGTGCGTACGTATGCCTGCCGTGCACCACGCCCACCACGCCCGTGCCGGCCAGGCCGGTGTGCACCTCCACGCCCCAGGCGGCCAGGCGTTCGGCCACGATGGCCGAGGTGCGGTGTTCCTCGAAGCCCAGCTCAGGGTGGGCATGCAGGTCGCGCCGCAGGGCCACGAAGGGCGCCATGTCGGCAAAGCTTTCGATCAGGTGGGGCAAGACGGTCTCCGGCCGCAGCCGGCCCATGCCTGCTGCGGCGAATCCCGGATTCTGTAAAACCGCCAGCCCTGCGGCAACGAAGCAAAACGCATATGCATGCGCCCTGCATGCACAAGCCGAACGGGCCGATCAAGCCGTTCAGGCGGACGTCGTCACAGGGCCCTCAGGACTGCGCCATGCGCTGCGCGAGAAAGTCCAGGAAGGCCGTGATGCGCGCGGCCAGCGCCGTGTTGCGGTAGTAGACGGCGTGGATGGGCTGGCGCTGCTGCACGGTCTCGCGCGCCAGCACCTGCACCAGCTCGCCCTGGGCGCGGTCTCGCACGGTCATGAAGTCGGCCAGGCAGACCACGCCCTGGCCGGCCAGGGCCAGCTGGCGCATGGTCTCGCCGCTGGAGGCCGTGAGCTGGGGCGCGGAATTCCAGCGGTCGCCGCCCTCGGGCGTGCGCAGCGGCCAGTGGTTCAGGCCCGGCACCTGGCTGTTGCCGATGCGCTGGTGGCGCGCCAGCGCGGCCACGCTCGCCACGGGGCCATGGGCCTGCAGGTAGGCGGGGCTGGCCAGCACGCGCAGCAGGCTGTGGCACAGCAGCCGCGCATGCAGCGTGGAGTCGCGCAGCTCGCCGATGCGGATGGCGATGTCGGTGCGCTGGGCCAGCAGGTCGATGTGCAGGTCATCGGTGTTCAGCTCCAGCGTGATCAGCGGATAGAGCGCGCGGAACTCGCCGACCAGCGGCACGATGGCATGCAGCATGAAGGGCGAGGCCGCGTTGACGCGCAGCAGCCCGGCCGGCGCCTCACGGCGCGCGGCCAGTTCCTCCTCGGCCGCGTCCAGGGCCTGCAGCACCTCGCGCGTGCGGGCCAGGAAGCGCGCGCCTTCCTCGGTCAGCTCCAGGCTGCGCGTGGTGCGCCGCACCAAGGTGGTGGCCAGCTTTTTCTCCAGGCGCGACAGGCTGCGGCTGATGCCAGAGGTGGTCTGTCCCAACTGCTCGGCCGCCGCCGTGATGCTGCCGCAGTCGATCACGGCGCGAAAGGCCTGCAACTCGTCCAGCGTGGTTTTCATGGGATGCCAGCTTGGCGCAATTGTTGCTGCAGCGTCAAATATTTTCTGCCGATACCAGGCTTTATCTGCAAGCGTGAACGCGCCAGACTGCAGTCTTCGAGGCGTTGTTCCGCGCCTTTTTTGCCTTTTTGAAAGACCTGCATGACATCGACTGCCTCTCTCGCTTCCGTGGTGCCCGCCTTCGGCCTGGGCACCTTCCGCCTCAAGGATGAGGTGGTGCGCCACTCCGTGGGCCAGGCCCTGGAAGTGGGCTACCGCGCCATCGACACCGCCCAGATCTACGGCAACGAGGCCGATGTGGGGGCCGCCATCGCCGCCAGCGCCGTGCCGCGCGATCAGCTGTTCCTCACCACCAAGATCTGGACCGAGAACCTGTCCGCCGACGCGCTGATCCCCAGCCTGGAGCGCAGCCTTGAAGCCCTGCGCACCGACCATGTGGAGCTGACGCTGATCCACTGGCCTTCGCGCAGCGTGCCGCTGGAGGACAGCCTGGGCGCCCTCATGCGCGCCAGGGAGCAGGGGCTGACGCGCCACATCGGCGTGTCCAACTTCAACATCGCGCTGCTGCAGCAGTCCATCGCCGCCGTGGGCGCCGCGAACATCGCCACCAACCAGATCGAGCTCAGCCCCTATCTGCAAAACCGCGCCGTCACCGACTTCGCACGCCAGCAGGGTATCCACACCACCTCGTACATGACGCTGGGCTACGGCAAGCTGCTGGCCGATCCCGTGCTGGCCGACATCGCCGCCGCCCGCGGCGCCACGCCCGCCCAGGTGGTGCTGGCCTGGGCCATGGCCATGGGCTATGCCGTCATCCCCTCGTCCACCCGGCGCGCCCACCTGCAGGCCAACCTGGACAGCTGCCAGCTGGTGCTGGGCGCCGAAGACATGCAGCGCATCGCCGCGCTGGAGCGCGGCGACCGCCAGGTCAGCCCAGACGGGCTGGCTCCGGCCTGGGATTGAACCGCGGTCGTGACGGAGGGCCTGGGCGGCCCGGCGAGCTTTGACCTGGAGCAACGCAATGCGGACCCTAGGGGTAGTACTAGGGTTATCACAGTATCGAACGACCGTGCTTTTTATGAGAATGCACGATTAGTCGAGACAACCAGGAGACAAGCAGCATGAGTGACCGCCCATGGCTGGGTGCCTATCCGGCAGGTGTGCCCGCCGACATCGATCCCTCCCAATACCCTTCGCTGGTGGCCCTGATGGAGGAGGCCTTCAGCCGCTACGCGGACCGTGTGGCCTATTCCTTCATGGGCAAGGAGCTGACCTACTCCCAGGTCAATGCGCAAAGCCGCGCCTTCGCTGCCTATCTGCAGAGCCTGGGCCTGGCGCGCGGCGACCGCGTGGCGCTGATGATGCCCAACGTGCCCCAGTACCCCGTGGCCGTGGCCGCCGTGCTGCGCGCCGGTTTCGTGGTGGTCAACGTCAACCCGCTGTACACGGCGCGCGAACTGGAGCACCAGCTCAAGGACTCGGGCGCCAAGGCCATCGTCATCATCGAGAACTTCGCCCACACGCTGCAGGCCTGCAAGGCCGCCACGCCCGTGCAGCACATGGTGCTGTGCACCATGGGCGACCAGCTGGGCATGCTCAAGGGCGCCATCGTCAATTACGTGGTGCGCAAGGTCAAGAAGCTGGTGCCGCCGTTCTCGCTGCCAGGGGCCGTGCGCTTCAACGACGCGCTGGCCAAGGGCATGCGCTCGCCCTTCCAGGCGCCGCAGCTGCAGGCCTCCGACATGGCCCTGCTGCAGTACACGGGCGGCACCACGGGCGTGAGCAAGGGCGCGGTGCTGCTGCACAGCAACATCATCGCCAACGTGCTGCAGTCCGAGGCCTGGAACCAGCCCGCCATGGGCAAGGTACCGGCCGGCGAGCAGCCCACCAGCATCTGCGCGCTGCCGCTGTACCACATCTTCGCCTTCACGGTGAACATGATGCTGTCCATGCGCACGGGCGGCAAAACCATCCTGATTCCCAATCCGCGCGACCTCAAGGCCACGCTCAAGGAACTGTCCACGCAGCGCTTTCACAGCTTCCCGGCCGTGAGCACGCTGTTCAACGGCCTGGCCAACCACCCGGACTTCAACACCGTGGACTGGTCGCACCTGAAGGTCTCGGTCGGCGGCGGCATGGCGGTGCAAAGCGCCGTGGCCCAGCTGTGGCTGCAAAAGACCGGCTGCCCCATCTGCGAGGGCTACGGCCTGTCGGAGACCAGTCCCTCGGTCAGCTGCAACCCCGTCACCTCCACCGAGTTCTCGGGCACCATCGGCGTGCCCCTGCCCAGCACCTGGATGAAGCTCGTCGATGACGAAGGAAACGACGTGACCACCATCGGCGAGCGCGGCGAGGTCGCCATCAAGGGCCCGCAGGTCATGGCCGCCTACTGGCAGCGCCCCGACGAAACCGCCAAGGTCTTCACCGCCGACGGCTACTTTCGCACCGGCGACATCGGCACCATGGACGAGCGCGGCTACTTCAAGATCGTGGACCGCAAGAAGGACATGGTCCTGGTCAGCGGCTTCAACGTCTATCCCAACGAAGTGGAGGACGTGGTCTCCAACTGCCCCGGCGTGCTCGAATGCGCCGTGGTCGGCGTGCCCGACGAGAAGACCGGCGAGGCCGTCAAGCTGGTCATCGTGCGCAGGGACGACAGCCTCACCGAGCAGGCCGTGCGCGATTTCTGCCACGAAAACCTCACGGGCTACAAGCGGCCGCGCGTGATCGAGTTCCGCACCGAACTGCCCAAGACCCCGGTCGGCAAGATCCTGCGCCGGGAGCTGCGCGACAGCAAGTAACGCAGGCGGCTTGCCGTGTTTGCAAAGAGGCGCTGCGGCGCCTCTTTTCATTGGGAGGGAACACGTCTTCAGAACACGCCCGGACCCGCCAGGACCAGCGCCGCCAGCGCCACGGCTGCCGCATTGACGCAGGCCAGCGCAAAGCCGAAGCGCACGAGTTCTCCCTCTTCCTGGGCATTGGTCCGTGCCAGGCCCAGCACCAGCATGACGATGGACAGCGAGCCCAGGGCCGCATGCCCGGCGGCGCTGTTGTGCACGGCGGCCAGCAGCAGGCGGGAGGACTCGGGCAGCAGGGCGATGGCGGGCATGAAGATCGCGTTGCCGCCCACGTTGGAGCCCGTCATGTAGCCGGCCAGCGCACCGAAGGCGGCCACGATGGGCGCCAGGGCCGCAGGCGCCAGCTCGGCCAGCATCTGCACCAGGCCGGACAGGAAACCGGCCTTGACCATCATCTGGGACATCGCCAGGAAGAAGAAGATGGTCAGCAGCGAGCGCTTGGCGCGGGCGGCCAGTGCACCAGCCAGGGCAACGCCACGGCCGGCCCCGCGCGCCAGCAGCAGTGCCAGCACCAGGGTCAGCGCCACGCCCGGCGAGGCCAGCGGCTTCCAGGCCACCTGGGCGCCCTGCACGATCCAGCGCTGGTCCCACTGCGTGGCCAGGGCCAGCAGCTTGAGCAGCACGATGGCAAGGGCGAGCGCCAGATACGGCCAGGCCTGGCGCGGCCAGCCGGGTGCCGCCTGGGCCGTGCCGCGCAGCAGCAGCGCGCGCACCAGCATGCCCAGCGCAACCGCAAAGCCCGCGCCCACGCCCGCCACCTCGGGGCCCAGCCAGCGGCTGATGCCATGCAGCACGACCACGAACAGCAGGCCAAAGCCGCCCAGCAGCAGCCAGGCCCGCGCACCGCGCTCGCCTGCCAGGTGCAGGGACAGGGCGCCCAGCACCAGGAACACCGGCGCGCTGGTCAGCGAGGACACAGCGGCCAGCGCGGCCGCATCCACATGGGCCAGCGAGGCTCCGATCACCGTGGCCAGGCCCAGCGTGCCCCAGGGCATGATGGCCATGCCCGCCAGCGCCATGCGCAGTGCGGCGCGCCGCTCGAACAGGCTCAGCAGCAGCGGCACGGTGGCGATCAGCGACACGCCAAAACCCGTCATCGCCTCCAGCAGCGGCGCCAGGCCCAGCACGATGAACACCACCTGATCGGCCGGCCCCAGGCCCAGCGAGCGCACCCACTGGCTCAGCGCCTGGTTCACGCCCATGCGTTCGATGAGGATCACGAAACCCAGGCCCGGCACGATCACGAAGGCCGTGCTCAGGAACAGCACGCCCGTGTCGCGCGCTGCGGCCAGGGCGGCGCCGGAAGCGGCGATGCCCTTCGCCATCCAGGCATCGACCAGCCACAGCAGGGCGACCAGCGCCGCCCCGGCCATGGCCGCCTGCACAGGCGGGCGGCGCAAAACCATGAGCATGGACATCACAAGAAACACGGGAGACAGGTGGAGCAGGGTGGCCATGGGATGGGCTTTCTCGGCAGGCAGGTCCGCATGCGTTGGATGCGGAAAACGACGAAATACTATTTCGCAGCACCTGTTTTTTGGTCTCTGAATTGGGGGTGTTTGCGAGAAAATTTCTCACCCTCCAAAAGTCCTCGCTTCCCATGACCAAGCACACCGCCCACCCTGCTCACCTGGCCGACCTGGACGGCTTCGACCGCGCCATCCTGGCCATCGTCCAGCGCGACAGCACGGTGCCGCTGCGCCTGCTGGCCGAGCAGGTCAACCTGTCCACGGCCGCCGTGCAGCGCCGCCTCAAGCGCATGCAGGCCGAAGGCGTGATCACCGGCCAGGCCGCCACCGTGGACCCCACGCGCGTGGGCCGGCCCATCACCATCATCGTGGAGGTCATGACCGAGCGCACCAGCATCGACGCGCTCAACGCCATGAAGTCGCACTTCGCCGTGCCCGAGGTCCAGCAGTGCTACTACGTCACGGGCGAGGTGGACTTCGTGCTCGTCCTCACCGTGGCCACCATGCAGGAGTACGAAGCCCTGGCGCGGCGCCTGTTCGCCGAGAACCCCAACGTCAAATGGTTCAAGACCATCGTGGCGCTGGACCGCGTGAAGGTGGGGCTGGAAATTCCCTGCGAGTGAAGGCCCTTTGGCGCAATCTTGACAGCCGTGAAACGGCCGCCTACATTTAGTGGAATGATCGTTCCAATTCAATGAGCCACCATGCGCACCAAGGACTTCGACCCCGATGACATCGCAGACGCCGCCATGCAGGTGTTCTGGCAGCGCGGCTACGCGGCCACCTCGGTGCAGGACCTGGTGGACGGCACGGGCCTGTCGCGCAGCAGCCTGTACGGCACCTTCGAGAACAAGCAGGGGCTGTTCCAGCATGCGCTGCGCCGCTATGAGGCCGTGACCACCTCCAACGTGGAACTGCTGTCCGGCCCGGGACGCGCCCGGGACCTGGTGCGGCAGCTGCTGCTGCGCATCGTGCAGGACGAATTGAGCGATGCCGGGCGTCGTGGCTGCCTGGTCGCCAATGCCGCGCTGGAGCTGGCCGGCCATGACGAGGCCGTGGCCGAGAGGGTGGCCGGCAACTTCCAGCGCCTGCAAAAGGCGCTGGAAAAGCTCATCCTGCGCGGCCAGCAGGAAGGCGATATCACCGACAGTAAAAAGCCGCGCGCCCTGGCGCGCTTCGTCCTGAACACCGTGCAGGGCCTGCGCGTGCTGGGCAAGGGCAGCAGCGCGCCGCAGCGCCGCCAGTGCCTGATGGATGTGGTCGACGTGGTCGACATGGCGCTGCAGGCGCAATAGCCGGCCACCCGCCACCCGCCGCGCGTATGTCGTGCCGTTGCGGGTTTTTATTTTCCTTGAATTGGAATGATCGTTCCAGTAATCCGGCTTTCAGTTTTCCGTGTCTGTTCCACTCTCTCATCACCCTGGAGTTCCCATGCATTCAAACCTTCAAACCACCATTGCCGTGCTCGGCACGGGCCTGATCGGTGCGCCCGTCGCGCGCAACCTGCAACGCAAGGGCTTCACCGTCCGCGCCTGGAACCGGACGGTCGCCAAGGCCCAGGCCCTTGCGGCGGACGGCGTTCAGGCCTGTGGCGATGCGGCCGACGCCGTGCGTGGCGCCCGCATCGTCGTCACTGTGCTCAAGGACGGGCCGGCCGTGCTGCAGGCCATGCAGGCTGCAGCGCCCGCATTGCAGCCGGGCACACTGTGGCTGCAACTGAGCACGGTGGGTGTGGACGCCATCGCGCCGCTGGCGCAGTTCGCCGATCGGCATGGCCTGGTGTTCTACGACTGCCCCGTGCAGGGCACGCGCCAGCCGGCCGAGCAGGGCCAGCTGGTCATCCTGGCCGCAGGCCCGCTGGCGCAGCGCGGCCAGGTGCAGCCGGTGTTCGATGCCATTGGCAAACGCAGCCTGTGGATTGCGCAGCAGGCAGGCGCCGCCAGCCGGCTCAAGCTGGCGCTCAACCACTGGGCCTTCGCACTCACGCATGGCCTGGCCGAAAGCCTGGCGCTGGCCAAGGGGCTGGACATAGAACCGTCCCTGGTGGTCGATGCCGTCACGGGCGGGCCCATGGACAGCGGCTTCTTCCAGGCCAAGGCCGCTGCCATGCTGTCAGGCCGCTACGACGCCAGCTTCACCGTGGCCAATGCCGTCAAGGACGCGCAGCTGGTGGCCGATGCCGCCGCCGGCGCAGGCCTGCTGCTGGATGGCGCCCAGGCCGGGCTGCGCCGCTTCGAGCGCGCGCTGGCCGCCGGGCATGGCGACAAGGACATGGCGGCATCCCACCTGGCATCCCATCCAGCCTCCCATGCCTGAGATGCGCAGCAAGGACAAGGCAATGAATTCGCCCATGGACACCTCCTTCGACACAGGCCTGCCACTGGGCAGGCTGCTGGCCCTGGCGATGGCAGGCTTTCTGGCCATCATGACCGAGGCCCTGCCGGCCGGCCTGCTGCCGCAGATCGGCACGGGACTGGCTGTGTCCGAAGCCATGGCCGGCCAGATGGTCACGTTGTACGCGCTGGGTTCGGTACTGGCCGCCATTCCCGTCGTGGCCGCCACGCGCGGCCTCAGGCGCCGGCCACTGTTCATGGCGGCGGTGGGCGGGCTGCTGCTGTTCAACAGCCTCACCGCGCTGTCCGGCCACTACGGCCTGACCCTGGCCGCGCGCTTTGCCGCAGGCATGGCTGCGGGCGTGATCTGGGGGCTGGTGGCCGGCTATGCGCGGCGCATGGTGCCGCCGCATCTGCAGGGGCGCGCACTGGCCGTGGCGGGCGTGGGCCAGCCATTGGCCCTGGCGGCCGGCGTGCCGCTGGGCGCCTGGCTGGGCAGCCTGTTCGACTGGCGCGGCGTGTTCTGGGCGCTGTCGGCGCTATGCCTGCTGCTGCTGGCCTGGGTGCGGCTGGGTGTGCCGGATTACGCCGGGCAGACGGCGCAGCAGCGCCTGCCCGTGGCGCGCATCCTGCTCATGCCCGGCGTGCGCCCCGTGCTGCTGGCGCTGTTCGGCTGGATGCTGGCCCACAACATGCTCTACACCTTCATCGCGCCCTTCCTGGCTTCGGCGGGTCTGGGGCAAAGGGTGGATGGGGTGCTGCTGCTGTTCGGCCTTGCGGCCATTGCCGGCATCTGGCTCACGGGCCTGCTGGTGGACCGCTGGCTGCGCGCACTCACCGTGCTGAGCCTGGCCTTGTTCGCCGTGTCTGCGTTGGTGCTGGGCCTGGCCGGGCAGTCGGCCGTGGCCGTTCTGATCGGCGTTGCGGCCTGGGGCCTGAGCTTTGGCGGCGCGCCCACGCTGCTGCAGACCGCGCTGGCCGACGCGGCAGGCGAGGGCGCCGACGTGGCCCAGTCCATGCTGGTGACGGTCTTCAACCTGGCCGTGGCGAGCGGCGGCGTGGCCGGCGGACTGCTGCTGGGCTGGCTGGGTGCCCGCGCCTTGCCCTGGGCGCTGGGGGTGTTGGCGCTGGCCTGCCTGTCCGTGGTCTGGCCGGCCAGCCATGCGGGCTTTCGGCCTGGGCGGCGCAGCATGGCTGCCTGAGGCACGGCCATCGCTGTTGCACCCGCATCGCTGTTCCCTAACAGACGGGGCAGCAAAGGGGCCACATGCCGCTGCGCATGTGGCCCTTGTTGCGTGCGATCAATCTTCCTATAATTGTTTTACCCCATGAACTGTGATTCATGGATAAAACAAATGGCACCTTCCTCGCCATGATCCACCGACGTTGATGGAGAAACACATGTCCGAATCCGCTCAGAACACGCCCCGCACCTGGGACCAGCCCGAAGGCTCCAGCTTCGAACAATGGATGGAATCGCGCGTGGCGCGGTTTTCCACGCGCAAGTACGACTTCGACGCGCTGAAGTTCCAGGCCGACTTCGATCCCAAGTACCGCCGTGGCCAGATGCGCTACATCGGCACGGGCGGCACGGGCGTGGCTGCGGACAGCAACACCATTCCGGCCGAGCACTTCACCTTCTCCACCATGGTCATCCCGGCCGGCAATGAAGGCCCCTCGCACCTGCACACCGATGTGGAGGAAGTCTTCTTCCTGATCCGCGGCAAGCTCAAGCTCGTGCTGGAGAAGGACGGCCAGCGCTTCGAGACCATCCTGACCGACCGCGACGTGGTCTCCGTGCCGCCCGGCGTGTACCGCGAGGAAATCAACATCGGCGACGAAGACGCGCTGATGTGCGTGATGCTGGGTGCCAAGAAGCCCATCACGCCCACATACCCGCCCGAGCACCCTCTGGCAAAAATCAAACGCTAGAAATGGAGCACCCCCTGAGGCGCTTCGCGCCTTCCCCCTTGAAAGGGGGACGACAGCCTCGCGGCGGGGCGGTGCAGCCGGCGCAGGCCCTCGCTTGCTGTCCCTGGCATGGATCGTGCCAGTCTCATGGCTGAAGGGCCATGCCATCGCCATGGATAACTGAAATGACCCCCTCGGTAACAGCATGCATGGAGCAGCGCCTTCAGGCGCAGTTCCCCGAACATCTCATCGCCCTGCCCGGGGGCGCCCAGGTCGCCTGGCGCGAGGCCGGCGACACGGCCTCGGACTTTGCCGTGGTGATGCTGCACGGCATCAGCTCGGGCGCCGCCTCCTGGCTGGACGTGGCCCTGGCGCTGGCGCCGCGCACGCGTGTGCTGGCCTGGGACGCGCCCGGCTATGGCCGCTCCACACCGCTGGCACCCGCCGCGCCCACGGGCGCCGACTACGCCCGCGTGCTGGAGCAGTCGCTGCAGGCGCTGGGCGTGCGCCGCTGCCTGCTGGTGGGCCACTCGCTGGGTGCGCTCATGGGCACGCCCTGGGCGGTGCAGGCCGGTGCCGGGCGCGTGCAGCAACTGGTGCTGATCAGCCCCGCTGGCGGCTATGGCGCACCCGGCATGGGCGAGCAGCAGGCCAAGGTACGCCAGGGCCGTCTTGCGGCCCTGCAGGAAAAAGGCATCGAAGGCCTGGCTGCCGCCATCGACCAGCGCCTGGTCTCCCCCGCCGCGCCCGAGCCCGTGCGCCAATGGGTGCGCTGGAACACGGCGCGCCTGCATGCCGCAGGCTACGCCCAGGCCGTGGAGCTGCTGTGCGGCAGCGACCTGGGGCAGGCGGAGGGGCACCTTGCCATGCCGGTCGAGGTCTGGGTGGGAGAGCACGACGTCGTCACGCCGCCGGCTGCCTGCGCGGCCTGGGCCGCAAGACTGGGGGCGCGGTACGTTACGCTTGCGGCAGCCGGCCATGCCTCTGTCGTCGAACAACCTGCGGATGTCGCACAGAGGCTGGCCACCCTGCTGACCTGATGGCCTACCTGCCCGAATTGCGATGAGCGATACCTCCGAAACCCTCTCCACCGACAACGACCGCTACACCGTCCCCGCGCTGGAGCGCGGCCTGCGCCTGCTGGCCTGCTTCACGCCTTCGCAGCCCGTGTGGAGCGCGCCCGACCTGGCGCGCACCCTGGCGCTGCCCCGGTCCACGGTGTTCCGGATGCTGACGACGCTGGAGAACATGGGGTATCTGCAACGCTCGGGCACCGAATACCGGCTGGGCCTGGCCGTGCTGCGCCTGGGCTACGACTACCTGTCCACCCAGCCGCTGGCCCAGCTGGCCGAGCCCGTGCTGCAGTCGCTGTGCGACCGGCTGGGCTTCACCACCAACCTGGCGCTGCTGGACGGCACCTCCGTGGTCTACGTGGCGCGCATCGCGCCGGCCGGCGCCTTCCAGGGCGCCGTGCGCGTGGGCTCGCGGCTGCCGGCCCATGCCACCGTGCTGGGCCGGGCACTGCTGCAGGACATGGACGCGGACCAGCTGCGCGCCCTGTTCGGCGGCAGCGAACTGCCCCAGTTCTCGGAAAGCACGCCGCGCAGCGTGGAACAGTTGCTGCAGTTGCTGCAGCAGGACCATGAACGCGGCTACGCCATGGGCGAGGGCTTCTACGAGCCCGGCGTCTCCAGCATCGCCGCGCCCGTGCGCGATGCGCAGGGGCGCATCGTGGCGGGCCTGGGCATGGCCGTGGCCTTCACCGAAATCGCTCCCGGCCGCATGGCCGACTGGGTGGAGCAGGTACGTGCCGCCGCCGATGAGCTGGCCGGCCACCTGCGCACCCAGCATCCCGGTTTTCTGCGCTGAACGGATGGTGGGCACACCGGCCGCCAGCGCATTCCTTCCCAGAAAGATATGACGATGAAGATTGCTGTGATTGGCTGCGGTGCGATTGGCGCCAGCGTGCTCGAACTGCTCAAGGGACATGCCGCCGTGCAGGTGGGCTGGGTGCTTGTGCCGGAAGTGACCGACGCCGTGCGCGCCACCCTGGTCCTGCATGCGCCCCAGGCGCGTGCCGTGCCTTCGCTGGCGGCCGAAGACCGGCCCGACCTCATCGTGGAGTGCGCGGGCCATGCCGCCATCGAGGAGCATGTGCTGCCCGCCCTGCGGCGCGGCATTCCTGCCGTCGTGGCCTCCATCGGCGCACTCAGCGCCCCGGGCATGGCCGAGGCCGTGCAGGCGGCGGCCGAGGCCGGAGGCACCCAGGTGCAATTGCTGTCGGGTGCCATCGGCGGCGTGGATGCGCTGGCCGCTGCGCGCATCGGCGGCCTGGATGAAGTGGTCTACACCGGCCGCAAGCCGCCCATGGCCTGGACCGGCACGCCCGCAGAACAGCGCTGCGACCTCGCCAGCCTCAAGGAAGCCTTCTGCATCTTCGAAGGCAGCGCGCGCGAGGCCGCCCAGCTCTACCCCAAGAACGCCAACGTGGCCGCCACCCTGTCGCTGGCCGGCATGGGCCTGGACCGCACCACGGTGCGCCTGTACGCCGACCCGGGCGTGGACGAGAACGTGCACCATGTGGCCGCGCGCGGCGCCTTCGGATCCATGGAATTGACCATGCGCGGCAAGCCGCTGGCGGCCAACCCCAAGACCTCGGCCCTCACCGTCTACAGCGTGGTGCGCGCCGTGCTCAACCAGGCCACGGCCATCGCCATCTGAGCCGCGCCGGGCACAGGCTCGCGGCACAATGGGCGCTTTCGCCCCGCAGGCGGCCCCCGGGCCGCCTTTGCTTTTTCCCTGTGCCGTTGAAAGAGAAGCCACCATGACCATCGCCATCCTCAGTGCCCTGCCGCAGGAACAGGAAGGCCTGGTCCATGCCCTGTCCGACGCCCAGGGAACGGCCCACGCCGGCCGCATGTTCTGGCGCGGGCGCCTGCACGGGCACGACGTGGTCTGCGCGCTGTCGGGCATAGGCAAGGTGGCGGCCGCCACCACGGCCACGGCGCTGATCGAGCGCTTCGGCGTGCGCCGCATCGCCTTCACCGGCGTCGCCGGCGGCCTGGGCGAAGGCGTGCGCGTGGGCGATGTCGTCGTGGCCGACGAATACCTGCAGCACGACCTGGACGCCTCGCCCATCTTCCCGCGCTGGGAAATGCCCGGCTACGGACGCACGCGCCTGCCCTGCGACCCTGAAATGACCGCCGCGCTGCTGGCCGCCGCCCAGGCCTGCGTGGCCGAGGCGGGCGAAGACCTGCGCGCCGCCCACGCCACCACGGCGCCGCGCGCGCACCAGGGGCTGATTGCCAGCGGTGACCAGTTCGTTGGCACGGCGGGCGCTTCTTCCGCGCTGGCGCAGGGCCTGCGTGCTGCAGGGCATGAAGTGCTGGCGGTGGAGATGGAAGGGGCTGCGGTGGCGCAGGCCTGCCTGGACTATGGCGTGCCGTTTGCGGCCATGCGGACTGTTTCCGATCGGGCGGATGACAGTGCGCATGTGGACTTTGCGGAGTTTGTGAGGGTGGTGGCGAGTCGGTATGCGTTGCGGGTGGTGGATGGGTTTTTGCGGCGGCTGTCAGCGCAGCGCTGAGCGGTAGTGCTTTTATGCCGCTGATGCCTGGAGAACCGTCGCATCGTCCAGTTCAAAGTGCAAAGCCGTGCCAAGCGCCACGCTGGCGCGGGCCAACGTGGCCAGGGTGACGCCGGTGTCGTTTTCGTCCAGCAGGCGGTTCACCACCATGCGGCTGGTGCGCATGCGTGTCGCCATCTCGGTCTTGCTGACTTTCTGGGCTTTCATCGCCTGTGCGAATTGCGAGGAAATCACCCGCTTCACTGCGATAGCTGTGGCCTCCTCAAGCAGGCCTTCTTCTTCGAGGAAGTCATCGAAATTGCTGCCTAGATGTTTGTTCATGGGGTATTCCTCAGCTTCTTGAGCCGGTTTCTGGCAGTTGTCAGATCCGGCGCGGGGGTCTTGGCCGACTTCTTGATGAAGCCATGCAGCAGAACCATTTTTCCATTCTGGGCCGTGAATAGGACACGTGCGATGCCATCGCCAATGCTGCACCGCACCTCCCACAGTCCTGGCTCCATCTTGCGTACTACGGGCATGCCCAGAGGCCAGTTGTATTGGACAGTCTTGATATCGGCGCCGATGGCTTTGCGGTCTTCCACCGTAAGTTCAAGAAGCCAGTCACGCACGGGCTCCTTGCCGGCATCGGACCGGTAGAAGACAACGGAAAGAATGGGCTCTTCCATCGGAAAAGTGTATCTAAAAAAGTACTATTTTGCTGCGTGTCGTTGCTGATGACCGTGTAGCCCGTGTGTCATCGGAGGCCAAAGCCTTGACGCTGGACGCGAGGGGAATTCCTGCTACTGCGATTGCTTGGTTTCGATGCCTGGTTCCTGGCCTGGCAGCCGATGGCCCATCTTGATGCGCCAATAAAGGTCAGGTCAAAGACGGCAACCCGAATGCCCGCGACCCCTTCGCTGTGCTCGGCCGGATGTGGCCGCCCTCGCGGCTATGGGCTTTGAGTGGGGTCGCAACCTACGCTTCTGGCTTCGCCTTGCACATAGTCGGCCAGTGACTCAGCGCCATCGCGGATGGCGCGCAGTGCGTGAGCCATGGCTTGCGGACGTCGCAAGTCTTCTGGGGCATGGAGGCTGGCCAATGCAAGTTGGGCCAGGGCCCGTATTTCGTTGCAGCCTTCCTGTACCCATCCATTGGTTTCGGTGATGGTGCGAGCCAGTTGCTCGAAGCTGGCGCGTGTGGGAAGAGCGGTGCGCTGATCGTTCATGTTTTCGTACTCCTGTGCGAGACGGAAACACCCGACCTGCGTTTTCAAGCGCAGAAAGGGTGGATGGGATGTTGAAAACACGCACACAGACGTGCGGGCAGCCTTGCGGGTAGCCCCATCCCATCCAAAACCGTGTGGACGTGCGGGTGCGATGCCCACTGTCCAAGTGTTCAGACGTGACGAGGCCTCACTTTCGGGGAGGCTCTGCCGCTGTGTGTTGATGGTGTTTTCAAGCACCAGCCCCGGAACAGGGGGCCACCGAAATCATAGAGGCATTCCACAACCCCGCCTCAAACCCCAGGCCGAGCGAAGCGACGGCCCGCACCCCACTCCCCGTATGAACGCGCCCGCAGGGCGGGCATGTTCTCGCAAGCCATAAAAACGCCCCCATCCAAAACACACCCAGACACACCTCTGTCATCCATTTCCCACACGTCTCCGTGTTTTCCCCAATCCCCCCCCGCCCCATCAGTCCTAAACTCACGCTTGTTTCAAGAAAAAAGTGTCATTTCAAATTTGAAACAGACACAAACCCCCTTCGATTGAGGTACGCCATGAACACCACGCCCTCCACAGGCCAGCTTGCCGGCCGCCGCATCCTCGTCACAGGCTCGGCGCGCGGCCTGGGCTTTGCGTTCGCCAAGGCCTTTTGCGAGCAGGGCGCGCGTGTCGCCATGGCCGATCTGCGCGAGGAGCTGCTGGCCGAGTCCGTGGCCCGGCTGCGTGCGCAGGGCTTCGAGGCCCATGGCTTCGGGCTGGATGCCGGCAATCCGGAGTCGATAGAGCGCTGCGCGCAGCAGGCCGTGCAGGCGCTGGGCGGGCTGGACGGCCTGGTGAACAACGCGGCCGTGACCGATTCGGGCGGCAAGGGCATGGACGACATCGATCTGGACAAGTGGGACCAGGTGATGAACGTGAACGTGCGCGGCGTGTGGCTGATGACGCGCGCCTGCCGCGCTGCGCTGCGCGACAGCGGCCGGGGCGCCATCGTCAACCTGGCGTCCGACACCGCGATGTGGGGCGCCCCGAACCTGATGGCCTATGTGGCCAGCAAGGGCGCTGTGATGGCCATGACGCGTTCCATGGCGCGCGAGCTGGGCGCCGACGGCATCACCATCAACGCCGTGGCGCCGGGCCTGGTGCTGGTGGAGGCCACGGAATACGTGCCCGAGCACCGCCACCGCCTGTACATCGACCAGCGCGCGTTGCAGCGCGAGCAGCGGCCCGAGGATGTGTCGGGCGCCGTGGCCTATGCGCTGTCCGATGGCGCGCGCTTCGTGACGGGGCAGGTGCTGCCCGTCAACGGCGGCTTCGTCATGAATTGAAGGGGTTTCGCCATGACCGACACCCCCTCTTCCGGGAATGCCGAGAGCGCCGACAGCGCGGACAACGGCGCCGACAAGTACATGGTGCCCGCGCTGGAGCGCGGCCTGCGCCTGCTGCAGGAGTTCGGGCGCGGCAATGCCACGCTGGGCGCGCCCGAGCTGGCCCGCCGCCTGCAGCTGCCGCGCGCCACGATTTTCCGCATGCTCAACACGCTGGAGGCCATGGGCTTTCTGCAGCGTGCCGAGGGCAGCAATGACTACCGGCTGGGCCTGTCCGTGCTGCGCCTGGGCTTCGAGTTCCTGTCGTCCATGGACCTGACCGAGCTGGGCCAGCCCGTGATCGCGCGGCTGTGCGGCGAGATCCGCTACCCCTGCAACATCGTGGTGCGTGATGGCCGCTCCATCGTCTATGTGGCCAAGGTCACGCCACCCACGCCGCTGACCAGTTCGGTGCGCGTGGGCACGCGCCTGCCTGCCCATGCCACGGCACTGGGCCGCGTGCTGCTGGCCGACCTGTCCCTGCCCGAGCTGCGCGCGCTTTATCCCGAAGAGCACCTGGAAGCGCACACGCCCAAGACGCCGCGCACGGTGCTGGACCTGTTCAACCTGGTCGAGGCCGACCGCGAGCGCGGCCATGTGTTCAGCGAAGGCTTCTACGAAAGCTCCATCTGCACCATCGCCGCCCCCGTGCGCGACCACAGCGGCCGCGTGGTGGCGGCGCTGGGCACGACGGTCCCCGCGCCCCATGTGGAGGAGGGCCGTGCCGTGACCCTGATCGCCGGCGTCTGCGACGCGGCGGCCGAGCTGTCCGAGCTGCTGAACTACCGCCCGCAAACGCAGACGCAAACGCAGACGGCACAGCTGCTTTCCCTCAATTCCCGGCGCGCAGGAGGCGGCCATGTTTGATTCCCAACTCAAGGACACCACGGCCGTCGTCACCGGCGGCTCTTCGGGCATTGGCCTGGCCACGGTCGATCTGCTGCTGTCGCAGGGCGCGCGTGTCGCCCTGTGCGGGCGCAGCGCCGAACGCCTGGAGCAGGCCGTGCAGCAACTGCGCGGGCGCCATCCCGAGGCCCGCCTGTTCGCCCAGGCCTGCGACGTGCTCGACGCCGCCCAGGTGCAGCAATTCGCGCGTGACAGCGAGGCTGCGCTGGGTCCGGCCTCCATCCTCGTGAACAACGCGGGCCAGGGCCGGGTCTCGACGTTTGCCAGCACCGACGATGCGGCCTGGACCGAGGAGCTGCACCTGAAGTTCTTCTCGGTGCTGCATCCCACGCGCGCCTTTTTGCCGCAGCTCGAGCGCACGGCTGAGCCGGCCATCGTCTGCGTCAATTCGCTGCTGGCCTCGCAGCCCGAGCCGCACATGGTGGCCACCTCGGCCGCGCGCGCCGGCCTCAAGAACCTGGTGCGCTCCATGGCCACCGAGTTCGCACCCAAGGGTGTGCGCGTCAACGGCATCCTGGTCGGCCTGATCGAGTCCGGCCAGTGGCGCCGCCGCTTCGAGGCGCGCGAGGACCGCAGCCAGGACTGGAACGCCTGGAGCGCCGACCTCGCCCGCAAGAAGTCCATTCCGCTGGGCCGCCTGGGCTCGCCCGACGAGGCCGCGCGCGCCATCTTCTATCTCGCCACGCCCCTGTCCTCCTACACGACCGGCAGCCACATCGACGTCTCCGGTGGTCTTGCACGGCAAGCGTAGTGCTCCAGCCCCTTCACCCGATTCAAAGCAGAACATGACTTCTTCCGCATCCAAAATCACCGTCGGCGCCGTTGTGGCCCAGTTCCTCGAACACTGCGGCGTGCAGGCCGCGTTCGGGGTGATCTCCATCCACAACATGCCCATCCTGGACGCGATGCATGCGCGCGGCAGGGTCCGCTTCGTGATGGCGCGCGGCGAGGCCGGCGCCGGCAACATGGCCGATGCCTGCGCGCGTTCCACCTCCAGCCTGGGCGTGTGCATCACCAGCACCGGCCCGGCCGCCGGCAACATCGCCGGCAGCCTGGTGGAGGCCTATACGGCCGGCACGCCGCTGCTGCACATCACGGGCCAGATCGAGACGCAGTACCTGGACCAGAAGCTGTCGTACATCCACGAGGCGCCCGACCAGCTGACCATGCTGGGCGCCGTGTCCAAGGCGGCGTTCCGCGTGCGCAGCGCCGAGACCTGCCTGTCCACCCTGAAGGCCGCCGTGCAGGCCGCCATGACCGCGCCGACCGGCCCGGTGAGCGTGGAGATTCCCATCGACATCCAGCAGACCGTGATCGACATGCCGGCCGACCTGTCGCCGCTGCCGGTGGCCGTGCTGGCCCCCAGCGAGGCCGCGCTCGACGCCCTGGCCGACACGCTGGCCAAGGCGCGCCGCCCGCTGCTGTGGCTGGGTGGCGGCGCACGCCACGCAGTCGCTGCCGTGCAGCGCCTGAAGGCGCTGGGCTTCGGCATCGTCAGCACGGGCCAGGGCCGCGGCATCGTGGCCGAGGACGATCCGGCCTCGCTGGGCGCCTACAACATCCAAAAGCCCGTGGAGGCCTTCTACCAGCGCTGCGACGCCATGCTGGCCGTGGGCACGCGCCTGCGCAGCAACGAGACGCTGAAGTACGAACTGAAGCTGCCGCGCCCGCTGCTGCGCATCGATGTGGACGCCGCCCAGCAGGGCCGCTGCTATGCCGATGACGGCTTTGTCTGCGGCGACTCGGCCCTGGCGCTGACAGGCCTGGCCGACCGGCTGGAGGCGCGCGGCTACAAGGCCGACCCCGAGCTGCTGGCCGACCTGCGCCAGGTGCACGACGAGGCCGTGGCCACCATGCGCGACGGCCTGGGCCCGTACAGCGTGCTGGTGCAGGAGCTGCAAAAGGCCGTGGGCCGCAACTTCAACTGGGTGCGCGACGTGACCGTCTCCAACAGCACCTGGGGCAACCGCGAGCTGCGCTTTTTCGAGCCCAACGCGGGTGTGCACGCCACGGGCGGCGGCATCGGCATGGGCATGCCCATGGCCATCGGCGCGGCCGTGGGCGCGGCGGTCAGCGGCTCGGGCCGCAAGACGCTGGGCCTGGCGGGCGATGGCGGCTTCATCCTGAACCTGGGCGAGCTGGCCACGCTGGTGCAGGAAGAGTGCGACACCCTGATCGTGCTGATGAACGACCAGCGCTACGGCGTGATCCAGAACATCCAGGACGCCTCCTACGGCGGCCGCCGCTGCTATGTGGAGCTGCACACGCCCGACTACGCGCAGCTGTGCGCCTCCATCCAGCTGCCCCATGCCCGCGTGCAAGACCTCAAGGAGCTGCCGGCGGTGCTGCAGTCGGCCTGGACGAAGAAGGGCCCCTTCCTGCTGGAGATCGACATGCGCGCCATCGGCAATTTCAAGGCCACGTTCTCTGGCCCGCCCGTGAACAAGCTGGACCAGATCCCGGCCACCACCACGGCCACCAAGGCCGCCTGAGGCGGCTGGATTCGAACGAACGAGAGAGGCTCACCATGTCGAACCTGGAACTGCTCCCCATCAACATCGCCGGCGAATGGCGCCTGGGCGGCGGCGGCGAATCCACCACGCTCTATCCCGCCACCGGCGAAGTGGTGGGCCGCCTGCGCGCGCCCAGCCTGGAGGATGTGGAGGAGGCCATCCAGAAGGCCGACCACGCCTTCCGCACCAGCGGCTGGGCACAGAAAAAGCCCCATGAGCGCGCGGCCGTGCTGCACCGCGTGGCCCAGCTGATCCGCGAGCGCGCCGAGCCCCTGGCCCAGCTGCAGCGCCTGGACAACGGCAAGCCCATCAAGGAAACACGCATGCTGGTGGCCAGCGCCGCCGCCACCTTCCAGTTCTTTGCAGCGGCCTGCGAGACCATGGAGGAAACCATCACGCCCTCGCGCGGCGACTTCATGACCATGAGCGTGTACGAGCCCATGGGCGTGGTGGCGGCCATCACGCCGTGGAACTCGCCGATCGCCAGCGAGGCGCAAAAGCTCGCTCCGGCGCTGGCCGCCGGCAACGCCGTGGTCGTCAAGCCCGCCGAGGCCACGCCGCTGCTGGCGCTGGAGCTGGCCAGGATCTGCGAAGAGGCCGGCGTGCCCAAGGGCCTGGTCAGCGTGCTGCCGGGCCGGGGCTCGGTGATCGGCGACGCCATCACCAAGCATCCGCTGGTCAAGCGCGTGTCGTTCACGGGCGGCACGTCCACGGGCAAGCACATCGCCCACATCGCGGCCGACAAGATGATGCCGGTCTCGCTGGAGCTGGGCGGCAAGTCGGCCACCATGGTGCTGGCCGATGCCGACATCGACCATGCCGTCAACGGCGTGCTCTACGGCATCTTCAGCTCCTCGGGCGAGTCGTGCATCGCGGGCTCGCGCCTGTTCGTGGCGCGCAGCCTGCATGCCGAATTCATGCAGCGCCTCACGGCCAAGGCCGCCGCGCTGCAGGTGGGCGACCCGGCTGACGAGCGCACGCAGATGGGGCCGCTGATCACCGCCAAGCACCGCGAATCCATAGAGAGCTATGTGGCCCTGGGCCTGTCCGAGGGCGGCCGGCTGCTCACGGGCGGCCAGCGGCCCGAGGGCGCGCAGTTCGAGCGCGGCTACTACTACCGCCCCACCATCATCGACGGCGTGAAGAACGACTGGCAGATCTGCCAGCAGGAAATCTTCGGCCCCGTGCTCGTGGCCATGCCCTTCGACAACGAGGACGACCTGCTCGCCCAGGCCAACGACAGCGTCTACGCGCTGGCCGCCGGCATCTGGACGCGCGACTACAAGAGCGCCTGGCGCATTGGCCGCGCCGTGCAGGCCGGCACGGTCTGGATCAACACCTACAAGCAGTTCTCCATCTCCACGCCCTTCGGCGGCTGGCGCGACAGCGGCCTGGGCCGCGAGAAGGGACGGCTGGGCATACAGCAGTACATGGAGCAGAAGAGCATGTACTGGGGCTTGAACGAGAGCCCCATCGCTTGGGCAAATTGAAGGAGCACGACATGAGCGTACTGGGCATAGACGAAATCACCTACGGCGCGGACGACCTGGCCACCTGCCGCCGCTTCTTCCTGGACTGGGGCCTGGCGCTGGTGCAGGAAGCGGACGACCGGCTGGTGTTCGAGACCCTCAACGGCTGCCGCGTGATCGTGGCCACCGTGGACCATCCCGATCTGCCGCCCGCCATCGAGGCCGGCCCCACGCTGCGCGAAGTGGTCTGGGGTGTGGAAAGCGAGGCGGACCTTGCGCTGTACGCCAGCCGCATTGCCGCGCTGCCGGGCTTCACACAGGGCCAGGGGCGCATAGGCTGCACCGACCCCAACGGCCTGTCCGTGCGCCTGCAGGTCACGCAAAAGCGTGATGTGGATGTGCAAGGCGCCGCCTACAACACCTGGGACCGCAAGGACCGCGTCAACCAGGCCAGCCCGGCCTACGAGCGCGCCCAGCCCATCGAGGTCGGCCATGTGGTGTTCTTCGTCAAGGACGTGCAGGCCTGCGAGCGCTTCTACGTGGACAACTTCGGCTTCGCGGCCTCGGACCGCTACCCCGAGCGCGGTGCCTTCCTGCGCTGCGCACCCGACGGCGGCCACCACGACATCTTCCTGCTGCAGCGCCCCGCCAAGGACGCTGGCCTGAACCACGTGGCCTTCACGGTGCGCGACATCCACGAGGTCTTCGGCGGCGGCATGCACATCTCGCGCTGCGGCTGGGACACCCAGCTGGGCCCGGGCCGCCATCCCGTGTCCTCGGCCTATTTCTGGTACTTCCGCAATCCGGCCGGCGCCCTGGTCGAGTACTACGCCGACGAGGACCAGCTCACCGCCGACTGGCAGCCCCGCGAGTTCGAGCCCGGCCCCACGGTGTTTGCCGAATGGGCCATCGATGGCGGCATCGACGGCAACACCCGGCGCCAAAAGGGCGTGGGTACCAGCGACGGGAAATTCATCACCGACAAGCGGCATTGAGACCGCGCCTGACGGCCTACCCCCACAACCCAACCACCCCACGGCCCCCACCATGAACAAGTCACGTCGCCAGGTTTCTCTTGCCGCTGCATTCCTGGCTGCAGCCACGCTGTCCGGCACCGCGATGGCCCAGGCCTATCCGGCCAAGCCCATCACCATCATCGTGGCCTATCCGGCCGGTGGCGACACCGATGCCATGGCGCGCCTGTATGCCGAGAAGCTGTCCACGCGCCTGGGCCAGCCCGTGCTGGTGGACAACCGCCCCGGCGCCAGCGGCACCATCGGCAGCGTGCATGTGGCCAAGGCCTCGCCGGACGGCTACACGCTGCTGCTGGCGCCCAATACCTTCGCCATCGCGCAGTTCGTGCTCAAGACGGCCTCGGGCTCCAGCTACGACGTGCTGCACGGCTTCACGCCCATCGTGCAGACCAGCGTGCAGCCCATGTTCGTGGCCACCAACCAGGCCTCGGGCATCAAGGACATGAAGACCCTGATCGCCCAGGGCAAGCGCGACGGCCTGACCTACGCCAGCCCCGGCAGCGGCTCGCCCATGCACATCCTGGGCGAGATGTTCAACCGCGCCGCCGGCACGCGCATCGCCCACATTCCCTACAAGGGCGTGGCACCCGCCGTCAACGACCTGATCGGCGGCCATGTGCCCACGACCTTCATGACCTGGGGACCGATCGCGCCCTACGTCGGCGGCAAGGTCGCCGCCCTGGCCGTGGCCGACAGCCAGCGCAGCGCGCTGGCCCCCAATGTGCCCACCCTGGCCGAGCTGGGCGTCAAGGATGTGGAAGTGTCCGCATGGCAGGGCCTGTTCGGCCCCAAGGGCATGTCGCCCGAGACCGTGAAGCTGCTGAACACGCACCTCAACGAGATCCTGAAGATGCCCGACGTGGTCTCCAAGATGGCCACCTTCGGCGCGCTGCCCGCAGGCGGCGAGCCCGCGCGCCTGGAAAAGACGAATGCCGCCGATTTCAATCGCTTCGGCAAGCTCATCAAAGACCTGGATATCAGGGCTGATTGAGCACCCCCCACACAAGACAGTTTTCGAAGGAGAGAACCATGGCCGCTGATCGCTATCTCGAGCCGCACCAGGCGCGCGAACGTGCCCCCACCCTGATGGAAGACCTGCTGGGCGATTCCATCGAACGCGCCTTCGGCGAAGGCGTGCAGACCCTGCCCGAACTGGTGGCCTACCTCAACCGCAGCGGCCCCTCCGGCGAGAACGGCGAGGCCTGGACCGAAGACAGCTTCCAGGCGCTGATGGCGCGGCTGGGCTATTGATACCGAGCAGGACTGGAGAGCCCCATGAACGTACAAACCATCACCATCGATCCGGTGGACGGCCTGCTCAACAAAGGCCTGAAGAACCTCTGGTACGCGGTCTGCCCCTCGGACTTCGTGAAGACCCAGCCCGTGTCCGTGCGCCGCTTCGGCCGCAAGATCGCGCTGTGGCGCGATGCTGCCGGCCAGGTCCACGCGCTGGAAGACCATTGCCCGCACCGCGGCGCGCCGCTGTCGCAGGGCGTGATCCTGGGCGACCGCCTGGCCTGCCCCTACCACGGCGTGGAAGTGCGCTGCGACGGCACCGTGACCAAGGTGCCCGGCAGCCCCGGCTGCAAGCTCGAAGGCTCGCGCGCGGCGCTGGCCTTCCATGCGCGCGAGGCGCATGGCGCCATCTTTCTCTACAACAGCGACAAGGCCGTTGACGAGGCGCCCGAGTTCACGCTGCCCGAGGAGCTGACCTCGCCCGAGTACTCCAACTTCCTGTGCTATGCCGAGTGGCGCAGCGACTACCGCTATGCGCTGGACAACGTCATGGACCCCATGCACGGCACCTTCCTGCACAAGCAGTCGCACTCCATGGCCGAGGGTGACAGCAAGGCCACGTTCCAGGTGCGCGAGACCGATGACGGCTTCGTCTTCGAGAAGGTGGGCCAGCGCGGCGTGAACTTCGACTGGACCGAGTGGGGCAGCACGGGCGTGCACTGGATGCGCCTGGAGATCCCCTATCCCAAGACCGGCGGCCCCGGCGGCAACTTCGCCATCGTGGCCTGCGTCACGCCCATCAGCGCCGACCTGTGCGCCGTGTTCTTCTGGCGCTGCCGCAAGGTGCAGGGCTGGATGCGCGACACCTGGCGCTTCCTGTACCGCAACCGCCTGGAGGCGCGCCACTGGGCCGTGCTGGAGCAGGACCGGATCATGATGGAGCAGATGGAGCTGGACGCCAACGAGCGCGAGAACCTCTACCAGCACGACATCGGCCTGGTGCGCCTGCGCCGCCACCTGCGCCGCCTGGCCCAGGAGCAGATCGACGAAGGCGCCGCATCATGAGCACCAACCTCCAGGCCTTCGTGCACACGCTGCGCTTCGAGGCCCAGGACACCATCAGCGTGGACCTGCGGCCCGTGGCGGGCGGGGAGCTTCCCGCCTTCACGCCGGGCTCGCACATCGATCTGCACCTGCCCAACGGCCTGGTGCGCAGCTACTCGCTGAGCAACCCCAGCGAGGAGCGCCACCGCTACGTGGTCGGCGTGCTGCGCGACCGCGCCAGCCGCGGTGGCTCGCGCTGCGTGCACGAGTCGCTGCGCGTGGGAATGCCCATCACCATCTCCGAGCCGCGCAACCATTTCGCGCTGGACGAAAGCGCCGCGCACACCGTGCTGGTGGCCGGCGGCATCGGCATCACGCCGCTGCTGTGCATGGCACGCCGCCTCAAGGGCCAGGGCCGCTCGTTCGAGATGCTGTACTTCGCCCGCGAGCGCAAGGGCGCGGCCTTCCTGGAAGAGCTGCAGGCGCTGGGCATGCCGCTGCACCTGCACTTCGACAGCGAGGCCGGCGGCCCGCCCGACCTGCGCGCGCTGCTGGCCCAACGCCAGCCCGACGCGGGCACGCACCACTACGCCTGCGGCCCCACGCCCATGCTGGACGCCTTCGAGAAGTTCTGCGCCGAGCTGGGCCACGCCAACGCCCACATCGAGCGCTTCACGCCCGTGGAGGTCAAGGCCGCCGACGATGCGCGCAGCAACTACACGGTGGAACTCAAGCGCAGCGGCCGCTTCATCGAGATCACGCCCGAGAAGTCGCTGCTCGACACCCTGCTGGATGCCGGCATCCAGATGGACCACAGCTGCTGCGAAGGTGTCTGCGGCTCCTGCGAGACGCGCGTGCTCGAAGGCATTCCGGACCACCGCGACTCGGTGCTCAGCCCCAAGGAAAAGGCCAGCAACAAAGTGATGATGGTCTGCGTTTCCGGCTGCAAGAGCGAGCGACTGGTCCTGGATATCTGAGCAGGCAATCAGACCTGCAGGGCAACAACCCACCACCCCCAAGCCACCCCCCAAGCCACCACCCCCAGAGGAGACAACCCCATGAAAACCATCCATACGCCCATGCTGGGCGTGGCGCTAGCCTGCCTGGCGTCCTTGCCCGGTGCCGCTTCGGCGCAGTCCAAGGTCGAGATCTTCAGCGTCGTCGATGTCGGCGTCACGCACCTGAACGGCTCCGGCCCCTCCAAGACCGGCCTGTCCACGGGCGGCGCCAACATCAGTCGCCTCGGCTTTCGCGGCACGGAAGAGCTGGGCGGCGGCCTGCGCGCTGGCTTCTGGCTGGAGGCGGGCATGGACGTGGACAGCGGCTCGGGCAAGGCCAGCGGTGGCGGCCTGAGCTTCAACCGCCGCTCCACCGTGAGCCTGTCGGGCGACTTCGGCGAAGTGCGCCTGGGCCGCGATGACTCGGCCACCTTCCTGAGCACGCTGATCTTCGACCCCTTCCTCACCAACGGCGTGGGCGGCACCATGGGCTTCACCATGCTGGGCATTCCCGGCACGGGCACGGCCACGGGCGGCGCGCCCATCCAGATCAGCAACGCGGTCAGCTACTTCCTGCCGCAGAACCTGGGCGGCTTCTACGGCCAGGTGCAGGTGGCCATGGGCGAGCAGGCGCGCAGCGCACCCAACAAGAACCAGGGCGACTACCGCGGCCTGCGCTTCGGCTACCGCCAGGGCCCCTTCAACGGCGCGCTGGCCACGGGCAAGTTCTATGGCGACAGCGATGCGACCAACCTCACGGCCAGCAACGTGGGCCTGAGCTGGGACTTCGGCGTGGCCAAGCCCATGCTGCTGTGGGCCAGCGAAAAGCGCGGCGCCCTCAAGGTCACCGCCCTGCAGCTGGGCGTGACCGCGCCCGTGGGCATGGGCGAGTTCAAGGCCTCCTACGGCCACTACAACACCGACGGCAGCAATGCCGACTGGAACAAGATCAGCGTGGGCTACGGGCACAACCTGTCCAAGCGCACCCAGGTCTACGGCACGGTGGCCTTCCTCAAGAACAAGGACGGCGCGGCCAAGTCCATCGGCGTGCAGGGCCTGTCGGCCCCGGGCACCACGCTGGGCGGCCGCTCCTCCGGCTTCGAGGTGGGCGTGCGCCACTTCTTCTGATACAGCCCATCGGGCGATAGAGACTTGCCATGAAAGATATGCGTGCGGCCCGCTGGTGGGGGGTGATCAGCCTCTTCATCATCGTCGCCATCTCCTATGTGGACCGGATCAACCTTTCGATCCTCATCCTCGACCAGGGATTTCTGGACCACATCGGGCTGACGCACGACGACCGCACGCGCCAGGGCCTGCTGGCCACGGCCTTCATGGTGGGCTACGGCGTTTCTTCCTTCGTGTTGACGCCGTTTTGCGCGGCGCTCTTCGGCGTGCGCCGGAGCCTGGTGGTCGGCCTGCTGCTGTGGGGCGCCGTGTCCTTTCTGTCCCCGGCCATGAACAGCTATGGCCTGCTGCTGGCCTCGCGCATCCTGCTGGGCATCTCCGAAGGACCGCTGTACTCGCTGGCGGGCAGCTACATCAAGGCGCATTTCCAGAGCCACGAGAACGGCTTGCCCAACTCTTTCGTGAACATGGGCACGGGACTGGGGCTGGCGGTGGGCTACCCGCTGATCGGCTACCTGGTGGCCGGCCATGACTGGCAGACCTCGTTCCACGTGCTGGGCCTGATCAATGTGGCCATCGGCATCCCGCTGGTGCTGGCCTTCATCCGCATGCCCCGCGTGGACACCGGCATGCCGCGCCCGCGCTCGCTGGGCGAGGCGGTGGGCCAGGTCGGCCAGATCGTGCGCGGCGCCATGCACACGCGCTATCTGGTGCTGGTGGCCGTGCTGTCGGCGGCCTTCTTCTCCTACCTCTGGGGCAGCAGCAACTGGCTGCCGGCCTACCTGGAGTCGCGCGGCTTTTCGCTGCGCGAGATGGGCTGGCTGGCCTCGCTGCCCCAGTACGCCACGGTGCTGGCCGTGCTGGTCGGCGGCATCGTCATCGACCGCCTGCCGCGCCGCCAGGTGCCGCTGATCTTCGTCGGCGGCAGCCTGGGCCTGGCGCTGGCCATCTGGCTGGCCATCCACATGGAAGACCGCTACGCGGCGGCCTACTGCCTGATCGCCGCCAACTTCTGCTGGGGCCTGATGAGCCCGGCCATCCCCAGCACCGTGCAGTACTGCGCGCGGCCCGAGCATGTGGCCAGCGCCTATGGCGTCGTCAACGGCACGGCGACCCTGGTGGCGGGCTTCATGCCCGCGCTCATGGGGGCCGTCATCGGCTGGACATCGCATTCGGCCGGCGGCGGTTTCGTTGCCAGCTTCGGCCTGCTGGTGGGCACGCAGCTGGTGGTCATGGTCTGCGGCCTGGTGCTGTGGCTGCGCGAGCGCGGCCAGGGCACCCACGGTGCCAGCGATGCCCGGGATACGTCCGCGCGCACGGCCTGACCTGCACTACAGCGCGCCCGCTGCGGCGCACTGCTCCAGAAACGTCACCAGGGCCTGCACGCGCGCCGTGCGGCCCTTGCGCGTGGGCACCAGCAGGGTGACGGGTGCGCTGCCGAAATGCCAGTCGGGCAGCACGCGCACCAGCCGGCCCTCGGCAATGGCCGGTGCCATGTCCCATTGCGAACGCAGCACCAGGCCCAGGCCCTGTTCGGCCCAGTGGCGGGCCACGCCGCCATCGTTGGTCACATAGGACGGCGTCACACGCAGGGTCTGGCCGTCCACGGCACGCCGGCTGGCGGCGGGGCGCAGGTGCCACAGCGTCACATCCTCCTCGTTCTCGCGGATGCAGATGCAGGCGTGCTCCAGCAATTCGCGCGGCGTGGCGGGCGTGCCATGGCGGCGCAGGTAGCCGGGGCTGGCGCACAGCCAGCGGTCGTTGGCAGCCAGCTCGCGCGCCACCCAGGAGGAGTCGCGCACCGTGCCGATGTGGACCACGGCATCGGCATCGTGGCGGTCGGGGAAAGGCGTTTCGCGCAGGTCCAGCTGCAGTTTCAGTTGCGGGTGCTGGCGCGTGAAGGGCACCAGGGCCGGGGCCAGCCGGCTGCGCCCGTAGCCAAAGGGCGCGGCCAAGCGCAGCGTGCCGCCCAGCTGGCGGGCATCGCCGTGCAGCGAGTCGCGCAGCTCCTCGATCTGGCCCAGCAGCCGCACGGCCTCGCGGGCAAAGCGCTCGCCCTCGGGTGTCAGCGCCAGGCGCCGCGCGCTGCGGTTGGCCAGGGACAGGCCCAGTTCGGCCTCCAGTCGGCGCAGGCGCATGGACAGTGCAGGCGGTGTCACGTCAAGCGCACGGGCCGCCGCGCTCAGCGAGCTTTCGCGTAGCAAGGCGGCGGCAAGCTGCAGGTCTTCGATGGCAATCATTCAATTTGCCTTAACGATTGATGACGGCGGATTTAACCACGACCATGGTCTTGGTCCGTACAGTGCCAAGGCATGAACACCCCATACCCCACCTCTGCCGCATGGCCCCGGGCCGTGCTCTTCGACCTGCTGACCGCCTTGCTGGACTCCTGGACCGTCTGGAATGCGGCCGCCGGCAGCGAGGCTGCCGGGCGCGACTGGCGCGCCGAATACCTGCGCCTGACCTATGGCTGCGGCGCCTACCAGCCCTATGAGGACCTGGTGCGCACGGCGGCCCGCAACCGGGGCCTGCCCGAGGCGGTGGCCGACAGGCTGGAGGCGCAATGGGAGCAGCTGCAGCCCTGGGATGGCGCACGCGAGCTGCTGGCCGCCCTGCGCCCGCACTGCCGCCTGGCCGTGGTGACCAATTGCTCCGAGCGCCTGGGTCAACGTGCCGCCGCGCTGCTGGGCGTGGATTGGGATGTGGTGGTGACCTCGGAAGCAGCAGGCTTCTACAAGCCCGACCCCCGGCCCTACCAGCTGGCGCTGGACCGGCTGGGGCTGCCTGCGGGCCAGGCCGCCTTCGTGGCCGGATCGGGCTATGACCTGTTCGGCACCTCGGCCGTGGGCCTGCGTACCTTCTGGCACAACCGCGTGGGCCTGTCGCGGCCCAAGGGTGCGCCGCAGGCCGAGGCCGAAGCACCCACGCTGGCGCCGGCACTGCCCTGGCTCAGGGACTTTTCCCTGCAGCAGGGTTGAACCCCGAGGGTGCAGCCGGTGCTGTGCCCGCCGTCCTTTCCTGTCCACCCTTGTGAGGAGCCTGCCATGCAGCTGCGTCCAGCCCTGCCGTTGTCCCTTGTGTCCGCATTCCCGGTCCTGTCCATCGTCTGTGCCATGGCGTGGAGCCAGGGAGCCCTGGCGCAGGCCGGCGCTGCCTTTCCGGCCAGGCCGGTCACGCTGGTCGTGCCGTTTCCCCCGGGAGGCCCCAGCGATGCGCTGGCCCGTGCCGTGGCTCAGAAGATGGGGGAGCATCTGGGCCAACCCCTGGTGATCGAGAACCTGGGTGGCGCCAATGGAACCATCGGCCTGAACCAGGCGCGCAAGGCCGCCGCCGACGGCTACACCCTGTCCTTTGGCGGCATAGGCACGCATGTGGTCAATGTGGCCTTGTACCGCAAGCTGCCCTATGACCCCGTGGCCGACTTCGCCCCTGTGGGACCTGCGGGCGCGGCGCCCATGCTGCTGCTGGCGCGTGCCAATCTGCCGGCCTCCGACCTGCGCCAGTTCGCCGACTGGCTCAAGCGCAACCAGGCCGCAGCCTCCTATGGCAGTGCCGGCGTGGGCTCGATATCGCACTATGGGTGCGTGCTGCTGCTGTCGGCGCTGGGCCAAAGCCCCACCCATGTTCCCTATCGCGGGATCGCGCCTGCCATGAACGATCTCATGGGCGGACAGACCGATTTCATGTGCGACCAGACGACGACGGCGCTGCCGCAGATCGCGGGCGGCCGCATCAAGGCGATTGCGGTGCTGGGAACACAGCGCCTTGCTCAGCTGCCGGGCACGGCGGCCAGCGCCGAGGCCGGCCACCCCCTGCAGGCGCGCTCATGGAACGCGATCTTCGCACCACGCGGCACGCCGCCGGCGGTGCTCGCGCGGCTGACGCGGTCGCTGCAGCACGCCATGGGCGATGCGGGCCTGCGCGCACAGATGGCCGCGCTGGGGGTGGAGCTGCCGTCGCCCGAGCAGGCCGTGCCGGCCACGGTCTCCGCCTTGATCGAACAGGGACTGCGCAACGACGTGCCTGCCCTCAAGGCCAAAGGCCAATACCTGGATTGACGATGGAGAGAGAAACACCATGCAAGACACACTTCTGACCCTGGACACGCCCGCTGCCGTGATCGACCTCGCACGCATGCAGCGCAACATCCACCGCATGCAGCAGCGCATGGACGCGCAGGGCGTGCGCCTGCGCCCCCATGTGAAGACCAGCAAGAGCGTGCCCGTGGCCGCCGCGCAGCGCGCGGCCGGGGCCTCGGGCATCACGGTCTCCACCCTGAAGGAGGCCGAGCAGTTCTTTGCCGCTGGCACCACCGACATCCTCTATGCAGTCAGCATGGCGCCGCACCGCCTGCCGCAGGCCCTGCAACTGCGCCGGCGCGGCTGCGATCTCAAGCTCATCGTGGACAGCGTGGCGGCGGCCCAGGCCATTGCCGCGTTCGGCCGCGAACAGGGCGAGGCCTTCGAGGTATGGATAGAGATCGACACCGACGGCCACCGCTCCGGCGTGGGCGCCGAAGATGCGCCGCTGCTGCTGGCCATTGGCCGCACGCTGCACGACGGCGGCATGCGCCTGGGCGGCGTGCTCACGCATGCCGGCTCCAGCTACGAGCTGGACACGCCCGATGCGCTGCAGGCGCTGGCCGAGCGCGAGCGCGCCGGCTGCGTGCAGGCCGCCGAAGCCCTGCGCGCGGCCGGCCTGCCGTGCCCCGTGGTCAGCGTGGGCTCCACGCCCACCGCGCTGGCGGCATGCCGGCTGGACGGCGTGACCGAGGTGCGCGCAGGCGTCTATGTGTTCTTCGACCTGGTGATGCGCAACATCGGCGTGTGCACGGCCGAGGACGTGGCGCTGTCGGTGCTGGCCACCGTGATCGGCCACCAGGCCGACAAGGGCTGGGCCATCGTGGACGCAGGCTGGATGGCCATGAGCCGCGACCGGGGCACGGCGAAACAGCGGCAGGACTTCGGCTACGGCCAGGTCTGCGACCTGCATGGCGAGGTGATGCCGGGCTTCGTGCTGACCGGCGCCAACCAGGAGCACGGCATCCTGGCGCGCGCTGATGGCGCGATAGAGGCCGACATCGCCGCCCGCTTTCCCCTGGGCACGCGGCTGCGCATCCTGCCCAACCATGCCTGCGCCACGGGCGCGCAGTTCCCGGCCTACCAGGCGCTGGCGGCAGATGGCTCGGTGCAAACCTGGGAGCGGCTCCATGGCTGGTGAAAACGGGATCGATCTGCGCCATGCATCGCCGCAGCTGCCTGCGCCGGGCGGCCACTACAGCCACACGGCCACGGGCCAGGGGCTGGTCTTCGTGTCAGGGCAGCTGCCCATACGGCCCGACGGCACGCGCCTGGTGGACGCCAGCTTCGAGGACCAGGCGCGCCAGGCGCTGGCCAACCTGGCGGCGGCGCTGGAGCTGGCCGGCAGCGGCGTGCCCCGCCTGCTGCAGGTGCGCGTGTACCTGGACGACATGGCGCACTGGCCGGCCTTCGACCGCATCTACGCGGACTGGGCCGGCGCACACCGGCCCGCGCGCGCCGTGGTGCCCACCGGGGCGCTGCATTTCGGGTTGAAGGTGGAAATCGAGGCCGTGGCGCTGGCCTGAAGAAAGCCCGGCCCGAGGGGGCCGGCTGCCGCTACTTCAGCCAGCCGCGCTTGCGGAAATACAGCATGGGCCCGACGGCGCTGAGCACCATGAGCGCGATGACGTAGACGTAGCCGAACTCCCACTCCAGCTCGGGCATGAAGCGGAAATTCATGCCGTAGACGCTGGCGATCAGCGTGGGCGGCAGCAGGGCCACGCTGGCCACCGAGAAGATCTTGATGATCTTGTTCTGGTTGATGTTGATGAAGCCGACGGTGGCATCCATCAGGAAGTTGATCTTGTCGAAGAGGAAGGCCGTGTGGCTGTCCAGCGATTCGATGTCGCGCAGGATCTGGCGCGCTTCCTCGAACTGCTCGGCATTGAGCATCTTGGAACGCATCATGAAGCTGACGGCGCGGCGCGTGTCCATGACGTTGCGGCGGATGCGGCCGTTCAGGTCTTCCTGGCGCGCGATGGCGCCCAGCACTTCGCGGGCCACGTCGTCGGTCACGTCGCCGGACAGCACCATCTTGCTGGCCTTCTCCAGGTCGTCGTAGATGCCTTCGAGCGTATCGGCCGAGTACTCGGCGTCGGCGTCGAACAGCTTGAGCAGCACGTCCTTGGCCTCGTCGATCAGGCCCGGCGCGCGGCGCGCGCGCATGCGCAGCAGCCGGAAGACCGGCACGTCCTCGTCATGGATGGAGAACAGCACGCCGCAGCTGCGCAGGTTCTTGTTGTGCTCGTTGACGATGAAGGCCACGCGCACGGAGCGGGGGTCCTCGTCATCGTCGATCAGGAAGTCGCTGCGGATGTGCAGCTCGCCGTTGTCTTCTTCGTAGAAGCGGGCCGATTCCTCGATGTCGTCGTCCATCGCATCTTCGGGGATGGACAACTCGTAGTGCTGCTTGATCCAGCGCTTTTCCTCGACCGTGGGCGACTCCAGGTCCACCCAGATCGGCTTGAAGCGGGACAGCTCCTCCAGCGACTCGATCTCTTCTTGAACCAGGCGGCCATTGGCCAGCGTAAAGATGTTGAGCATAGGCTCACTCCAGGTGTTCTTCTCAGGCGTGCGGGGTATCGGGGGTGCTTTCAACCCCACAGGCCAACCGGGAGTTGAAAGCTACCAACTGGGGTAGGTTTCCACGGAGCTTTCTCCAAGATGCAAAGCATCGGATTATGCAGCGTTGCGCTGCAGCATGCGGGCCGGCCGCGCTATTCGGAAGCGGCTCCAGGGGGCATCTGGCGGCCTGTCACAAAAGCCTGGGCATGGCACAGGTCGGCCCAGGCGCCGGCCTTGGCCTGGGGGGCGCGCAGCAGATAGTTGGGGTCGTAGCTGACCACGGCCGGCACACCGGCGATGCGGTGCGGCTCGGCGCGCAGGCGGCCCAGGGCCTCCTGGCGCCCCAGCACGGCGCGCGCCGTGGCCAAGCCCAGCACCAGCACGCAGGCCGGGCGCAGATCGCGCAGCAGTGCCTCCAGCGACGGTTGCAGGGCAGGGACCTCGGGCGCCTCCTGGCCTTCGGCCGGAGGCTGCACGCGGTGCAGGGCGGCGCTGTACAGGCGCGGATGGTCCTGCAGGTTCAGCGCGCGCAGCATGTTGTCCAGCAGCCGGGCAGCATCACCTTCCAGCGCGGTGCGCGCGCAGTCGGGGCCGGGGCGCCGGGCGGGCGGCAGCGGCAGGGAGTTGGCCGGCGGCTCCAGCAGGATCAGCCAGCCGCCTTCGCCGCCATCACCGGCCGGCGGCGTTGCCGCATACACGGGACGCACGGGGCCCAGCCGCCAGCCCAGGCCCGGTGCGCCGGCCACGGGCTGCTGCACGTAGCGGCGCGGCGGGCGTTCGCGTTCGGGGATGACGGGTGCGGGAGGCGGTGGCGCCTGGACCGGCGCCTGAACAGGCACCTGGACGCGTGCGGGCGTTGGCGCGGCGACAGGCGCCGGTGCAGCAGGCGCCGGGGAGGGCGCCTCCTGCACGGGCGGCGGCACGGGGCGGGCCACCGGCGGATCCGCCAGGGGCGCCGCTGCAGGCGCATCGGCGGGCGCAGCCAGGGCCTCGGACAGCACGGCGGGCGCGGTCTCGGGTTCGGGCAGCCAGACAGTGATGCCCATGGCATGCAGCATGGCCCGCTGGCGGGTGTCTAGATTCAGGGCCATAGCTTGAGGCTCATGAGCACGGCATGCTCGCGCGGGCCGTCGTGCATGGGGTAGTAGTTCTTGCGCAGGCCCACCTCCTGGTAGCCATGCGCGGCGTAGATGCTGCGTGCGCGGACATTGCTCTCGCGCACTTCCAGCCAGATCCATTGGGCCTGGCGCTGGCGCGACCACAGGGCCAGGGCGTCCAGCAGGATGCGGGCCCAGCCCTGGCGCTGGCGCGCCGGGGCCACGGTGATGTTGAGCAGGTGCACCTCGTCGAGCACGATCATGGCGACGAAGTAGCCGACCAGCCCGCCCTGGGCATCCACCAGCAGCTGGGTTTCATAGCCGGCCGCCATGGCGTCGATGAAGTTGCCGCGCGTCCAGGGATGGGAATAGGCCTGCTGCTCCACGGGCAGCAGCGTGTCCAGCCACAGCACGTTCAGCGGCTCGAAGCGCACGCTGTCCCGCTCCGACGCCAAGGCGTCGGTCAGGGGCGGCAGCGGCCGCGAGGGCTGTGGCGTGTGCGTGCTCATGCCTGGGCAGGAGGGGTCTCTGTGGTCTGCACGGGTGAAGCAAGCGCGGCTGCCGCCTTGGCAGCCTCGCGCTCGGCCGTGGTCTGCGCGACTTTATCGCGGATGTAGCGCGGCAGGGCCTGGTCGGCCGGCAGGGCGCGGTCGGCCGCCAGCATCGCAGGGGCCAGGCGCAGCATGGCGGCGGCCGTGGGCAGCGCAGCCACATGGCTGGCCTGGGGCGCCAGGCGCTCGCCATAGGCGGCCAGGGCGTTGCCGGCCACCACGGTGCCGGGCGGCAGCTGCAGGGCCTCGGGCGCGCACAGGCCGAAGTCGCCGCTTTGCTCGCCGATGTCGTTCCAGCGGCCATCGGCCCAGTGGTAGGCGGCGTGGTAGACCTCGTTCATGCGCGCATCGATCACGGCGATGAGGTCGGTGCAGCCGTATTGCATGCGCGCCTGCTCGGCCACGGCCAGCAGGCTGTCCATGGGCAGCACGGGCACGCGGGCGGCAAAGGCCAGGCCCTGGGCCACGGAGCACGCCGTGCGCAGGCCCGTGAACGAGCCCGGACCCCGGCCGAAGACGATGGCCCGCAGCTCGGCGAACTCCAGTCCGGCCTGGGCCATGAGGGCCAGGATGGCGGGGATCAGCTCGGTCGAGGTCTGCGGGCCGCCGGGGCCGCTGTGTTCCCAGACGGCATCGCCGCGCTGCACGGCGATGGAGAGGGTGTCGGTACTGGTGTCTAGGGCAAGAAGATTCATGGCGTGGGGCAGGCGGCGGTGCCGCAGCAAGCCCTGGATTATCGGTGCCCCGCCCGGCCCGCGCGCGGCATGGCCGCAATGACCGGCGTAGACTTGCCGGCCATGTTGCATCTTTCGCTGTCTTCTTTCCTTATTTCCTCGATTTCCTCCGCCTTCTCACTCGGAACGCCGCGTTCACACCGGGGCCTGGCAGCCGCGCTGCTGGCGGCGGCTGCCCTGCCCGGCATGGCCATTGCCCAGGCCGATGCCCCCACGTCACCGGCGGCCCTTGCCACCAAGACTGCGCGCGAAAGCCGGCTGCCGCCTCCCGTGGAAGCCGCCCTGGCGCGCGCCAAGCTGCCGCGCGAGGCGGTCTCCGCCCTGGTGGTGGAGGTCGATGGCCGGGCCGCTCCGCGCCTGGACTGGCAAAGCCATGTGGCCATGAACCCGGCCTCGGTGATGAAGCTGGTCACCACCTATGCGGCGCTGGACCAGCTGGGTCCTGCCCATGTCTGGCGCACGCCCGTCTTCCTGGGCGGGCCGGTGCAGGACGGCGTGCTGCGCGGGCCGCTGTACATCCAGGGCCAGGGCGATCCCAAGCTCGTGATGGAGCGGCTGTGGCTGATGCTGCGCCGCCTGCAGGGCATGGGCATCAAGGTCATCGTGGGCGACATCGTGCTGGACCGCAGCGCGTTCTCCGTCCCCGCCCACGATCCCTCCACCTTCGACAACGAGCCCTGGCGCCCCTACAACGTCGCGCCCGACGCCCTGCTGGTCAACTACAAGGCCGTGACGGTCGGCTTTGTGCCCGACGCCGCGGCGGGCGTGGCGCGGCTGCAATACGATCCGCCGCTGGCCGGAATCCAGCAACAGGAAACCGTGTCCCTGGCGCCGGCAGGCAGCGAGTGCGGCGACTGGCGCGCCCGGCTGCAGCTGGACATGGCCGACCCGTTGCGCATCGCCTTTGCCGGCACGTTCCCGGCCAGCTGCGGCGACAAGAGCTGGTCGCTGGCGCCGGCCCAGCCCGAGGCCTTCGCGGCGCGCGCCATCGAGGGCATGTGGCGCGAGCTGGGCGGCAAGCTCACGGGCACCGTGCGCGACGGCCGCGTGCCGGCCGGCCTGCAGCCGGCCTTCCAGAGCGAATCGCCCTCGCTGGCCGAGGTGGTGCGGGACATCAACAAATACAGCAACAACGTCATGGCCCAGCAGGTGTTCCTGACCATGGGCATGCAGCGCACCGGCGTGGCCAGCTTCGAGGCCTCGCGCCAGGCGCTGGGCCAGTGGTGGCAGGCGCGCTGGGGTGCGGCCGAGCAGCCCGTGGCCGACAACGGCGCGGGCCTGAGCCGCGAGGCGCGCATCACGGCCTCCGGCCTGGGCCGCATGCTGCAGCAGGCCTGGGCCTCGCCCGTGATGCCGGAGTTCGTGGCCTCCATGCCCATCGTCGGCGTCGATGGCACGCTGCGCCGCAGCCTCAGCCGCGTCCAGGGCATGGCGCACCTGAAGACCGGCACGCTGCGCGATGCCTCGGCCCTGGCCGGCTATGTGGATGGCGCCAGCGGCCGCCGATACGTGCTGGTGGCCATGGCCAACCACGCCAATGCGGCCGCCGCGCGCGCGGCCTGGGATGCGCTGGTGGACTGGACGGCGCACGACCGCTGATACGTCGCCTGCGCTCCTGTTCCAGGGCCTGCTTTTGCAGGCCCTTTCCGTTGTGTTTCCGCCTCCTGCCCGGCAAGGGCCTTGTCCTGCCTGCGGGCGCCAGACCGGTATTTATCGTCTATTCGCCCGCGTGCGAAATGCCCGGTCGGCCCGCGATTCCTATCGGTACTTGCCCGGTGTCGCCAAGGTGCGACTGTCGCTACGATGGCAATCACCAAAAAAAAGCACGGTCGTGCTATTCACAACACTTCACGGAGATCACACCTTGGCAAATCGTTATCGAATCCTCGCGGCCTCCCTGGCCACGGCCGGCCTGCTGGCCGCTTGCGGTGGCGGCAGCGGCGCCGACACCACCCCCCGTGCCAAGATCACCTCCGTCAAGGTGATGGGCGACAGCCTCTCCGACAGCGGCACCTTCGGCTACAAGTTCACCGTGCAGAACGCCACGCTGACAGGCGCCGGCTCCAACCAGGTCTGGGCCGAGCGCGTGGCGGGCCTGTACAACATCTCCCTGTGCCCGCGCTTCAACGGCACGGCCTTCACGCCCAACACCTCGTGCAACAACTACGCCGTGGGCGGCGGCCGCATCAACTACACCAGCGCGCCCACGGCGCCCATCTCCATCACGCAGCAGATCCTGCTGGCCGGCGCGGCTGGCTTCACGGCCGATGACCTGGCCGTGATCGACGGCGGCGCCAATGACGCGGCCGACGTGATCGGCGCCTTCCTGGCCGCTTCCAGGGACCAGGGCGCCAACTTCAAGGCGCTGCTGTCCACCAAGATCAACGCGGCCACGCTGGGTGCGCTGCTGCAGCAGGGCCAGGCCGGCATGGCCCAGGCCGGCGGCCTGTACATGCAGAACCTGGCCAAGGGCTATGTGTCCACCATCCAGGCGAATGTGCTGGGCAAGGGCGCCACGCGCGTGGCCATCCTCAACGTGCCGGCCATCACGCTGACGCCGCGCTTCCAGCTGGTACTGCAATCGGTGGCCCAGCAGCAGGGCTCGGCCGCCGCCGCCCAGCTGGAGACCGTGTTCGACGGCTGGGTCAAGGCCTTCAACCAGCAGGTTGCCACCGGCTTCGCGGGCGAGAGCCGCGTGGCCATCATCGATTTCTACAGCGAGTTCCGCCAGCAGATGGCCGACCCCGCCCAGTACGCCTACACCAACGTGAAAAAGGCGGCCTGCCCTGCCACCGGCGTGGGCGCCGACGGCCTGCCCACCTACAGCTTCCCGACCTGCACCGAGGCCGCGCTGTCCGCCTCCATTCCCGTGGGCGAGACCAGCGCCAACTGGTGGAAGAGCTATGCCTTTGCCGACAGCTTCCACCCCACGCCCTATGGCCATCAGCAGATGAGCCAGCTGGCCTCCCGCACCCTGGCCCGTGCCGGCTGGCTGTGATCGCAGTCATGCAGCACGAGGAGACACATCCATGAAGACATTCCTGCGCATCACCGCCGCCGTGGCCATGGCCACGGCCTGCATGGCCGCCACCGCCCAGTCCGCCGGCACCTGGAGCGTGCGCCTGGGCGCCACGCGCATCGATCCCCAGACCAGCAGCGGCTGGCTGAGCACACCCAGCTTCCCCGACACCCGCGTGGACGTGAAGGCCAACAGCCAGCTCACGGGCGGCGTGACCTACATGGTCACCAACAACTGGGCCATCGACGTGCCCATGGGCCTGCCGTTCAAGCATGACTTCGTGGGCAATGGCGCCATCTCCGGCACGGGCAAGCTGGGCCGCACCAAGGTGCTGCCCGCCACCGTGTTCGCGCAGTACCGCTTCGGCGAGGCCAACTCCGCCTTCCGCCCCTACCTGGGCCTGGGCGTGACCTATGCCAAGTTCTTCGGCGAGCGCACCACGGCCTCCCTCAACGGCCTGACCGGCGGCACGCTGGCCAACCCGACCACGGCCTCGGTGGACAGCAAATGGGGCCTGACGCCCCAGATCGGCTTCGTCTACAACTTCAACGAGCGCTGGTTCCTGGACGTGGCCTACTACAAGAGCTTCCTGAAGACCACGGCGCACCTGTCCTCGGGCCAGAGCGTGTCGCTCAAGCTCAATCCGAACGTCTACGCCATCGGCATCGGATACCGCTTCTGACAGGTCGCAGTCCCCAAAGAAAAACCAGCCCGCGGGCTGGTTTTTTCATGGAGGGGGACTGCGCCTACTTGGCCGTGGGCATCACGAATTCCGCACCCTTGGGCGTGCTCTCGGGCCAGCGCTGCATGATGCTCTTTTGGCGTGTATAGAAGCGCACGCCTTCCTCGCCATAGGCGTGCATGTCGCCGAACAGGCTGCGCTTCCAGCCGCCGAAGCCGTGCCAGGCCATGGGAACGGGAATCGGCACGTTGATGCCGACCATGCCGACCTCGATGCGGCGGCCGAACTCGCGCGCCACATTGCCGTCGCGCGTGAAGCAGGCCACGCCGTTGCCGAACTCATGGTCGTTGACCAGCTGCACGGCCTCGGCGAAGTCCTTGGCGCGCACCACGGCCAGCACGGGGCCGAAGATCTCTTCCTTGTAGATGCGCATGTCGGGCGTGACATGGTCGAACAGCGTGCCGCCCAGCCAGAAGCCGCCCGAGGTGTCGGTGCCTGTGGAGGAGCCGGCCGCCTTGCCGTCGAAGCCCCGGCCATCGACCAGCAGCTGCGCGCCTTCCTTGACGCCCAGGTCGATGTAGCCGCTAATGCGCTCGTGCGCGGCGCGGGTCACGATGGGGCCCATTTCCGCGGCCAGGTCCTCGCCGTCCAGCACCTTCAGCGCCTTGGTGCGCTCGATCAGGCGCGGCAGCAGCTGGTCGGCCACGTCGCCCACGAGCACGGCCACGCTGATGGCCATGCAGCGCTCGCCGGCCGAGCCGTAGCCGGCGCCGATCAGCGCGTCCACGGCCTGCTCGATATCGGCATCGGGCATGACCACCATGTGGTTCTTGGCGCCGCCCAGGGCCTGCACGCGCTTGCCGTGGCGCGCGCCCGTCTCGTAGATGTAGTTGGCAATGGGCGTGGAGCCCACGAAGCTCACCGCCTTCACGTCGGGATGCTCGATCAGCGCGTCCACCGCCTCCTTGTCGCCCTGCACCACGTTGAACACGCCGTCAGGCAAGCCCGCCTGCTTGAGCAGGTCGGCGATCAGAAGCGACGGTGTGGGATCGATGGGGCTGGGCTTGAGCACGAAGGTATTGCCCGCCGCAATGGCCACCGGGAACATCCACATCGGCACCATCACCGGGAAATTAAAGGGCGTGATGCCCGTGACCACGCCCAGGGGCTGGCGCAGCGTCCAGTTGTCGATGCCGGTGGAGACCTGGTCGGTGAAATCGCCCTTGAGCAGCTGCGGAATGCCGCAGGCGAATTCCACGATGTCGATGCCGCGGCTGACTTCGCCCTGCGCATCGGTGAAGACCTTGCCGTGCTCGGCCGTGATCGCATGGGCCAGCTCGTCCTTGTGCTGGTTGAGCAACTCCAGGAAGCGCAGCAGCACGCGTGCACGGCGGATGGGCGGCGTATCGGCCCACTTCGGGAAGGCCGCCTTGGCCGCCGCCACGGCGGCATCGACATCGGCGCGCGAGGCCAGGGCCACGCGGCCCGTGACCTGGCCGGTGGCCGGGTTGGTCACGTCCTGCCCGCGGTCGCTGGCACCTGCCGTGCGCTGGCCGTTGACGTAGTGGACGATGGAAGCGAAGGAGGTGTTTGCGGTGTTCATGCCAGGCAGTCTAGAAGTGCGCTTTCTGCCTGCCTAGGCGCTGCGCTTGAATTGATTGTTCAATTTGCTGAACAATCCATGCATGGCAAATGAAAAACCCGATGCCAAGGCCGAGGCCTTGTGGAGCCACCTGCACTGGCTGGTCGTGCTGGAGCAGCAGGGCAGCTTCACCTCGGCCGCCGCGCGCCTGGGCGTGAGCAAGGCGGCCATGAGCCAGCGCGTGGCAGAGCTGGAGCGCGCGGCCGGCATCGCCCTGGTCACCCGCACCACGCGCAGCGTGCGCCTGACCGAAGCGGGCCAGCGCCTGGTGGACGACACGCGCGGCGCCTTCGAGCACATTGCCCACAGCTTCTCCGGCGTGCGCGACCTGGCTGCCGCACCGCGCGGCCTGCTGCGCGTGACGGCGCCGCTGGCCTTTTCGCGCCAGCAACTCATGCCGCGCCTGCCGGCCTTCCTGCGTGCCCATCCGCAGATTCGGCTGGAGCTGGACCTATCGGACCAGATACGCTCGCTGGCGCTGGAAGGGTTTGATCTGGCCATACGCCACGTCACGGCGCCGCCCGAAACCCATGTGGCCTGGGCGCTGGCGCCCACGCGCTCGCTGCTCGTGGCCAGCGCGGACTACCTGGCCGCGCACGGCACCCCGTCCACGCCGCAGGACCTGGCCGCGCACCACTGCCTGCACTATCCGCGCACCCAGGGTGCCCCGGCCTGGAGCTTCGTTCCCCGCGACGCCGGCGTGGACGGCGTGCGCGTCGTCGTTCCCGTGACCGGCGGCTTTGCCGCCAACAACAGCGAAATCCTGCGCGACGCGGCACTGGCCGGCCTGGGCATCGCCCTGGTTCCGGACTTCAGCGCGCAATCAGGCCTGGCCTCCGGCCACCTGAGCGAAGTCCTGCCCGGCTGGCGGCCCGTCGACGCCTTCGGCGAACAGCTGTTCGCCATCCGCCCCTACGCCAGCCATGTCCCGCGCGCGGTGGCGGTGTTCGTGGACTTTCTGCGGGAGTCGTTTGCGGCGGGGTTCATCCGCTGAGGGCGAGCCCTCAGGCCTTGATCCCCAGCTTGTCCACCAACTGCTTGAACACCGCGTTGTCGCGGTCGATCACGGCCTTGAATTCGGGCTGGTCCAGGTAGCCCTCGCCCATGTTCTGCTTGGCCATGGTTTCGCGCAGGACGGGGTCCTTGAGGGTCTGGGCCATGGCCTTGCGCAGGGTCTGGACCACGGCGTCGGGCGTATTGCGGGGCACGGCCAGGCCGCGCCAGCCGCCGATGAGCAGGTCGATGCCGCGCTCCTTGAGCGTGGGCACGGCTTCCCAGCCGGCCTGTATGCGCTGCTCGGCCATGATGGCCAGCGGGCGGATCTTGCCGGCCGCCACATAGGTGGCCACCTCCACGGGCGTGACGGCCACGGCCTCGATGTGGCCGCCCAGCAGGTCGAGCACGGCAGGGTTGGCGCCGCGGTAGGGCGCGTGGTTGAACTTCACGCCCGCCTTGTCCTGCAGCGCGGCGGCGGCCAGGTGGCCCAGCGAGCCCGGGCCGGCGTTGCCGATGCGCACCGCTGCCTCGTCCTTGCGCGCGGCGGCGATCAGTTCCTCGATGCTGCGATAGGGCGAGTCGGCACGCACGGCGATGGTGGCGGGATCGGCGTTCAGGCGGGCCACGGGCAGCAGGGCGTCGGAGCTGATCTTGGTCAGCCCCATGTGCGGGATCATGGTCAGCTCGACGGTGATGATGCCGATCTTGTAGCCGTCCGGCCGGGCATTGGCCAGCTCGGTCCAGCCCACGGCGCCGCTGGCGCCTGCGCGGTTGAGCACGATCAGGTCCTGCGGCAGGTGCTTGCGCGCCACCTCGGCCAGCGCGCGTGCCAGCACGTCGGTGCCGCCGCCTGCAGCGAAGGGCACGATGAGTTCGATGGGGCGCTGGGGCCAGGCGCCGGCAGGCGCTTGTGCCACGGCGGGCAGGACGGGCGCTGCGGCCAGGGCGCCGAGTGAGCGGATGAAATGGCGGCGGGATGCGGTGGTCATGTTGTCTCCGGAATCTGTTCTAAGTGTCTTTTGTCGCTGCTGCGCTTCAATCCATTTTGATTTGGGCCGCCTTGATCACGCCGCTCCACAGCGCCTGTTCCGAACGCACGAAGCCTGCGAACTGCTGCGGCGTCATCTCCATGGGCTGTATGCCGATCTCTTCGAGCTTGGCACGCGTCTCGGGGTGGCGCAGGGCGGTGGCCAGGCTCTTGTTCAGGCGCTCGGTGAGCGCAGGGCTCAGGTGGGCGGGGCCGACGAAGCCCTGCCAGGCATAGGCTTCGAAACCGGGCACGCCGGCCTCGGCCATGGTGGGTACGTCGGGCAGGATGGGCAGGCGCTGGGGCGTGGCCACGGCCAGCACGCGCAGCTTGCCCGCGCGGATGGCCGAGATGCTGGGCGGCAGGTCCACGAACATGGACTGGATCTGGCCGGCCATGAGGTCCTGCAGCGCCGGGGCCGAGCCCTTGTAGGCCACGTGCAGGATCTGGGTGCCCGTGCGCTGCTTGAACAGCTCCAGCGCCACGTGCAGCGGCGAGCCCGGCCCCGACGAGGCCGAGGAGATGCCGCCCGGCTCCTTGCGCGCCATGGCCAGGAATTCCTGCACGTTCTTCGCAGGGAAGGACGGATGCACGGCCAGCACCAGCGGCATGCGGCCCAGGCCGCCGATGTAGCTGAAGTCCTTGCCCGCGTCATAGCTCAGGCGCGCATACATGGCGGGGTTGAAGGCCAGCGTGCCCGAGTCGGCCGTGCCCAGCGTGTAGCCATCGGCCGGGGCGCGTGCGATCAGCGTGGCGCCGATGATGCTGGCCGCGCCGGGACGGTTGTCCACCACCACGGGCTGGCCCAGGTCCTTGCCCATCTGCACGGCCAGCTGGCGCGCGATCACGTCGGTGGTGCCGCCCGGTGCATAGGGCACCACCCATTTGACGGGCTGGGTGGGCCAGGCTGGCGCACCCTGGGAGGAGGGGGCTGGGGCGGATTGCGCCTGGGCGGTGCCCATGCCCAGCGTCAGCAGGGCGCAGGAAAGCCAGGCCTTGCGGTGCAGGACCATTGGGTTGAACAGCATTTTTTGTCTCCGGTGGTTTTTATGGGGATCTGTTGCGCCGTGCGTCAGCGCGGCCGCAGCATCCATTCATGCGCGGGATCGTTGCGAAAGGCCCAGCGCCGCTCGGGCCCGGCCATGGTGTTGAGGTAGTAGAGGTCGTAGCCGTGCGGGGCCACGCAGGGGTGGTAGCCGCGCGGCACCATCACGGTGTCGCGGTGCTCCACGGCCATGGCTTCGTCGATGCTGCGGTCATCGGTGTAGACGCGCTGGAAGGCAAAGCCCTGGCTGGGGTTGAGCAGGTGGAAGTAGGTTTCCTCCAGCACGGTCTCGGCGTCCGGCGCGGCGGGGTCGGCGCTGTCGTGCTTGTGCGGCGGGTAGCTGGACGAGTTGCCCGCCGGCGTGATGACCTCGACCACCAGCAGGGACTCGGCCGCCTCGGTCTCGGGCAGGATGTCGCAGACATGGCGCGTGTTGCTGCCCTGGCCGCGCACGCTGCGGCGCATGCTTTCGGGCGCGATCACGCGCGTGGCATGGCGGCCCGTGGCGGGTGCGGCGCTCAAGGCAACGTCGGCCGGGCTGCGCGCCGTGATGCGCAGGCTTTGGCCGGGCGGCACGTACACGGCCGTGGGCGCACTCTCCTCGAACACGCTGGCGCGGCTGCCCAGGGCGCTGAACGCCTGGCTGCCGACCTGCACATCCACCTGGCCGGTGAGCACGGTGATGCAGTATTCAAGCGGTCCCGTGGACAACTCCTCCTGCTCGCCTGCCTGCAGCCTCAGGGCCTTGAAGTGGATGTGCTTCCAGCCCGCGCTGGCGGGCGTGATGTCGGTGACGATGCGGCCGGGCGCGGCCTTGACGAGCAGGCTCATGCTGCAGTTCCTTCGGTGATGTCCTGGGAGGTTTCCACGCGGCTGGCATCCCAGCCGGCGATCAGGGCACGGAAGTTGGCGGCGACGGCATCGCGCAGGCCGGCATCGTCCAGCTCGTTGCGCAGCCACTGCAGCGCGGGTCCGGCCCAGACGCTGCGGCCGATCATGAAACCCTTGACCACGGGCGCCCGCGCCTGGGCAAAGCCCTGCACCAGTTGCTCCACGGGCTGGGACAGCCCCAGGATCACGGCGCCCCGGCACCAGGGGTCGCGTTCGTTCACCAGGGCGTCCAGCGCCTCCCAGTTCTCGCGCGCCATGGTGCCGACCTTCCACCATTCGGGCCTGAGGCCGAGGTCGTAGAAGTGGCGTATGGCGCGCAGCACGGCCTCGCCCCGGTCGTCGGGCGCCAGCGTGTCCTTTGGCGGGATCACTTCCAGCAGCAGCTCATGGCCGCTGGCGCGCGTGGCGGTCCAGACCTGCTGCAGCCAGGCATCCTGCTCGGCGCGCAGTGCGGGCGTGTCGTCGGGGTGGTAGAAAATCAGGCATTTGACGGTATGGCTTTGCGGCCAGTGCAGCAGTTCGGAGGCCAGCGAGTCCGTGCCGTCAAAGCGCAGCGGGCGCGAGCCCGGCAGCTCGATGGGCCGGCCTATCCACCAGCCGCGTCCCGTGGCGTCGTGCAGCGCGGCCTCGCCCAGGTCGTGCCGGCCGTCGATCAGCACGCCCATGCGGCCCGCGTTGCCCGGATCGCGCTCGACCTGGGCGACCACCTCGTTGATCAGCCGCTTGAGCGGGCGCAGCCGCGCGGGCGCTGCGCCGGCCTCGCGCGCCAGATCGTCGAACTGGCTGCGGTGGTCATAGGCCAGCACGCACAGCGCGGGCCACTGCGGCCGCGCGCGGCTGACGCGGTGCAGGTGGGACAGCTCGGGGTCCTGGTCGGGACGCGGATGGCGGTGGCCCGAGAACCAGTGCGCCAGCTCGGCCTGCGTGGGCATGGCCGGCGCGCAGCCATGGCGCGAGACCACGATGGCGCCGCAGGCGTTGGCAATCGCCGCAGATTCGGCCAGGCTCTTGCCGCGCAGCAGCCCCGACAGAAGGCCGGAGGCAAAGGCATCGCCCGCGCCCAGCACATTGAGCACTTCCACGCGTTCGCCCGGCACCGTGGGCGCCTGGTCGATGGCATCGGGCACCGCGCCTTCGATCAGCGAGCAGCCCAGCGGCCCGCGCTTGACCACGAAGACGGCGCGGCTGCATTCGCGCACGCGGCGCAGGCTGGCGATCAGGTCACCCTCCACGCCGCCGGCGATCAGCCATTCCTCTTCGGTGCCGATGATGAGTTCGAACGGGCCCAGCTCGGCCTGCAGCCTGCGGCTGACCTCGGCGCTGGCGACATAGCGTGTCTCGCCGTCGCCCCGTCCGGCCAGGCCCCACAGCACGGGCCGGTAGTCGATGTCCAGCACGCGCACCAGTCCGTGGCGGCCCGCGATCTCCAGCGCCCTGCGGCTGGCGGCCAGCACGCCGGGCGCGCTCAGGTGGGTGCCCGTGATGGCCAGGCAGCGGCAGCGGGCCAGGAATTCCTCGCTGATGGCTGCGGCGTCCAGCGCCATGTCGGCGCAGTCCTCGCGGGCGAACAGCAGGGGGAAGGTCTCCTGGTCCTTGATGCCCAGCAGCACCATGCCGGTCAGGCGCCGGGCATCGACCTGCACCTGGCTGGTGTCGCAGCCCTCGCGCTGCAGCGTCTCGACCAGGAAGCGGCCGTTGTGCTCATTGCCCACGCGCGAAATCATGGCCGAGCGCAGCCCCAGGCGCGCCGTGCCGAAAGCCATGTTGCCGGAGGAGCCGCCCAGGTACTTGGCAAAGCTGCTGGCCTCCTCCAGGCTGCAGCCTGTCTGCTGCGCGTACAGGTCCACGGCCAGACGGCCCAGGCAGGCCACGTCCAGCGGACGGTCGGAGGGAAAGTTCAGCATGCTCATCGTCATAGGCCTGTGCGTTGCGGACACCCGCGTGCGGGCCTGTCCATAATCGTTGCGTGCATGCGATCATAGATCGAAATAGAAAAAGTTTTCCATATATATGAAAAATAGAAAAACCCTTGGCGATGCAGGCGCCCCCTCGCTGGCCGGCCCCTACGCCGACCGCGCCGCCTTCCTCACCGTGCTGCGCGAAGGCTTCGAGGCCCTGAGCCGCCAGCTCAAGGCCATCGGCCGGCATGTGGAGATGCAGGGCGATCGCCTTGCCTTCGACGGCATCCAGGCCACGGCCGAACAGTGCGGTGTGCAGCCTTCTGCCGTGGTGCGCTTTGCCAAGCATTTCGGGTTCTCGGGGTACTCGGAACTGCAGGCGCTGTTCCGCGCCGATGCGGCGCGCCAGCTCTCGGCCCAGCATGACTACCAGGACCGCATCCGGGGCCTGATCGCCTCGGGCAACGAGCCACGCAGCAGCGCGCGCCTGGCGCACGAGGTCATCGAAGGCAGCATCGAAAGCCTGCAGGCCCTGCAGCGCGGCCTGCCGCCCGAGCAGTTCGAGGCGGCGGTGGACCTCATGCTGGATGCCCCCTCGCTGTGGCTGGCCGCCTCGCGCCGGGCCTTCCCCGTGGGCGCCTACCTGGCCTATGCGCTGCAGCACACCGAAAAGCCCGTGCACTGGCTGCACGGCCTGGGCGCCATGCAAAAGGGCGAGCTGCGCGCGCTGTCGCCCGGCGACGTGATGCTGGCCGTCTCCTTCGAGCCCTATGCGCCCGAAACGCTGGAGGTGGTGGACGCGGCCCTGGCACGCGGCGCGCGCCTGCTGGCGCTGACCGACAGCCAGCTCAGCCCCCTGGCATCCCGCGCCACCGTCACCCTGCTGGCCCAGGACGCAGCCACCTTCGGCTTTCGCTCCCTGACCAGCACGCTGACCCTGGCGCAGTCGCTGTTCCTGGCGCTGGCCTACCGGATGGAGCTGGCGTACGAGCCTTCGGGGAAGAGGTCCTAGGCGGCAGCGTTCCGCCCAGCGCCGCTTTGTGGGGGTTCACCAATGCGCAGGCTTGCCGGCTGGTTTTTTCCGCGTCTGCACGTTCAGCGGCAACTGCGATTGCGCCAGCTCGTCGTCCCTGATGTGATGGCGAACCCAGTGCGCCAACGCCGTCAAGCGCTTGTTGGGCACTTTGCCGTCTGCTGCGGTCCTGTCGCGCAATGGCATGACCAGCCCCAGCCTGGCGGCGGGCACGTCCTCGCGCAGCATGCGCAGTGCGGGTTCCACGTCACTGTCGTTGGAGCAGATCACCAACTGGTCGCATTCGCCACGTACTGCATCACGGTAGGCGTGCAGCGCAAGGTTCACGTCGGTCTGCTTTTCTTCGATCATCCAGACGCGCGACACGTTGTTCTTGCTCGGGTTGGCGCCCGCTTGGTAGCTCGGCAGGGATGTGGGTTCGAAGACGTGGAAGCCGTTGACGATCTGGATCAGGCCAGGGTCTCGTGCCCGCAGGGCGCGAAGGTACTGGGTCTGTGCCTGGACCGATGCCTCGCCATGCCGGGCGTACGAGGCTTTGACGGGGGCCGTGAAGTACTTGATGGCGACAACCTCTGCGCCAGGGTCTTGCGGCAGCAGGATGCGATCACGAAACAGCGCAGCAATGTCCAGCCACTTGTACGGCGTGCCCTTGAGCCGCGAGTAGTAGAGGTTGTAGCCGTCGATGTAGATGGTTGTTCTGGTCAATGTCCAAGCCACCAATGAAAAGACCACCTTGCGGTGGCCTTTTCGCCCTAAGCCTGAGCCAACTGAATGACACCGCGAAGGGATTGTGTAGCGCGATTCTAGCAACTCCTGCCATTCAAAGGCCTGGAACTGCGCCTGTTCCTGCGCCGCACGCCGTTGGACAGGCGCGCGGGTTGAGCCCCATGCGGCACTGCAGTCCCGGGGGGACCTCTTCTACCCCGCAGCCGCCGCGCGCAGCAGCCGGTCGCGCACGCCTTCCCAGTCCGGCGTGTCGGGCGGGGTCTCGATCCAGATTAGCTGGGCGCCGATCTCGTCGAAGTCGCGCAGGGCGCCGAACAGCTCGCGCGCGGTGGCGGCGGCGTCGGCGGGCATGGCGCGCAGCGTGACGGCGCGCGAGGCGGTGCGCAGCGGTGCGCGGTGGTAGACGGCCAGGTTCCGGGCGTCGGCGCCCAGCACGTCCAGCCCGGCCTGCAGCTGCCTTGCATCCATGAGCCGGACCTTGGCGTTGGGCGCGTAGTGGGCCAGCAGCGTGCCGGAGGCGCGTGGCGTGTTCTCCAGCAGCTCGTCCTTGGACAGGGGGCGCTGGCCGCAGGCGCGCTCGATGTCGTCGCGCGTGATGGCGCCGGGGCGCAGCAGCACGGGCACGCCGCGCGTGCAGTCCACGATGGTCGATTCAATCCCCACTTCGCAGGCGCCGCCGTCCAGCACCAGCAGCGCGTCGCCGAACTCGCCGGCCACATGGGCCGCCGTGGTGGGGCTGACGCGGCCGAACTTGTTGGCGCTGGGCGCCGACACACCCCAGACGGGCGGCTGCAACTGCTGGCAGGCGGCCAGCACGGCATGGGCGACGGGGTGGGAGGGGCAGCGCAGGCCCACGCTGTCCTGGCCTCCGGTCGAGGCCCGGGCGGCCTGGGGCAGGCGCGGCAGGATGAGGGTCAGCGGGCCGGGCCAGAAGGCGTCGATCAGCTGCTGAGCGAACAGCGGCACTTCACGCGCATAGCGCGTGATGGCGCCGCTGTCGGCCACATGCACGATGAGCGGATGGTTGGGCGGCCTGCCTTTGGCGGTGAAGATCTGCGCGACGGCCGCGTCGTTGTCGGCGTCGGCCGCGAGGCCGTAGACGGTTTCCGTGGGCAGGCCCAGCAGTTCGCCGCGCTGCAGCGCCTGTGCGGCGGCCTGGACAGAGGCCGCCAGCGTTCCATCAAGAATCATCGCGCGGGCCTTCAGAACGGCTCTATACCCAGGATGGCAGCGGCCTGCAGGGCGGTGGAGCGCACGGCCTCGGGCGTGGGGCCGGTGACGTTCAGGTGGCCCATCTTGCGGCCGCGCTTGGCGTCGTGCTTGCCGTACAGGTGCAGGTGGCAGCCGGGCAGGGCCAGGACCTGGTCCCAGGCCGGCGCCTTGGCCTGTTCGCCGTCCTTGAACCACAGGTCGCCCAGCAGGTTCAGCATGATGGACGGGCTGTGCTGGCGCGGCTGCGTCAGCGGCAGGCCGGTCATGCAGCGCACCTGCAGCTCGAACTGCGAGACATCGCAGGCGTTCTGGCTGTAGTGGCCGCTGTTGTGCGGGCGCGGCGCGATCTCGTTGACCACGAGCATGCCGTCCTGCAGCACGAAGAATTCGACGCAGAGCACGCCCACGTAGTCCAGGCCGTCGGCCACGGAACGTGCGGCGGCCAGCGCCTGCTCGACCTGGGCCTGGGGCAGGTTGCCTTCGTAGACCTCGGTGACGGAGAGGATGCCCTCGCGGTGCAGGTTGCGCTGCACGGGCAGGTTGACCATGGAGCCATCACGGCCGCGCGCCACGATGACCGAGCATTCATGGGCCAGCGGCAGCATTTTTTCCAGCACGCAGGCCACGCGGCCCAGTTGCTCCCAGGCGGTGGCCAGCTCGGCGGCGTTCTTCACGCGCACCTGGCCCTTGCCGTCGTAGCCCATGCGCGCGGTCTTGAGGATGCCGGGCAGCAGGCTGGCGTGCACGGCGGCCAGCTGGGCCGGCGTCTCGATCACCGCGTAGGGCGCGCAGGGCACGCCGCAGCGCACGAAGTGGGCCTTCTCCTGGGCGCGGTCCTGGGCAATGGCCACGGAGGAGCCGGCCGGCGAGACCGGCCGCTGGGCGGCCAGCAGGTTCAGCGCCGCGGCGGGCACGTTCTCGAATTCGGTGGTGACGGCGGCCGACAGGCGCGCCAGCTCGGCCAGGCCCTGCGGGTCCTCGTAGCCGGTGCGTATGTGGTGGTGGCTGACCAGGCCCGCGGGGCTGGTCGGGTCGGCGTCGAGCACGGCCGTGAAATAGCCCATGGCCTGGGCCGACTGCACGAACATGCGGCCGAGCTGGCCGCCGCCCAGAACGCCCAGGGTGGCGCCGGGCAGGATCACTTCAGCGGCGCTCATGCGGCCACCGAGGGAAGCGTCATGGCACGCGCGGCGGCGGTCTGCTCGGCGCGGAAGGCTTCGAGCTTCGCCCGCAGGGCCGGGTCCTCATTGGCCAGCAGGGCCACGGCGAACAGGGCCGCATTGGCCGCGCCGGCCGCGCCGATGGCAAAGGTGGCCACGGGCACGCCCTTGGGCATCTGCACGATGGAGTGCAGCGAGTCCACGCCCTGCAGGTGGCGGCTGGCCACCGGCACGCCGAGCACGGGCACCACGGTCTTGGCGGCGATCATGCCGGGCAGGTGGGCGGCGCCGCCGGCGCCCGCGATGATGGCCTTCAGGCCCCGGCCTGCGGCGGCCTCGGCATAGGCGAACATGTCGTCGGGCATGCGGTGGGCCGAGACGACCTGGGCTTCATGGGCGATGCCAAATTGCTGAAGAATGGCAACTGCGTGCTGCATGGTCTCCCAGTCGCTGCTGGAGCCCATGACCACACCGATCTGGATGGAGTTCATGTCGTGAGGGCGCCTGCGGCCCGGCCTAGTGGAACCCGCGATTTTACTTTTTTAGTCCGGATCGGCCCGCATCCCCCTGCAAATCACCGCACAGCCGTGTGCTGCTCGCGCGCAAAACCCAGCACACGCTGGCGAAACACATGGGCCAGCCAGGCCAGGGCCACCGCCACCTGCACGGCCAGCGACAGCCACATGCCGCTGGTGACGGGCTTGGTCAGGCCGGCTGCCAGCGGCTGGGCCAGCATGGCGGCATCGGCCCCGGCAAGGCCAAAGGCCAGCAGCGGCAGCACGATGTTGACCAGCAGCCAGGTGACGGCGAACGCGGCCAGCGGCGACTTGATGCGCCCGGCCAGCAGGGAAAAGCCCGTGGCCAGCGCGGCATCACGCAGCAACTGCGCCGTTGCCAGTGCCGCCAACTGGGCTGTACCGGGCAGGATGGGCTGGCCGCCTGCGGGCCACAGCAGCCACAGCGCACAGGCCAGCACGGCCAGCAGCCAGCTCACGGGCCACAGCGGCAGGGCCTCAAGCGCGCCACGCCAGCGCCCCTGCAACACGCACCATTGCACCTGGCGCCAGCTGCGCAGGCCTTCGTCCATGCCGTGCAGGCAGACATAGGCCGTGCCCGCCAGCGCCAGCCCCGTGGTCCATGCGAAGAAGGAGGCCGGGCCGGGGCCCTGCAACTGCATTGCATCGAGGTGCATGCCGCCAAAGGCCAGGCCCGCCACGCACAGGCCCAGCGGCCAGGCCCAGGGCAGGGTGCGCACATCCAGCCGCGTGCACAGCAGCCGCCACAGGGCCAGCAGGCCCAGCCCCAGCGCGATGGCGCCGAACAGGTAGATGGCGCCGCGCCCGTGCAGCGGTAAGGACCACCACAGCACAGGGCGGCCTTCCTCGCGGCCCAGCTGCTCGGTCAACCGGCCCAGGATGGGGCCGGGCAGCACCATCACGAACAGCAGCGGCACCAGCACGAAGCGGATGCGGCGCGCGGGTTGCTCCTTCGGCCCCCAGCCCATGAGCACGGAGTGCATGCTCCAGGCCTGCAGGGCCAGGCCCCACAGCGCGGCCTGCAGCACGGCGTGCACGCCCCAGGCCAGCCCGCCCGGCTGGCCCGCCGAGGTGACCAGCACGGCCAGCGCGCACCACAGCATGTACAGCCAGGCCGCCAGCGGGGCGCCCAGCAGCTTGCCCCAGGCCATTTGCCAGGGCGTGAGGGCTGACAGGCGCTGCCAGTCCCAGGTGTGCTGGTGCGCTTCCTCGTTGAGGCCGCGTCCGGCCAGCACGCTGCCCAGGCCGGCCGCGGCGATCCACATGCCGACCAGGGCGGCGATCAGCAGCGTGTGCAGGCGGCGGTCGGGCTGGACCAGGGCCATTGGCGTGGCCAGCAGCAAGGCGGTGAGCAGCAGGCTCCAGCCCAGCTGGGACGGCCGCCAGTTGAGCCAGAGCTGGCGCTGGAATTCGGGGTTGTGCGTCATGGCTGTTCCGCAGGGGTGGGGGTTGCTGCGTTCTGCAGGCCGCGCGCATAGCGGTCCTGCAGGCGCTCGCGCATCGGGGCCAGGCTGGCCACGGGCAGGCCGGTACCGACCAGGCGGGCCAGCAGATCGGCGCGCTCGCGCGGCAGGGTGGGCAGCCACAGCTGCAGATGCACCAGGCCCTGGTCATCGGGCGGCGGCACAGGGGTGTCGGGAAGGACCAGGTGCAGCTGCCGTGCCAGCGACCCGGCCGAGGCACCCGGTGGCGGTGCCAGCTCCAGTGCGTACAGTGCCAGCGGCGCATCGCCGCCGGCGGCAGGTGCCTTGATGCCGCCGTGCAGGGCCTCGTGGCTTTCCACGCGGCCGTCGCGCAGGCTCAGGATGTGGGTGCAGTACTCGTCCAGTTCGCTGAGGATGTGGCTGGAGACGATCAGGGTCATGCCCTGGGCCTGCAGCGCACGCATCAGCCTGGACAGGCTGGCGCGTGCCTCGGGGTCCAGGCCGCTGGCCGGCTCGTCCAGCAGCAGCACGCGCGGCTGGTGGACGATGGCCTGGCCGATGGCCACGCGCTGGCGCTGGCCGCGAGACAGCTCGGTGGGCAGGCGCTCCAGCAGATCGGCCAGGCCCAGCTGCCCGGCCACGTGCGCCACGCGCTGCGGCGCCTCGGACGGGGGCACGCCCATGGACAGGGCTGCGTACTGCAGGCAGCGCCGCACGCTCAGGCGGTCATAGAGGCCGAAGAAATCCGACAGATAGCCCAGGTGCCGGTGCACTTCGCGGGGCTGCTCCTGCACGGCAATGCCATGCACCTCTACCTGGCCCGACAGCGGCTGGTCCAGCCCGGCGATGCAGCGCATCAGCGTGGATTTTCCGGCGCCGTTGGGCCCCACCAGGGCCGTGACGGTGCCTGCGGCGATATGGACGCTGACGCCGTCCAGCGCGCGGTGGCCCGGGTACTCGAACACCAGCTGCGAAACCTTGATCAAGGCGAGCCCTCCCTCATTGTGTTGATGGCAGGCCGCAATGGCGGCTCAGCGCGCCAATATAGCCCAGCGCTGCCGCGCCTCGTCCCCGGCCGGGCGGCTTGAAATGCACGCAGCCGGCTCCCAACTGGGGTGGTTGCCGTCCATGGCGCCCACGCCATGGAATTGCTGGAGAATCACACGGTCCGCATCGGAGGCATCCGGCCGCCGAACTCCGAACCGCCACAGTTCGCGCGCCCTGGCCGCGCGCCTTGCCACAGGGTCTGATCACATGATTGATGTCACCATTGAGAATTTCGAAGCCGAAGTCGTCGCCGCCTCCATGCAGGTGCCGGTGCTCGTCGACTTCTGGGCGCCCTGGTGCGGCCCGTGCAAGACGCTGGGCCCCATCCTGGAAAAGCTGGAAGTGGCCTACGAAGGCCGCTTCAAGCTGGTCAAGATCGATTCCGACCAGGAGCAGCAGCTGGCCGGCATGTTCGGCATCCGCTCCATCCCGACCTGCATCCTGATGATGGGCGGCCGGCCCGTGGACGGCTTCATGGGCGCCCAGCCCGAAGGCAAGCTGCGCGAGTTCCTGGACAAGCACCTGCCCTCCGAAGGCGAGCTGGCGGCCGAGGCCGAAGCCGACGAGGCCCACCAGCTGCTGGAAGCCGGCGACACGCAGGCCGCCCTGCAAAAGCTGGCCGATGCGCTGGCCGCCGACCCGGCCAACGACGATGCGCGCTTCGACTACGTGCGCCTGCTGATCGCCACGGGCGGCTACGAAGAGGCCGGCGCCCTGCTGACCGAGCCGCTCAAGCGCATTCCCCAGCCCACGCGCTTCGAGGCGCTCAACCAATGGCTGCAGTGCATGCTCTTCGTGCACAACGACGATCGCGGCAACTGGGAGTTTGCCCAGTTCGATGCCGTCATCGCACAGAACAAGCGCGACTTCGACACCCGCTTCGGCAAGGCCCAGGCCCTGGCCGCCGAAGGCCAGTGGGCAGCCAGCATGGACGAGCTGCTGGAAATCATCATGCGCGACAAGGAATGGAACGGCCAGGCCGCGCGCAAGCTCTATGTGGGCATCCTGGAGCTGCTCACACCCCCGAAGCCCAAGAAGCAGGACGCCATCCCCGGCAAGAGCAGCGGCGGCATCGAGCTGCTGGGCAAGGGCGCGGCCGAGCAGGACGAGGCCACGCAGCTGGTCAACGGCTACCGCCGCAAGCTCAGCATGGCGCTGAACTGAGTCCGGCCGCGCGCCGGTGAAGAGACGGGAGCCTTGCGGCTCCCTTTTTTCATGGCGAGGGCTCAGGGTGCAACCGGCTCCTCGGCCGCATGCGCGCGGTGCAGCAACTGCACGAAGCCGGGCGCATCCGGCAGATGCACGTCCGCCAGGCGCCTGACCGCAATGCCGGGGGACCACGAATTCATCACCACGGCGCCGGCCAGGGATGGCAGGTCGGCCAGGGTCAGCACGGCCTCGCGCTGCGCCACGCCCATGCGCTGCAGCTGGCGGCGCAGCATGGACTCGGTCGTGCCCGGCAGCACCTGGGCGCGCGGCCAGACCACGGCATCTCCATCCCAGAAGGCCAGGTTCCAGATGGTGGCCTCGCCAATACGGCCGTGGCGATCGGCAAAGGCGGCATCGTCAAAGCCCTGGGCTACGGCGCGACGCAGCAGATGCGTCTTCGCCACCTCGCCCACATGCTTGAGGTGGGGCAGCATGCGTTCATGCTCGAACAGCGCCAGGCTCAAGGGCCCGGCAGGGCCCGAGGCGGGTGCCGAGGTCCGCACCAGCATGCGCGGCCGCGCATCGGCGGCCGTGAATTCCCCGGCAGGCGAGTACACCGTGGCGGTCAGCGACACATCCTGCGGGCCGTCGGCAAGCGCCGCCCGCAGCTGCGCCTGGACATGGTCATCGGGCAAGGCCTGGCCGTACAGCTCCAGCGAGGCCTGGCGCAGGCGCTGCAGATGCAGGTCCAGCCCGCGCAGCCGGCCGCCGCGCACCTGCATGGCCGTGAAATGGGCATGGCCGGCAAAGGCCAGGGCGGCGAGTTCGGCCGCCGTCGCGGGCTGTCCATCGACGAGGCTGGTGAAGAAAGAGGCAGTTTCCATGGATTCATCCATCAACAAGTTTTCTTGATTGTTCGATGGCGGTTCTAAAAGAGGAAGCAAGTAGTATTCGATGCTCCATCAAGAAAGATTTGAAGATCCATGCGCCAGCTTCCACCGGGCACACGCGCCCTGCGCAGCTTCGAGGCCGCAGGGCGCCACTTGAACTTCACGCGTGCGGCCAACGAACTGGGACTGACCCCGGCGGCGGTCAGCCACCAGATCAAGGAGATGGAGGAGCAGCTGGGCCTCGCCCTCTTCACGCGCAACAGCCGCAGCATGCAGCTCACGCCCGCAGGCAGCGTGCTGCTGGAGGCCACGGCCGAGGCGCTGGGCCTGCTGCGGCGCGCCACCGGCCGGGCGCGCCAACTGGCCCGGGGCGAGACGCGGCTGCGCCTGTCGCTGGGCGCGCGCTTTGCCACGCAGTGGCTGCTGCCCCGGCTGCCGCGCTTTCGCGCCGCGCATCCGCAGATCGAACTGAGCTTTGACATCAGCGACGAGGTGCGCGACTTCGACGCCGATGACATTGATGCCGGCATCCGCTTCGGCACCGGCCGTGATCCGCACACCCTGGCGGTGCGCCTGTTCGACGCCAGGGTCATCCCCGTCTGCAGCCCGGCCCTGCTGCAGTCCGGCCCGCCGCTGGCCAGCCCCGCCGACCTGCTGGGCCACACGCTGTGCCACGTGGACTGCATGGTGGACGGCCAGGTCTGGCCGAACTGGCCGATGTGGATGGCGGCGGCCGGCGTGGAGGGCCTGGACGCAGGCCGCTGCATCGCATTCACCGACTCCAGCCATGTCGTGCAGGCCGTGCTGGACGGCGGCGCCGTGGGCCTGGTCGAGCAGGACCTGGTGGCCGAAGACCTGGCCCGCGGCCGCCTGGTGCGCCTGTTCGACATCGCCGTGGGCCTGGGCCCGGCCTATGCCTACCACCTGCTCTACCCCCGGCGCAGCCAGGGCCAGCCGGCCATCGAGGCGCTGCGTGCGTGGGTGCTGCAGGAGGCCGGGCTGTAGCGCCTACTTTCGTACGGGATCGGCAAATCGCATCAACCCGCGCACCACGGCCTGCACGGCCGGGTCTTGCTGCGAGGCGCTGCGGCAGGCCAGACCCAGCGGGCGTGTCAGGGCGGGACTCAGCCCGCGCTGCTGAAGGGTGCGGCTGACGGCGTCCATGGGCTCCTCGCGTGGCAGGACGGTAGGACCGTGGCCTGCGGCGACCAGGGCGCGTATACCTTCGGGATAACTCATCTCCATGCGCGGCTGGGGCAGCAGGCCGGCCTGGGCAAACCATTGCGACAGCAGGCGGTGCATCTGGGTGCCGGCGGCAAAGCCTATCCAGGGCTGGGCGTTGAGCCATTCGGGCGTGATCTGGTCGGGCAGCGGCATCTGCGGCGGCGCGAACAGCTCCATGGGGTCGTTGCGCCAGGCCAGCACCTTGAGCCCCGCAGCCACGGGCTGGGGCAGGCCGACCAGGGCCAGGTCCAGGCTGCCGGCCGCCAGGCGCTGCATGGCCTGGGCCGAGCTCACGACTTCCAGGCGCAGCTCCACGCTCGGTGCGTGCTCGGCCAGCCATTGCAGCAGTTCGGGCAGCAGCAGGGGGCTGACGCCGGCCGAGGCGCCTATGCGCACGCTGGCGCCAAAGCCCTCGGCACGCTTGCGCACCTGGCGCAGCAGGGATTCGCTGTCTGCCAGCAGGCGGCGTCCGCCTTCGGCCAGCAGTTCGCCCGCAGGCGTCAGCTGCGCCTGGCGCTTGCCGCGCACCAGCAACGGTGTGTCCAGGCGCGCTTCCAGCTCCTGGATGTGCAGGCTGACGGCAGGCGGCGACAGGTGCAGGGCCTGGGCCGCGGCGGCCAGGGTACCCAGGTCGGCCACGGCCACCAGGGTCTGGAGCTGGTCGAGGTTCAGGCGTCGCATCAGGTTTCCTGAAGATAAGGTTCCGAAGATTCGACTTTATCTAATCTGGGTGCGAATCCATCATCCCGTCCCGTATCAGGAACGAGGCCATGGAATGGAATTGAGCAACGCGGTGCTGGCCGCGGCCCTGGGGGCCGCGCTGATGAATGCGGGATGGAACAGCGCCATCAAGCTGGGCGGCGACAAGATGGTCGCCATGGCGCTGACCACGGGGCTGGCCAGCCTGTGGTCTCTGCTGGTGCTGCCCTGGCTGGACTGGCGTGCGGCGGCGCTGTGGGATGCATCGGTGTGGTGGTGGCTGGCGGCCTCGGTGGCCGTGCACACCGTCTACCACTTCGTGCTGCCGCGCGCCTATCAGCATGGCGAGTTCGGCGTGGTCTACCCGGTGGCACGCGGCAGTGCGCCGCTGTTCGTGACGCTGGGCGCGGCGCTGCTGGCCGGTGAGTGGCCGGGCGCGACCGGGCTGGCCGGCGTGCTGTGCCTGTCGCTGGGCGTGCTGGCGCTGTCGTTGCGCAGCGGTGCGGCCAGCGGTTATGGCGGCAGCGGCTATGCGCTGGCCACGGGCGCCATGATTGCCTGCTACACGGTCATCGACGGGCTGGGTGCGCGCGCATCCGGTTCCGCGCTGCTCTATGCGGCCCTGCTCACGCTGGGCGATGGCCTGGCCACGGTGCTGATCGTCGCCTGGCGGCGCGGTCCTGCCGTGCTGCGCGCCGATGCTCGCACCTGGCGCCTGTGCGCCCTGGCCGCCGCCATGCAGCTGAGCGCCAGCTGGATGGCGACCTGGGCGCTGTCACAGGCGCCCATGGGGCTGGTGTCTGCACTGCGTGAAAGCAGCGTGCTGTTTGCAGGCTGGATTGCCGCCTGGCTGATGCGCGAGCGCCTGGGCCGCGTGCGCATGCTGGCCTCGGCCCTGGTGTTCGGCGGCATCGTGCTGGTGCGCTGGGGCGGTTGATCCGCCCGGCGCCAACGGCGGCTGCGTGCTCAGCCGTGGCTGATGCGCGTGCCCAGCAGGGACAGGAACTGTGCGATCCAGGCCGGATGGGCCGGCCAGGCGGGGGCGCTGACCAGGTTGCCTTCGGTGTGCGCCTGGTCCACGCCGATGTCGGCGTAGGTGCCGCCGGCCAGTTCGACCTCGGCACGGCAGGCCGGGTAGGCCGAGCAGGTGCGCCCCTTGAGCACGCCGGCGCCGGCCAGCAGCTGGGCGCCATGGCAGACGGCGGCCACGGGCTTGTTGTTGTCGAAGAAGTGGCGCACGGCGGCGCGCACGGCATCGTAGTTGCGCAGGTATTCGGGGCCGCGTCCGCCGGGGATCACCAGGGCGTCGTACTGCTCGGGCTTGATGTCGGCGAAGCTGGCGTTGAGCGTGAAGTTGTGGCCGGGCTTTTCGCTGTAGGTCTGGGCGCCCTCGAAATCATGGATGGCCGTCTTGATGTGGTCCCCCGCCTTCTTGTCGGGGCAGACCGCGTGCACCGTGTGTCCCACGGCCTGCAGGGCCTGGAACGGGACCATGGTTTCGTAGTCCTCGCAGTAGTCTCCGCAGATCATCAGAATCTTCTTGCCGGCCATGTGCTTGCTCCTTCGAAAAAAGTCAGAGGGAACGAGCATTGTGGCAGTGTCGGTGACGCCAACGTGACCGGCTGCAGAAACGGGCCCGCGCAATGAAAAAGAGAGCCGAAGCTCTCTTTTGCGGGGACAGGCAGGCTGCAGCTCAGGCCGTCAGGCGCTGCAGCGCTTCGCGGTACTTGGCGGCCGTCTTCTCGGTCACCTCCTGGGGCAGGCGGGGCGCCGGGGCGCTCTTGTCCCAGGGCTTGCCGTTGACCTGGGCCTGCTCCAGCCAGTCGCGCACGAACTGCTTGTCGTAGCTGGGCGGGTTCTCGCCCTTGGCCAGCGCCTGGGCATAGCCTTCCACGGGCCAGTAGCGCGAGCTGTCGGGCGTGAGCACCTCGTCCATCAGCACCAGTTCGCCGTTTTCGTCCAGGCCGAATTCGAACTTGGTGTCGGCAATGATCATGCCCTTTTCGAGGGCGATGGCGGCGGCTTCCTTGTAGATGCGGATGGCTGTATCGCGGATCTGGGAGGCCAGCTTCTCGCCGACCATCTCCACTGTGCGCTCGTAGGTGATGTTCTCGTCATGGTCGCCCATCTCGGCCTTGGCGGCCGGCGTGTAGATGGGCTCGGGCAGCTTGGCGGCGTTGGTCAGGCCTTCGGGCAGGGGAACGCCGCAGACCGAGCGCGATTCCTGGTATTCCTTCCAGCCGCTGCCGGCCAGGTAGCCGCGCACCACGGCCTCGATCAGCACGGGCTTGAGGCGCTTGACCAGCATGGAGCGGCCCGTGACCTGGGGCACTTCGGCGGGCGTGACCACGGATTCGGGCGCTTCGCCGGTCAGGTGGTTGGGGCAGATGTGGCCGAGTTTGTCGAACCAGAACAGCGCCATCTGCGTCAGCAGCTCGCCCTTGCCGGGGATGGGCTCGCCCATGATCACGTCAAAGGCCGAGAGGCGGTCCGAGGCCACCATCAGGATGCGGTCATCGCCCACGGCATAGTTGTCGCGCACCTTGCCGCGCGCGAGCAGCGGCAGCGAGGCAATGTTGGAAGTGTGCAGGGCGGAGGGACGGGACTGGGTGGTCATGTGAGGCAAGGGGCAATCTGGCAAAGAGGCTGCAGGGGCCGGAGGGCTGCAAGCGGCACGCGCAGGAGCGCGATTCTACCCAACGGCGCCTCACGGTGACGGACGGCCTGTGGCCACCCCCACCCCAGGGGCGCAGCCTGGCAAACCCGCCGATTGTGCGCCCAATCGCATGGCGCGCAAAACCCGCCTCCAAGGCCCTGCACCGTCCTGCGCTATCGGCTTGCGGCGTTGCTTTTGACCCGACCCGGGCGCATAGTGGATTCGCAAGCAAACGAATGCGCATTCCGGCCTGCAAGCACCTGTCCCGGCGGATCGTCCCCCGGTGGACCGGGCTGTTTCCATCCAGAGCAAGGAGTGTTTAGATATGAATCTGACGATTAGTGGGCATCACCTGGAGGTCACTCCCTCGCTGCGCAGTTACGTCATGGCCAAGCTCGAACGCATTCTTCGACACTTTGACCAGGTGGTGGATGTCAAGGTCTTGCTGACCGTTCATAACCAGAAGGAGAAGGAAAAGCGCCAACGTGCCGGTTGCACGCTGCGCGTCAAGGGCCAGGATCTCTTTGTCGAAACCTCTCACTTCGACCTTTATGCCGCCGTCGACGCGCTGGCTGACAAGCTGGACCGCCTCGTGGTGCGCTACAAGACCCGCCAGCAGGGCAGCCGCTACGGCACGGCCAAGCGGCTCGATGATGCTGGACTGACCCTGGCGTCAGTCGGGTGACAGGTAAGGCGCCGGCCCTGTGCGGGCGCTTACAATACCTGCGTTTTTGTGGCTGATGTGCCACGCACGACCACCGCCCTTCGGGGCGGTTTTTGATGGGGGTCAGGGTTTCCCCACGGTTTCCGGCACTGCGGTGCATAATTGTTTCCCGAACCATGAACCGTCTTGCCTCCATCCTGCCCGCCGCTCAAGTGCTCGTGAGCGTCGACGTCACCAGCAAAAAGCGCGCTTTCGAAGAAGCAGGTCTGCTATTCGAGAGCCTGCATGGCCTGTCCCGCGCACTCATCACCGACAGCCTCTTCGCGCGTGAACGCCTGGGCTCGACGGGGCTGGGCCATGGCGTGGCCATTCCCCACGGTCGCATCAAGGGGCTGACCGCTCCGATGGCAGCCGTGTTCCAGCTGGACCATCCCATTGGCTTCGATGCGCCCGATGAGCAGCCCGTGGGCCTGCTGATCTTTTTGCTGGTGCCCGAAGCGGCGACGCAAAAGCATCTGGAAATCCTTTCTGAAATCGCCGAACTGCTCAGCGACAGCCAGCTGCGCGAGCGGCTGAAGTCCTGCGGCGATGCGGCCCGGCTGCATGGAATGATTGCCGGCTGGCAGTCTTCCGCCGCTCCGCTGGTCTAAACTTTCTCTTCCCCTTTTCACGGGCCTTGCCATGAGACCCAGTGCCATCAGCGCCGACGTCCTTTTCGAGGAGTTCCGCTCCAGCCTGCGCTGGGAGTGGGTGGCGGGCCTGGGGGCCTCGGAGCGCCGCTTCGACGAGATGGCCGTGCGCTCGGCGCGCTCGGGCGCCGATCTCGTCGGCTACCTGAACTACATCCATCCCTACCGGCTGCAGGTGCTGGGCGAGCGTGAGATCGCCTATCTGACCAACGCCACGCCGCAGGACTGCCAGCGCCGCGTGGCACGCATCGTCACGCTGGAGCCGCCCGTGCTGGTGCTGGCCGATGGCCAGACGGCGCCCGAGGCGCTGCTGTCCATGTGCGAGCGTGCCCACATTCCCATGTTCGCCACGCGCGAGCAGTCGGCCTTCGTGATCGATGTGCTGCGCGCCTACCTGGCCAAGCATTTCGCCGACCGCACGACCATGCATGGCGTGTTCATGGACATCCTGGGCATGGGCGTGCTGATCACGGGCGAATCGGGCCTGGGCAAGAGCGAGCTGGGGCTGGAGCTGGTGACGCGCGGCAACGGCCTGGTGGCCGACGATGCCGTGGACCTGTACCGCATCAACCAGACCACGATCGAGGGCAAGTGCCCCGAGCTGCTGCAGAACCTGCTGGAGGTGCGCGGCATTGGCCTGCTCGATATCCGCGCCATCTTTGGCGAGACGGCCGTGCGCCGCAAGATGCGCCTCAAGCTCATCGTGCACCTGGTGCGCAAGGAAACCATGGAGCGCGAATACGAGCGGCTGCCAGCCGAGCCGCTGACGCAGGACGTGCTCGGCGTGCCCGTGCGCAAGGTGGTGATCCAGGTGGTGGCGGGCCGCAACATCGCCGTGCTGGTGGAGGCGGCCGTGCGTAATGCCATCTTGCAGCTGCGCGGCATCGACACCTACCAGGAATTCGTGCAGCGCCACCGCCGCGCCATGGAACGCGGCGACACCTTCTAGAAGTCTGCGCCGTCGCGGCGGCCGGCGGCCGGCGGCCTGTTGCCTGGCCCCCACTGTTTTCCCCGGGATTGTTTGCGGACCGTGCGCCCATGTTTGCGCGCGGTGCGTTGTCGTTGTTTTCTCAAATAAGAATAATTCTCATTTTCTATAATTCGGGCAGATGCCGTATCCGGCCTGTGTCCCGACGGGCTGCGGGCCTGGATGCGGCGCATTTTCTTCCGCCTTGAAAGCCCTCCCGGATGTCCTCTCGTTCCCGCACCGGCCTGCCGCGCGCAGGCGCTGTCAGCCCCTTCGCCCCCGTTTCACCGTTCCACGGCCTGGGCACCATCGCCCGTGTCTGCGCCATGGTTGCCGCTGCCGCTTTGCCCGCCGCCTCCTGGGCGGCCGACGCCGAACTGGGCGAGATCACGGTGCGCAGCACCACCGATCCCCAGGCACTGCCCACCGTGGCGCCGGGCGGCCAGGTGGCCAAGGGCGCGGGCCTGGGCGTGCTGGGCCAGCGCGATGTGATGGATACGCCGTTCAACATCACCTCCTACACGGCCGAAGGCATTGCCGACCAGCACGCGACCACGCTGATGTCGGTGCTGGAAAACGACCCCTCCGTGCGCTTCACCACCAACACCGGCCACGCCTACGAGAACTTCACCATCCGCGGCCTGGGTGTGAATGCCTCGGAACTGGGCTTCAACGGCCTGTACGGCCTGGCGCCCGATGGCCATGTGCCCACCGAGATGATCGAGCGCGTGGAAGTGCTCAAGGGCCCGGGCGCGCTGCTGAGCGGCATGACGCCGGGCGGCGCCGTGGGCGGCACCATCAACCTGGTGACCAAGCGTCCGCTGGCCCGGGACCTCACGCGCGTGACCACCATGCTCAGCAGCTCCTCGCAGCTGGGCCTGCAGGCCGATGTGTCGCGCCGCTTCGGCCCGGAACGCCGCCTGGGCATACGCATCAACGGCAGCACCTCGGGCGGCGATACCGAGATCGACGGCCAGAACCGCCGCCATGGCCTGGGCGCACTGGCGCTCGACTACCAGGGCGACGGTTTCACGCTGGGCCTGGATGCCTACAGCTACCGCTCCAACATCCGCGACGGCAGCCCGATGATGGTCAGCATGCAGAACCTCAAGCAGGTGATTGCAGCGCCCGACGCCAAGACCAATCTCTTCCCGGGCATACGTGCCCAGCAGCAAAGCGATGCGCTGATGCTGCGCGGCTCGGTGGACCTGGGGGCGGACTGGACGCTGTTCGGCTCGGTGGGCAGCGGCAAGCATTCCTATGACGGCATGCTCAACGGCACGCGCGTGGTGCTGCGCGCCCAGGGCGACGGCTCGGCCGTGGGCCAGACCTACAACCAGTACGGCTACACCGACAGCATGGCGGCCGAGTTCGGCGTGCGCGGGCGCCTGCGCACGGGCAGCGTGAGCCATCTGCTGGTCGCCTCCGTGAACTGGATGAACCAGAAGGGCGGCCGCGCGGCCGTGGCCACCAGCGCCAGCTACATCACCAACATCTACGACCCTGCGCCCATCACGCTGGCCGGCCCCTACGGCGCCATCAAGCAGGAGCGCGACGACGTGCTCAGCAGCCTGGCCCTGGCCGACACGCTGAGCTGGGGTGGCGACACCGTACAGCTCACCGTGGGCGCGCGCCTGCAGCGCGTGAACCAGAAGATGGCGCGCTATGACGAACATGCCATCTCGCCCGCGCTAGGCCTGGTGGTCAAGCCCTGGGGCGATGCGGTCTCGCTGTACGCCAACCATGTGCAGGGCCTGAGCGCGGGCTCCATCGTCGGCGCCACCTACGCCAATGCCGGCGAAGTGTTCGCGCCCTACAAGACCAAGCAGTTCGAGATCGGCGCCAAGTGGCGCACGGGTGATTTCACGCAGACGGTCTCGCTGTTCCAGATCGAGCGGCCTTCGTCCGTGGTGGAGACCGCGACCAACCGCCTGCTGATGGATGGCGAGCAGCGCAACCGGGGCCTGGAGTGGAATGTGTTCGGCGAGCCGCTGCGCGGCACGCGCGTGCTGGGCGGCCTGGCCTATACGCAGGCCATCCAGAGCAAGACCCAGGGCGGCGCGCGCGACGGCTACGGCGTCTACGGCGTGCCGCGCTGGACGGCCAACCTGGGCGGCGAGTGGGATGTGCCCGCGCTGCCGGGCGCCACGCTCACCGGCCGCCTGATCTACACGGGCGCGCAATGGGTGAATTCGGCCAACACGCTGAAGATGCCCAGCTGGACCCGCGTGGACGTGGGCGCGCGCTATGCCACCCGCATCGCGGCCAAACCCGTCACCTTCCGCGCCACGGTGGAGAACCTGTTCGACAAGTCCTACTGGGCCGGCAGTTTCAATGACAACTTCGCCACCACGGGCGGCCCGCGCACGGTGCGTGTCTCGGCCACGGTGGACTTCTGACGCCATGGCGCAAGCTGCACGACAAGGCCTGTGCCTGGCCACCTCGCTGCTGTGCCTGCTGGGCGCAGCCGTCCATGCCGCTGAAGACATGACGGCAACCGCATCGCGGCGGGCCCTGGCCGCACGGCCGGGCACGCTGGCGCCAGGCCAGGCGGCCACAGGGGTCCTGGCTGCCGGTGGGCGCGAGTCCTGGCGCGTCGATCTGCCCGCCGGCCATGTGGTCCAGGGTGAATTCGAGGGGCAGGGCGTGGCCCTCGACCTGGAGGATGCCCAGGACCGGCACCTGCGTCGCCTGGCCAGGCCTGATGGCGGCGCCCAGTCGCTGATGTGGGTCACGGAGGGAGCCGGACGGCAGCGGCTGGTGGCCAGGCGCGTGGCCCTGGCTGACCCCGGTTCCGGCGGTGAGGCGCAAGAAGCGGGGCGCTTCGCGCTGCGGCTGACCTCCAGCCTGGCGCCTGCCGGCAACAAGGCCTCGGCCACCTCCGAGCCTCCGGCACTGCAAAGCCCGCGGCTGCGGGCTCTGGCGCAGGCAATCCAGCGCGGCGCGGGTGCTGGTGTGGCTGCCGACGCCTTCTGGCGGCGCGTGCAGGAGGAAGGAACACCCATGGTCGAGCCCCTGTCCGAGGGGCACTCCCTGGTCACCTTCCTGTGGCGCGGCCGGCCGCGTGCGGGCATGCAGGGCGTGCGCCTGTTCGGCAGCCCGGCCGGCAACCATGATCCGCTGCAGCATCTGCCCGGCAGCGATGTCTGGTGGGCCAGCTTCCGCATGGCGGACAACGCCAGGCTCAGCTACCGGCTGGCGCCCGATGTGCCGCTGATCGAAGGCTCGGCCATGGAGCAGCGCCGCGCCCTGCTGGCCACGGCGCAGCGCGATCCGCTCAATCCCAAGACCTTCCCGCAGCCGCCCGAGGGCGGCTTCATCGATGTCTTCCAGGGCGCCTCCGTGCTGGAGCTGCCCAAGGCGCCGCCCCAGCCCTGGGTGGCGCCGCGCGCGGGCGTGGCGCAAGGACAACTGGTGCAGCATCGCCTGCGAAGCCGCGTGCTGGGCAACAGCCGCGATGTCTGGACCTACCGCCCGGCGGGCGGCCAGGCGCCCGAGGCGCTGCTGGTGCTGTTCGACGGCAATGCCTATGCAAAGCAGGTGTCCACGCCCACCCTCATCGACAACCTCATGGCCGACGGCCTGATCCCGCCCACGGCCGTGGTCCTGGTGGACAACGCCAGCCCGCAGGCACGCGGCAGGGAATTGCCGCCCAACACCGCCTTCGCGCGCTTTCTGGATGAGGAGCTGATGCCCTGGGTGGGGGAGCAGGGCCTGAGCCAGCCTGCGGCGCGCACGGTGATCGGCGGCTCCAGCTTCGGCGGCCTGGCCTCGGCCTATGCGGGCCTGGTCAATGCGCGCTGGTTCGGCAACGTGCTGAGCATGTCGGGATCGTTCTGGTGGTCGCCGGCCGGCGAGGTGCCGGGCTGGGTGCAGCGCCGCTATGCCCAGGAGCCGCGCCAGCCCGTGCGCTTCTATCTGGATGCAGGCCGCTACGAGCGTGCACGCGGCGGGCAGGACGGCATCCTGGAAACCAACCGCCACCTGGCCGACGTGCTGCGCGCCAAGGGCTACGAGGTCACGCAGGCCGAGCATGAAACCAGCCATGACTACCTGCAATGGCAGGGATCGCTGGCCTGCGGCCTGGTGGCCCTGCTCAACCCCGGGCGCTTTGCCCAGGGCCTGCCGGCCTGCGAGCGCATGCCGGACAGCACGCCCGCACTTCCCTGAGGCCGCCAAGGCCAATGTTTGAACTTCCTGGCAATACAGCAATCATTGAAAGAATGAACACCTTGAATGCAAATCATTCCCGGCGCCACATCCTGGCGACGATGGGCCAGGGCGCGGGCATGCTGGTCACGCTGCCTCTGGCACTGTCCATGGCCCATGCACAGACGGCAGCGGTCGGCAAGACCGTGACCGTGCCGCACGCCAAGGGCGAGATCCAGGTGCCCTTCAAGCCCGTGCGCGTGCTGGTGTTCGAGCTGGCGGCGCTGGACACGCTGCAGGCGCTGGGCGGCGAGGTGCGTGGCGTGCCCGAGTTCAAGATGCCGCCGCTGCTGGCCCGCTATGCCGATGCGAAATACGCACGCATCGGCAGCCTGTTCGAGCCCGACTACGAGGCCGTCAAGGCGCTTTCGCCCGACCTCATCATCGTGGGCGGCCGCTCCGAGGCCAAGTACAAGGAGCTGTCGCGCTTCGCCCCCGTGCTGGACCTGAGCGTCAGCGACCAGCACCAGATGGCCGATATCTACCGCAACATCCGCACGCTGGGCGCCGTCTACGGCCTGCAGGACAAGGCCGAGGCCGAGGTCCGGGCCGTGGAGCAGGCCATCGCCGCGCTGCATGGCAAGGCGCAGAACGCGGGCAAGGGGCTGGTGCTGCTGACCTCGGGCGGCAAGCTCAGCGCCTACGGTCCGGGCTCGCGCTTCGGCATGCTGCACGATGTGTTCGGCGTGAAGCCGGCCATCGACAACCTGACGGTGGCGCGCCATGGGCAGGTGGTCTCCTTCGAGTTCCTGCTCAAGACCAATCCCGACTGGCTGTTCGTCATCGACCGCGACGTGGCCATCGGCCAGGATGGCAAGACCGCCCAGCAACTGCTGGACAACCCGCTGGTGCGCGCCACCAAGGCCTGGCGCGGCAAGCAGGTGGTCTATCTGAACGCAGCCAACTGGTACACCCTGTCCAACGCCGGGCCGGGCGCGCTGAAGGCCAATATCCAGCAGCTGTCGGATGCCTTTGCCCGCACATGACGCCAAAGCGTTGAGCCCGCCTGTCGCCACCGCGCACGCCGTGCCCATGTCACGCCCCTCTCGCCAGGCCCTTGCCTGGCTTTTCGCGCTGGGCCTGCTGCTGGCGCTGTCGCTGGCCAGCCTGATGGTGGGCGCGGGCGACATGCACTGGAGCGTGCTGTGGTCGCGCAGCGAGGACGACCTGGCCAGCCAGGTGCTGGTCTACAGCCGCGTGCCGCGCACCCTGGCCCTGTTGCTGGCCGGCGCGTCCATGGCGGTCTGCGGACTGCTCATGCAGATGCTGGCACGCAACCACTTCGTGGAGCCTTCCACCGTGGGCACGGTGGAGTCGGCCAGCCTGGGCATGCTGGCCGCGTTCCTCTGGGTGCCGGACTGGCCGGTGATGGCCAAGATGGGCATCTCGGCCGTGGCGGCACTGCTGGGCACGGCGCTGTTCCTGGCCGTGCTCTCGCGCATCCGGCTGCGCTCGTCGTGGATGGTGCCCCTGGTCGGCCTGGTGCTGGCCGGCGTGCTGGAGGCAGCCGCCAGCTTTCTGGCGCTGCAGTTCGACATGATGCAGGCGCTCAAGTCCTGGTCCAACGGCGATTTCTCGCTGGTGGTTCAGGGCCGCTACGAGTTGCTGTGGCTGTCGCTGGGTGTCACCGCCCTGACCTGCCTGGCGGCCGACCGCTTCACCGTCGCCGGCCTGGGCGAGAGCTTTGCCACCAATCTGGGCCTGAACTACCGGCGCCTGGTCTGGCAGGGGCTGGTGGTGGTGGCCGTGGCCACTTCCGCCGTGGTGGTCACGGCCGGCAGCCTTCCCTTTGTGGGACTGATCGTGCCCAACGTGGTGCGCCTGGTCCTGGGTGACAACGTCCGCCGCAGCGTGCTGTGGGTGGCGCTGATCGGCGCGGGCCTGACCCTGCTGTGCGATCTGGTCGGGCGCATGCTGATCGCGCCCTATGAAATCCCCGTGGGCACCGTGCTGGGCGTGCTGGGCAGTGCCCTGTTCCTGGCGCTCATCCTGCGCCGCCGCAAGGACCGTGCATGAGCAGCCTGCCCCAATCCGTTGCTTGCGCCGATCCGTCTGCGCGCAGTTGGGGCCGGGGCCGACGCCTGGCGCTGCTGGGAGGGCTGGCGCTGCTGTGCCTGCTGGCCTTCATGACCGTGGGCGTCAGGACCGACTGGGCCTTCGTGCTGGAGCACCGGGGCGCCAAGGTGCTGACCATGGCCCTGGTGGCCTGCGCCATCGGCCTGTCCACCGTGGTGTTCCAGACCGTGTCGCACAACACCATCCTCACGCCTTCGGTGATGGGGCTGGATGCGCTGTACCTGTTCGTGCAGGCGGCCATGGTGCTGATGCTGGGCGCGGCAGGCGTGTCCGCCATGGGCGAGGTCGGGCGCTACGCGCTCAACATCGTGCTGATGGTGGGCTTCAGCGTGCTGCTGATGCGCTGGCTGTTCGTAGGCCATGCCAGCAGCCTGCACCTGATGCTGCTGGTGGGCATGGTGGGCGGCATCTTCTTTCGCAGCCTGGCCGGGCTGGCCATGCGCGTGCTCGATCCCAATGAGTTCACGGCGCTGCAGGACCGCATGTTCGCCAACTTCAACGCGGTGAACCTGCAGTTGCTGGTGCCGTCGCTGCTGCTGATCGCGCTGGGCAGCGCCTGGATCTGGCGCCAGCGCCACGTGCTGGACGTGATCTCGCTCGGGCGCGATGCCGCCATCGGCCTGGGCCTGGACTACGATGGCCGCGTGCTGCGGCTGCTGGCCGTGGTGGCCTGCATGGTGGCCGTGTCCACGGCCCTGGTCGGGCCTGTCATCTTCTTCGGTCTGCTGGTCAGCAACATGGCGTATCACGCCATGGGCACGCGCCGCCATGCCTGGGTGCTGCCTGCGGCCGTGCTCTGGGGCTGCGTGCTGCTCATGGGCGGCCAGGTGCTGCTGGAGCAGCTTTTTCAATTCAATACCGTGCTGAGCATCGTGGTGGAGTTCCTGGGTGGAATCGTCTTCATCGTGCTGCTCATGCGCAAGGGGACCCAATGATCGAGGTGCGTGATCTGCTCAAGCGCCATGGCGGCACGACCGTGCTGCAGGAGCTCAACTTCAACGTGCCCGAGCGGGCGCTGACGGCCATCATCGGCCCCAACGGGGCCGGCAAATCCACGCTGCTGTCCCTGGTCAGCCGCCTCATGCCGATCACGGAAGGCCAGGTGTTGGTGGCTGGCCGCGACGTGGCCACCACGCCCACCGAGGCGCTGGCGCGCATCATGGCCATCCTGCGCCAGGACAACCAGAGCACGCTGCGCCTGACGGTGCGCGACCTGGTGGGCTTCGGCCGCTTTCCGCACAGCAAGGGCCGGCTGGGCCCCGAGGATGTGCGCCATGTGGACGAGGCGCTGGAGTACCTGCAGCTCACGCCGCTGGCCGAGCGCTTTCTCGACGAGTTGTCAGGCGGCCAGCGCCAGCGCGCCTACATCGCCATGGTGCTGTGCCAGGACACGCCTTTCATCCTGCTGGACGAGCCGCTGAACAACCTGGACATGGCCCACGCCGTCAGCATGATGGGCCTGCTGCGCCGCGCCGTCACCGAGCGCGGCAAGACCGTGGTCATGGTGCTGCACGACATCAACTTCGCCTCCTGCTACGCCGACCACATCATCGCGCTCAAGGACGGCCGCCTGGCCGTGGCGGGCACGCCGGCCGAGGTCGTGCAGGACGAGGTCCTCAGCAGCCTCTACGGCATCCCCGTCAGCGTGCACGAGGTCAAGGGCCGCAGGCTTTGCCATTACTTTGGCTGAACATGCGGTGTTTCGGGCTTGGCGCGGCCTGAGGCGAGGGACACCAAGCAAGGGCCTAAGCCGGCCGCGCCGCCCCGCCGCGAGGGTGTCGCCGGCTGCCCGTATGCCCCCTCCCCCGCGAAGCGGGTAGAGAGGCGCCGTGCAACGGGGGAAGCAGCGTAAGCCGCTCAGGGGGTGCTTTTCTTCTTCAACAGCATGGAGTCGCCATAGCTGAAGAAGCGGTACTCCTGCGCGATCGCATGGCGGTACAGCGCCATCACCTGCTCGTAGCCGGCGAAGGCGCTGACCAGCATCATCAGCGTGCTCTTGGGCAGGTGGAAGTTGGTGATCAGCAGATCGACCACCTGGTACTCGAAGCCCGGTGTGATGAAGATGCGCGTATCGCCTGAGAAGTTGCCCGTCTGGGCCCAGGACTCCAGCGTGCGCACCGTGGTCGTGCCCACGGCGATGATGCGGCCGCCGCGCTGGCGGCAGCGTTCCAGCGCGGCCAGGGTGGCCAGCGGGATTTCGTACCACTCGCTGTGCATCTGGTGGTCGGCCAGGTTCTCGGTCTTCACGGGCTGGAAGGTGCCGGCGCCCACGTGCAGCGTGACGCTGGCGCGTTCGATGCCGCGCTCGGCCAGGCGGGCCAGCACGGCGTCGTCGAAGTGCAGGGCGGCCGTGGGTGCGGCCACGGCGCCGGGGCGGGCCGCGAAGACGGTCTGGTAGCGCTCGCTGTCTTCGGCGGCATCGGGGTCGTTGCCGGTTTCCTGGTGGCGCTCGATGTAGGGCGGCAGCGGCAGATGGCCGAAGCGCTCCATCAGCTCATGGGGCGTCTCGCCGCGCGGGCCTTCAAAGCTCAGGTGGAACAGCGGGCCGTTCTCGTCGGGCCAGCGGCCACGCAGCACGGCGTCGAAGCCGCCACCGTTCTTGCCGCCGCACAGGTGGATGCGCGAGCCGGGCAGGGGCTTCTTGCTGACGCGCATATGGGCCACGACGTCGTTGCCTTCGAGCACGCGCTCGACCAGCAGCTCCAGCCGGCCGCCGCTGGCCTTCTCGCCGAAGATGCGCGCCTTGATCACGCGCGTGTCGTTGAACACCAGCAGGTCGCCGGGCTGCAGCAGATCGGGCAGCTCGTGGAAGATGCGGTCGGCGGGCGGGTTGGCATCGTCGCGGCCGTCGAGCAGGCGCGAGGCACTGCGCTGGGCGGCAGGATGCTGGGCAATCAGCTTCTCGGGAAGCTCGAAGTCGAAATCGCTGAGCGAGAACACACGGGACAGGGAGGACATGCAGTGCTTGAGGGCCGGACATGGCCCGTTCCAAGTTCGTTGAACGGAAGCTGGCAATTGTCGCAAACCCTGGGGTCATCCCCGGAATTGCCGGCGATCACCTGGCCATGGCGGCCTGGGGCTGGCGCTCGAACTCCAGCCACAGCGATTCCAGATCGGGGAAGTCCCAGTCCGCAGGGTCTTCGCGCGCGATGATGCGATCGTTGCCCTGGCTTTCGGACAGGTCCTCGATCTCCGGCGTGATGCGGCAGGACTGGCGCAGCGAATAGAAGACCTTGACGCGCGGCGCCAGCAGGCTGGCCGGCGAGGCATCGACCACCACCGCCAGGCGCTGCGAATGCAGGCGCACCAGCGAGCCCAGCGGGTAGATGCCCACGGTCTGCACGAACTGCTCGAACAGCCGCTTGTCGAAATGGCGCGGACTCCACTCGGCCATGCGACGCAGCGCCTCCGAAGGCGGCCAGCCCTTCTTGTAGGGCCGGTCCGAGGTGATGGCATCGTAGACGTCGCAGATCGCCGTCATGCGCGCCAGCAGGCCGATGTCGCCCTGCTGCAGCCCGTCGGGGTAGCCGCTGCCGTCCACCTTTTCATGGTGGTGCAGGCAGGCATCGATGACCTCGTCGTCCAGGCCCAGCGGGCGCAGCAGCTGCTCGCCGTGGCGTGGATGGGCGCGCATCAGCGCCCATTCGGCGTCGTCCAGCGGACCGGGCTTGTTGAGCACGGTCACCGGAATGGCGGTCTTGCCCAGATCGTGCATGAGGCCGGCCATGCCGGCCTTGCGCAGGCTGTGGTCGTCCAGGCCCATGCGCTTGGCCAGGGCCACCATCAGCGCGCACACGGCCAGACTGTGCATGTAGGTGTAGTCGTCGGCGGTCTTCAGGCGGGCCAGGCCGATCAGCGCATGGGGATTGCGTGCAACGGAGGCCGTCACATCGTCCACCAGCTGTCCGGCGGCCGAGGCGTCCACGGGCCGGCCCAGCCGCGCATCGCTGAACAGGCGGCTCAGCAATTGCCTGGCCTGGGCGCAGGTCTGGGCCGCGCGGCGCAGCTCGGTGGCGGTGGAGATGGGGGCCGTGCTCTGCTCGGACGCAGGGCGGGCGTTGTCGGGGATCTGGTGGCGAAGCTCGTCCTGCGGGTCGAAGCGCAGGCAGGGCACCTGCACGCCCACGTCCAGGCCTTTGCGCACATCGATCCAGACCTCCTGGATGGAGGTGGCGCGCAGACGCTGGAGATCGGCCTCGGAGCGAAGCAGGAAACGGGTTCGCCAAAAGGGATGCTCCATCCAGGAGCCGCAGAACTCGTGCAGGAACATGCCCAGAGTGACATGCTGGACATTGATACGCTTCAACATGGCATTCGGTGGCGGGGTAACACTACGTAACGTCAGCGTGCATGGTAGCGGCTTCCCCAGAGACCCGGGGCGTCAAGGGTGCTTTGGGCAGGGCCGGCCGGCATGAACGTGGCGTGTTGCCTACACCTGTATATTCATACACTATGCTGCAAGCCAACGCGCATGTTCTGAAACAGGAAAGCCCATGCCCCTGAACGTCTCCTCTGCCTTTCCCGACCTGGGGCGCGACGCCCCTGGTGGCAAGGCCGCGCGCGCCGGCAAGGCAAAGGCTGGCGCAGGCAAGGGCGGCGCCAGGAAGGCCGGCAAGGCCTCTGCCACTTCGGGCGACAAGGCCGCCTCGCCTGCACAGCCCGCCGCCAGGCCTGCCGCCAGTCCCGCGCAGAAGGCGCTGCAGAAAATGGGCCTGGTGCGCGACATCGACCTGGCGCTGCACCTGCCGCTGCGCTATGAGGACGAGACCCGCATCACCGCGCTGCGCAATGCGCGCGAAGGCGATACGGTGCAGATCGAGGCCACGGTCACCCACAGCGAAGTGCAGCTGCGCCCTCGCCGCATGCTCAAGGTCACGGTGGACGACGGCACGGCCGAATGCGTGCTGACCTTCTTCAGCTTCTACCCTTCGCACCAGAAAACCCTGTCCGTGGGCGCGCGGCTGCGCATACGCGGCGAGGTCAAGGGCGGCTTTTGGGGACGGCAGATGCTGCACCCCGCGTTCCGCGCGGCCGGGGGGGATCTGCCCACGGCGCTCACGCCCGTCTATCCGGTGGCGGCAGGACTGCCCCAGGCCTATATCCGCCGCGCAGCGGCCACGGCCATGCTGCGGGCCGACCTCTCCGATACGCTGCCCGCAGGAGAGCACCCGCCCGTGGCCCATTTCCACGGCAACGGCGGGCTGCCGCCGCTGTTCAGCCTGCGTGACGCGCTGCAGTTCCTGCACCATCCCACGCCCGATGTGGCCCTGGCCACGCTGGAAGACCATTCGCATCCGGCCTGGCAGCGCCTGAAGGCCGAGGAACTGCTGGCCCAGCAACTGTCGCAATACGAGGCCAAGCGCGAGCGCGCGCGGCTCAGGGCGCCCGTGCTGCGCGCATTGCCCATGGACAGCGCCCAGGGACTGGCGCGCCAGTTTCTCGACCAGTTGCCCTTTGGCCTGACCGGTGCCCAGCAGCGCGTGGTGGGCGAGATCCTCGCCGACATGCAGCGCCGCATGCCCATGCACCGGCTGCTGCAGGGCGATGTGGGATCGGGCAAGACGGTGGTGGCGGCGCTGTCGGCCGTGGCCTGCATCGAGGCCGGCTGGCAGTGCGCGCTGATGGCGCCCACCGAAATCCTGGCCGAGCAGCATTTCGGCAAGCTGGTCGGCTGGCTGGAGCCGCTGCTGGCTCCGCTGGGCAAGCGCGTGGCCTGGCTGGCCGGCGCGCAGAAGAAGAAGGAGCGCACCGCCATGCTGGAGCTGGTCCGCAGCGGCGAGGCGGCCCTGGTGGTGGGCACGCATGCCGTCATCCAGGACCAGGTGGAGTTCAAGAACCTGGCGCTGGCCGTCATCGACGAGCAGCACCGCTTCGGCGTGGCCCAGCGGCTGGCGCTGCGCCAGAAACTCGCAGCCTCGGGCATGGAGCCCCATCTGCTGATGATGAGCGCCACCCCGATCCCGCGCACCCTGGCCATGAGCTACTACGCCGACCTGGATGTCTCCACCATCGACGAGCTGCCGCCGGGGCGTACGCCCATCGTCACCAAGCTCATTGCCGACAGCCGCAAGGACGAAGTCATCGAACGCATCGGCGCCCAGGTCGCCCAGGGGCGCCAGGTCTACTGGGTGTGTCCGCTGATCGAGGAAAGCGAGGCGCTGGACCTGTCCAACGCCACGGCCACCCACGCCTACCTCAGCGAGATGCTGCCCGATGTCATGGTCGGCCTGCTGCATTCGCGCATGCCCACGGCCGAGAAGAAGGCGGTGATGGAGCTGTTCTCGGCCGGCGTCATGGGCGTGCTGGTCTCCACCACCGTGATCGAAGTGGGCGTCGATGTGCCCAATGCCTCGCTCATGGTGATCGAGCATGCGGAGCGCTTTGGCCTGTCGCAGCTGCACCAGCTGCGCGGGCGCGTGGGACGGGGCGCTGCAGCTTCGGCCTGCGTGCTGCTGTATTCGGTGGGAGACAGCGGCCGCCTGGGCGAGACGGCCAAGGACCGGCTGCGTGCCATGGCCGAAACCAACGACGGCTTCGAGATCGCGCGGCGCGACCTGGAGATTCGCGGTCCGGGCGAATTCCTGGGTGCGCGCCAATCAGGCGCTCCCATGCTGCGCTTTGCCGATCTGGAGCAGGACCTGATGCTGCTCGACTGGGCCCGCGAGCTGGCGCCTCGCATGCTGGAGCAGCACCCGCAACTGGCCCAGCGGCATGTGGACCGCTGGTTGGGCGGCAAGGCCGAATTCCTCAAGGCCTGATGGGCCGGCCCCCGCTTGCGGGATGTTCCTGTTACGTATTTTTACGCGCACGGGCGCTGCCTGGTGGCGGCCTGCTCCGCAGGCCTGCAGCACGCGCCAGGCAAGGTTTGCGTGTGCGTTGTAGCTGTCGGTAGGGAGCGCTTCATGCGGTCCTGACGGTGACATCTGCGCGCGGCGACGGCATTGAGTATTTGTGACATTTTGGTACATTGAGTCGCAAAAAACAGGGTAGGTCCATCCGGGAGGGGATGGCCTGCCACTCCTCCCCACGCTTCCCCACGGGGAGGACGGCCGTGATCACTCTTGTGTTGTCCCATCTTTCTGAGAATGAGGAGCCGTCCACATGAATGAAGCCGTTCAAGCGAATGAACTCGTCGAGACCTCCTGGCGCATGGGCCTGGTGGCCCTGTCCTATGGCATTGCCGTGCTGGGCTCCTTCGTGGCCCTCACGGCGGCACAGCGCATCCGCGGGCGCACGGGAATCAGCTGGCTGAATCTGCTGGCGGCCGGCACGGCGCTGGGCGGCATAGGCGTGTGGTCCATGCATTTCACGGGCATGCTGGCGCTGAACCTGGGCATGGGCTCGGGCTACTCCATGGTCGAAACCCTGGTGTCCCTGGTGGCTGCCGTCGCTGCGACCTCGGTGGCGCTGGCCTTTGTCGCGCGGCGGCCCGAAAGCGGGTTGCGCGTGCTGGGCGCCGGCACCCTGCTGGGCCTGGGCGTGGCCTTCATGCATTACCTGGGCATGTACGGCATGCGCTTTCCGGGCTTCATCGTCTGGTCCGTTCCCACCGTGGTGCTGTCCGTGGCCATTGCCGTGGTGGCGGCCAGCGCCGCTCTTTGGCTGTCGTTTCGCACCGGCTCGCTGGGCATGCGGGCGCTGGCGGCTGCCGTGATGGGGGCGGCAGTATGCTCCATGCATTACACGGGCATGGCCGCAGCAGACTTTGTATGCATTTCCGAGACACAGCGGTATGCTCGGCCGCAAGGTTTTGCCGTGATCAGCGCTTTGGACCTTCCCGTCTTTACCGTGATCGTGGCCATAGGCCTGGCAGCATTGATAGGCATGGACCAGCTCATGCAGCAGCGCGACCGGATGCGCCGGCCGCTGCACTAGGTGGATAAATGCAAAAAGCCGGCAGGTCGGGGAGCGCGCAGTGGTCATGCGTGGACGAGGACTGGCACAATCGAAATAGGACAAATCCTAGAGTCTGCACAGGAACTTTTGAGGGGAGCACCCCGGCAACCGGGCCGCAAGGCCTGGTTGCACAAAGGTTTCGGCCCAGGTTCCAGGTCTAAGACCATCGTATTTCCCGAGGTTCCCTCCCAGACACAGCTCGCCAATGACACTTACCGAACTCAAATACATCGTGGCCGTGGCACGTGAAAAGCATTTTGGCCGCGCCGCCGAAGCCTGTTATGTGTCCCAGCCCACGTTGTCCGTGGCGATCAAAAAGCTGGAGGAGGAGCTCGATGTCAAGCTCTTCGAGCGCAGTGCCGGCGAAGTGTCGGTCACGTCGCTGGGAGAGGAGATCATCCGGCAGGCGCAAAGCGTGCTGGAGCAGGCCGCCGAGATCAAGGAAATCGCCAAGCGCGGCAAGGACCCGCTGTCGGGCGTGCTCACGCTGGGCGTGATCTACACCATCGGCCCCTACCTGCTGCCCGATCTGGTGCGCAACTCCATCCTGCGCACGCCGCAGATGCCGCTGATGCTGCAGGAGAACTACACCATCAAGCTGCTGGAGATGCTGCGCACGGGCGAGATCGACTGCGCCATCGTCGCCGAGCCCTTCCCCGACACCGGCCTGGCGCTGGCGCCGCTGTATGACGAGCCCTTCATGGCTGCCGTGCCCAGCACCCATGCGCTGGCCCAGAAGGACCATGTCTCCACCAGCGATCTCAAGAACGAGACCATGCTGCTGCTGGGCTCGGGCCACTGCTTCCGCGACCATGTGCTCCAGGTCTGCCCCGAGTTCGCACGCTATGCCAGCAACGCCGAAGGCATTCGCCGCACCTTCGAAGGTTCGTCGCTGGAGACCATCAAGCACATGGTGGCCGCCGGCATGGGTGTGACCCTGGTGCCGCGCCTGTCCGTGCCCGCCGATGCGCTGGAGACCACGGCGCGCCGCCGCAAGACCGACGAGCCGCACATCCGCTACCTGCCCATCCTCGAGGACGACGGCTCGGCCCCGCCCACGCGCCGCGTGGTCCTGGCCTGGCGCCGCAGCTTCACGCGCTACGAGGCCATCGCCGCCCTGCGCAACGCGGTCTACGCCTGCGCCTTGCCCGGCGTCAAACGCCTGTCCTGATGACTGCACCGCTGCGCGGGCCGTGCCTCCAGGGCCACCGCGCTTGCGTTATCGTTGCTTTCGGTCTCCGGGCGGTCTGCCCGGGGCATATTCCATCCGTACGAAGTTGAAAGGGATCCCATGGCCAAAAATGCCAGCAAAGACAAGTCCGGTGCAAAGAAGCCAGAGGCCGTGCAGGCCGCCAAGACCGTGCAGGCAGCGACGGCCGATGTCGCACCGGTGTCCGTGCGCTCCAGCGCCATCCACATCGGCATCAGCGACAAGGACCGTGCCGCCATCTCCAAGGGCCTGTCGGCCCTGCTGGCCGACACCTACACGCTCTATCTGACAACGCACAACTTCCACTGGAACGTCACGGGCCCGATGTTCAACACACTGCACACCATGTTCATGGGGCAGTACACGGAACTGTGGAACGCCGTTGATCCCATCGCCGAGCGCATCCGCGCCCTGGGCCATTTCGCACCGGGCTCCTATGCCGACTTCGGCAAGCTCACCAGCCTGGCCGACGTGCCCCACGATCCGCCCAAGGCCCTGGAGATGGTGCGCATCCTGGTGGCAGGCCATGAAGCCGTGGCACGCACGGCGCGCAGCCTCTTCCCGCTGGCCGACAAGGCCAGCGACGAGCCCACGGCCGACCTGCTGACCCAGCGCCTGACCGTGCATGAGCAGACCGCCTGGATGCTGCGTGCCCTGCTTGAAGAGTGATGCTGCACATGTCCCAAGCACCTGCCACGGCCCGGGAGTGATGACCGCGCATGCTCCGGACCTGGATTGACGCACACGCCGCCACGAGCGGCCTGTGCCTGGTACTGGCCGCCTTGGGCGGCCTTTTTTTCTACCTGCGCCTGCCCGCCGCCGCGCGGCTGCGCCATGCAGGCCTGCCGATGCCACGCGCCGCATGGCAGGGCCTGGTGGCGGCGGGCCTGCTGGCCGCGCTGGCCCTGGGCGTGATGGTGCGCGACATGCTGGGCCTGGGCCAGCCCGCAGGCTGCGACTCCTGCACCGACTGGCCGGTGCTGGATGATGCCCTGCACCAGTGGCTTGCTGGCCATGCCACCGATGCCTGGGTGCGCCCCGTGGTCGCCTTCACCCAGCTGGGCCATGTGGGCTGGATGGTGTCGCTGTCTGTTGCCGTGCTGGCGCTGCTGCTGTGGCGCCGCGACTGGCTGCATGCGGCCGCCTGGGTGGTGGCCACGGCGGGAGTCGGTCTGTGGATACGCGCCATCAAGACCAGCGTGGGCCGCCCGCGCCCCGTGGGCGGCTGGGTGCCCGAGGGCGGCTTCAGCTTCCCCAGCGGCCACAGCGCCGGCACCTTCGTGCTCTATCTGATGCTGGCCTGGCTGCTGCTGCCGTACCTGCGGCCTGCCTGGCGCTGGTGCGTGGGCCTGGCGGCCCTGGCCGTTGCCCTGGGCGTGGGGGCCAGCCGCGTCGTGCTGCGCGTGCACTATGCCAGCGATGTGCTGGCTGGCTGGCTGCTGGGCCTGGCCTGGATGGCGCTGGTGATCTGTGCCGTGGAGTGGGCGCAAACCCGCGTTGCCGGCAGGCGCGGCTGAGGCGCGCCGCCGAGCCCGCCCGCCCAGCGGCGACAATGCGGGCATTTTCGAATGTGATGCGTGCGATGGTCGGCCCACGGCCGCCATCGGCGCCCAGACGCCATGCCTACCTCCTCCTCTACGCCCATGCCTGCGCCCCGGCGCAGCAAACTGTCGCTCTACCTGGACCTGGTCCGCTTCAACCGGCCGGCCGGCTGGCTGGTCCTGGTCTGGCCCACGCTGGCCGCACTGTGGGTGGCGGCGGGCGGGTTTCCGGGCTGGCATCTGCTGGTGGTCTTCGTGCTGGGCACGGTGCTGATGCGCAGCGCCGGCTGCTGCATCAACGACATCGCCGACCGCGACTTCGACCGCCACGTCAAGCGCACCACGCAGCGCCCCATCACCTCGGGACTGGTCTCGGTCAAGGAGGCCGCGCTGCTGGGCGCGGCCCTGGCCCTGGTTTCGCTGGGCCTGGTGCTGACCACCCGCTGGGAGGCCGTGGCCTGGTCCGTGCCCGCCGTGCTGTTCACCATCCTCTACCCGTTCACCAAGCGCTTCTTCGCCATGCCCCAGGCGTTTCTGGGCATTGCCTTCAATTTCGGCATCGTCATCGCCTTCGCCGCCGTGCAGGGGCAGGTGCCGGCCACGGCCTGGATTCTGTGGCTGGCCAACATGTTCCTGGTGCTGGCCTATGACACCGAATACGCCATGGTGGACCGCGACGATGACCTCAAGATCGGCATGAAGACCTCGGCCATCACCCTGGGCCGCTTCGACGTGGCGGCCGTCATGGGTTTCTTCGTGCTCTGCGGCCTGCTCACGGTCTGGGCGTTAGCACCCTTCGGCCTGGCCTGGCCTTTCTGGCTGGGCCTGGCCGTGGCTGCGGCCCAGGTGATCTGGCACTTCACCCTGATCCGCCACCGCACGCGCGAAGGCTGCTTCGTGGCATTCAGCAAGAGCCACTGGATCGGTGCCAGTCTGTTCGCGGGTGTGGCGCTGGGGTTTGCGCTGCGCTGAGGGCTCAGCGCTGAAAAAAGAAGGGAGGCCGGTGCCTCCCTTTTGCATGGTGCCTGGGGCGCGCTGCGCCTGGCTCAGCGGCCGAATTCGGCGGCCAGCTCCTTGGCCCGTGTTTCCGCCGCCCGCATGGCGGCCACGAAATGCTCGGGCACCTGCTGCGCCTGCAGGTGCGTGATGGCGGCGTGGGTGGTGCCTCCCTTGCTGGTGACGCGCTGGCGCAGCACCTCGGCGCTTTCGCTGGAGCGGGCGGCCAGCTCCGAGGCGCCCTGGAAGGTGGCCACGCCCAGGCGGTAGGACTGCTCGGCCGTGAGGCCCATGTCCACGCCAGCCTGTGTCATGGCTTCGAGGAACAGGAAGACATAGGCCGGGCCCGAGCCCGACAGGGCGGTCACGGCGTCCAGGTGCGCTTCCTGGTCGACCCAGACGAACTGGCCCGTGGTGGCCACCACCTGCTCGATGGCGCTCTTGCCTGCGGCATCGACCTGGGCGCATGCGAACAGGCCCGTCATGCCCTTGCCCACCAGGGCGGGCGTGTTGGGCATGGCGCGCACGATGCGGCCCGTGCCCAGCCACTGGGCGATGGCGTCCGTGGGAATGCCGGCGGCCACGCTCAGGTGCAGGGCCTGGGCGGTGTGCGGCGCCACGGCCTGGGCGGCTTCCTTGAAGGTCTGGGGCTTGACGGCCCAGACCACGATGCCGGCACCGTCCAGCGCGCTGGCGGCGGCCGCGGCATCGGCATGGGCCGTGATGCCGAAGTTCGTGCGCAGCGCATCGCGTGCAGCCTCGAAGGGTTCGACGACGACGATGCGGTCTGCGGATTGGCCCTGGCCGATCAGTCCGCCGATGATGGCGCTGGCCATGTTGCCGCCACCGATGAAGGCGATGACAGGGGAGGCTGTGGAAACGGTGTTCATGCTGGTGGCGGTGGAGAAGGAAAACGAAGAGTTTAGAGCGTGTTCCCACCGTGCCAGCGCATGTCCACGCCATGGCTGGCGGCCAGGTCCAGGGGCTGTGCCGGGGCGCCGGGCCGCTGGCGCAGGGTGAGCGCGCAAGGGCCCTCTCCGCGCGTGGCAAGGCGCTGGCGCAGTGCGTCGCAGGCCGCCAGTGCCTGCGCGCCTTGCAGCAGCAGATCGAAGCCTGGCAATGCCAGCCGCGCGCCCTGGTTGTCCAGCTTCTCCAGCGGCAGGCCCGGGCCCAGCAGCGCCCGGTAGCGGTCCAGGCTGGCCTCCAGGTCGTGCACGGCGACGGTCAGCGAGGCCACGCCCAGCGCGCCGTTGGGATGCTCGCGCACGCTGCCTTCGGGCACGCGCAGCGCGCGCGGCGTGACGTCGCCGCACAGGAAGGGCAGGTCGGGCGTGGCGTGGCGCGCCGTCTGCCACAGCAGTTGCGCGCCGTCGGGGCGTACGCGGCCTCCGTCCACGGGGCCGACCAGGGTGTCCAGCCCCCGCCCGCGCGCCTCGGCCAGGGCCTGGGAGGTGCTGCGGGGCAGCAGGGCGAAGTCCACCAGCCCTTCGCCATGGTCGCGCAGCGTGCGGTACCAGCGCTCTTCGGGCGCCGGGGCGGTCCAGGCAATGATCTCCAGGTAGGCGCCATCGGCAAAGACGACCAGCGCGTTGTGCGAGGTGCGGCCCGGATGGCGGCCGCCGATGGCGACCTGGAAGCCCAGCGCGCGGTAGTCCGCCACGGCGGCCTCGAGGTCCTGCACGGCGATGACGATGTGGTCCAGCGGAAGTGCCATGAATGCTCCTGTGTTGTAAGGGGGTGCCGTCCGGATTCTCAGTCTTCGAGCTGGATCTTGTTGTCCCGCACGAAGCGGCCCCAGCGCTCATATTCCTGGCGCACCCAGCGGTCGAGGGCGGGTCCGTCCGTGGCCATGACTTCGAAGCCCGACTGCATGAGCTTGCTGCGGATGTCGGGCGTGTTCAGCGTGGCCTGGAAGTCTTCGGTGAGCTTGTGCACCGTGGCGGCCGGCGTGGCGGAAGGCGCGAACACGCCGATCCACGAATAGGCCTCGAAGCCCGCAAAGCCCGATTCGGCCACGGTGGGCACGTCGGGCAGCTCGGGCAGGCGCTTGAGGCCGGTCACCGCCAGCGGCTTGATCTTGCCCGCCGAAATCTGGCCGCGCAGCGCCGCGTAGCTGAGCAGGGTGAGGTCGGACACATTGCCGAGCACGGCCTGCACGGCCGGGCCGCCGCCGCCGTAGGGCACGTGCAGCACGTAGGTGCCCGAGCGGCGCTTGATGTCTTCCATCACCAGGTGGTTCATGGACCCCAGGCCGGTCGATGCGTAGCTGTATTTGCCCGGGTTGCGGCGCGCCAGCTCCAGGAAGCCGGCCAGGTCCTTGGCGGGCACCGAGGCCGAGGCGCCGATCACCAGCGGAAAGCGCAGCGCCAGCGACACGCCCGTGAAGTCCTTGAAGGTGTCGTAGGGCAGCCGGGACTTGGCGATGGGATTGATGGCATGGGTGTCGAAGCTGAACAGCAGGGTGTTGCCGTCCGGGGCGGACTTGGCCACGTACTGGGTGGCGATCTGGCTGGCGGCGCCGGGGCGGTTCTCGACGATCACCGACCGCCCGGCCACCTCGCCCAGGCGCGGCTGCAGTATGCGCGCGGCGATGTCGGTGCTGCCCCCTGGCGGGAAGGTGATGACCAGCTTGAGCGGGGCGGCACCCTGCGCGAACGCCGTGCCCGCCGGCCCCAGCAGGGATGCGGCGGCCATGGCCAGCAGCAGCTGGCGGCGGTAGAGGTGGCGTGAAGGGCTGCGTGAAGGGCTGCGTGAAGGGCGGCAGGGCATGGAAACTCCTTTTCAAGCGCATTGACGGGCAGAGGGGAGAGGGGGTCTGTGCGTGGGGCCTGGCGTCAACCCATCCATTGGCTCACCGGCACGGCCGTGTCCTGGAGCTCTTGCGAGATCACATCCACCAGCGCCGGGCCGTCGTGCATCAGCGCAGCCTTGAGCGCGGCTTCGAGGTCTGCCGGGTCCTCCACGCGCCATGCCTTGACGCCGAAGGCCTCGGCCACGCGGGCATGGTGGGTGCGGTTGAAGTCGACGGAGAAGTAGCGTTCATCGTAGCCGGACTTCTGGCTGGCCTTGATCCAGCCGAACACGCTGTTGGAGAACACGATCATCTTCAGCGGCACGTTGCGGCGCACGATGGTTTCCAGTTCGCCGCAGGTGAAGCCGAAACTGCCGTCGCCCATGACCGCGACGACCACGGAATCGGGCTGGCCGATGGCTGCGCCAAAGCCGGCGGACATGGCAAAGCCCAGCGCCCCGTGCGCGCGGTTGGTGATGAAGTGCCGGCCGGCCTGGGGCGCGTCGAAATAGGCCGTGAAGTAGGGGCAGGGTGTGCCGGGGTCGGCCACCACGATGGCGCGCGCGGGCAGCAGGCGGTTGAGCGTGTCCACCACGCGCTCGGGCTTGATGGGGCGCTCCAGCGAGGCGGCCAGCGGCGCGAAGAAGGCCTGCTTGGCGGCGCGCGCGGTGGCCGCCAGCGCGGCGCCGTCCGCGGCATCGGCGGGGCGGCGGGCGATGCGCTGCTGCACGGCTGCGTGCAGCGCCTGCAGGCCCAGCAGGGCGTCGCCCACCAGGGCCACGTCGGTGCGGTAGTTGGTGCCTATGGTCATGGCGTCCACGTCCAGATGGACGATGGTCACCTTGCGCGAGGGCATCTGCCAGTGCTCGGTGGTGGTGGAGCCGGCCCGGGCGCCGATGAACATCACCAGATCGGCCTGCGCCACCACGGCGCGCGTGGCCTCCACGCCACCATTGGTGCCCACCACGCCGGCATTGAGCGGATGGCTGCCCGCCAGGCTGCCCTGGCCGCTGACGCTGGAGCACACGGGCGCATTGAGCAGGGTGGCCAGCGCATCCAGCGCGGCGCTGGCGCCCGCGATCAGCACGCCGCCGCCGCAGATCAGCACGGGGCAGCGTGCCGCCACCAGGCGGTCGGCAGCCTCGGCCACGGCCGCCGGATCGGGCGCGGACCGGTAGGCGGGATAGCGGTCATGGCCGGGCTGGGCCCAGACATCGGCCGGATCCAGCGCGTGCTTTTGCACGTCATAGGGCAGGCAGATATGGGTGGCGCCCGGCCGGCCCGTGGTCATGGCGCGAAAGGCGCTGCGCACGGCATGCGGAATCTGGTCCACGCGGTCGATGGTGGTATTCCACTTGGTCAGCGGCCTGTACAGCGCCTGCTGGTCCAGTTCGGTCAGCGGGAACTTGCCACGCGCGCCCACGGAAACGTCCGAGGTGATGCCCAGCACGGGCACCGAGGACTCGTTGGCCTCGGCCAGGCCGGGCAGCAGGTAGGTGGCGCCGCCGCCGCTGGGGCCTTCGCACACGCCCACCTTGCCGGTGACGCGCGCATACGCGTCGGCCATGTAGCCGGCGCTGCGCTCGTCCCGCGTGAGGATGTGGTCCATGCCGTGGTCCAGCCGCGCCATGGCGTCGTAGAAGGGCAGGCTGGTGTCGCCGCACAGGCCGAAGATGTGCTTGACGCCGTTGAGCTGAAGCATGCGGACCATGGCGTCGGCGCCATTGAAAGCGGTGGTCATGTCGGGAGTCTCCGGGCAGGTTGGATGAGGGGTTTTTAAGAATCCATTTCAGTATACTTAAAAGTATCCAAAGCGCCAGAGGGCACAATGGCGCCATGAAAATCTCCAACATCCGCCACGAACGGGGCTCCAGCGTCTACAGCACGCTGCGTGACATGGCCATTTCCTACGAGTTCAAACCGGGCGAGCGCCTGAGCGAGAGCGAACTGGCGCTGCGCCTGGGCGTGAGCCGCACGCCCGTGCGCGAGGCACTGACGCGGCTGGTGGCCGACGGTTTTCTGCTGCCCGCCAGCCGCGGCTACATGCGGCGCGAACTGGACGTGAAGGAGTCACTGGACCTGTACGAGGCCCGCGTGGCCGTGGAGCGCGAATGCGTGCGCTTGGCCGTGGAGCGCGCCACCGATGCCCAGATCGACGAGGCGCGGGCCTATCTGGAGCAGAGCCAGCGCGTGGCCTCCGACACGCCGGTGCGGCAGCTGGTGGACCTGGACGAGGGATTCCATCTGCGCATTGCCGACATGGCTGGCAATGCCGAGCTGCGGCGCATGCTGGTGAGCCTGAACGAGCGCATCCGCTTCATCCGGTGGATCGACATGGAGAACGTGGGGCGCGCCTCCACCCAGCACGAGCACCTGGAAATCCTGCAGGCCTTGAGCGACCGCGACGCCCAGGCCAGCGAGCGCCTGATGGCCGAGCACATCGGCCTGCGGCGCGAGCAGATCGTGGAGGCGATTGCGCGCGGTCTGACGCGCATCTACCTGCCGCAGGAGCAGGTGCAGGCCACGCCCTGAAGCGCCTTCAGGGGGTGCAGGGCGTCGAGGGCCGGTAGGCGGTGACCAGGATCTGGTTGGCCTGCGCCGGGTTGAAGTTGTCGTCGCTGGCGAACACCAGCACGCGCGTGCCATCGGGCAGCGGCGGGCCCCAGGACATGGCCTCCATGTTGTCCAGCCGCCCGCGCTGAACCGTGGACAGGTCCGCAATCAGCTGCTTGGCTGCCACCTGCGGCGGGTTGCGCATGAAGCTGTCCATGGCCAGCGTATCGGGCGCTTGCAGGCCGATGCGGTACAGCCGCGCGCCAAAGCCGTGGCCCGGGCTGTAGGAGCGCTCCAGTACCAGCAGATGGTCGGGACCGTCCGGCAGGATTTCGCTGATGCCGTTGACCTCGCGCTGGGGCAGGGCCCAGCTGGCGGCCGGCACGGCATCGGGCTGGTAGGCGATCTGGCGCAGCAGCCGGCCGTCGTCCAGGCTGACCAGGCTGATGCGCACGGGCGCGCCCGCCGTGGCGGCGCTGGCGCGCGGGCCGTCCTGGCGCAGCGGCGCCTCCAGGGCCAGCCAGGCCTGCTGTCCGTCCGGCGTGACGGCCAGCCCCTCGAAGCCGAAGTTCGAGCGCAGGCCCGGCCTGCCGTCCTTGTCCTTGAATGCGTAGAACCACCGCGCGATCTGGCGGCCCGTGGCGTCGGTCCTCACCAGCGAGGTGCCAAAGCCCCGGCCCGGGTCGCCTTCATCGGTCCACAGCAGGCCGCCGTCCGGCAGCAGGCGGATGGCTTCGGGGTCGGGCACGGGCTGGGTGGCGGGCGCAGCGTGGCGCGGGAGCAGCCGCTGGCCCTGGGTATCGCGCAGCGGGTGCAGCTCGGTGATCCGCGCCTGCCAGGGATTGGAGCCGGCGCGCTGCCCGGCAGGAACCTGCTCCACGCGCAGCCGCATCCAGCGTGCGTGCCCGCGTGCCGAGCGGTCATCGCTGATGGCCACGTAGTCGCCGCGCTGCGCGTCGTAGTCCAGGCCCGAGATGCCGCCGGTGGTGGCGCCATGGATGGGCTCATCGCGCGCAATCGTGGTGCTGCCCAGCCATTGCAGGCGTGCGCAGGCGGTGGGCTGCGGGACCAGCAGCGCCTGCGGTGGCGCGGCACAGCCTGCCAGCCACAGGCCGCAAGCAACCAGGCTGGCAAGCCGGCGCAAGACAGTCAGCCTCAGGCCGCCAGCGCGGTCTGGGCCACCGCATGCTCCCAGCGCGCCATCAGCTCGTCGGCGCGGTGCTTGTCCAGCGTGGGCACGAAGCGGCGCTCGGCCTTCCACAGCGCCGACAGTTCCTCGGTGCTCTGGTACACGCCGGAGGACAGGCCCGCCAGGTAGGCCGCGCCCAGGGCCGTGGTCTCCACGCAGGCCGGGCGCACGACGGGAATGCCCAGCAGGTCGGCCTGGAACTGCATGAGCAGGTTGTTGACGCAGGCGCCGCCGTCCACGCGCAGTTCGCTCACCGGCGCGCCGCCGCTGGCCACCGCGTCGCGGCTCATGGCCAGCAGCAAGGCGGCGCTCTGGAAGGCGATGGATTCCAGCGCGGCCCGCGCGATGTGGGCGATGGTGGTGCCGCGCGTCAGGCCCGTGATGGTGCCGCGCGCATCGGGCTTCCAGTAGGGGGCGCCCAGTCCCGTGAAGGCCGGCACCATCATCACGCCGCCCGAGTCGGGCACGCTCTCGGCCAGTTGCTGCACCTGGCCGCTGTGCTCGATGGCGCGCAGCCCGTCGCGCAGCCACTGGACCACGGCGCCGCCCACGAAGACGCTGCCTTCCAGCGCATAGGCCGGCGCAGCGGTGGGCTGTGCCGCAGCGGTGGTCAGCAGGCCGTTGGCAGAGGTCTGGAACACGCCGCCCGTGTGCATGAGCATGAAGCAGCCCGTGCCATAGGTGTTTTTGGCCATGCCGGCGGAAAAGCAGGCCTGGCCGAAGAGGGCGCTTTGCTGGTCGCCGGCCACGCCGCCGATGGCGATCTCGCCGCCCAGCACCTCGGCTGCCGTGCGGCCGAAATCGGCGGCGGAAGGCAGCACCTCGGGCATCAGCGCGCGCGGAATCTCCAGCAGCGCCAGCAGATCGTCGTCCCACTGGTTGGTGTGGACGTTGAACAGCATGGTGCGGCTGGCGTTGGAGACATCGGTCACATGGCGGCGCCCGCCCGTGAGCTGCCAGATCAGCCAGCTGTCCACGGTGCCGAAGGCCAGTTCGCCGCGCTCGGCGGCGGTGCGCGCGCCGTTGACGTTGTCCAGGATCCAGCGCAGCTTGGTGCCCGAGAAATAGGCGTCGATCAGCAGGCCGGTCTTGCCCTGGATGGTGTCGGCATGGCCGGCCTCGCGCAGTTGGGCGCACAGCGGCTCGGCGCGGCGGTCCTGCCAGACGATGGCGTGGTGCAGGGGCTGGCCCGTGGCGCGGTTCCAGACCACGGTGGTCTCGCGCTGGTTGGTGATGCCCAGGGCGCGGATGTCGGCCGCCGCCAGCCCGGCCTTGGCCAGGGCCTCGCGCGCCGTGGCCAGTTGGGTGCGCCAGATCTCGCGCGGATCGTGCTCCACCCAGCCGGGGCGCGGATAGATCTGCGGCAGCTCCAGCTGGGCAGAGGCCACGATGCGGCCCTGGGTGTCGAAGACGATGCTGCGCGAGCTGGAGGTGCCCTGGTCCAGGGCAAGCAGATAGGTCATGGTGCGGTATCCAGGAAAAGCAGGGCCGGTGCGCGTGTCCTGTGCGGGCGGTGGCGCAGCGGCTGCGGAAAACTTATTGCGCCACCACGCATTGCACCTCGGCTTCGCGAAGCAGTGCGTCGAAGGGCGCAGGGGGCGCGGTATCGGTGAACAGGCGGTCGATCTGGTCCAGGCGGGCCAGCTCCACCATGGCCTGGCGGTGGAACTTGCTGTGGTCGGCGGCCAGCCAGACCTCGCGCGACTGGGCAATGATGGTCTGGGCCACCTTGACCTCGCGCATGTCGAAGTCGCGCAGGCTGCCATCGGGCTCGATGGCCGAGATGCCGATCAGGGCGATGTCCACCTTGAACTGGCGTATGAAGTCCACGGCCGCCTCGCCCACGATGCCCCGGTCGCGCGTGCGCACCACGCCGCCGGCCACGATGACCTCGCAGTCGGCGTTGGAGCTGAGGATGGCCGCCACGTTGAGGTTGTTGGTGATCACGCGCAGGCCCCGGTGCTTGAGCAGGGCCTGGGCCACGGCCTCGGTGGTGGTGCCGATGTTCAGGATCAGCGAGCAGCCGTTGGGAATGGCCTCGGCCACGGCGCGCGCAATGCGCGACTTGCCTTCGGCATGCAGCACCTGGCGCTGGGGGTGGCCCAGGTTCTCGACCGTGGCGCTGGGCACGCGCACGCCGCCGTGAAAGCGCACCATCAGCCCGGCATCTGCCAGCTTCTGAATGTCGCGGCGCACGGTCTGAAGCGTCACGCCCAGGATCTCGGCCAGCTGCTCCACCGTGGTGGACTGGCGGCTGCGGACTTCGTCCAGCAGCTGTAGTTGGCGGGGGTTGGTGTTCACGGCAAATCCATCGGAGGGGCGATCGGGGGGACGGGTGGATGGTCGGGCAGTCAATCGGGCCGGGCGACGGGTTTATAGCGCATTTGACGCGGCCAGCCGTGGGCTGGGGAACTTTAAAACGAAGAAAAAGGAACAGCACCTAGGGTATGTGTTGATGGGCTGCGATCCGGAAAGAACAAAAATGAAGACGTTCGGGCCTTCAAACGCGCTTTGGAGGCCCGCCTTTCTCCTTGTTCAAATGCTGCCCCGGTGGCGGCCTCGCCAAAAGAGGGCAGTCGTGGAACTGGTGTTGGAGAGAATCAGCAAGCGTGTGGGCGGCCAGACCTGGCTGCACCCCATGCACCTGGAACTGGAAAGCCGCGCGGTGACCGTGCTGCTGGGCGCCACGCAGGCCGGCAAGACCAGCCTGATGCGCATCATGGCCGGCCTGGACGTGCCCACCGAAGGCCGGGTGCGCGTCGATGGCGTCGATGTGACCGGCATGCCCGTGCGCGAGCGCAATGTGGCCATGGTCTACCAGCAGTTCATCAACTATCCCTCGCTCACGGTGGCGGACAACATCGCCTCGCCACTGAAGCTGCGCGGCGATCGCGACGTGGCGCAGCGCGTGCGCGCCCTGGCCGAGCGGCTGCACATCGAGATGTTCCTGGACCGCTATCCGGCCGAGTTGTCGGGTGGCCAGCAGCAGCGCGTGGCCCTGGCGAGGGCGCTGGCCAAGGGCGCTCCGCTGATGCTGCTGGACGAGCCGCTGGTCAACCTCGACTACAAGCTGCGCGAGGAACTGCGCGAGGAGCTGACCCAGCTGTTCGCCACCGGCAGCTCCACCGTGGTCTATGCCACCACCGAGCCCGGCGAGGCCCTGCTGCTGGGTGGCCACACGGCCGTGCTGCACGAGGGGGAGCTGCTGCAGTACGGCCCCACGGCGGAGGTGTTCCACCGACCCAATTCGCTGCGCGTGGCGCGGGCCTTCAGCGATCCGCCCATGAACCTGGTGCCCGCGCAGGCCGTGGACACCGGGTTGGAGCTGCCCGGCGGCGCGCGGCTGCCCATGGCGCTGCCGGTGGACCTGGCCGCTGCCGGCCCCCTGACCCTGGGCCTGCGCGCCAGCGCGCTGCGCCTGCAGGCCCGGCCCGGGGATGTGGCGCTGCAAGGCGTGGTGGAACTGGCCGAGATCTCGGGGTCGGACACTTTCGTGCATGCCACCACGCCCTGGGGCGAGCTGGTGGCCCAGGTCACGGGCGTGCACCACCTGGACCTGGGCAGCGCGGTCACGCTGCACCTGGACCCGGCCCATGCCTACGTGTTCGGCACGGACGGCGCGCTGCTGCTGGCGCCGGCGCGGCCCGGAGGACGATGAGATGGCCCGCATAGAACTCGATCTGGCCCACTCCTACAAGCCGAACCCGCAGCAGGACAGCGACTATGCGCTGCTGCCGCTGAGCATGGTCTTCGAGGACGGCGGCGCCTATGCGCTGCTCGGCCCCTCGGGCTGCGGCAAGACCACCATGCTCAACATCATGTCGGGCCTGCTGGTCCCCTCGCAGGGCAAGGTGCTGTTCGACGGCCGCGACATGACGCGCGCCACGCCCCAGGAACGCAACATTGCCCAGGTGTTCCAGTTCCCGGTGATCTACGACACCATGACCGTGGCCGAGAACCTGGCCTTTCCGCTGAAGAACCGCCGCATGCCTGCCGACCGCATCCGCGCCCGCGTGGGCCAGATCGCCGAGATGCTGGAGATGAGCGGCCAGCTCGACCAGCGCGCGGCGGGCCTGTCGGCCGACGCCAAGCAGAAGATCTCGCTGGGCCGGGGCCTGGTGCGGCCCGATGTCTCGGCCGTGCTGTTCGACGAGCCGCTCACGGTGATCGACCCCCAGCTCAAGTGGCAGCTGCGCCGCAAGCTCAAGCAGATCCACCACGAGCTGCGGCTCACGCTGATCTATGTGACGCACGACCAGGTGGAGGCCTTGACCTTTGCCGATCAGGTCGTGGTCATGACGCGTGGCCGTGCCGTGCAGGTGGGCACGCCGGCCCAGCTCTTCGAGCGGCCAAGCCACGCCTTCGTCGGCCACTTCATCGGCTCGCCGGGCATGAACTTCGTGCCGCTGCAGCAGGACGGCGGCCGGCTGCTGGCCGAGGGCCAGTACCTGTCCCTGCCCGCCGCACTGGCCAGCGTGGCGCCCGGCCTGCCCCTGAGCCTGGGCATACGCCCCGAGTACCTGGCACTGGCCTCGGCCGACGCGCCCGGCGCCGTGGCCTGCACGGTGGAGCGCGTGCAGGACGTGGGCACGCACCAGCTGCTGGTGGCGCGCCTGGGCGAGCGGCTTCTCAAGCTGCGCTGCGGCGCCGACGCCTTCCTGCCCGCCGCAGGGCAGACCGTCTGGGTGCAATTGCAGGGCCCCCACACCTGCTACTACGTCAACGAGGAGCTGCAGGCATGAGCCAGACCATCAAGCCCGTCAACCAGAAGGCCTGGCTGCTGATCCTGCCGGTCATCATCTGCGTGGCCTTCTCGGCCATCATCCCGCTGATGACGGTGGTGAACTACTCGGTGCAGGACATCATCAGTCCGGACCGGCGCGTGTTCGTGGGCACGGAATGGTTTGCCCAGGTCATGCGCGACGAGGAACTGCACTCGGCCCTGCTGCGCCAGATCGGCTTTTCGCTGGCCGTGCTGCTGGTGGAGATCCCGCTGGGCATCGCCCTGGCCCTGTCCATGCCGGCCCAGGGCTGGAAGGCCTCGGCGGTGCTGGTCGTGGTCTCGCTGTCGCTGCTGATTCCGTGGAACGTGGTCGGCACCATCTGGCAGATCTACGGCCGCGCCGACATCGGCCTGCTGGGCGCGGCGCTCAACGCGCTGGGCGTGGACTACAACTACACGGGCAATGCCACCCATGCCTGGCTTACCGTGCTGGTCATGGATGTCTGGCACTGGACGCCGCTGGTGGCCCTGCTGTGCTACGCGGGCCTGCGCTCCATTCCCGACGCCTACTACCAGGCCGCGCGCATCGACGGCGCCAGCAAGTTCGCGGTGTTCCGCTACATCCAGCTGCCCAAGATGCGCGGCGTGCTGATGATCGCCGTGCTGCTGCGCTTCATGGACAGCTTCATGATCTATACCGAGCCCTTCGTGCTCACGGGCGGCGGGCCCGGCAATGCGACCACCTTCCTGTCGCAGTACCTGACGCAAAAGGCCGTGGGCCAGTTCGACCTGGGGCCGGCGGCGGCCTTCTCGCTGATCTATTTCCTCATCATCCTGCTGCTGTGCTTCATCCTCTACAACTGGATGCAGCGCGTGGGCACGGCAGACAAGGAAGGGGCAAAAGAATGATCACCACGCTCCCTTCGTTCACTGCCTCCTCGAGGGGGCTCGGCCTGCCTTGGGGTGGCCCTGCGGGAGGCCGGACATGACTGAAGACCGCCGTTTCCACAAGCGCACGCTGTTCCTCGTCGCCTACCTGCTGTTCGCCGTGCTGCCCATCTACTGGATGGTCAACATGAGCTTCAAGACCAACGAGGAGATCCTGTCGAGCTTCTCGCTGTGGCCCCAGCATTTCACCTGGGCCAACTACCAAACCATCTTCACCGACGCCTCCTGGTACTCGGGCTACATCAACAGCCTGATCTACGTGGCCATCAACACCGTGATCTCGCTGACGGTGGCGCTGCCGGCGGCCTATGCGTTCTCGCGCTACCAGTTCCTGGGCGACAAGCATGTGTTCTTCTGGCTGCTGACCAACCGCATGACGCCGCCGGCCGTCTTCCTGCTGCCCTTCTTCCAGCTCTACACCACGGTGGGCCTGATGGACACGCACATCGCCGTGGCCCTGGCCCACCTGCTGTTCAACGTGCCGCTGGCCGTCTGGATCCTGGAGGGTTTCATGAGCGGCATTCCGCGCGAGATCGACGAGACGGCCTATATCGACGGCTACTCCTTCCCGCGCTTTTTCCTCACCATCTTCCTGCCGCTGATCAAGGCCGGCGTGGGCGTGGCGGCCTTCTTCTGCTTCATGTTCAGCTGGGTGGAACTGCTGCTGGCGCGCACGCTGACCAGCGTGAACGCCAAGCCCATCGTGGCGACCATGACGCGCACCGTCTCGGCCTCGGGCATGGACTGGGCGACGCTGGCGGCGGCCGGCGTGCTGACCATCGTGCCGGGCGCCATCGTGATCTGGTTCGTGCGGCACTACATCGCCAAGGGGTTCGCCATGGGGAGGGTGTGAGGCACCCCCTGAGGCGCTTGCGCGCCTTCCCCCCGTGGCACGGCGCCTCTCTACCCGCTTCGCGGGGGAGGGGGACGACAGCCTCGGGGCGGGGCGGCCCTTCCTCGGTGTCCCTGGGCTGGGCTCTGCCGGTTTAGAGAAGCTGCGGTATTGATGCTGGATTTCTGAAAGGACTCGTCAATGTTTTCCTGGATGGCCTGGACGCTGCCGGTGGCGGTGTTCTTCAGTTGCATCGTGCTGATGCTGGTGGGCATGACGCTGTGGGAGTTGCGCAGCCCGACCGTGATGCGCAAGGGCTGGCTGCCGATGGCGACGACGCGCGGGGACCGGCTGTTCATCGGGCTGCTGCTGGCGGCCTATGTCAATCTGGCCTGGGTGGGGCTGGGCGAGAAGATGGCGCAGTGGTTCTCGCTGGAGGCCGAGCCTTCGGTGTGGATCAGTTTCGTGCTGTCCATGCTCGTGCTGGCCGTCGTGATGCGCAAAGGCTGATCACTTCATTCCATTTATCGACAGCCGGGTCCGAAGCTCCCCCGGGGCCCGCTGGTGCATGTGCATGTCGGGGAGACAGCAAGAATCTAGGAGACGGCAGATGAAACAACGACTTCACACCATCGCCCTCGCGGCGGCCCTGCTGGCGGCGGGGCAAGCGGCCTGGGCCGGAGAGGCGGAAGCCAAGAAGTGGATCGACGCGGAGTTCCAGCCCAGCACGCTGTCCAAGGACCAGCAGATGGCCGAGATGAAGTGGTTCATCGAGGCGGCCAAGAAGCTGCAGGCCAAGGGCGTCAAGGAGATCGCCGTGGTCTCCGAGACCATCACCACGCACGAGTACGAGAGCAAGACGCTGGCCAAGGCCTTCACCGAGATCACGGGCATCACCGTCAAGCACGACCTGATCCAGGAAGGCGACGTGGTCGAGAAGCTGCAGACCTCGATGCAGTCGGGCAAGTCCATCTATGACGGCTGGATCTCCGACTCCGACCTGATCGGCACGCACTACCGCTACGGCCGCATCATGAGCCTGACCGACTACATGGCCGGCGCCGGCAAGGACTTCACCAATCCGGGCCTGGATATCAAGGACTTCATCGGCACCAGCTTCACCACCGCGCCCGACGGCAAGCTCTACCAGCTGCCCGACCAGCAGTTCGCCAACCTCTACTGGTTCCGCGCCGACCTGTTCGAGCGCAAGGACCTCAAGGACAAGTTCAAGGCCAAGTACGGCTACGAGCTGGGCGTGCCGCTGAACTGGAGCGCCTACGAGGACATCGCCGAGTTCTTCACCAACGACGTCAAGCAGATCGACGGCAAGCCTGTCTACGGCCACATGGACTACGGCAAGAAGGACCCCTCGTTGGGCTGGCGCTTCACCGATGCCTGGCTGTCCATGGCCGGCGCGGCCGACAAGGGCATTCCCAACGGCATGCCCGTCGATGAATGGGGTATCCGCGTGGCCGACGACAAGTGCACGCCCGTGGGCGCCTCGGTCTCGCGCGGGGGCGCCACCAACTCGCCGGCCGCCGTGTTCGCGCTCACCAAGTACGTGGACTGGATGAAGAAATACGCGCCCAAGGAAGCCATGGGCATGACCTTCGGCGAGTCCGGCCCCGTGCCGGCCCAGGGCCATATCGCGCAGCAGATCTTCTGGTACACCGCCTTCACGGCCGACATGACCAAGCCCGGCCTGCCCGTGGTCAATGCCGACGGCACGCCCAAATGGCGCATGGCGCCCGGCCCCAACGGGCCGTACTGGAAGGACGGCATGCAAAACGGCTACCAGGACGTGGGCAGCTGGACCTTCTTCAAGGACCATGACGCCAACCGCACGGCCGCCGCCTGGCTCTACGCGCAGTTCGTCACCGCCAAGACCACCAGCCTCAAGAAGACCATCGTCGGCCTGACGCCCATCCGCGAAAGCGACATCCGCTCCAAGGCCATGACCGACATGGCGCCCAAGCTCGGCGGCCTGGTCGAGTTCTACCGCAGCCCCGCCCGCGTGGCCTGGACGCCCACCGGCAACAACGTGCCCGACTACCCCAAGCTGGCCCAGCTGTGGTGGAAGAACGTGGCCCAGGCCGTCACCGGCGAGAAGACGCCCCAGGGCGCCATGGACAACCTGGCCGAGGAAATGGACCAGGTCATGGCCCGCCTGCAGCGCGCAGGCATGGCGCACTGCGCGCCCAAGCTCAACCCCAAGGGCGACCCGGCCAAGTGGCTCAGCGACAAGCAGGCGCCGTGGAAGAAGCTGGCCAATGAAAAGCCCAAGGGCGAGACGATTGCGTATGACACGCTGCTCAATGCCTGGAAAAACGGAAAAGTTCGATAAGCACCCCCTGAGGCGCTGACGCGCCTTCCCCCGTATGCACGGCGCCCTCTCTCGCTTCGCGGGAGGGGGACGACGCCCTCGCCGCGAGGCGGCTCTTGCCCGGCGTCCCTGAGTTGGGCCGTGTCGGTTTTGGACGGCATGCCCTGTGCTGGCATCGCAGTCCATCGTTGGGGCGTCCTGGGTCGCCAAAAACACAAAACGAAAGATAGCGAAGAAAAAAATACAAAAACGAGCGAAAATAGCGGGAAACCCGATTCCGTCCCCTTCGCATTGGGCGCAGGCGTGGCGTCCCGGGTGCTGACATGGCGGCTACATGGCGCCCTGTTAACTTGCCCCACATTCCTTCGTCGAAGATCCATGTCCCTCGCTGCTTCCCCTCTGCCCACCGGCCGCGCCGCCCTGCTGGAACGCCTGGCCCAGCCTGAAACCTACGATCTGGCCATCATCGGCGGCGGTGCCACCGGCCTGGGCGTGGCCCTGGACGCGGCGGCGCGCGGGTTCAAGGTCGTGCTGGTGGAGTCGCATGACTTCGCCAAGGGCACGTCCTCACGTGCCACCAAGCTGGTCCATGGTGGCGTGCGCTACCTGGCGCAGGGCAACATCGCCCTGGTGCGGGAAGCGCTGCATGAGCGCACCACGCTGCTGCACAACGCGCCCCACCTGGCGCAGCCGCTGGCCTTCGTCATGCCGTCCTACAAGCTGCTGGACACGCCGTTCTATGGCATCGGCCTCAAGATGTATGACGCGCTGGCCGGCAAGGCAGGCCTGGGCGCCACGGAATTCCTCTCGCGCTCCAGCACCGTGAAGTGCCTGCCCACCGTGCGGCAGCAGGGCCTCAAGGGCGGCGTCAAATACTGGGACGGCCAGTTCGACGATGCCCGCCTGGCGCTGGCGCTGGCCCGCACGGCCGCTGCCAAGGGCGCGCTGCTGGTCAACTACTGCCCCGCACGTGAATTGCTGCACGAAGGCGGCAAGGTCGCCGGCCTGATCTGCGAAGACTCGGAATCCGGCCAGCGCTTCACGCTGCGCGCCAAGTGCGTGGTCAACGCCACCGGCCCCTGGGTGGACCTGTTCCGCCAGCAGGACGCCGAGGCCCAGGGCCGTCCCGTCAAGCCCATGGTCGCGCCCAGCCAGGGCGTGCACGTGGTCGTGGACCGCGACTTCCTGCCCAGCGACCATGCCCTGCTCGTGCCCAAGACGGCCGATGGCCGCGTGCTCTTTGCCGTGCCCTGGCTGGGCAAGGTCATCCTGGGCACCACCGACACGCCGCGCAACGACCTGGCGCGCGAACCCCTGCCTTTCCCCGAAGAACTGGACTTCATCCTCACCGAGGCAGGCCGCTACCTCACGCGCCAGCCCACGCTGGCCGACGTGCGCAGCATGTGGGTGGGCCTGCGCCCGCTGGTCAAGCCCCAGGACGACGATGGCGAAAACACCAAGAAGATCAGCCGCGAGCACACCGTCATGTCCAGCCGCACCGGCCTGGTGACCGTCACGGGCGGCAAGTGGACCACCTACCGCGCCATGGCCGAAGACGTGCTCTCCGAATGCTTTGCCATCGGCCGCCTGCCGCACCGCCCCGGTGGTGTCACGGCCCGCCTGCCGCTGGCCGGCGCCCCGGCCGAGTCCGCCGTGCACCACCGCATGAACCAGATCCAGGGCCTGCATTCCTACGGCACGGAAGCCTCGGCGGTGCAGGCGTTGCCGGGCAACGACGAATGGCTGGCCGACGGCCTGAACGAAGCCATGGTGCGCTTTGCCGCGCGCTTCGAGTACGCGCGCACCGTGGAAGACATGCTGGCGCGCCGCAGCCGCCTGCTGTTCCTCGATGCGCGCAAGGCCGCCGAGGTGGCCCCGCGCGTGGCGGCCATCCTCCAGGAGGAGCTGGGACACGACGCCGGCCTGGCGGGCTTCATGCCGCTGGCGGCGCAGTACCTGCCTGCCTGATCCTGTCCATCTCCATGCACAACGCCCTGCAACGCAGGGCGTTGTGCTTTCTGCGTAAGACGCTTGCGCCACGCGTGATTGTCAAAATTGATGAATATATGTATTCGATTGGTTTTATGAATGAGAATGCGATTCATGGCGCCCAGCTTCGGTGCCAGTGAACAGCAGCCAGCACAAGGCTGACGAGGGAGGGAAGCAAAAAGAAAGCGCTTGAAAGTGCGTTTTCCGCAGGGCAAGGGCCGCGCCCAAGCCCGACGCGGTGGCCCCAAAGCCGCTGCGCGGTCTGTGCCGTCGTCGGCGCGGTCCGTCCGCAGCCAACAATTGCGTTGAGTCTGCCACCCTTTGCCGAGCCCGCGTGGCTCGGCTTTTTTATGGGCGTCTCCGGTGGCATGGGCCGATCGGGAGGCCCGGGCGGCCCCTCGGTTGCCGGCGCCCTTGTGGGCGTTGCGCAACGCTGCCGGGCAGGGGCGGGAAAAGTCGCTAAGGGTTTGACGCGCAAAGGAATTTCTGGGACAATCCCATGCTTCACGTGAAAATCGTGAAGTTATCTGCCCAGTGGAAGCGCCGAGAAATGGTTTTCGGCGTGGACGACGGGCCCAAGACTGACTGGCTGCTCGCGGCCCTTGAGAAGACTCTGGGGCTGTCGGGTGTTTGCTGGAGCAAGTTGGGAATATTGAAATGATCCAAACAGAATCTCGGTTAGAGGTTGCCGACAACACCGGCGCGAAGTCTGTTCAGTGCATCAAGGTGCTGGGCGGTTCTCATCGTCGCTATGCGAGTGTTGGTGACATCATCAAGGTGAGCATCAAGGAAGCTGCACCGCGTGGACGCGTCAAAAAAGGCGAGGTCTACAGCGCGGTCGTGGTGCGCACGGCGAAGGGTATTCGCCGCGCTGATGGCTCGCTCGTCAAGTTCGACGGCAATGCCGCCGTGCTGCTGAACGCCAAGCTGGAGCCTATCGGCACCCGCATCTTTGGCCCCGTGACTCGTGAACTGCGCAACGAAAAGTTCATGAAGATCGTGTCCCTGGCACCTGAAGTTCTCTAAAGGAAGCACCATGAACAAGATTCGCAAGGGCGACCAAGTCATCGTGCTGACCGGCCGTGACAAGGGCAAGCAAGGCGTGGTCTCGGCTCGCAAGGACGACTCCCACCTGCTGATCGACGGCATCAACCTGGTGAAGAAGCACGTCAAGCCGAACCCCATGAAGGGCACCACCGGCGGCATCGTGGAAAAGGCCATGCCTATCCACCAATCCAACGTGGCCATCTTCAATGCAGCGACCGGCAAGGCCGATCGCGTGGGCATCAAGGTGCAAGCCGACGGCACGCGCGTTCGCGTGTTCAAGTCCAACGGCGCCGAAATCAAGGCGGCCTAAGGGGTAACACATGGCACGACTGCAAAAACTGTATCGCGAAAAGATCGCGGCTGAACTGAAGGAAAAGTTCGGCTACACCTCCACCATGGAAGTGCCCCGCCTGACCAAGATCACCCTGAACATGGGTGTGAGCGAAGCCGTGGCCGACAAGAAGGTGATGGACAACGCCGTGGCCGACCTGACCAAGATTGCTGGTCAGAAGCCCGTGGTGACCAAGGCCAAGAAGGCTATCGCCGGCTTCAAGATCCGCGAAGGCCAGGCCATCGGCTGCATGGTGACCCTGCGTGGCGTTCAGATGTATGAATTCCTGGATCGTTTCGTCACCGTGGCTCTGCCCCGCGTGCGTGACTTCCGTGGTATCTCCGGCCGTTCGTTCGACGGTCGCGGCAACTACAACGTCGGCGTCAAGGAACAGATCATCTTCCCCGAAATCGAGTACGACAAGGTGGACGCTCTGCGTGGTCTGAACATCAGCATCACGACTACGGCAAAGACCGACGACGAGTGCAAGGCACTGCTCGCCGCTTTCCGTTTCCCCTTCAAGAACTGAGGTGGCGCATGGCTAAAGTTGCATTGATTCAGCGCGAACTCAAGCGCGAAAAGCTGGCGGCCAAGTACGCTGCCAAGTACGCAGAACTGAAGGCGATCGCCGCTGACGCAAAGCGCAGCGACGAAGAGCGCGACGCCGCTCGCCTGGGCCTGCAGAAGCTGCCCCGTAACGCGAACCCCACTCGCCAGCGCAACCGCTGCGAGATCACGGGTCGTCCCCGTGGCACCTTCCGTCAATTCGGTCTGGGCCGCGCCAAGATCCGTGAACTGGCCTTCGCTGGCGACATCCCCGGTGTCACCAAGGCCAGCTGGTAAGCAAGCAGGAGAGATTAAACATGAGCATGAGTGATCCCATCGCTGACTTGCTGACCCGCATCCGCAATGCACAAATGGTCTCCAAGACCACCGTGACGGCTCCTTCCTCCAAGGTCAAGGTTGCCATCGCCCAGGTGCTGAAGGATGAAGGCTACATCGACGGCTTCCAAGTGAAGACCGACGCTGGCAAGTCCGAACTCGAAATTACCCTGAAGTACTACGCCGGCCGTCCGGTGATCGAGCGCATCGAGCGCGTGAGCCGTCCCGGCCTGCGCGTGTACAAGGGCCGCGACGCAATCCCCCAGGTCATGAACGGTCTGGGCGTGGCCATCGTCACCACTCCCAAGGGCGTGATGACGGATCGCAAGGCACGCGCCACCGGCGTGGGCGGCGAAGTGCTGTGCTACGTGGCCTAACGGACATTAAGGAGAAATACTGAAATGTCTCGCGTAGCAAAGACTCCCGTGGCCATCCCCGCAGGCGTGGATGTGTCCATCAAGGCTGACCAGATCAATGTGAAGGGCACCGGCGGCACGCTGTCGCTGGCCCAGAACGTTCTGGTGAAGATCTCCAACAACGAAGGCAAGCTGTCTTTCGAGCCCGTCAACGACTCGCGCGAAGCCAACGCCATGAGCGGCACCATGCGTCAGCTGGTGAACAACATGGTGGTGGGCGTGAGCAAGGGCTTCGAGAAGAAGCTGTCGCTGGTCGGCGTGGGCTTCAAGGCTTCGGCCTCTGGCGCCAAGCTGAACCTCGCGATCGGCTATTCGCACCCGGTGAACTTCGAAATGCCGGCCGGCATCACTGTTGCCACCCCCACGCCCACGGAAATCGTGGTCAAGGGTGCTGACCGCCAGGCCGTTGGCCAACTGGCTGCTGAGATCCGTGCCGTTCGTCCTCCCGAGCCCTACAAGGGCAAGGGCATCCGTTACTCGGATGAGAAGGTCGTGATCAAAGAGACCAAGAAGAAGTAAGGAGCTGCATTATGTTGACCAAGAAAGAGCAGCGTCTCCGTCGTGCCCGCCAGACCCGCATCCGCATTGCACAGCAAGGCGTGGCACGTCTGAGCGTGAACCGTACGAACCTCCACATCTACGCAAGCGTGGTGTCGGAAGACGGCACCAAGGTGCTGGCTTCGGCCTCGACTGCCGAAGCCGAAGTGCGCACCCAACTGGGCGCCATCGGCAAGGGTGGCAACGTGGCTGCCGCTACGCTGATCGGCAAGCGCATTGCCGAGAAGGCCAAGGCTGCAGGCGTGGAGAAAGTGGCTTTCGATCGCGCTGGTTTCGCATACCACGGCCGCGTGAAGGCTTTGGCAGAAGCCGCTCGTGAAGCCGGCCTGCAGTTCTAAGCGGAGCGGATAGAAATGGCAAAGTTTTCTCCCAAGGTGCAAGACGAAGGTCGTGACGACGGTCTGCGCGAAAAAATGATCGCGGTGAACCGCGTCACCAAGGTTGTGAAGGGCGGTCGTATCCTCGGCTTCGCTGCACTGACCGTGGTTGGCGACGGTGATGGCCGTGTTGGCATGGGCAAGGGCAAGTCCAAGGAAGTGCCTGCAGCCGTGCAAAAGGCGATGGAAGAATCCCGTCGCAACATGATCAAGGTGTCCCTGAAGAACGGCTCGATCCATCACACCGTGATGGGTCAGCATGGCGCAGCATCCGTGATGCTGAACCCCGCTCCCAAGGGTACCGGCATCATCGCCGGCGGCCCGATGCGCGCCGTCTTCGAAGTGCTGGGCATCACCGACATCGTGGCCAAGAGCCATGGCTCGTCGAATCCCTACAACATGGTCCGCGCGACTTTTGACGCTCTGAAGAACTCCACGACCCCTTCGGAAGTGGCAGCCAAGCGCGGCAAGTCGGTTGAAGACATCTTCACCGCCTGATCGGAGTCAATCACATGACAACGCAACAAACCGTGAAGGTGCAACTGGTGCGCAGCCCCATTGGCACCAAGGAATCGCACCGCGCCACCGTCCGTGGCCTGGGCCTGCGCAAGCTGAATAGCATCAGCGAACTGCAGGACACGCCTGCTGTGCGCGGCATGATCAACAAGATCAGCTATCTGGTCAAAGTCCTCTGAAAGGATTGATGATGGAACTCAATAGCATCAAGCCTGCAGCAGGTGCCAAGCATGCCAAGCGCCGTGTCGGCCGCGGCATCGGCTCCGGCCTGGGCAAGACTGCCGGCCGTGGTCACAAGGGCCAGAAGTCGCGTTCGGGTGGCTACCACAAGGTGGGCTTCGAAGGCGGTCAAATGCCTCTGCAGCGCCGTCTGCCCAAGCGTGGCTTCAAGTCGCATCTGCTGAAGTTCAACGCAGAAGTGACCCTGTCCGCTCTGGAACAGCTGGGCCTGGCCGAAGTCGATCTGGCAGCTCTGAAGCAAGCCGGTCTGGTTGGTGAAATCGCAAAGGTGGTCAAGATCATCAAGAGCGGTGAAATCAGCAAGGCTGTCAAGCTCAACGGCATCGGCGCTACCGCCGGCGCCAAGGCTGCCATCGAAGCTGCCGGCGGCAGCATCGCCTGATTAATGATCTGAAAGAAGACATCCGTGGCTACTAGCGCAGCTCAAATTGCAAAAACCGGAAAATTCGGCGATCTTCGCCGCCGTCTGGTTTTTCTGTTGCTCGCGCTGGTCGTTTACCGCATCGGGGCTCATATCCCCGTGCCGGGCATCGATCCAGCGCAGCTGCAGCAGCTGTTCAATGGCCAGCAGGGCGGCATTCTCAATCTGTTCAACATGTTCTCGGGTGGGGCGCTGTCGCGCTTCACGGTGTTCGCACTGGGGATCATGCCGTACATCTCGGCATCGATCATCATGCAGCTCATGACCTATGTGGTCCCTACATTCGAGCAGCTGAAAAAGGAAGGTGAATCGGGTCGTCGCAAGATCACCCAGTACACCCGCTATGGCACTCTGGGCCTGGCGATTTTTCAGTCCCTGGGAATTGCCGTGGCTCTGGAAAGCTCCGCAGGTCTGGTTCTGAGCCCCGGTTTCGGCTTCCGCCTCACGGCGGTGGTCAGCCTGACGGCCGGCACCATGTTCCTGATGTGGCTCGGTGAACAGATCACGGAACGTGGTCTGGGCAACGGCATTTCGATCCTCATCTTTGGAGGTATCGCCGCAGGTCTGCCGAGCTCCATCGGTGGTCTGCTGGAGCTGGTGCGCACCGGTGCCATGAGCATCCTGGCCGCGATCTTCATCGTTCTCGTGGTGGCAGCCGTGACGTACTTCGTCGTGTTTGTCGAGCGGGGACAGCGCAAGATCCTGGTGAACTATGCGCGTCGTCAGGTGGGTAACAAGGTGTATGGCGGTCAGTCTTCGCACTTGCCGCTGAAGCTGAACATGGCGGGGGTCATTCCTCCCATCTTCGCTTCCTCGATCATCTTGCTGCCGGCGACCGTTGTGAACTGGTTCAGTGCAGGGGAATCCATGCGCTGGCTGAAGGACATTGCTAGCACGCTGACCCCCGGTCAGCCGATCTATGTGATGCTCTACGCCACCGCCATCATCTTCTTCTGCTTCTTCTACACGGCCCTGGTGTTCAACAGCCGGGAAACCGCCGACAACCTGAAGAAGAGTGGTGCCTTCATCCCCGGGATCCGTCCCGGTGACCAGACGGCCCGCTACATTGACAAGATCCTGGTTCGCCTGACCCTGGCTGGTGCGGTGTACATCACATTCGTGTGCTTGTTGCCCGAGTTCCTGATCCTGAAGTACAACGTCCCGTTCTACTTCGGTGGTACATCACTGCTGATTATTGTGGTGGTGACCATGGACTTCATGGCCCAGGTGCAGAACTACATGATGTCGCAACAGTACGAATCGCTCCTCAAAAAGGCGAACTTCAAAGCGACACTTGGCAATTGAACTAAGTGATGGGCCTGGCCGGCGGTGCCGGCGGGTCCAGTAAGAGTTAGTAGACGCCCATTCGATCTATCCATCGCGGGCATGTTTCCCGGTCGATAGGCCGTAACGGATGTAGAGTTTTAGGAGAATGAAATGAGAGTTTCGGCTTCGGTCAAAAAAATCTGCCGTAACTGCAAGATCATCCGCCGCAAGGGTGTGGTGCGAGTGATCTGCACGGACCAGCGCCACAAGCAGCGCCAGGGTTGATAGGAAAGTTTGAGGACGAATAATGGCACGTATCGCTGGCATTAACATCCCGCCGCATCAGCACGCTGAAATCGGCCTGACCGCTATCTATGGGATCGGTCGCACCACTGCACGCAAGATCTGCGAAGCCGCTGGCATCGCATATTCCAAGAAAATCAAGGAACTGACTGACGGCGATCTGGAAAAGATCCGCGATCAGCTGACTTCCCTGACGCTGGAAGGTGATCTGCGTCGCGAAACAACGATGAACATCAAGCGTTTGATGGACATCGGTTGCTATCGCGGTTTCCGTCATCGTCGTGGCCTGCCCATGCGTGGTCAGCGTACCCGCACGAATGCACGTACCCGCAAGGGTCCGCGCAAGGGTGCCGCGGCTTTGAAGAAATAAAGAGATTGAAAGATCACTATGGCTAAGTCTCCCGCAAACAACGCTGCACAGCGCGTTCGCAAGAAAGTCCGTAAGAACATTTCGGACGGCATTGCCCACGTGCACGCTTCGTTCAACAACACGATCATCACCATCACCGACCGCCAAGGCAACGCTCTGTCGTGGGCCTCGTCGGGTGGCCAGGGCTTCAAGGGTTCGCGCAAGTCGACTCCCTTCGCTGCCCAGGTGGCTTCGGAAGTGGCTGGTCGTGCTGCCATCGAACAGGGCATCAAGAACCTGGACGTCGAAATCAAGGGTCCCGGTCCTGGCCGTGAATCCTCGGTTCGCGCCCTGGGCGCCCTGGGCATCCGCATCACTTCCATCGCGGACGTGACGCCGGTTCCCCACAACGGCTGCCGCCCTCAAAAGCGCCGTCGTATCTAAGCTTTTTCACCAAGCCCACCGCCGCCCAGATGTGTAACATCGCGGGCGGCTCCCGTGCTTGTGCACGGCAGATGACACAAAGGAAATCAAGTGGCACGCTATATCGGCCCCAAGGCCAAACTCTCCCGCCGTGAAGGCACTGACCTGTTCCTGAAGAGCGCACGTCGCTCGATCGCCGACAAGTCCAAGTTCGACACCAAGCCCGGCCAGCACGGCCGCACTTCCGGTCAGCGTACTTCCGACTTCGGCCTGCAGCTGCGTGAAAAGCAGAAGGTCAAGCGCATGTACGGCGTGCTGGAAAAGCAATTCCGCCGCTACTTCGAAGCCGCCGACAAGAAGAAGGGCAACACCGGTGCCAATCTGCTGTCGCTGCTGGAGTCGCGTCTGGACAACGTGGTGTACCGCATGGGCTTCGGCTCGACCCGCTCGGAAGCGCGTCAGCTGGTGTCGCACAAGGCCATCACGGTCAACGGCCAATCCGTCAACATCCCTTCCTACATGGTGAAGGTGGGTGACGTGGTCGCCGTGCGTGAAAAGTCCAAGAAGCAGGCCCGCATCGTCGAAGCCCTGCAACTGGCTGGTCAAGTCGGTTTCCCCGCATGGGTGGAAGTGTCGGCCGACAAGGCTGAAGGCACGTTCAAGAAGTCGCCTGACCGCGACGAGTTCGGTGCAGACATCAACGAATCCCTGATCGTTGAGTTGTACTCGCGTTAATTCCGCGCAGCGACATTTCTGTAAAACCGTCCCCCAGCCGCGAGGCATCGCGCTGGGGTGCTTCACCAGCCTTACCGGTGTAACGAGCCGGGGGTATTGAGAGGAAGTCTGCATGCAAACCAATTTGCTGAAGCCCAAGACGATCAATGTCGAGCAGCTTGGCCACAATCGCGCCAAAGTTGTTCTGGAGCCGTTTGAGCGTGGCTACGGCCATACGCTGGGCAATGCCCTGCGCCGTGTCCTGCTCTCGTCCATGGTGGGTTACGCAGCGACGGAAGTGACGATTGCTGGTGTGTTGCACGAGTACTCGTCCATTGACGGTGTCCAGGAAGATGTGGTCAACATCCTGCTGAACCTCAAGGGTGTGGTGTTCAAGCTGCACAACCGCGACGAGGTCACGCTCTCCCTGCGCAAGGATGGCGAAGGCGTCGTGACGGCGCGCGACATCCAGACGCCCCACGACGTGGAAATCATCAACCCTGATCATGTCATCGCCAACCTGTCGCAAGGCGGCAAGCTGGACATGCAGATCAAGGTCGAGAAGGGCCGCGGCTATGTGCCCGGCAATGTGCGCCGCTATGGCGACGAGTCCACGAAGTCGATCGGCCGTATCGTGCTGGACGCTTCGTTCTCGCCCGTCAAGCGCGTGAGCTACGCCGTCGAATCGGCCCGCGTTGAACAACGCACCGACCTCGACAAGCTGGTGGTGGAGATCGAAACCAATGGTGCGATCACTGCCGAGGACGCCGTGCGCGCCTCCGCCAAGATCCTGGTGGAACAGCTCGCCGTGTTCGCTCAGCTGGACGGCGGCGATATCGCCAGCGTCTTCGATGCTCCGGCCGGTGGCCGTGGTGCCGCAACCGCCTTTGATCCCATCTTGCTGCGTCCCGTGGACGAGCTGGAACTCACCGTGCGTTCGGCCAACTGCCTCAAGGCAGAGAACATCTACTACATCGGCGACCTGATCCAGCGTACCGAAAACGAGCTGCTCAAGACCCCCAACCTGGGTCGCAAGTCGCTCAACGAGATCAAGGAAGTCCTGGCTTCCCGCGGTCTGACGCTGGGCATGAAGCTGGAGAACTGGCCGCCTGCTGGCCTGGAAAAGCGCTAAGCACTATAATTGCGGGCTCTCCTTTTTGGAGAGCCTCAGTGCCTCGGGCAGTACCTGATACGGCTGCCCGAATTAATCAACAACTTGCGCAAATTCGGTTGAGGCAAGCTGCAGATCCGGTAACGGGTCCAGGCTTGCATCCTTGTTTGCGCAAGCCCTAATTACATATTTTAGGAATAAAGCACCATGCGTCACGGTCACGGCCTCCGCAAACTCAATCGCACCTCTTCGCACCGCCTGGCGATGCTGAAGAACATGATGAATTCGCTCATCGAGCACGAAGCCATCAAGACCACCGTTCCCAAGGCCAAGGAACTGCGCCGCGTGATCGAGCCCATGATCACCCTGGCCAAGGTCGACACCGTTGCCAACCGCCGCCTGGCATTCGACCGCCTGCGCGACCGCGACAGCGTGACCAAGCTCTTCAACGAGCTGGGCCCCCGCTTCGCAAAGCGTCCTGGTGGCTACACCCGTATCCTGAAGATGGGCTTCCGCGTGGGCGACAACGCCCCCATGGCCTTCGTGGAACTGGTCGAGCGCGCTGAAGAAGGCGCCGCCGAAGCCAAGGCAGCTGAATAATCTGCTATAATTTTGGAATACCGCGCGATGGAGCAGTCTGGTAGCTCGTTGGGCTCATAACCCAAAGGTCGGAGGTTCAAATCCTTCTCGCGCAACCAAATTGAAAAGGGCTACGACAGTTGTCGTAGCCCTTTTTTCATGCCCTCGCGCCAGGCAAAGGCCAGGCAAAGGCCAGGCAGACAGCCCGGCATCAGCCGCCCAGCTGGTTGCCGATGCGCTGGCCCAGCCGCAGGCGCACGCGGTGGGCGATTTCCTGGGCGGCATCGGGGCTGAGCACCTCGCTGATGTGCAGCAGCTCGGTGTAGTGCATGTACAAGAGGCCGCGCAGGGTCTTGAAAGCGGCCTCGTGGTCGCCGCCGCAGACGCTGGCGTCATCGGCCAGCACGCGCTCCACCACGCCGGCCTGCAGCAGCGGGATCTTGCAGATGACGGCGTGGCGGGCGATCTCCAGGTCGATCTCCTGGAGCCGGCATTCCCATTCCTCGGGCAAGAATCGGTTGGCTGGCATGTCGGCTTTTCTCCTTTTTTCACTGCATGGGTACACCGGGGCGAAAGGCACCCGGTCTGGGGATGCTGTCATGTGAGCGGGGCTCGGTGGCCTGGGTCGCCAGGTTTACTGGCCCGGCCTTGATGCCTGTCAAACTTCGGTGGCGCAGGCGCCCGCTGGAAGCCGGGCTCATGCTGCACTGCATCATGATGTCAGTCATGCGGCGCGGCCGCCAGTGCCCGTGCAGGCTGGTGGGCTTTTGCTCCCGGCAGGCCATGCTCTCTCGGCGCCGCTCCGGCAACGCAAAGGATCCACATGCTCGAGAAGATTGCCTCGCTGTTCCGCTACTTCAAGTCGGCCGTGCCGTTCCGGCTGGTGCCGGCGCTGATCGCCACCGCCGTGCTGTTCGGGCTGCTGCTGGTGCCCGTGCCCGAGGGGCTGACGCCCAAGGCCTGGCAGCTGGTGGCCATTTTCCTGACCACCATCGTGGCCATCATCCTCAAGGTCATGCCCATTGGCGTGATGGCCTTGATGGCCATCGTGATCGTCTCGCTGTCCCAGGTCACGTCTGGCTCGTCCAAGGGCGCAGTCACCGATGCGCTGAGCAGCTTTTCCAGCCCGCTGATCTGGCTGATCGTGGTGGCCATCCTGATCTCGCGCGGCCTCAAGAAGACGGGGCTGGGCAACCGCATCGGACTGATGTTCATCGCGCTGATGGGCAAGCGGACCATCGGCATCGGCTACGGCCTGGCGATCTGCGAGCTGGTGCTGGCACCGTTCACGCCCAGCAACACGGCGCGCGGCGGCGGTATCGTGCACCCCATCATGAAGTCCATCGCCAATGCCTTCGAGTCGGACCCGGCCAAGGGTACGCAGGGCAAGGTGGGCACCTATCTGGCCCTGGTCAACTACCACGCCAATCCCATCACGTCGGCCATGTTCCTGACCGCCACGGCGCCCAATCCGCTGGTGGTGGACTTCGTGGCCAAGGCCACGGGCCAGGCCCTGCACCTGAGCTGGACCACCTGGGCGCTGTACATGCTGCTGCCGGGCCTGCTGTGTCTGCTGCTGATGCCGCTGGTGATCTACCTGCTGTCGCCTCCCGAACTCAAGGCCACGCCCAATGCCGTGGAGTACGCGCGCAGCGAGATGGCCCGCATGGGGCCGCTGTCGGGCAAGGAGCGCGTGATGCTGGGCACCTTCGGCCTGATGCTGCTGCTGTGGGCCAACGTGCCGCAGATGCTGTTCGGGCCTGCCTTCACGCTGGACCCGACGGTGGTCGCCTTCCTGGGCCTGTTCGTGCTGATCATCACGGGCACCATCGACTGGGATGACGTGCTGTCCGAGAAAAGCGCCTGGGACACGCTGGTGTGGTTCGGCGCCCTGGTCATGCTGGCCGAGCAGCTCAACAAGCTGGGCGTGGTGTCCTGGTTCGCGGTGGGCATGAAGAACGCCATCGTCGCCAGCGGTCTGGACTGGCTGCCGGTGGCGGCCATCCTGGTGGGCGTGTTCGTGTTCTCGCACTACCTGTTCGCCAGCACCACGGCCCACATCAGCGCCATGATGCTGGCCTTCCTGACCGTGGGCGCGCAGCTGATTCCGGCCGACTATGTCGTGCCCTTCATGCTGATGATGACGGCCGGCTCGGCCATCATGATGACGCTGACCCACTACGCCACCGGCACTTCGCCCATCATCTTCGGAAGCGGCTATGTCACGCTGGGCAACTGGTGGCGCGTGGGCGCGGCCATGTGCGTGATCGAGCTGCTGGTCTTTGCCGTGGTCGGCAGCGCCTGGTGGAAGCTGCTGGGCCTGTGGTGAGGGCGAAAGCCCTCATGCGGTGGTCCGTGGCTCGCCCAGCGACAGCATGAGCCGGTTGGCCCAGTTGAAGAAGGCCGTGCCGTGCAGCACATCGGAGATGGCGGCATCGTCCAGGCCGGCGGCGCGCAGCGCATCGATGTGGGCGGGCTCCAGCGCAGGCGGCGTCTGGGTCAGCGCCACGGCCGTCGTGACGATGGCGTTCCAGCGCGGCCCCAGGTCCGTGCCCGGACCCTCGTCGAGCAGGCGCTGCACGTCGCCGCCCCGGCGCGAGAAGTGCGTGGCAAAGCGCGCATGGACCGAAGCGCAGTAGATGCAGCCATTGGCGCGCGAAGTGGCAGCGGCCGCCAGCTCCCGCTCGGCACGCGGCAGGCCGGCGTCGGGGTTGTAGAAGATGTCCTTGTCGGTGCGCGTGCGTGCGCCCAGCGTGTCGGGGTCGCGCGCCAGCAGGCGGAAGTAGGGGGACTGCGCGCGTGAGGCATCGACCAGGCCTGCATGGTGGCGTTCGGTCAGCTCGCTTTCGTCCAGCGGCTCAATCCATGGCAGCCAGTCGAGCTCTTCCTGGGTGAAGACCTGGGGAGCGGCGGAGTTCGTTGAGGTCATGGCTGGGCTTGCAGGGTGGGTTGATGGGCTGCCGGGGACGCGGGGCGTGCAGTCAGCACGCGCAACCCTGCGACCACGCGGATCTGGAAGGACAGGAAGGACGCCAGCTGGGACACGATGACGATGTCCGTCTCGCTCCAGCCCGCCTGTTGCAGCGCCTGCAGGGCCCCGGCGCTGGCGTCGCGCGGGTGGTAGGCCAGCAGGTGCGCATGGGCCAGCGCCGCGGCCAGGCGCGCGCCCAGCAGCGCGGCATGGGCCGGGTCCACGGCATAGGCGGGGCCGCTCTGGTCTTCGCGGCTCAGCGGGCCTGCGGGGTAGCGGCCGTACGGCCCGTGCGGGCCGCTGCCGGGCTGAAGGCTTTGTGCACGGCCCCGCACGACTTCGGATGCCACGGCGGCAGCCAGTTCCGCATCTTCGGCCGCCAGCGCCTTCGCATAGAAGGCGGCGCTGCGCGGCTCGCCATGAAGCCCGGCCGTGAAGGCGGCCAGGGCCAGCCGCTCGCGCAGCGAGACCGTGCCGGGCACGGGCTCGGCGGGCGTGAACAGGGCGGCAAAACTCTGCTGGGCCTGCGTGCGCGCCTCGGTGCGGTGGCGGCGCACGCGGTCCAGGGCGCTGCCGGGGGTGATGCCGGCGAGGTGGTCGATGACGTCGTCCGGAAAACGGGGCTGTACGGTGGTGTTCATGGTCATGCGGCTTGCAGCAGTCCGGCCCGGGCTGCGGGGAGGGAAGAGGGTGCCTGCAGATCTGCACGGCGCCAGCCCAGGGCTGGTGCCACATGGGCGGCCGTCAGCTCGATGGAGCGCAGGATGGCGTCGTGCGGCGGGTCGATGGAATGCACCTGGAAGACGATGTCGCTCACGCGCGCCAGCGCCGTGTCGGCGCGCAGCGAGGCGATGACCTCGTCGGGCGTGCCCACATGCACGTCGTAGGCGGCGATGAGATCGGCCAGCGGCGCCTGCGGATCGACGCGGGCCGCCCACTGCGAGGGCTGGGCGGCATGGCGCCGGGCCACGCGGCGCAGGCCGGCCTCGGCCCAGCGCAGCGCCTCGTCTCGGCGGTCGGCAACGAACAGCGTGCGCGAGCCCAGGATGCGCGGCGCCCGCCCTGCGGGCAGGCGGGCGAGGTAGGCGTCGATGATGGGGTTCTGGATCTCGGACAGCGTGGCCTGCGGCGCGCCTTCGGGCCGTGGCTGGGTGCGCGACAGCATCAGGCCGTCGCCGTTGGCCCCGGCCCGCGCGCCGCCCTCGGCCGAGAACGTGGCCTGCCAGACGCGCTCCAGCAGCTGCGGCGCGGCCGGGTACAGGTGCACGCCACCGGCCAGCGCGCGCCCGGCCCAGGCGTCCTGCAGCACGCCGAAGTTGCGCGCGAAGACGGCGCCGCGCTCGGCGCCCTGCACGCCAAAGGCCTCGAAGGATTCGGCCGTGCCGCCCGTGCCCAGGCCCACTTCCAGGCGGCCGCCGGTCAGCAGGTCCAGCACGGCCGCGTCCTCGGCCACGCGCAGTGCGTTTTCCAGCGGCAGCGTGATCACGCCCGTTCCGATGCGGATGCGCCGCGTGCGCGCCGCCACATGGGCCAGGAAGACGAAGGGCGAAGGCAGGCCGCCCTCGCTTTCATGGAAATGGTGCTGGGCTACCCAGGCCGAGTCGAAGCCCTGGGCCTCGGCATGGGCGATCTGCTCGGCCACCAGGCGGTAGCGTTCGCCGGCCGGCACATCGTCGAGCAGGCGGCTGAAGAAGCCCAGGCGCGGGCCGGTGCGGGAGCCGTGGCCACGGTTGGTATCAGGCGGGGTGAGGGACAAAATCAATGCTCCTTTTGCCGGGAATGGCGTCCATGAGTTCGCGTGTGTAGTCGCTGGTGGGGCGCTGGAACACTTCCTCCACGCTGCCCGCGTCCACCACCCGGCCCGCGCGCAGCACCGACACCGTGTCGGCAATCTGGCGCACCACGGCAAGGTCGTGCGAGATGAAGAGATAGGTCAGCCCCAGGTCCTGCTGCAGCTGGGCGAGCAGGGCCAGGATCTGCGCCTGCACGGTCACGTCCAGGGCCGAGACGGCCTCGTCCAGCACCAGGACCTGCGGCTGCAGCACCAGGGCGCGCGCAATCGCCACGCGCTGGCGCTGGCCGCCCGACAGCGCATGCGGGCGCCGCTGCAGCACGGCGGCCGGCAGGCCCACGCGCTCCAGCATGTCGTGCACGCGCCGGCGGCGCTCATCGGCCGGCAGCGGGTCGAAGTTCAGCAGGGGCTCCTCGATGATGTCGAACACGCTCTGGCGCGGGTCCAGAGAACTGAACGGGTTCTGGTAGACCAGCTGCACGCGGCGGCGCAGCTGGCGCAGGGCCTCGCCGCGCAGGCCCGTGACCTCGGTGCCTTCGATGCGGATGCGGCCCGCCGTGGGCCGGCCCAGGCCCACGATGGCGCGGATGGTAGTGGTCTTGCCCGAGCCCGACTCGCCCACGATGGCATGCGTGCTGCCCCGGCGCACGCGCAGCGACACGCCGTCCACGGCGCGGAAGATGCCGCGCCCGTGGGCCGAGGCATGGCCGGGCGCCGCGAACTCGTGCACCAGGTCCTCGACCTCGATGGCCCAGTCATCGGCCGTGGCGGGCCTGGGCGTGCGGCGCGGCGCGGGCGCCAGAGAAGGCGCATCGGCCAGCAGCCGCCGCGTATAGGCGCTTTGCGGATTGCGCAGCAGCTCCAGCGTGGGACCCTGCTCCTGGATGCGGCCGCCCTGCATGACGACCAGGCGGTGCGAGCGGTCGGCCGCCACGCCCAGGTCATGCGTGACCAGCAGCACGGCCGTGCCGGTCTCGCGGCGCAGCGCGTCGATCAGGTCCAGGATGCGCCGCTGCACGGTCACGTCCAGCGCGCTGGTGGGCTCGTCGGCAATGATGAGGGCGGGCCGCAGCGCGATGGCGATGGCGATCAGCACGCGCTGGCGCATGCCGCCCGACAGTTCGTGCGGATACTGGCGTGCGCGCAGCGCGGGCTGGGACAGGCCCACGCGGGCCAGCAGCTCCAGCACGCGCGCCTCCACGGCCGTGCGGTCGCGCAGTCCGTGGATGCGCAGGATCTCGCCCACCTGGTCGCCCACCGTGCGCACGGGGTTCAGCGACATGGTGGGGTCTTGCGGCACCAGGCTGACCACGCGGCCGCGGATGGCGTTCCAGCGTGCGGCCGGCCAGCCCGAGACCTCGGTGCCCTGCAGGCGGATGCTGCCGTGCTCGCGCCGGCCGTTGTCGGCCAAAAGGCCGATCACGGCCTGGGCCGTGGTGGTCTTGCCCGAGCCCGATTCGCCGACCAGGGCCACCACCTCGCCCGGCGCCACGGAAAACGACACGCCGTGCACCACGCGCTGTGCCTGGCCTGCGGCATCGCGGTAGGCCACGGCCAGGTCCTGCACTTCGAGCACGGGGGCGGTGGTTGCCACCGCTGGTGCGGCGTGGATGCGTTCCTCGATGGCGGCGCTCATGCAGGCCTCCGTGCGAAGGCCGTGGCGATGCGGTTGGCCGCCAGCACCACGGCCACCACGATCAGGCCCGGCGCCGTGGTCAGCCACCAGGCGGTGGCGATGTAGTTGCGGCCCTCGGCGATCAGCAGCCCCCATTCGGGCGTGGGCGGCGGCGCGCCGTAGCCCAGAAAACCCAGCGTGGAAATCGCAAGGATCGCCGAGCCGAACTGCAGCGCCGCCATGGCGATGACCGACGTCAGCGAGTTGGGCAGCACATGGCGCCACAGCACGGCGGCAAAGCGCCCGCCGCTGCCAAAGGCGGCCTCCACGTAGTCGGAGCGGCGCACGCGCACCACCTCCGAGCGAACCAGGCGCGCGAAGCTGGCCACCGAGACCACGCCCACGGCAATGGCCGCGTTGATGGTGCCAAAGCCCAGCACGATGATGATGGTCAGCGACAGCAGCAGCGAAGGCACGGCCAGCAGCACATCGACCAGGCGCATCAGCGCATCTTCCGTGCGCCCGCCCGTGGCCCCGGCCAGCAGGCCGATCAGCGTGCCCACGGCCAGGCCCACGCCCACGGCCACGAAGGCGCCCGACAGCGAATGCACGGCGCCATGCACCACGCGCGCCCACAGGTCGCGCCCCAGCGCGTCCGTGCCCAGCCAGTGCGCGGCGCCGGGCGCCAGCAGCTGCTGGCCGGCCTGGCCCGCGATCGGGTTCTGGTGGGCAAACCAGCCGGGCGCCAGCGCCCACAGCGCGGCCACGGCAATCACCAGCCAGGCCAGGGCCAGCGTGGGTGGCAGGCGTTTCAGGGGTTGCAGGCGGGCCGGCAAGGCGAAGCTGCGGCGCGGGGCGGCTGGCGCAGGGGCCAGGGACGGCGCTGGCAGCGCCGTGGGAATGGGAGTAGGAGTGGCGGGCGCGGCCTGGGCATCCAGGGCCGGGGAAAGAGCGCTTGAGACGGCAGTGTTCATGGCCGGTTCTCCACGGAATGGCGCAGGCGCGGATCAAGCAGCGGGTACAGCAGGTCCACGGCGAGGTTGATGAGTACGAAGGCGGCGGCCGAGACGACCACCACGGCCTGGAGCACGGCCGTGTCCTGGTTGCCCACGGCCTGCTGGGTCAGCGTCCCCAGGCCGTTGAGGCCGAACACGGCCTCCGTCACCACGGCCCCGGCCAGCAGCTCGCCGAACAGCACGCCGGCAATGGTCAGCGTGGGCAGCAGGGCATTGCGTGCCACATGGCGCAGCAGCACCCAGCGGCGCGAGGCGCCCTTGGCCCGCGCCACGGCCACGAAGGGCTGGGCCAGCACGGCGTCGATATTGCGCAGCAGCACCTGGGCCAGCGGCGCCGAGATCGGCACGGCCAGGGTCAGCGTGGGCAGCACCAGCCCTTCCCAGGGGCCGGGATTGATCACGGCGATCCAGCCCAGGCGGAACGACACCACCTGGATCAGCATGATCCCCAGCCAGAACACGGGTACCGAGACAAAGACCGAGGGCAGCGAATACAGCGCGTTGCGCAGCCAGGCAAAGGGCGCCAGGCTGGCGGCCGCCGCCAGCGCCACGGCCAGCAGCGCGGCTGCGGCAAAGCCCAGGGCCGCGAGCTTGAGCGTGGGCGGCAGGCTGGTGGCCAGGCCCTGGCTCACCGGCACGCCGGCCTGCAGCGAATAGCCGAAATGGCCTGTGAGGAACTGGCCCAGTGTATGCAGGTACTGCTGCCACACGGGCTGGTCCGAGCCGTAGGCGGCGCGGATGTCGGCAATCTCCTGCGGGCCCAGGCCCAGCTCGGGGTTCAGGAACTTGATCAGCACGGCGTCGCCCGGCAGCAGCTGCAGCAGGATGAACGAGACCGTGAAGGCCGCCCACAGCACCAGGGCGGCCTGTGCGATGCGGCTGAGCAGATAGCGGCGCGGCATGGGAGCGGTTCCTCAGGGTGCGATCCGGTCAGCGCCTGGCCAGCCAGGTGCTGTAGAAGCTGGGCCGGCCCACGGCCTCGAAGCCCACGTCGCGCACCCAGCCTGCGCCCGCAAAGGCCTGGGGTTCCTCGAAGATGGGGATCACATAGGCCTGGTCGATCAGGTAGTTCTGCACCTCGCCGGCCAGCGCCAGGCGCCTGGCGGCATCGGTCTCGGCCGCGATGGCGTCGAACAGGCCGTTGAGCTTGGTGTCCTCGAAGGACTTGACCTTCTGGCTCACGCCGCCCTTTTGCAGCAGCACGTTGCGGTTGGTCGGGTAGTAGTTGCTCTTGATCACGTCGGGATCGGCGCGGCCCACCATGCCGGGCAGCACGCCGGTCTTGTCGGGGTCCAGCGTGTCCACGGCGCGGCTGCCCGCGTCGCCCGACAGCACGTTGAGCTTGACGCCGATGCGCGCCCACTGCTGGGCCACGAGCTGCAGCGTCTCCTTGTTCTGCGGCTGGGGCAGGGACTCGTAGGTGGACAGCACGAAATCGCGGCCGTCCTTCTGGCGCAGGCCGTTGGCGCCCAGCGTCCAGCCGGCCTCGTCCAGCAGCTGTTTCGCCTTGGCCTCGTCATAGGCCAGCTTGGCCGACAGGTCCACGAAGCCGGCCGCAGTGGAGGCAATCACCGAGCGCGCCTGCGGATAGCGCGGCGAGAACAGCGTCTCCACGATCTCCTTGGCATTGGTGCCGTGCAGCAGGGCCTGGCGTACCTTCAGATCGGCCACCAGGGCGTTGTCGGGGCGGATGGCCACGCTGTTGTTCACGCCGCGCGTAGGCGGGGCGTAGATGCTGAACTTCTGGTCCTCGACGCGCTTTTCGTCGTAGGCCTGGATCTGGCGGATCAGCCCGGCCTGGCCGGCCAGCAGCGCGCCGATGCGCACGCTGTCCTCGGGCGTGACGATGAACTTCACCTCGTCCAGCCGCGCGCGGCCCTGGTGGGCCAGCTTGGCGGGACCCCAGGCGTAGTCCTTGCGCACCTTGAGCACCAGCTCCTTGCCCAGCGTCTCGCTGGCCACCACGAAGGGGCCGGAGCCGATGATGCGCGTGGCGTCGCCCAGCTCCTCGAAGGGGCGGTCCAGCGTGGCCGGCGAGACCAGGCCCGAGCCGATCACCGAGGTGCCCTGCAGGAAGCCCGGCGAAGGCTTCCTGAAGAAGAACTTCACCGTCAGTGGGTCGACCACTTCGCTGCGCTCGTAGTTGTTGATCACCTCGGACACGGGCTGCTTGAGCGCCTTGTTGCCCAGGCCGTAGGTGTCGAAGTTGCGCGCCACGGCCGCTGCGTCCAGCGGCGTGCCGTCGGAGAAGGTGACGCCGGGCCGCAGCTTGAAGCGGTACTCGGTGGCGTCGGCATTCACGGTCCAGGACTCGGCGATCCAGGGCTGGATCTCCAGCGTCTTCGGGTCCTGGTAGGTCAGCTTGTCGGTGATCTGGTTGAGCACGCCGCCGTTGGGATAGAAGCCCCCGGCCGGCGGATAGAGGTTGGTATGGGCCTGCTGCTCCAGGTAGACCAGGGTGCCGCCTTCCACGGGGCCAGCAGCCGCGCCCGCCTGGGCCGTATCGGCCTGCCTGGAGCACGCCGCCAGCAGCAGGCTGCTGCCCGCCAATACCGCTATCGCGGCCTTCCATGCCGCCTGACCCGCCTTCGATTGGGAAAACACGTTCGTACCTCGCCGCCGCTGGGGCGCTGAAAAACAAGACTGCCGGCCACAGGACCGGCTCCATGTTTTTCATGCTATCGATGGCAAATATTTGCGCTCATATATCGAGTTGCATCGTTATTTGGAAAACGACTAAGGGATGGGTGCCCCGCATATCTGTTCAGTGCATAAGCGCAGACGGATTCGTTTGTTTGCCGCGCATGCGGCGGTCCCAACAATGGGCTGGTACTTCCTTCACCGAAAGCCCGTCCATGAGCCATCTCAATGAATACCTCGCCGAAAAGCGCGCCGCCGTGCTCGCCCGCAGCGCCGCCGTCGCGGCCGGCACGGCCCAGCCCGCCCACCTCAAGGCCCATGTGCGTGCCGAGGGCCGCAGCGGCGTGCGCCGCCTGCGCATACGCGAGCACCAGGTCATCAGCGACAGCCCACCCGACTTCGCGGGCTACAACCTCGGCCCCAGCTCGCCCGAGCTGCAGCTGGGCGTGCTGGGCACCTGCGTCACCCACATCTTTCTGATCCAGGCGGCCGAGCGACAGGTGCCGGTGGAGAGCCTGGAGGTCGAGGTCACGGGCATCATCGACCCGCGCGGCGGCAGGCCCGGCCACGAGGCCACGCCCATCTGGCCGCACGAGATCGGCTACACCGTGCACATCGACTCGCCGGCCAGCCGCGCCGAGATCGATGCGCTGTTCGAGGCCGTGGAGCGCACCTGCCCCATCCTCAACCTGCTGCGCAATCCGCAGAACATCCGCGCCGAAGTGCGCCACACCGACTCCAGCGCCGCCGCGCGCCTGGCGGCCTGAACACCGTGCGGAAAGCACCCCTGCCATGACCCTGCCACTCGACCACATCGTCATCGCGGTCCAGGACCTGGAGCGCACCATTGCCGACTATCAGGCGTTGGGCTTCAACGTGCTGCGCGGCGGCGAGCATCCGGGCCGCTCCACGCACAACGCCCTGGTGGTGTTTGCCGACGGCGCCTACTTCGAACTCATCGCCTGGCGCGCGCCCGCGCCCGAGGAACGCTGGTGGCAGCAGCTGCAGCGCCATGGCGAGGGCATTGTCGATTTCGCGCTGCTGCCCACCGAGACCGGCGCCGTGGTCGCCGCAGCCCAGGCGCGCGGGCTGGACTACGAGGCTCCCTACGAAGGCGGCCGCCTGCGCCCCGACGGCGCGCAGCTGCGCTGGCGCAATGCACGCGCCCGCAGCCAGGACCTGCCCTTTCTCTGCGGCGACCTCACGCCGCGCACCCTGCGCGTGCCTGAGGGCGATGCGCGCGTGCATGCCAACGGCGCCACCGGCGTGGCCCGGCTGCACGTGGCCGTGCATGACCTGCGGGCCAGCCTGGCGCGCTGGCGCGCGCTGCTGGGCGAGGGCGCCGACATCGGCGAGGCCCGTCTGTCGGCCGATGGCGGCGCCTACCGCGCCTCGCTGAAGCTGGGGGGCACGGGGCCGGGCGCCACCGAGCTGGTGCTGTCTGCCCCAGCCCAGGGCGTGGCTACGGGCGCCCTGGGCCACCGGCTGGCCACGCGCGGCGAAGGCCCTTATGCGATCGGGCTGGACGTGCGGCGGACTGCGCCTGCACGGGCACTGGACGAGGCCGCCACGCATGGCGTGCGCATCGTGCTCGCCCAGGATACCCTGCCCCGGGAAACCGCTGCCGCCTAGGCGCAATGCGCGGGCGATAGAATGGCGCCCCGCTGACACCCATGCCCACTCCGGTGGGCGTTTTCGTTGCAGCCGCTGCAGCCTTCGCAGGCTGCCGTGGCGCGGCGCCGCTTGCCATGACGACTGCTTCCTCTCCTGCCACGCTGGGCATAGATTTCGGTACCTCCAACTCCGCCATGGCCTGGCGCGTGCCCGGCCAGCCCGCACGCCTGCTGCCGCTGGAAGGCGATGCCTGCGGCATGCCCACGGCGCTGTTCTTCCATACGGATGAGCACAGCACGCATTTCGGGCGCGACGCCATGGCCCAGTACCTGGATGGCGAGCCGGGCCGGCTCATGCGCTCGCTCAAGAGCCTGCTGGGCAGCGCGCTGCTGCAGGAAAAGACGGCCGTGCACGACCAGTTGGTCAGCTACCAGGATGTGATCGGACTGTTCCTTCGCCGCGTGGCCGACCGGGCGCGTGCCTCGCTGGACGGGCGCCTGCCCGAGCGCGTGGTGCTGGGCCGGCCCGTGCACTTCGTGGATGACCATCCCGAGCGCGACCGCCAGGCCCAGCAGGCCCTGGCCGACGCCGCGCGCGCCGCCGGCCTGGGCGAAGTGGATTTCCAGATGGAGCCCATCGCCGCCGCGCTGGACTACGAGCAGCGCCTCACGCAGGAATCCGTGGTGCTGGTGGTGGACATCGGCGGCGGTACCTCCGACTTCACCGTCGTGCGCCTGGGGCCCGAGCAGGCCGGCCGCAGCGACCGCCGCGACGACATCCTGGCCACCAGCGGCGTGCACATCGGCGGCACGGACTTCGACCACCGGCTCAACCTGGCCCAGCTCATGCCGCTGCTGGGCTACCGCCACACCGGCCCCAGCGGCCGCGAAGTGCCCAGCCGCGTGTTCTTCGACCTCTCGACCTGGCACCTGATCCAGTGGCTGTACTCGCCCAAGGCCCTGGCCGAGGCGCGCAACCTGCGCACCGACTACAGCGACCAGCGCCTGCACAAGCGCCTGATGGACGTGCTGGAACTGCGCGAAGGCCACCGCCTGGCCGCCGTCGTGGAGCAGGCCAAGATCGAGGCTTCCACGCGCCATGCCGAGTCGCCCATCGAGCTGGGCTGGCTGGAATCGGGCCTGTCCGCCGCCATCTCGCCCGAGGTGCTGCACGAGCAGCTGCAAGGCCCCCTGCAACAGGTCGTGGCCTGTGCCCAGGATTGCCTGCGCCTGGCCGGCGTGGCGCCCCAGGCGCTGGACGCCATCTACCTCACGGGCGGCTCGTCGGCCCTGCGCACGCTGCGCGATGCGCTGCGCGAGGCCTTCCCCGGCGTGCCGCAGGTCGAGGGCGACCTGTTCGGTGGCGTGGCCACCGGCCTGGCGTATGCATAAGTCCCCCTGAGCGGCTGCGCCGCTTCCCGTTGCACGGCGCCCCCTCTCGCTACGCGGGGGGCGTACGGGCAACCGGCGACACCCTCGCGGCGGGGCGGCGCGGCCGGCGTAGGCCCTTGCTCGGTGTCCCTGAGGGTGAAGGCCACTGTGGTGCTGCCGCCTTGGGCTTAATCCTCTATCGGGTCCTCCTCGGCGGCCTGCTTGATCGCCAGCGCGGCGTCATAGAGGCGGTTGCGCGGTGCGCCCGTGATCTCGGCGGCCAGGCGCACGGCCGTCTTGGTGGGCAGCTCGGCCAGCAGCAGGCGCAGCACGCGCAGGGCGTCGGCGTCGGCCTCATCGCCACCCAGGGCCACCGGGTGCAGCACCACGGCGAACTCGCCCTTGCTGCGCTGGGGCACGGCCTGCAGCCAGGCCGGCAGCGCGCTGGCGGGCATGGTGGCAATGTCCTCGAACTGCTTGGTGATCTCGCGCGCCAGCGTCACCGGGCGCTCGCCCAGCGTGGCCAGGGCGGCGGCCAGGTCGGCAATGCGGTGCGGCGCCTCCAGCAGCACGGTGCAGCGCGGCTGCAGCGCCAGTTGCTGCACGGCGGCCAGGCGCTCGGCCGACTTGGTGGGCAGAAAGCCCGCGAAGACGAAACCTCCCTCGCCCTGCGAAGGCGTGACCGCGCCGGCCACGCTGATGGCCGCCGTGATGCTGCTGGCGCCGGGCAGCGGAATGCAGCGCAGGCCTGCCGCCTGCACGGCCGCGCACAGGCGCGCGCCGGGGTCGCTGACGCCGGGTGTGCCGGCATCGCTGACATAGGCGATGCGCTGGCTCTGCTGCAGCCGCGCCACGATCTGCTGGGCCGCCTCGGCCTCGTTGTGCTGGTGCACGGCCAGCAGCTGGCTGCCGGGGCGGTCCAGTCCATAGGAGCGCAGCAGGCCCTGGGTGTGGCGCGTGTCCTCGCAGGCCACGCAGTCCACCAGCTGCAGCACATGCAGGGCGCGCAGGCTGATGTCGGCCAGGTTGCCTATGGGGGTGGCCACCACGTAGAGGGCGCCCTGCGGATAATGCTGGGATGCCGCAGCATCCTTGGCTGCGCCCAGCGCGGTGGCGAAAGAGGTAGTCAATGGGTTTCCTTGCGAAAAAGCCGGCAGGCGCGGGGCCGTCTGCCCTCACGACCCGGCACCGGGGCCAGCAGGCCGAGGATGCGGCGCTGGCCCATCTGCAGGCGGCCGGCCTGCGTCTGGTCGAGCGCAATTATCGGACGCCGGGGCGCGGCGGCGGCGAGATCGACCTCATAGTGCAGGCGCGCGACGGCACCGTGGTCTTCGTCGAGGTGCGCAGCCGTGGCACGCGCGCCTTCGGCGGTGCCGGCGCCAGCATAGGCGCCACCAAGCAGCGGCGCATCGTGTTTGCCGCGCGCCACTACCTGATGCGATGGGCCGCGCCGCCGCCGTGCCGCTTCGACGTGGTGCTGGTCGAGCCTGGCGCCGGGCCTGCCGTGCAGTGGCTGCAGGCCGCCTTTGACGCCGAAGGCGCCTGATCCGTTACCGCTGCAGCACAAATAACGCCTGGCTACGAAAGACTTCAGGGGCGGCAGTTATCATCGGGCCTCCATGCTTGAGCAACGTATCCAACAGCATTTCATCGACAGCGCCGACCTGAAATACCAGGCCGCCCAGGCGCTGAGCCAGCCCATTGCGTCAGCGGTACAGGCCATGCTGGCCTGCGTGACCAGCGGCGGCAAGGTCCTGGCCTGCGGCGCTGGCGCCTCGGCCAGCGACGCCCAGCTCTTCGCCGCCCTGTGCGTGGCCGGTTTCGAGCGCGACCGGCCCGAGCTGGCCGCCGTGGCCCTGGTGTCCGACGGTGGCCTGCTGGGCACCGTGGGCGCCACGGGCTCGGGTGGCAACGCCACCCAGTACCTGGCGCGCCAGATACGCGCCCTGGGCCAGCCCGGCGACCTGCTGCTGGTGCTGTCCGCCACGGGCAACGACGTGGCCGTGCTGGAGGCCCTGGATGCCGCCCATGAGCGCGACATGATGGCCGTGGTGCTGACCGGCCGCACGGGCGGCTCCCTGGCCGGCCGCGTGCGCGAGACCGATGTTCTGATCTGCGTGCCGCATGACCGTGCGGCGCGCGTGCGCGAAACCCATACGCTGGTGCTGCACTGCCTGTGCGACGGCGTGGATGCCCAGTTACTTGGTGAACAGGAGATGCCTCTATGAAGTTCCGTTGGTCCCGCGCCGCCTGCGGTGTGCTCGCCGTTGCGTCCCTGGGCGCCGCCCTGTCGGGCTGCGTCGCCCTGGTGGGCGGCAGCGCCGTGATGGCCGGCATGTCGGTGGCGGACCGCCGCACCACCGGCACCCAGGTGGAAGACCAGGGCATCGAGCTGCGCGCCAACAACCGCATCTCCGAAGTGCTGGGCGACAAGGCCCATGTCAACGTCACCAGCTACAACCGCCAGGTGCTGCTGACCGGCGAGGCCGGCAACGAGGCCGACCGCCAGACCATCGAGAAGCTCGTGCGCGAGCAGCCCACGGTGCGCAATGTCTTCAACGAAGTGGTGGTGGCGCCCTTCACTTCCACGCTGAGCCAGCGCTCCAAGGACACCCTGATCACCACCCAGGTCAAGGCCAGCCTGCTGGACGCCAAGGACATCCAGGCCTCGGCCTTCAAGGTCGTGACCGAGAACAAGGTCGTCTTCCTGATGGGCATCGTCACCCCGCGCGAAGCCAAGCGCGGCGCCGAAATCGCCCGCGGCATCAACGACGTGACCAAGGTCGTGCGCGTGGTGGAAGTCATCTCCGAGGACGAACTGGCCCGCATGCAGCCGCAGTCCGCCCCCGTGGTCACCGACGACTCCGGCAAGGCCGCCGCAGCCAGCGCTCCCACCAGCCTCTCGGAAAGCAGCCTGTCCACCCCCGCAGGCGCCACCGCCACCCCGGTGAAGTGATCACCGCCGCCTGAAAGCAAAAGCCGGAACATGTTCCGGCTTTTTGTTTTGGACATAGGAAGATCTCGTTCCTCAGGGCATAGCACTTGAATCTGGCAGGGCCTAAAGCCAGGGACACCAAGCAAGGGCCGCCCCGCAGCGATGGTGTCGTCCCCCTCCCTTGCGAAGCAAGTAGAGAGGGGGAAGCGGCGTAAGCCGCTCAGGGGGTGAGCCTCTTGATGAGGCTGGAGGTATCCCAGCGCCTGCCCCCCATCTGCTGCACATCGGCATAGAACTGGTCCACCAGGGCCGTGACGGGCAGGCGGGCGCCGTTGCGCTGGGCCTCGGCCAGCACCAGGCCCAGGTCCTTGCGCATCCAGTCCACGGCAAAGCCGAAGTCGAACTTGCCTTCGGCCATGGTGCGGCCGCGATTGTCCATCTGCCAGCTCTGGGCTGCGCCCTTGCCGATGACGTCGAGCACGGCGGGAATGTCCAGGCCCGCGTGCTGGCCGAAGGCGATGGCCTCGGACAGGCCCTGGACCAGGCCGGCGATGCAGATCTGGTTGACCATCTTGGTGAGCTGGCCGGCGCCGCTGTCGCCCATCAGCGTGCAGGCGCGCGAGAAGGCCATGGCCACGGGCTGCATGGTGGCGAAGGCGGCCTCGTCACCGCCGCACATCACGGTGAGCTGGCCGTTCTGGGCGCCTGCCTGGCCGCCCGAGACGGGTGCGTCGATGAACTGCAGGCCCAGCTCCAGCCCGGCCGCATGCAGCTCGCGCGCCACTTCGGCCGATGCCGTCGTGTGGTCGGCAAAGATGGCGCCGCGGCGCATGCCCGCGAAGGCCCCGTCCGGCCCCAGCACGACCGAGCGCAGGTCATCGTCATTGCCCACGCAGCTGAACACGATGTCGGCGCCGGCCACGGCCTCGCGCGGCGTGGCCGCATGGCCGCCGTTGAACTCCTCGCACCAGGCGCGGGCCTTGGCCTGCGTGCGGTTGTAGACCGTGACGCGGTGGCCTGCCGTGGCCAGGTGGCCGGCCATGGGATAGCCCATGACGCCCAGCCCCAGGAAGGCTACGGAGAGGGGAGCGATGGCCGCATAGCTGCGGGCGGCGATGGAGGAGTCGGACATGGGGGATTCCTGAGAGGTGGTGGGAGCGGGTGGCGCAGGGGCGCGCGGTGTGCGGCCCTGGAAGGAGCCGGTGTCCCGGCTCGGCGCGCTGAAGGCGCGTTCAGACGATGGCGAAATGCTCGGTGCCCGCCGCCAGGTCCAGCGACTTGGCGCGCTGGCTGCCCAGCTTGATCTGCAGCCGCAGGTCGTTGACCGAGTCCGCATTGCGCAGGGCATCCTCGTAGGTGATGAGGTTGGACTCGAACAGGTCGAACAGCGCCTGGTCGAAGGTCTGCATGCCCAGGTTGCGGCTTTTCTTCATGATCTCCTTGATCTCGGTGACTTCGCCCTTGAAGATCAGGTCGGAGATCAGCGGCGAGTTGAGCATCACCTCGATGGCGGCCACGCGCCCCTTGCTGTCCTGCTTGGGCAGCAGGCGCTGGGAGACCATGGCGCGCAGGTTCAGCGACAGGTCCATCAGCAGTTGCGGGCGGCGCTCTTCGGGGAAGAAGTTGACGATGCGGTCCAGCGCCTGGTTGGCGCTGTTGGCGTGCAGCGTGGCCAGGCACAGGTGGCCGGTTTCCGAGAAGGCGATGGCGTGCTCCATGGTCTCGCGGTCCCGGATTTCGCCCATGAGGATCACGTCCGGTGCCTGGCGCAGGGAGTTCTTGAGCGCTGCTTCCCAGCTGTCCGTGTCCAGGCCCACCTCGCGCTGCGTGACCACGCAGTTCTTGTGCGGGTGCACGAATTCGATGGGGTCCTCGATGGTCACGATGTGGCCGTAGGAATTCTCGTTGCGCCAGTCCACCATGGCGGCCAGCGTGGTGGACTTGCCCGAGCCCGTGGCGCCGACCAGGATGCACAGGCCGCGCTTGGTCATGGTCACTTCCTTGAGCACCTGGGGTACGCCCAGGCTGTCGATGGTGGGCAGGGCCAGCGGAATCGTCCGCATCACCATGCCCACGCGGCCCTGCTGGATGAAGGCGTTGACGCGAAAGCGCCCTATGCCCGGCGGCGAGATGGCGAAGTTGCACTCCTTGGTGCGCTCGAAATCGGCGATCTGCTTGTCGCTCATGACGGAGCGCGCCAGCGTCAGCGTGTGCACCGGCGACAGCGGCTGCGGCGACACCTTGGTGATGCGCCCGTCGATCTTGATCGCCGGCGGGAATTCCGCCGTGATGAACAAGTCGCTGCCGTTGCGGCTGACCATGAGCTTGAGCAGGTCGTTGATGAACTTGGTGGCCTGATCTCTTTCCATTGCCGTATTCCCCCGGGCATTGCGCGCCGTCGTGGCGCGCAGGTTGTTTTGTTATGTGCAGGTGGTCCGGTCCGGCCCGGATGGGCCAGGCGTCCTCATATTCGACTCATTCGCCGACTCATTCGCCATCTAAGTGTGCTGCTCCTCGCCCAGGCGCACGCTGATGGCACGCAGCCGGAACGAGAGCTTGCGCGCCAGCAGCGCCATCAGCTTGGCGGCCAGCGCGGCATCCTTGACCATCATTTCGTCCAGCGCCTCGGCGCTGAGCACGCCGATCTCGCAGTCGGTCAGCGTGGTGCAGCTGGAAAAGCGCGGCCCGCCGTCGAGCAGCGACATCTCGCCGAGGATGTCGCCGGGCCGTGTCTGCGCCAGGCGCATGCGCTCGCCCCAGGGCTGCTGGCGCTCCACGGCGATCTGGCCGGACAGCACCACCGCCATGAAGCTGCCGTTCTCTTCCTGGCGGATCACGTCGCGCTGCGGCGCCACGGCCGCGTAGATGAAGTATTCGCTCAGCCGGTGCAGGCTGGCGGCGTCAAGCTGGCCCAGGTAGCGGTCGCGCGACCACAGCTGCTCCAGCTGGGTGACGCTGCCGCGCGGCAGCCGCGTGGCGCCCACCTCGATGGCGCGCGCCTCCCAGGGAACGGGAGGCGTGTGCGGGTCCATGAAGCCATGCGCCGCCAGCGTGGTCGTGAAGAAGGCCGACTCGGAGGCCGGGGCCGAAGGGTCCTGGCCGCTTCGCAGCTTGCGGAAAATGCTTTTCATGGCGCGTGGCGAGAGGCTGGGCCGGTGGCGGTCAGCCCGGGAAGTTGTCCGGTATCTTGGCCTTGGCGCGCGCTTCGGCCGGGCTGATCAGGTTGCGCCGCACCAGATCGGTCAGGTTCTGGTCCAGCGTCTGCATGCCCACATTCTGACTCGTCTGGATGGTGGAGTACATCTGGGCCACCTTGGCCTCGCGGATCAGGTTGCGGATGGCGCTGGTGCCCAGCATGATCTCGTGGGCCGCGATGCGGCCCTGGCCGTCCTTGGTCTTGCACAGCGTCTGCGAGATCACGGCCTGCAGCGATTCGGAAAGCATGGCGCGCACCATCTCCTTTTCCTCGGCCGGGAAGACGTCGATGATGCGGTCGATGGTCTTGGCGGCGCTGGAGGTGTGCAGGGTGCCGAAGACCAGGTGGCCCGTCTCGGCCGCGGTCATGGCCAGGCGAATGGTTTCGAGGTCACGCATTTCGCCCACCAGGATGGCGTCCGGGTCCTCGCGCAGCGCCGAGCGCAGGGCGGCCGAGAACGACTGCGTCATCGGCCCGACCTCGCGCTGGTTGATCAGACACTTCTTGGAGTCGTGCACGAATTCGATGGGGTCCTCCACCGTCAGGATGTGGCCGTACTCGGTCTCGTTGAGGTGGTTGACCATGCCGGCCAGCGTGGTGGACTTGCCCGAGCCCGTGGGGCCGGTCACCAGCACCAGGCCGCGCGGCTTCAGGGCCAGGTCGGCGAAGATGCGCGGCGCGTTGAGCTGCTCCAGCGTCAGGATCTTGCTGGGAATGGTACGGAAGACGGCGGCCGCGCCCCGGTACTGGTTGAAGGCGTTGACACGAAAGCGCGCCAGGCCCTCGATCTCGAACGAGAAGTCCACCTCCAGGAACTCCTCGTAGGCCTTGCGCTGGGAGTCGCTCATGATGTCGTAGACCATGGCGTGGACAGTCTTGTGGTCCAGCGGATCGACATTGATGCGGCGCACATCGCCGTGCACGCGGATCATCGGCGGAAGCCCCGCGGACAGGTGCAGGTCGGAGGCCTTGTTCTTGACGCTGAAAGCCAGCAATTGGGTGATGTCCACGGAGTTCGCTCCCTCGTTTGGTACGCTGGCGGCAATTATGACGACGATTGAAAACAAGCTTCAACAGATTCACGAACGGATTGCCTCGGCCTGCGCGCAGGCGGGCCGGGCGGCCGGCTCGGTGCAGTTGCTGTCCGTCTCCAAGACCTTCGGCGCCGACGCCGTGCGCGAGGCCGTGCTGGCCGGCGAGCGCAGCTTTGGCGAGAACTACATCCAGGAAGGCGTGGACAAGATCGCCGCCGTGCGCGCCATGGGCCTGCCGGGCGGCGAGGCCCTGCAATGGCATTGCATAGGCCCCATCCAGAGCAACAAGACGCGCCTGGTGGCCGAGCATTTCGACTGGGCCCAGACCGTGGACCGCCTGAAGATCGCCGAACGCCTGTCGGCCCAGCGCCCCGAAGGCCTGGCGCCGCTGCAGGTCTGCATCCAGCTGAACGTGGATGGCGGCGAGACCAAGGCCGGCGTGGCGCCCCAGCAGGCGCTGGAGCTGGCCGCCGCCATCGTGCAGCTGCCGCGCCTGGTGCTGCGCGGCGTGATGAGCATTCCCGACGATGTGCCGGGCTTCGAGGCCCAGCGCGAGGTGCATGCCCGCGCCACGGCCGTGTTCACGCAGATCCGCGCCAGCGGCCTGCCGGGGCTGGAGCGCTTCGACACGGTGTCCATGGGGATGACGGGCGACCTGGAAGCGGCCGTGGCCGCCGGATCGACCATGGTGCGCGTGGGTAGCGGCATCTTCGGCCAGAGAAACTACGCCCCGCGCTGAGCGGGGCGTAGCTGGCGGGATACTCAGCCTCAGCGGCTGCCGGGCCGCTTCATCTGGCAGTCCGTGGGCAGCTCCACCTGCTCGGGCGTGTAGACGGCGTCGGTGCGAAAGCCGTAGTTCGTGCCTTCCCAGCCGGTCTTGACCAGCTTGCCATCCACGGGCGCGATGGTGTTGACCACCTGGGGCAGCAGCAGCTGGTGGTCCTTGCCGCGCATGCGCACGGGGCCTACCACGGTGTCCATCTGCAGGTCCTCCAGGGCCAGCGCGATCTTCACAGGTTCGGTGGACTGTGCCTTGGCCATGGCGGCGGCCAGCATGCGCGGCACCAGGTCCATGCGCGGGGCCAGGAAGTCCTTGCCCATGCGGGCCTTGTATTCCTGGGCGCGGGCGTCGGCCAGCGGGCGGCCGGCCTGGCCCGGGTGCCATTCGGCCACCCAGGTCAGCTGGCCGATGCGGGTCTGGGCGAAGGATGTCACCGTGCCCGGCATGCCGCCTGCGCTGTGGTTGAAGTAGCGTAGGTCATAGCCCGAGTCGGCCGCCGACTTGAGCAGCAGGGTCAGGTCCTGCCCCCAGTTGCCCGTGATCACCGAGTCCGCACCCGTTTCCTTGATCTTGGCCACGTAGGGCGCGAAGTCCTTGACGCGGCCTATGGGGTGCAGCATCTCGCCCGTGAACTGGATGTCGGGCCGGGCCGCGCTCACCATCTGGCGCCCGTAGGCCGCCCACTGCTTGCCGTGGGCGTAGTCCTGGTTGAGCAGGTAGACCTTGCGGATGCCCGGCTGGGTCTTGATGTAGCTGGCAATCGCCTGCATGCGCATGGCGGTGTTGGCATCGAACATGAAATGCCAGAAGCTGCAGGCCTTGCCCGTCAGCTCGGGGTCGATGGAGGAGTGGTTGAGCACCAGCACCTCCTTGCCCGGATTGCGCTGGTTGTGGCGCGAGGCCGCCTGCACCAGGGCTGCCACCACCGACGAGCCCGATCCCCCGGTCACCACCACGCGCGCTCCCTGGTCTAGGGCCGCCTGCAGCGCGGCCTGGCTTTCCTGGGCCGAGAGCTTGCTGTCGAACTGCAGCAGCTGCAGCTTCGCCCCGTTGAACAGACCGCCCTTGGCGTTCACGTCCTCGACCGCGTACTGCACGTGGTCGCGCATCAGCTCGCCCGTGCTGACGAAGGGGCCGGACAGCGGGTCGATGAAGGCGATCTTGAAGGTCTCGCCGCCCTGGGCGTGGGCGGCCGTGGCGCACAGCAGGGCGGCGGCGAGTGCCATGGATGGCTGGGAATATCGTCGGATGCAATGGCGGCGGATCGGCATGTCTTGTCTCCTCGAAGGAATGGTCGTCAGTCCTTGCCGGGCGGCTCGGCCCGGGGCCGGCTGCGCCGTGCAGGCGTCTTTTTCGCGGGGGATGCGGCAATGGCTTCGGGCGCGGTGGCTGGCGCCGTGCGCAGGCCCAGCACGCGGCTGGCCAGCTCGGTCAGCTCGGCCACCATCTCGGCCGTGCCCAGGCGGCCGCCGGGGCGGTACCAGTTGTAGAGAAAGCCCGGCAGGCTGCAGGCGGCCTGGGCGGTGATGCGTGTCTCGCGAAAGTCCAGGTGGCCGCTGGCGCGGCCTTCTTCGAGCAGCGCGCAGAACTGACGGTAGAACTGGCGCGCCAGCGTGCGCGAGGCCTTCATGTACGCCGGGCTGAACGCCTGGGGCTCGCGGTAGGGAAAAAAGGCCGCAGGGTAGTGGGCAATGGTGGCCGCGATCAGGCGCTGCAGGCCGTCCACGGCCTTCTCGTGCGCGGCGCGCGGATCGTCGGCTGCGAAGTCCAGCACCGTGAAGCAGGCCTCGGTGGGCGCCCAGCACAGGGTCTCGAAGATCTCCTGCTTGTTGCGGAAGTAGTAGTAGACGAAGGGTTTGGTCACGCCCAGGGCCTGGACGATCTGCTCCATCGTGGTGTTGGCGTAGCCGTTGCGGTCGAACAGGGCCTCGGCCGCCTTGAGGATGCGTTCGCGCTTTTCATCGGAGCCGGCCGTGGGAAGGCGCTGGCGGCCGCGCGGGGTGACAGGGGGCTTGGGCATGCGGGAAATCTCGTGTCGCGTCGGTGGCTGCGATGGTTATACCGATGGGTAGCAATGTTCTACCAGCGGGTATATATTGGCAAGCCGCTGGACCCCAAAACAAATCAAGGCTATCCCTTAGGACTGGTTCCGGGATGGCCAGACACCCAGGAGACAAGCATGGCGGATTCCGAGACCCTCATTCCCCTGCATGAGGCCCTGCGCCGCAATGCGCGCAACCACCCCGGCCGCGACGCCTACATCTGGTATGGCCGCCACATCAGCTGGGCCGAGGTGGATGCGGCCAGCGACGCCTTTGCCGCGCGGCTGCAGGCGCTGGGCGTGGGCCGGGGCGAGCCCGTGGCGCTGTTCATGAACAACTGCCCGCAGTACATCGTGGCGCACTACGGCATCCAGAAGGTCGGCGCCATCGTCTGCCCCTGCGGGCCGCTGAACAAGGAGCATGAGCTGCAGTACCAGCTCGATGACCTCCAGGCCCGCGTCATCGTCGCGGCCGATGTGCTGCTGCCCGTGGTGGACAAGGTGCGCGCCAGCACGGCGCTCAGGCATGTGCTGGCCGTGCGTTATGGCGACTGGCTTCCTGAATCGGCCACGCTGGCGCTGCCGCCCGAACTGCAGGCCCCCGTGCAGCCGCTGCCCGAGGGCGTGGAATCGTTCTGGGATGTCATGCACAGCGGCGCCAAGCCCGTGCCCGTCGATGTCGCCATGGACGATGTCTCGCTGATGACCTATACCTCGGGCACGACGGGCCTGCCCAAGGGCGCCATGCTCAGCTACGGCAACGCGGCCAGCAAGACGGCCGGCGCCTCCAGCGCCACGGGCGTGAACGCCGGCGACATGCTGCTGGCCGTGGCGCCGCTCTATCACATTGCCGGCATGTCCATGGGCGTGAACATGCCCGTGCACAGCGGCGCCACCTGCGTGCTGCTGCACCGCTTCGACCCGCTGGCCGTGGCCCAGGCGCTGGAGCGCTACCGCGTGACCTGGTGGTACAGCATCGCGCCCATGAACGTGGCCGTGATGCAGCTGCCGGGCGTGGAGGCCATGGACTTTTCCGCGCTGCGCCGCAACACGGTGACCAGCTTCGGCATTGCCTACACCGAGGAGCTGGCGCGGCAGTGGAGGCGCTTCACCCCGAACTGCATCTCCAGCGAGGCGGCCTACGGCCTCAGCGAGACCCACACCATGGACACCACCATGCCGGGCGATGCCATCCGCTGGGGCACGCACGGCAAGCCGCTGCCCGGCAACGAGGTGCGCATCATCGACCCCGAGACCGGCGAGCCCCTGCCGGCCGGCGAAGTGGGCGAGATCACCATCCGCGGCCCCGGCAACTTCAAGGGCTACTGGAACAAGCCCGAGGCCACGGCCAGGACCCTGAAGAACGGCTGGGTCCACACGGGCGACATGGGCCGCATGGACGCCGATGGCTACCTGACCTTCATCGGCCGCTTCAAGGAAATGATCAAGGTCTCGGGCTACAGCGTCTTCCCCGAGGAGGTGGAGGCCATCCTCATCAAGCATCCGGCCGTGGCCCAGGCCGCCGTGATCGGCGTGCCCGACCCGCAAAAGGGAGAGGTCGTGCGCGCCTTCATCGTCACGCGGCCGGGCCAGCAGATCGCGGCCGAGGACCTGGTGCAGTGGTCGCGCGAGAACATGGCCAGCTACAAGGCGCCGCGCGAGGTGCGTTTCATCGAGGCGCTGCCTGCCACCGGCGCAGGCAAGGTGCTGCGTCGCTTGCTGCGCGATCAATGAGAAAGACCGAAGTCCCATGTTCCAGAAGATCCTGATTGCCAACCGCGGCGAGATCGCGCTGCGCATCGTGCGCGCGCTGCGCGAGCTGGGTGTGCCGAGCCTGGTCGTCCATGCCGCAGACGATGCGCAGGCGCCCCATGTATCCGCTGCCGATGCAGCCGTGCCCCTGGACGCCAGCGGCCCCTCGGCCTACCTGGACGGCGCCCACCTGCTGCGCATTGCGCGCGAGCACGGCTGCGACGGCATCCATCCGGGCTACGGCTTTCTCAGCGAGAACGCCGGCTTTGCCCAGGCCTGTGCCGATGCGGGACTGCGCTTCATCGGTCCCGCGCCGGAGCACCTGGCGCTGCTGGGCGACAAGGCCCGCGCACGCGATCTGGCACGCCGCTGCGGCGTGCCGCTGATGCCGGGCAGCAGCGAGGCCGTCACGCTGGAACAGGCCCAGGCCTTCTTCGAGGCGCAGCAGGCCGGGGGCGCCAGCGGCATCATGGTCAAGGCCATCGGCGGCGGCGGCGGGCGCGGCATGCGCGCCGTGGCGCGTGCCGAGGACCTGCCCGCTGCCTACGAGCGCTGCCGCAGCGAGGCGCGCGCCGCCTTCGGCGTGGACGGTGTCTATGTGGAGCGTCTGATGACGGGCGCGCGCCATATCGAGGTACAGATCCTGGGCGACGGCGGCGCAGGCCCCATCGCGCTGGGCGAGCGCGAATGCACGCTGCAGCGGCGCTTCCAGAAGCTGGTCGAGATCGCGCCCAGCCCCAGCCTGGCGCAGCCGCTGCGCGAGCGCATCACGCGCGACGCGCTGCGCATGGCCGCCGAGATCGGCTACGAGAGCCTGGGCACCTTCGAATTCCTGGTCGATGCCGCCTCCGACTCCCTGCCCTATGTGTTCATTGAGGCCAACCCGCGCCTGCAGGTCGAGCACACCATCACCGAGGAAGTCTTCGGCATCGACCTGGTGCAGGCCCAGATCCGCATTGCGGCGGGCGATCACCTGGGCGAGCTGGGCCTGGATGCCAGGACACCCCCCGCGCCGCGCGGCTATGCCATGCAGTGGCGCATCAATGCCGAGACGCTGGATGCCGCAGGCCATTCGCGCCCCGGCAGCGGACGCATAGGCGCATTGCAGTGGCCGGCCGGCCCCGGCATCCGCATCGACACGCATGCGGTGGCGGGCGCCAGCCCCTCGCCGCACTACGACACGCTGCTGGCCAAGCTCATCGTGCACAGCAGCGGGCCGCGCTTCGAAGACGTGCTGCGCCGCGCACGCCGCGCGCTGGACGAATGCCGCATCGACGGGCTGGCCACCAACCTGCCGCTGCTGCAGGCGCTGGCCGGCCGGCCCGAGATGGCGTCGCAGGCCGTGCACACACGCTGGCTTGAAGAGGCCCTTCCAGAATTGGTGGCGGACGCCCAGGCGCTGGCCGAAGGCGCGCGCCGCACGGATGCGGCCGCCGAGGTTCCGGCGGCGGCCGAGGCTGCTGGCGCGCCCGTCCCCGAAGGCGCCATCACGGCCCCCATGCCCGCACGCATCGTGCAGTGGAGCGTGGCCGTGGGCGATGCCGTGGCCGCAGGCGCCGAACTGGGCGTGCTCGAAGCCATGAAGATGGAGCATGTGCTGCTGGCGCCGCAGGCCGGCGCCATCACGCAACTGCTGGCCCAGGCCGGTGCCTATGTGGCCCAGGACCAGCCCCTGCTGGTGCTGGCCGCCGCCGAAGGCGTGCGGGCCGACGCACGCGCGCAGCAGATCGCCCAGGACCCGGACCACATCCGCGCCGACCTGCGCCGCGTCATCGACCGCCATGCCTTCACGCTGGACACCGCCCGGCCCGAGGCCATGGCCAAACGCCATGCCCAGGGCGGCCGCAGCGCGCGCGAGAACATCGCCGATCTTTGCGATGAGGGCAGCTTCATCGAGTACGGCGCGCTGGCCATTGCCGCGCAGACGCGCCGACGCAGCATGGACGACCTGATCGCCAACACGCCGGCCGACGGCATGGTCACGGGCATGGGCTCCATCAACGGCGCGCAGTTCGGCCAGGAGCGCTCGCGCGCCGTCGTCATGGCCTATGACGCCACCGTGCTGGCCGGCACCCAGGGCGCGCGCAACCATGCCAAGACCGACCGCATGCTGGGCATTGCGCTGGCGCAGAAGCTGCCCGTGGTGCTGTTCGCCGAAGGCGGCGGCGGGCGGCCCGGCGATACCGACACGCCCGTGGTCGCCGGCCTGCATGTGCACACCTTCGCCGCCTATGCGGCGCTGTCGGGCCAGGTGCCGGTGATCGGCATTGCACACGGCCGCTGCTTTGCGGGCAATGCAGCCCTGCTGGGCTGCAGCGACGTCATCATCGCCACGCGCGCCAGCACCATCGGCATGGGCGGGCCAGCCATGATCGAGGGCGGCGGCCTGGGCGTGTTCCGCCCTGAAGAGATAGGACCCAGCGGCATCCAGCATGCCAATGGCGTGATCGACGTGCTGGTCGAGGACGAGGCCCAGGCCGTGGCCGCCGCGCGCCACTACCTGTCCTTCTTCCAGGGCCGCACCACGGAGTGGACCGCGCCCGACACGCGCGCCCTGCGCCATGTGGTGCCCGAGAACCGGCTGCGTGCCTATGACACGCGTGCGGCCATGGCGCATCTGGTGGACGAAGGCAGCCTGCTGCTGCTGCGCACGGGCTTTGGCGCAGGCATCCACACGGCGCTGGCGCGCATCGAAGGCCGGCCCGTGGGGCTGATGGCCAACAACCCCTCCCACCTGGGCGGCGCCATCGACGCCGATGCGGCCGACAAGGCCGCGCGCTTCATGCAGCTGTGCAACGCCCATGGCCTGCCCATCGTGAGCCTGGTGGACACGCCCGGCTTCATGGTCGGCCCCGAGATCGAGAAGACGGCCCAGGTGCGCCATGTCAGCCGCCTGTTCGTCACGGCGGCCAAGCTGCGCGTGCCGTATTTCAGCGTGGTGCTGCGCAAGGGCTACGGCCTGGGGGCCATGGGCATGACGGCGGGCAGCTTCCATGCGCCGGTGTTCAACGTGGCCTGGCCCACGGGCGAGTTCGGCGCCATGGGTCTGGAAGGCGCCGTGCGCCTGGGCTTTCGCAAGGAACTGCAGGCCCTGCCCGAGGGCGCCGAACGCAACGCCCTGTTCGACCGGCTGCTGGCCCAGCAGTACGCCCACGGCGAGGCCATGCACATGGCCGGCACGCTGGAGATCGACGCCGTCATCGACCCCGCCGACACGCGCGCCTGGCTGTCGCGCGGCCTGGCGGGGGCGCGCGTGGCACCCGCCCAGGCGGGCCTCGTGGACACCTGGTAGGCCCTGAAAACGCTGCAGGCGGCGTGCTAAGCTGATCCTCTTTTCGACGAACACGATGGCGGGCCCGCTCAAGCGGGCCCCGCTGCCTTTGGAGACCTTCCCATGCCCGGACTTCTGCCCGATATCGATCCCGACGGCCTGCTCGAATTCTCGGTGGTCTACACCGACCGCGCGCTCAACCACATGTCCAAGCGCTTCGCGGGCGTGATGCAGGACATCCTCACCACGCTGCAGGAGGTCTACCACGCCCACACGGCCGTGCTGGTGCCGGGCAGCGGCACCTTCGGCATGGAGGCCGTGGCGCGCCAGTTCGCCAACCGCGAAAAGGTGCTCATCGTGCGCAACGGCTGGTTCAGCTACCGCTGGACCCAGATCTTCGAGGAAGGCGGCCTGGGTGGTGGCGCCGTGGTCTGCAAGGCCCGCCGCCAGGGCCCGGGCAGCCAGGACCCCTGGGCGCCTTGCGCGGCCGAGGACGTGGCCGCCGCCATCCGCACCGAGAAGCCCAAGGTCGTGTTCGCGCCCCATGTGGAGACGGCCAGCGGCATCATCCTCAGCGACAGCTACCTGCGCGCCGTGGCCGATGCCGCGCACGAGGTGGGTGCGCTCTTCGTGCTGGACTGCGTGGCCTCGGGCGCCATGTGGGTGGACATGGAAAAGACCGGCGTGGACGTGCTGATCAGCGCGCCGCAAAAGGGCTGGAGCAGCTCGCCGTGCTGCGCCATGGTCATGCTCTCGCAGCGTGCGCGCGAAGCCATCGAGCACACGCAAAGCTCCAGCTTCTCCTGCGACCTCAAGAAGTGGATGCAGATCGCCGAGGGCTACGAAAAAGGCCAGCACGCCTACCACACCACCATGCCCACCGACGCCCTGGTCCGCCTGCGCGACGTGATGCTGGAGACGCGCGCCTACGGCTTCGCCAAGGTGCGCGACGAGCAGATCGCCCTGGGCGCCAAGGTGCGCGCACTGCTGGAGTCGCGCGGCTTTCCCAGCGTGGCGGCCGAGGGCTGGAAGGCCCCTGGCGTGGTCGTCAGCTACACCACCGACCCCGGCATCCAGAGCGGTAAGAAGTTCATGGAAGCCGGCCTGCAGACCGCCTCGGGCGTGCCCCTGCAGTGCGACGAAGGCCCGGACTTCAAGACCTTCCGCATCGGCCTGTTCGGCCTGGAAAAATGGCATAACGTGGACCGCACCGTCGGCCACATCGCCAAAGCGCTGGACGACATCGGTGTAAATGGCACCCCCTGAGCGGCTGCGCCGCTTCCCCCAGGGGACGACGCCTTCGCTGCGAGGCGGCTCTTGCTCGGCGTCTCGCCTTCAGGCAGTGTCAGCGCTTGAGGCCGCACGGCATGGCATTGCTGTTGAATGCATTTTTTGATTTGAAAGAGCCCTCATGAACAAGACCCTCACCACCCTGGCCGCCTCCTGCGGCCTGATGCTCGCCGCACTGACCGGCGTGGCGGCCCATGCGGCCGAACCCGTCACCACGGCCAGCGGCCTGGTCTATGAAAGCCTCAAGGAAGGCACAGGCGCCAGCCCCAAGGCCAGCGACACGGTGCGCGTGCACTACCGCGGCTACTTCCCCGACACGGGCAAGGACTTCGACAGCTCCATCACGCGCGGCCAGCCCATCGAGTTCCCCCTGACCGGCGTGATTCCCTGCTGGACCGAAGGCGTGCAGAAGATGAAGGTCGGCGGCAAGGCCAAGCTGACCTGCCCGCCCTCCATCGCCTACGGCAGCCGTGGCGCGGGCAGCGTGATCCCGCCCAACGCCACGCTGAACTTCGAGGTGGAACTGCTGGGCATCAAGTGATGGCCGGCCCGCTGGCCGGGCCATCCCCCGCCTGATGCGAAGCCGGCCTGCGGGCCGGCTTTTTCACGGTCGCTGAAAGGAAGACGTCGTGGACCCACGCAAACCGCTGGACGCGCGCGCCGCCGCGCTGATGCTCATGCTGTGCCTGATCTGGAGCCTGCAGCAGATCCTGCTCAAGGCCACGGCCGATGCCATCGCGCCCACGCTGCAGATCGCGCTGCGCTCGGGCGTGGGCGCCGTGCTGGTGTGGCTGTTCATGCGCTGGCGCGGCATGCGCGTGCAGTGGGGCGACGGCAGCTGGCGCCCGGGCCTGGCCGTGGGCACGCTGTTTGCGCTGGAATTCCTGCTGGTGGGCGAGAGCATCAACCACACCTCGGCCGCCCATGTGGTGGTCTTCCTGTATTCCGCCCCCGTGTTCGCGGCGCTGGGCCTGCATTGGAAGCTGCCCTCGGAGCGCCTGGCGCCGCTGCAATGGCTGGGCATCGCACTGGCCTTTGCCGGCATAGCGCTGGCCTTCCTGGGCGGCGGCAAGCCTTCGAAGGCAGCCGGCGCCGCCATGCTGCTGGGCGACCTGCTGGCCCTGGCCGCCGGCGTGGCCTGGGGCGCCACCACGGTGGCCATCCGCACCACGCGGCTGGCATCGCTGCCCGCCGCGCAGACCCTGCTCTACCAGCTGGCCACCGGCTTTGCGCTGCTGCTGCCCGCCGCCTTCCTGCTGGGCCAGACCCGCTTCGAGCCCACGCCCCTGGCCTGGGCGGGCCTGGCCTTCCAGTCCGTGCTGGTCTGCTTCGTGAGCTTCCTGGTCTGGTTCTGGCTGCTCACGCAATACCTGGCCTCGCGCCTGGGCGTGTTCTCGTTCATGACGCCCATCTTCGGCGTGGTCTTCGGTGCCTGGCTGCTCAGCGAGCCCATCGAGCCCAACTTCCTGGCCGGGGCACTGATGGTGCTGGCGGGGGTGCTGCTGGTGAGCGGGTATGGGTGGCTGATGTCGCTCAGGCGGTGAGGCCAGGGATCAGGCCGGCCGGGGTAGCGGATCCGTGCCCTCGTTGAGCACGGAAAGATAGCGCTGATAGCTGAAGACACGGCCTCGCTTGCGGCCGGTCACTTCCTCGATGATGCCCAGGCGCTGCAAGTCGGCGAGCGCCGTGTTGACGGTGGGCGAGGACAGTCCCGTCTGCCGGACCAGCTGGTTGGACGTCAGGAAGGGGTTGAGCTGGAACAGGTCGTGGATGCGCAGCGTGGAGCTGGCGCGCTCGCCTTCGGTCGCGATGCGTTCGCGGTCCTGCCTGAACAGGTCGACGATATGCGTGGCGGCCTCGAAGGCCTGGTTCGCGGTCTGTGCCACGCCGGTGAGAAAGAAATCGAGCCAGGCTTCCCAATTGCCGTTCTCGCGCACTTCCTGCAGCAGCCGGTAGTACTCGGCCCGGTGCGTCTTGAGAAATAGGCTGAGGTAGAGCAGCGGCTTGTTCAGCACGCCGTTGATGCAGAGGTACAGCGTGACCAGCAGGCGGCCGATGCGGCCATTGCCATCGAGGAACGGATGCAGTGTCTCGAATTGCACGTGCAGCAGGCCGGCCTTGATGAGGGCGGGCAGGCGAGAGGCATCTTCGTGCATGAAGCGTTCAAATGCGTCGAGGCAGGGGCCAAGCTCGTTGACAGGCGGCGGCACAAACAAGGCATTGCCTGGACGCGTGCCGCCAATCCAGTTCTGCGAGCGCCGGAACTCGCCGGGGCTCTTGGTGCCGCCGCGTCCGCTTTGCAGCAGCCGGCCATGCATCTCGCGGATCAGGCGCAGTGACAGCGGCAGGTCCCGCAGGCGCTCCAGTCCGTACATCATCGCGTCCACATAGTTCGAAACTTCGCGGATGTCGTCGATGGGCTGGCCCGCCTGGGCCTCGGCTTCGAAGCGCAGCAGGTCCGACAGCGTCGATTGCGTGCCCTCGATCTGCGAAGAAAGCACGGCCTCCTTGCGCACGTACATGTAGAGGAACAGCTCCTGGCGGGGCAGCAGCATGGTGATGCCATCGAGCCGTCCCAGCGCACGCTCGGCAAGGCTGAGCTTTTCCAGGAGGACGAGCACATCGATGGCCGGCTCCGGCGGCAGCGGTGGCGGCACGAAGGCGCGCACCTTTTCGCCTGCTGCGGATGTCTCGATGAAGCGGCCAAGCCGCTGGCTGGTAGGGGAATCGGGCATGGGGCTGACTATGGCTTTGGACGCTTATTTAAGCAAATGCGGTTTTTCTTAAATAACGAGAGCGCCAAGTTAAGCAGACTTAAATAAGCCTTCGTCTCAAGGCGGCGGGCCGGCCGCATGACCCCTCATGCCAGTCCCAGCCGCCGCGCCAGCCGCTGCAGGTTGGCGCGGTCCATCTGCAGCTCGCGTGCTGCGGCGGCCCAGCTGCCGTGGTGGCGCTGCAGGCTGGCCTCGATCAGCTGGCGCTCGTAGCTCTCCACGGCTTCGCGCAGGCCTTGGGGGCTGGCGCCGGGCGATGCGACCTGTGGGACGGGCAGGGTCGGGGTGGCCGTCGCCGGGGGCTGCGCGTCATCCCAGAGATCGGCCTGCCCCAGCGTGACCATGCGTGCCCGGCCACCGGCCGGAGTGCCGGAGGGCGCACGGCTGAGCGCCCGCAGCACGCCGCGGCTGATGAGGTGCTCCAGTTCCCGGACATTGCCGGGCCAGTCCTGGGCGAGCAAGGCCGATTGCGCAGCGGGGTGCAGGCGCAGTCCGCCCAGGCCCAGGCGGGAACGGTTTTCCTCGAGGAAGAAGCCGGCCAGCATCAGCACGTCGCTGTCGCGCTCGCGCAGCGCGGGCACGCGCAGCGGGTAGACGCTCAGGCGGTGGAAGAAATCGGCGCGCATGCGGCCGGCCGCCACCTCGGCGGCCAGGTCGCGGTTGGTGGCGGCGATCACGCGCACGTCCACATGGTGCTCGCGGTCCGAACCCAGGCGCTGCAGCTGGCCGCTTTGCAGCACGCGCAGCAGCTTGGCCTGCACGGGCAGGGACAGCTCGCCCACTTCGTCCAGGAACAGCGTGCCCTGGTCGGCCTGCTCGAACTTGCCGCTGCGCTCGGACAGCGCGCCCGTGAAGGCGCCGCGCACATGGCCGAACAGCTCGCTTTCGACCAGGTTGTCGGGCAGGGCCGCGCAGTTGATGCTGACCAGCGCCCGGCCCGCGCGCGCCGACTGGGCATGCACGGCCTGGGCCACCAGTTCCTTGCCCGTGCCGGTCTCGCCCGTGATCAGCACGTTGAGGTCGCTGGCCGCGACCAGGGCGATGTCCTTTTGCAGCGCGCGCATGGCCGGGCTCTGGCCGATCAGCGGACGCGATGAATCGCCCCCCGGGGCGGCGCCGGGTGCGGGCAGGGCGCGCGCACTGCGCGCCAACCGGCGCAGCCGCTCGGCCGTGGTCACGGTGGCCGCCGCCAGGTTGCTGAAGGCCTGCAGCGCCGCCAGCGCGGCCGGGTCGGCAAAGCGCCCCGTGTCCAGCGCGTCCAGCGTGAGAAGGCCCCAGGGCAGGCCGCCCGTCTGCAGCACGCAGCCCATGCAGTCGTGCACCTCCAGCGGCCCGTGGCCCTGGGCCACCAGGCCGTCATAGGGATCGGGCAGCGGGCTGTCTGGCGCAAAGCGCATGGCCTGGCCCGCGGCCAGCAGCTGGGCGAAGCGCGGGTGCTCGGCAATGCGAAAGCGCCGGCCCAGCGCATCGGGCACCAGGCCATCGATGGCCACGGGCCGCAGCCACTCGCCTTCCAGGCGCAGCAGGGCGGCGGCATCGGCCGGCAGCACGGCGCGCAGGGCTGCCAGCAGGCGGCGAAAGCGCTCGCGCTCAGGCAGGTCCTGGGCCAGGTCGGCCACCAGGGGGGTGAGGGCGTGCAGGGCGGTGGATGTGGTCATAAAGACTGCGATGGCTGTCAAAAGGACTCGATTTGACGAGAGTCATATTGACGCATGAAACGCCAAGCCCTTGTTCTTCAAGGGTCGCGGGACTGGCACGGCCCTTGCCTTTGCCAAGGCATGTCCGGCATCGCACCGGGCATGTCCGTCCCCGTACCCAAGGAGTTTCCCGTGCTGACCGACCGCCAACGTGCCATCGTCCAATCCACCGTTCCGCTGCTTGAAACCGGCGGCGAAGCGCTGATCACGCATTTCTACCAAACCATGCTGGGCGAGTACCCCGAGGTGCGCGCCCTGTTCAACATGGCCCACCAGCAAAGCGGCGCCCAGCCGCGTGCCCTGGCCTACAGCGTGCTCATGTACGCCAGGCACATCGACCGGCTGGACGCCCTGGGCGACCTGCCCGCGCAGATCATCAACAAGCACGTTGCGCTGCAGGTGCAGCCCGAGCACTACCCCATCGTCGGCACCTGCCTGCTGCGCGCCATCCGCGAAGTGCTGGGCGCCGAGATTGCCACCGACGAGGTCATAGCTGCCTGGGGCGCCGCCTACCAGCAGCTGGCCGACATCCTGATCGGCGCCGAGCGCCAGGCCTATGACCGCACGGCGGCGGCCGAAGGCGGCTGGCGCGGCGAGCGCGCCTTCGTGGTCGAGGACAAGGTGCAGGAAAGCGCCGAGATCACGTCCTTCTACCTGGTGCCCGCCGACGGCGGCCCCGTGATCGCCCACCAGCCCGGCCAGTACATCGGCCTGCGCCTGGTGGTGGACGGCCAGGAGCAGCGGCGCAACTACTCCCTGTCCGCACCCGCAGACGGGCGCAGCCTGCGCATCAGCGTCAAGCGCGAGGCGGGTGGCAAGGTCTCCAACTTCCTGCACGACCGGGTCCGGGTCGGCGACACGCTGCAGCTGTTCCCGCCCGCAGGCCACTTCACGCTGCAGCCCGGCGAGCGCCCGCTGGTGCTGATCAGCGGCGGCGTGGGCATCACGCCGACCCTGCCCATGCTGGACGCGGCCTTGCCGACCCGGCGGCCCGTGGTCTTCATCCACTGCGCACGCGAGCGCGGGGTGCATGCCTTCCGCGAGCATGTGGATGCGCTGGCTGCCGTGCATCCGCAGCTCACCCGTTATTACTGCTATGACCGGGCGGAGGAGGGCGATGGGGTCGATGCGCAGGGCCTGCTGACCGCCCGCCAGCTGGGTGAATGGCTGCCCGCCGTGGATGCCGATGTCTACTTCCTGGGGCCTCGGCCGTTCATGCGGTCGGTGAAGGAATCGTTGAAGGCCCTGGGGGTGCCGCAGGAGCAGGTGCGGTATGAGTTTTTTGGGCCGGCCGAGGCGCTCCAGTAGGCTTTGCCGGAGCCTGCCCTGGGTGGTTCCTGGCTCTGCCGCACCCCTGGCATGCCTTTGTCGCGCCCTTGTCGCGCCCCTTGTAGCACCTCTGTGGCAAGAGGCGCGACAAGGTCCGAAGGCTCAGCGGTAGAAGGCTTGCACGGTGCCCTTGAGCTTGATCAGCAAGGGCCTGCCCTTGCGATCCACCGTCTTGCCCGCGGGCACCTTGATCCATCCCTCGCTCACGCAATACTCCTCCACGTCGAACCGCTCCTTGCCGTTGAAGCGGATGCCGATGTCGTGCTCGAACACGGCCGCCACGTGGTGCGGGCTGCGCGGGTCGATGGACAGGTGGTCGGGCAGGGCGGGGCGCTCGGCGGATGCGTTGGCGTCGGTCATGGTCTTGTTCTCGCAAGAGGGTTCTGAAGAAAGCCGGTATTGTCCGCGCAATCCGGGGTCAGGCGCTGGCTGACAGGCATTGGCGGCAGGCATCGCCACGCGGGGCCCGGCGGGCGTCGTATGCTGCGCTCCATGCTGTCGCCAGAGCAACGTCAAACACTGAAGTCGGCCAAGCGCCTGCCGCTGGCGTTGCTGCTGCTCATGGCGCTGGGCTTCGTGGCCTCGTCGGTGGCGGCAGCGCACTGGCAGCAGGTGCCGCTGTGGCTGGCCTGCATCAAGGCCGTGACCGAGGCCTCGCTGGTCGGCGCGCTGGCCGACTGGTTTGCGGTGTCTGCCCTGTTCCGGCACATTCCGCTGCCCGTGGTCGGGCGCCACACGGCCATCATTCCGCGCAACAAGGACCGCATCGGGCTGAACCTGGCGAATTTCGTGCGCGACAAGTTCCTGGACGGGCCTTCGCTGGTGGCGCTGATCGAGCGCCATGATCCCGCGCGCGTGCTGGCGGGCTGGCTGACCTCACCGGCCAACAGCACGCTGCTGGGGCGGCAGGTGGCGCGGCTGGCGCTGGCGGCGCTGGAGATGGTGCAGGACCGGCAGGTGGAGCGCTTTCTCTCGCACTCGTTCAAGGCCTTGCTGGAGCATCTGGACCTGCCGCGCGCGGCGGCGGACCTGCTGTCGGGCCTGACACAGGACGGGCGCCACCAGGCCGTGCTCGACGATGTGCTGGCGCGCGTCAGCGGCGTGCTGCGCGAATCCGAGACCCATGTGCTGATCGCCCGGACCATCGTGCTGTGGCTCAAGCGCGAGCATCCGCTCAAGGAAAAGATGCTGCCTACGGACTGGCTCGGCGACAAGGGTGCCACGGCCATCGCCGGGGCGCTGGACAGCCTGCTGCAGGACATCGCCAGCGATCCCGGGCACCACATGCGCAAGGCGTTCGATGCCTCCGTGCAGCGGCTGATTGACCGGCTGCAGTCCGACCCGGCCATGGCCGATCGCGCCGAGCGCCTGCGCGACTACCTGCTGCACGACGAGAAGCTGGCCGGCTACCTGCGTTCGCTGTGGCTGGGCCTGCGCGCCAGGCTGCAGGCGGACCTGGCCAACGAGCATTCGCAGGTGGCGCGCAAGACCGCGGCCATGGGCCGCTGGCTGGGCCAGTCGCTGGCGCACGACGAGGCGCTGCGCCACTCCATGAACGAACGCCTCAAGCGCTGGGCCCAGGCGCTGGCGCCCGATGTCTCGCAGTTCCTGGCCCAGCACATCGCCGACACCGTGCGGCGCTGGGATGCGCGCGAGCTGTCCGAGCTGATCGAGCTGCACATCGGCAAGGACCTGCAGTACATCCGCATCAATGGCACCGTGGTCGGCGGTGCCGTGGGGCTGCTGCTGTTCCTGGTCTCCAATGCGGGGCGGCTGTGGTCCTGATCTTCGTATCAGGATGTTGCCTGCCGGCCACATCGGGCCAACTTTACAAAGCCGCCGTGTTCGCCGGAACGCCGTGAATCTGGCCGGGCGCCGCACGCGCCCGGGCACTGGCGGCCCTGCATGTCATTGATGAACAAGGCAACATTCAGCATCCTGAATGAATTGCTCACAGATCGGTCCGCTTGTAAAGAAAAACAGCAGCTGCGCTGCCGTCGGCCAGGCCGTTGTTGGCGGGAAAATAAAATAAGAACGATTCGCACTCATCAAAAACAACAGAGCGGATGCGCACCCCGGTCGTTCGACCGTTCGTGATTCTTCTTGCGAGCTTTCCCATGCACAACTGCACAGCCCCCGCGGCGGGCCGTGGCTTTGCCCTGTCCGCCCTTTGCACCTCCCTGCGTGCTTCGTTTCCCTCCACCGTCGTTCCCCTGCGCCGCACCGCGCTGGGCGCCTGCCTGGGCCTGCTGGCCTCGGGCAGCGCGCTGGCCCAGGCAGCAGGCGGGGCGACGCTGGAAACCCTGGTCGTGACGGCCAGCGGCTTCGAGCAGGAGATCAGCCAGGCGCCGGCCTCGATCTCGGTGATCACGCGCCAGGAACTGGAGCAGGGCGCCTACCGCAACCTGCACGATGCCCTGCGCGATGTGCCCGGCGTGATCCTCACGCCCTCGGACAACAACTCCAACGACATCTCGTTGCGCGGCATGGGCGCCAACTACACCCTGATCCTGGTGGACGGCAAGCGCATGAGCACGCGCGAGACCCAGACCAACGGCAGCACGGGCACGGACCAGAGCTGGATTCCGCCGCTGGAGGCCATCGAGCGCATCGAGGTGGTGCGCGGCCCCATGTCCTCGCTGTACGGCTCGGACGCCATGGGCGGCGTGATCAACGTCATCACCCGCAAGGTGGCGAAGAACTGGCATGGCTCGGTGCGCGCCGACGCCACGCTGCAGGAGCGCTCCACCTCGGGCGATGCCTACCAGACCAACTTCTACCTGTCAGGCCCGATCAAGACCGACCTGCTGGGCCTGAGCCTGTACGGCAACTACGGCAAGCGCGACCAGGACCGCATCTACCAGGGCTACAACAAGAGCGACAACCGTTCGCTGAACCTGCGCCTGGCGCTGACCCCCAGCAAGGACCACGACCTGATCGCCGAGATCGGCACTTCGCGCCAGCACTTCGTTTCGTCGCCTGGCATGACCCTGCTGCCCACCGATGCGCCCAGCGACCGCAAGTTCGAGCGCGAGAACTACTCGCTGCAGCACAAGGGCCGCTGGGGCTGGGCTTCCTCCGACACCTATCTGCAGCGCGAGGAAACGCGCAACCTGTCGCGCGACATGACCATCAGGAACACGGTGTTCAACAGCAGCTGGGTGGCGCCGCTGGGCCGCCAGCACCTGCTGACCACGGGCGTGTACTACAACCAGCAGGACCTGCGCGACACGACGACCAATACGCTGCCGGGCTCGGCGCGCACCACGGCCGATCGCACGCAGTACGCCTGGTTCGCCGAGGACGAGTGGCGCCTGCGCGAGAACTTCGCCCTGACCGGCGGCCTGCGCTACGACCACGACAGCAAGGGCGGATCGCAATGGAGCCCGCGCCTGTACGGCGTGTGGAACCTCGACGCGCAATGGACCGTCAAGGGCGGCGTGTCCACCGGCTTTCGCGCGCCCTCGCTGCGCCAGACCCTGGGCGACTGGGGCCAGTCCAGCCGCGGCGGCAACATCTACGGCAACCCCGACCTGAAGCCCGAAACCTCGCTGAGCAAGGAACTGGGCGTGCTCTACAACAACGGCGCCGGCCTGTCGGCAGGCCTGACGGTGTTCGACAACGAGTTCAACGACAAGATCACGCGCATCGCCTGTCCCGAGTGCGGACCGGCCAATTCCTCGGGCAACACGCCCACCACCAACGTCAATATCGACAAGGCCATCACGCGCGGCATCGAAGCCACGTTCAAGGCCCCGCTGGCGCGCACGCTGGACCTGAGCAGCAGCTACACCTTCACCAAGTCCGAGCAAAAGAGCGGCGAGTTCGCGGGGCAGCCGCTGAGCCAGCTGCCGCGCCACATGCTCAACCTGGCGCTGAACTGGAAGCCTTCGCAGCAATGGGCGGGCTGGGCCAAGCTGTCCTACCGGGGCAAGGAAAGCCAGCCCACGGGCGGCCGTTCGGCGCGCACCTGGGTGGCCGGCAGCTATGCCATGTTCGACATGGGCGGCTCCTACAACTACAGCAAGGACGTGACCTTCTACGCAGGCATATACAACCTGTTCGACAAGGACGTGTACTACGAGGACTACGCCACGGTGCAGGACGGCCGGCGCTACTGGATCGGCATGAACGTGAAGTTCTAGGCATCCCGGCCGCAAGGGCGGCCGCTGCCCGTGGCCTGCGGATCGGGCCGCGCCGCTTCCCGGCGCGGCACCCGCCTCCGGAGGCCGGAACTCCTTTCATTTTTTCCTGGGATTCTTTGCCATGACCTTCGATATCACGCGCCGTGCGGCGGCGCTGGCCTTGCCGGCCTTGTTCCTGGGGACTGCGGCGGCGGCCCCGCTGTCCGTGCGGCATGCCGGGGGAATGACCAGCCTGCCCGGCGCACCCCGGCGCGCGGTGGTTTATGACCTGGGGGCGCTGGATGCACTGCATGCGCTGGGCGTGCCCGCGTCGGCGGTCGCAGGCGTGCCCCGGGCGCAGCTGCCCCGGTATCTGGACAGCTTCGCGCAGCGGCCTGCGGCGGGCGGGCTGTTCGAGCCCGACTACGAGGCGCTGAGCCGCCTGGCGCCCGACCTGATCATCGTGGGCGGGCGCTCGGCCGGCAAGGCCGAGGTGCTGGGACGCATCGCGCCCACGCTGGACCTGAGCGTCAGCGGCAAGCACATGCTGGCCGATATCGAACGCAACATCGCCACGCTGGCGCTGCTGTTCGGCCGCCAGGCGCAGGGCCGTGCGCTGGTGCAGCGCCTCCACGCCGAGCTGCAGGGCCTGCATGCCCAGGCCTCGCAGGCCGCGCCGGGCCTGCTGCTGATGGCCGTGAACGACAAGCTCCTGCCGCAGGCGCCGGGATCGCGCTTCGGCTTTCTGTTCGATGTGTTCGGCGCGCGCTCGGCGCTATCGGCCGCGCAGCTGCCAGCCCGCGGCACCGCCTACGGCTTCGATGATGTGGCGCGGCTGGACCCCGAGTGGATCTATGTCATCGACCGCAACACGGCCACGGGCCAGGCGGCAGGCGGCGGCGAGATCATGGCTTCGCGCAAGGTGTTCGACAACGCGCGGATCCACGCCACGGCGGCCGGCCGCAAGGGGCAGGTCGTCTTCCTCGATCCCAAGGGCTGGTACCTGATGGGCAGCGCCGGGCCGACGGCGCTGCTGGACAACATGGCGCAGCTGCGCCAGGCCTATGGCGCGGCGTCATCGCGTTGACCGCGGGCCAGGGCCGGCTCCCGGTCCCGGCCCCACAGCGCAATCACGCGCACATAGGCCAGCTCGGCCAGCAGCTCCACCAGCGTCTGCGTGACGATGACGGCCGGCAGCACGGGAATGGCGCCGGGCACGGCCAGGGCCAGCGGCAGCACGACCAGCGAATTGCGCGTGCCCGCGCTGAACGCGACGGCGCGGCCCGAGGCTGCCGGGAGCCGAAAGGCGCGCGCCACCAGCCAGCCCAGTGCGGGTGCCGCCACCGCAAAGGCCGCATAGACGGGCACCATGCTCCAGGCGGCCTGCGTGGCCGGGCCCAATTGGGGCAGCACGGAGGCGATCACCACGAACAGCACCAGCGCGGTGGCCGGCACGGGCAGCAGGCCCAGCCATGCCGAGGCGCTGGCCCCGCGACGGCTGCGGGCCGCCCACCACTGGGTGGCGGCGGCCAGGGCCAGCGGCACGGCGATCAGCCACACGAACGCATGCAGGAAAGGCCCTGCCTGCACGAGCCGCGCCGCATCGTCGCCCAGGAACAGGCCCAGGTAGCCGGGCAGGGCCAGCATCTGCGCGATCAGCAGGGCCGGCGTGGCTGCCAGCAGCAGGCGCGCATCGGCGCGTCCCAGGTGGGAGAAGGTGACCACGTAGTCGATGCAGGGCGCCAGCAGCACCAGCAGCGCGCCCAGGCGCAGCAGGGGGGCGGCGGGCAGGAACTGCAGCAGGGCCCAGACCAGCAGCGGCACCACGATGAAGTTGGCCGTCATCAGCGCCGCCAGGAAGCGCACCTGGCCGAAGGCGCGCCGCAGCTCGGCCAAGGGCACCTGCAAGAAGGTCACATAGAGCATCAGTGCCAGCGCGGGGTTGATGGCGCGCTCCAGCACGCCCGTGCCGGGCAGCGCCCAGGCGGCAACTGCGGCCAGGGCCACGGCGGCGAAGTAGATGGGGATCTGGCGCTGTTCGAGCGCGTCTCGGGTGTCTTGCATTCAGGAGGCCGATGGCGGCGGGTACGGGGCGGGTACGCGGATGTGGGGCGGATGTGGGGCGCCTAGTATGGCAACGGCACAGCCGGCCCGCTGCTTCATTCCCCTGCAGGCCCTGGGCCCGCAGGGATCAGCCCTGGTTTGCCGCGCCCAGCACCTTGTACAGATAGGAGCGCGAGATGCCCAGCTCCTGCGCGGCCAGCTTCTTGTTGCCGCCGCAGCGTGCAATGGCGTCGAGGATGGCGTTGCGCTCCTGGTCCTTGAGCGGGGCCACGGCGCCGGTGGCGGGCAGGCCGGGCTCGGCAACGGGCGAAGGCCGTGCGCCGGCCAGCGGGTCCTCGTGGCGCGCGAAGTTGTCCACGCCCAGCAGGTGGCCGTCGCAGAACACCAGGGCCTCTTCCACGCGCTGGCGCAGCTGGCGCACATTGCCGGGCCAGGCCTGCCGGGCCAGGTAGGGCATGACGCCGGGCGCGATGCGGGGCAGCGCAATGCCGTTGCGCTCGCAGAACGACTGGGCAAAGCGCTGCACCAGGGCCGGGATGTCCTCCAGGCGCTGGCGCAGGGCCGGCACATGCAGCACCACGCCGCTGAGGCGGTAGAACAGGTCCAGCCGGAAGCGCCCGCTGTCGATGAGGCCGCGCAGGTCGCGGTGCGTGGCGGCCACGATGCGGAAGTTCACCTGCCGGCCGCTGTGCGCGCCCAGGCGCTGCACCTGGCGGTCCTCCAGCACGCGCAGCAGCTTGACCTGGATCTCCATGGGAATGTCGGCCACTTCGTCGAGGAAGAGGGTGCCGCCCTCGGCCTGCTCCAGCTTGCCGGGCTGGCCCTGCCGGCGCCCGCCCGTGAAGGCGCCGGCCTCGTAGCCGAACAGCTCGGACTCGATCAGCGTGGCCGGCAGCGCCGCGAGGTTGAGGCTGACCAGGGGCGCGTCGGCATCGCGCCCGCGCGCATGCAGGGCCTGGGCCACCAGCTCCTTGCCGCTGCCGCTCTCGCCCAGGATGAGCACGGGCACGTCCAGCCGCGCCACGGCGTCGATCTCGCGTGCCAGCCTTTGCATGGGGGCGCTGGCGCCCACCATCTGCGCCGTGGGCGTGCCGCCGCGCAACTGGCTCAGTTCGCGCTTGTAGTGCTGCACCTCGTCATGCAGCTGGTTCAGGCGCTGCTGCATGCGGTTGAGTGCCTCCACGCCGCTGAAGCTGACCTGGCCCACGGCGCCCACCACGGCGCCGCCCTCGTAGACCGGCATGCGGTTGACGATGCGGCTCACGCCGGGCCCCAGCTGCTGCAGGTCGCCGATCTCGGCCCGGCCGCTGCGCACCACGTGGGGCAGGCGCGAGTTGGGGATCACGTCCTCGGCGCGCCGGCCTGCGGCCGTGCCGGGCGCCAGGCCGAAGAACTTCTCGTGCACGGGGCTGATGTAGCGCATCAGCCCTTCATGGTCGGCCACCGTGATCGCCTGGTACGGGTTGGTCAGGAACATGTTGAGGATGGCGAAGGCGAAGGGCACGCTGGCCACCATGTCGAACAGCGCCGCCGCCTCGTCGGCCGGGCGCAGCAGGGCGACCTCGCCCTCGGCATCGGCCAGCACCACGGCCACATGGCGGGCCACCGTGCCGCGCGGGCCCGGTGTTTCCACGTGCAGCAGCTGGCCATGGCCGATGGGGTTGTGCCCGTCGCCGTGCGCGCGGGCCAGGGCCTCGGTGACGGCTGCATGCAGCAGCGGCTCCTGCGCCAGGCCCAGCCGCGCCACGGGCTCGGGCGAGTCGCGCCGCCAGACGAGAACGCCGAATCGGTGGTCAGGGGAGCTGGGCATGGGCAGGGCGGGCAGTGGCTGGGGTGAACGCACTCTAGCGGCGCGCAGGCCACGGGTCTGTCCCCGTGGTGTCTCCATTGAAGACAGTGCCCAACCCGTGTCTTCGAGGTTGTCCTTGTTGTGGACACGTGAAGGTCGAATGTGAAAAAAGTCCTTTGAATTCAACGCGCTGCAGTCTGGCACGCCTTGTGCATCTCCACAGGCACAAGGAGACACGACGACATGAGCTGGCAACCCGAAGTGGACGAGATCGCATACCGCCGCGCGCTGGCGGCCAAACTGGGCGGAGAGGACAAGGTGGCGCGGCACAAGGCCGCGGGCAAGCTCACGGTGCGCGAGCGCATCGATGCCTGCACGGACGCGCAGTCCTTCGTGGAGGTGGGCTCGCTCACCGGCTCGGGCCAGTACGACGGCCTGGGCCGGCTGACGGACTTCACGCCCTCCAACCTCATCATGGGGCGAGCACGCGTGGGCGGGCGGCCCGTGGTCGTGGTGGGCGACGATTTCACGGTGCGCGGCGGCGCCAACGACGGCGCCGTGGGCGACAAGCTGATCTTTGCCGAGAAGATGGCGCACGACCTGCGCCTGCCCATGGTGCGCCTGGTGGACGGCACGGGCGGCGGCGGCTCGGTGCGCAACATCGAGACCAAGGGCTACACCAGCGTGCCCACCATGAAGGTCTGGAGCCAGGTGGTGCAGAACCTGTCCACCGTGCCCGTGGTCTCGCTGGCCCTGGGCTCGGTGGCCGGCATGGGCGCGGCGCGCGTGGCCTCCAGCCATTACTCGGTGATGGTCAGGGAGACGGCCCAGCTGTTCAATGCCGGCCCGCCCGTGGTGGCGCGCATCGGCCAGAACGTGACCAAGAACGAGCTGGGCGGCAGCCAGGTGCACACGCGCAACGGCGTGGTCGATGACGAGGTGGCCACCGAGCAGGAGGCCTTCGAGCGCGTGCGCCGCTTCCTGTCCTACCTGCCATCGTCGGTGTACGAGCTGCCTGCGCGCACCGCGCCGCAGGACGATCCGCGGCGGCGCGACGAATGGCTGCTGTCGGCCATTCCGCGCGATGGCCGCAAGGTCTACAAGATCCGGCCCATCGTCGAATGCCTGGTCGATGAGGGCTCCTTCCTGGAGACGGGCCGCCACTGGGGCCGGGCCATCGTCACGGGGCTGGCGCGCATCGACGGCTGGCCCGTGGCCGTGGTGGCCAGCGACCCGTACTTCTACGGCGGCGGCTGGGACGGCCCCACCGCCGAGAAGTTCACGCGCTTCGTGGACATGGCCCAGACCTTCCACCTGCCCGTGGTCAACCTGGTGGACATCGCGGGCTTCCAGATCGGCGTGGAGGCCGAGAAGGCCGGCGTCATGCGCTACGGCGTGCGCGCCCTGGCCGCCGTCTACCAGGCCACCGTGCCCTGGTGCAGCATCCTCATCCGCCGCGCCTACGGCGTGGCGGCGGCGGGCCACCAGCACATGGGCCGCTTCAACTTCCGCTATGCCTGGCCCTCGGCCAACTGGGGCTCGCTGCCCATCGAGGGCGGGCTGGAGGTGGCCTACAAGGCCGAGATCGAAGGCGCCGACGACCCCGTGCAAAAGCGCGCCGAGATCGAGCAGCGCGTGCGCAGCCTGACCTCGCCCTTCCGCACGGCCGAGGCCTTCGGCATCGACGAGGTGATCGATCCGCGCGACACGCGCGCCCTGCTCAGCGAATTCGTGGAACTGGCCGCGCCGCTGCGCGAGGCCGGAGCGCCGCAGTTCGGCCTGCGGCCCTGAACGCATAAAAAACCCAAGGAGACAAAGCAATGGCAACCAGACAACCGCGCGCGCCCTCGCGCCGCACCGCCCTGGCCCTGTGCCTGGCGCCGTGCCTGACCATCTGCGCCGCGACGGCGGCCCAGGCCCAGGCCCCCCAGGAGGACAAGTGGCCCACGCGCCCCGTGCGCATCGTGGTCGGCTTCCCTGCAGGCTCGTTCACCGACACCATTGCACGCGCGCTGTCCGAGCCGCTGAGCAAGTCGCTGGGCCAGCCCGTGGTGGTGGAGAACAAGCCCGGCGCCAACGGCGCCATCGGCGTGGGCGAGGTGGCGCGCGCCGCGCCCGACGGCTACACCCTGCTGGTCACCAACTCCAGCAGCATCACCATCAACCCCCAGATCTACAAGAAGATCACCTACCGCGCCAAGGACTTCGCGCCCATCACCATGGTGCTGGATGCGCCCTTCATCCTCACCGTCAACCCCGAGTGGGCGCAGAAGCACCAGATCCGCTCGGCCAAGGATGTGATCGCCTTCGCCAAGGGCCATCCCGACAAGCTCAGCTACGGCTCGGCCGGCCCCGGCAACATCGCCCACCTGGCCTATGCGGCCTGGAGCAACCGCACGGGCGTGAAGACCACGCATGTGCCCTACAAGAGCGCGTCGCAGGCCCAGATGGCCGTGCTCAGCGGCGAGCTGGACACGCAGTTCGACACCTGGAGCGCGCTGCCCCACATCGCCAGCGGCAAGCTCGTGGCGCTGGCCGTCACCGCGCCCCGGCGCATGCAGCAGCTGCCCGAGGTGCCCACCATGGCCGAGGCCGGCTATGCCGATTTCGACGTCACCTTCTGGGCCGGCCTGCTGGCGCCCGCGGGCACGCCGCCGGCCATCGTCAACCGGCTCTACGAGGCCTCCAGGGGCGTGCTGCAGGACGCACGCATCCGCGCCGTGCTCAGCAGCCAGGGCGAGCCCGTGATGATGCCGCCCGCGCCGTTCGGCCAGCGCATCGCCAAGGAAGTGGCCGACTGGGGCCAAGTCATCCAGCGCGAAGCCTTGTCTTTGGATTGATGAGGTACGCATGTCTCTGTTGCAAGCACTGAACCCCCGCTCCGTCGCCATCCTTGGCGCATCCGACAACCCCATCAAGGCCGGTGGCCGGCCCATCGACTACCTGCGGCGCCATGGTTTCGCAGGCCGCATCCTGCCCGTCAATCCCAAGCGCGCCGAGGTCCAGGGCCTGGCTGCCTACCCCTCGCTGCGCGCGCTGCCCGAGGCGCCCGACGCCGTGGTCATCAGCCTGCCCGGCGAGGACGTGGCCGCCGCCATCGACGACTGCGTGGCCGTGGGCGCGCGCCTGGCCGTGATCTATTCCTCGGGCTTTGCGGAGCTGGGCGAGGAGGGCCGCCGGCAGCAGGCCGACCTGGTGGCGCGGGCGCGCCGGGCGCCAGGCGGCGGGCTGCGCCTGTTCGGCCCCAATTGCCAGGGCGTGGCCAACTTCGCCACGGGCGCCATCCTCAACTTCTCGACCATGATCAACGAGAACGCGCCGGCCGACGGCCCCGTGGCCATCGTCAGCCAGAGCGGCGCGGGCGCGGCCATTCTCTACGGCGGCCTGCGCCGCGCGGGCATCGGCGTGCGCTACATGCTGTCCACGGGCAACGAGGCCGATGTCTGCGCAGCCGAGGCCGTGCGCGCCGTGGTCGAGGACGAAGGCATCCGCCTGGTCGTGCTCTACATCGAGACGCTCAGGCAAAGCGCCTGGCTGGCCGAGGCAGCGCGCCTGGCGCATGCGCGCGGCGTCACCATCCTGGCCGTGAAGGCCGGCCGCACGCGCGCAGGCCAGGCCACGGCCAGCTCGCACACGGGCGCGCTGGCGGCCGAGGACGCGCTGGCCGATGCCTTCCTGCGCCAGCACGGCATACCGCGCCTGGCCGACTTCCGCGAGCTGATCGACTACGCGCCGCTGTTCCTGTCCCAGCCCGCGCCGCGCGGTCGCCGCGTGGTCAGCATCAGCAATTCGGGCGCCACCTGCGTGCTGTCGGCCGACGCGGCCGAGGAATGTGGCCTGGCCCTGGAGCCGTTCGATGCCGCCACGCTGGACGGCCTGTCCCAGGCCCTGCCGTCCTATGTCACAGCGCGCAATCCCATCGACATGACCACGGCCCTGCTGGGCAGGCCGCAGACCTTTGGCGACACGCTGCGGGCCTTGTCGGGCAGCGGTGCGGCGGACCTCGTTCACGTGGGCTTCCCGATCGGCGGCGAGGGCTATGACTTCGCCGACTTCGCGGGCCAGGCCAGCCGCTTTGCGCGCGATACCGGCGTGCCCATTGCGGTCAGCGTCAACCAGGACTGGGTGGCCCAGGCCTTCCAGGACCAGGGCGTGCCCACCTTCTGGAGCGAACGCGCCGCCATGCGCGGCCTGGCGCTGCTGGCCGAGCAGGCCGGCGGCAGGCAGGCACAGGTGCCGTCTGCCGAGGCATCGGTGCCGGTGGCGGCCTCCCGCTCCCTCACGCTGGTTACGCTGGACGAGCCCTCCAGCCTGTCCGAACTCGCCCGCGCCGGCCTGCCGGTGATGCGCCATCTGGTCTGCAGGAGCGAGGACGAGGTGCGCGCCGCCATCGAGTCCCTGCCCCGGCCCCTGGTGGCCAAGGGCGTGTCCGCCGATCTCTCGCACAAGTCCGAGCATGGCCTGGTGCGGCTCAACATCCACGAGGCGGAGCAGGCGCTGCAGGCCTTTGGCGACTTCGCCGCCACGCTGGCCCGCCTGGGCGCGGCCGATGGCGGCCTGCTGCTGGGCGCCCAGCACAGGGCCGACTTCGAGCTGGCGCTGGGTGCCCATGTCGATGCCGAGTTCGGCGTGGTGGTCATGGTCGGCCAGGGCGGCGTGCTGGTGGAGGCGCTCAGGGACGTGCAGTTCCTTGTCGCCCCCTTCAGTGCGCGGCAGGCGCTGGATGCCCTTGCGCGCCTGTCCATCGCCCCGGCCTTTGCGGCCGTGCGCGGCATGCCGGCCGTGGAGCTGGACGCCGTGGCCGCCATGATGGTGAGGCTGGGCGACTGGATGCTGGCCCAGGGCGGGCGCGTGCAGTCGGTCGATGCCAATCCCGTGCTCGTGGCGCGCGGCGCACAGGCGCCGGTCATCGTCGATGCGGTGGTGGCCGTGGCCGCCGCGCCAGCGGTCTCCTCGGAGGCGGCATGAGCGGCGCCCCGCACCCCATCCGCCGCGTGCTGGTCGCCAACCGGGGCGCCGTGGCCGCACGCGTGATCCGCACGCTGCGGCGCATGGGCCTTGAATCCGTGGCCGTGTACTCCGAGGCCGATGCCAGCCTGCCCCATGTGCGCGCGGCCGACCATTCCGTGTGCATAGGCCCTGCGCCCGCCGCGCAAAGCTATCTGGACCAGGCGCGGCTGCTGCAGGTGGCGCGCGAGACCGGCGCCGATGCCGTGCACCCGGGCTACGGCTTTCTCTCCGAGAACGCGGAGTTCGCCGAGGCCGTGCAGCGCCAGGGCCTGTGCTTCATCGGCCCCTCGCCGCACTGGATACGCACGCTGGGCCACAAGACCCAGGCGCGGGCCTTCATGGCCGCCCAGGGCATGCCGCAGGCGGCCAGCTCGGCCGTGCTGCACAGCGTGCAGGAGGCGCAGGCGGAGGCGGCGCGCATCGGCTTTCCCGTGCTGGTCAAGCCCGCAGGCGGGGGCGGCGGCATCGGCATGCTGCCCGCGCACGATGCACCGCAGCTGGAGGCCGCCTGGTCCAAGGCCAGCGGCATGGCCGCCAAGTACTTCGGCACGGCCGAGCTGTACCTGGAAAAGCTGATCGAGGCGCCGCGCCACATCGAGTTCCAGGTGCTGGCCGACCGCCATGGCGAGGTGCGCGTGCTGTTCGAGCGCGACTGCTCGGTGCAGCGCCGCCACCAGAAGGTGGTGGAAGAGGCCCGCCCCGCAGGCATTCCCGCGCAGGCCCTGGCCGACATGCGGCAACTGCTGGCCGGCCTGCTGGCGCGCACGGGCTATGACGTGATCGGCACCGTGGAGATGCTCTACACGCCGCAGCACGGCTTTGTCTTCCTGGAGATGAACACGCGGCTGCAGGTCGAGCATGCGGTGACCGAGGAGATCACGGGCATCGACATCGTCGAGGCCCAGATCCGCCTGGCCGCCGGCGAGCGCATGCGGGAGGTGCTGCCCGCCGAACCCGTGGCCCGCGGCCATGCCATCGAGGCGCGCATCTATGCCGAGGACCCCGTGCGCTTCCTGCCCTCGCCAGGGCGCCTGGACCGCTTCGAGATGCCCCAGGGCGAAGGCCTGCGCGTGGAGACCGGCTATGCCCAGGGCTGCAGCGTCACGCCCTTCTACGACCCCATGGTCGCCAAGCTCGTGGCCCATGGCAGCGACCGCGCCCAGGCCATCGCACGGCTGCGCCAGGCACTGGCGCAGACCCGCATCGAGGGCGTGAAGACCAACATCCCCTTCATCGAACGCATCCTGGGCCACGCCGATTTCCTGGACCTGCGCATCGACACCGGCATCGCCCAGCGCGTACTGGCCCCCCTTTGAAAGCCCTACCCATGACCACCACCCCGAACCTGATCACAAGCCCCATCGCCGGCCTCGTGGCCGCTGTGGAAGCCGCCGAAGGCGGCACCGTCGCCCTGGGCGACACCCTCATCATCGTGGAGTCCATGAAGATGGAGATTCCCGTGGAAAGCGAGGTGGCAGGCGTCGTGCGCCGCATGCTCGTGGCCGTGGGCGAGCCGGTGGCCGAAGGCCAGGCGATTGCGGAGATCGGATGAACGCCGTTGGAATCTCCACCACCCCGGACCTGGAGGCCGCCGCGCTGGCGCGCGGCTACTTCGGCATCGACGTGCCCTTCATGTCCCACATCGGCCTGGAGCCCGTGAGCCTGGCGCCCGGCCTGGCGCGCACGCGGCTGCCCATGCGCCCGCACCTGGCCAACAGCCGGGGGCATGGCCATGGCGGCGCGCTGATGAGCGCGCTGGACTTCACGCTGAGCGCGGCCGCGCGCTCGTCCAACCCGCTGGGGCTGGGCGTGGTGACCATCGAGATGAGCACGCATTTCCTGGCATCGGCCACTACCGACCTGCTGATCGAGGCCCGCGTGCTGCGCGCAGGCGCGCGCACCGTGTTCTGCGAGGGCAATGTGCTGGACAGCGCGGGCCAGGCCGTGTGCACGGCGAGGGCCGTGTTCAAGCTGATCGCGCTGTAGCCTGGCTTCAGGCGCCGTCGCCTTCGGGCGCCGGCGGCAGCAGATGCTGGCCGATCTGCTGCCAGGCCTTGGCCGCGTCATGCTGGCCGCCGAACATGTGGCAGCTGGCGGCCGTCATGGCCAGGCGGCCGTTCTCGGGCTCCAGGTCGAACGCCAGCTCGCATTGCGCGGCGGCGTTGCGCCACATCACCACGGCGTCTGGCGAGTCTTCCTTTTGCAGCGCATGGGCTTCGGCCATCCAGGCCTGGGCCAGGCGAAACGCGGCTTCCGCCTGGTCCGGGTCGGCCTTGTGGGCCAGATAGAAATGCTTGCCGGCCTGCTGCCACAGCGCCCGGGCCTGGGCGAAATCCTGGGTGGCGGCCCGCTGTGCCTGGGCCACCAGGGCATTGCCTTCGGCCAGCAGCGTTGCATAGGAGGAGGGGGCGTCTTGCGTCATGGGGCGCCATTGTGCCGCCGCTCCGGTGCCTGTGTTCAGGCCGGGGAATCGCGCGGCGGGCTCGGGCTGTCGGGCAGTTCCAGGCCGATGCGCGTGAAGCCGCCCTCGGACTCGGCAAAGCAGCGCCCGCCGTGCATGCGCGCGATGGCGGCCACGATGGCCAGGCCCAGGCCATGGTTGCGGTCGGCCTGGCTGCGCGCGGCGTCGGCGCGGTAGAAGCGGTCGAACAGGCGCGGCAGGTGGACGGGATCGATGGCCGGGCCCCGGTTGAGCACCGCCAGCGCCACATCGCCGGCGCCCTCGTGGTGGGTACAGGGCCGGGCGCCGATCTGCACGGTGATGGTGGAGCCGCGCTGTGCATAGCGTGTGGCATTGCCCAGCAGGTTGGACAGCGCCCGGCGCAGCAGCCGCGCATCGACCTCGGCGGCCGCGTCGCCCTGGACGACGACCTGCAGGTCGGCCTCCTGCAGCGCGGCCTCGTGGAAGTCGATGACCTCGTGGGCCAGGGCGGCCAGGCTGGCCCAGGGCGCCAGGCGCGCGCCCTGGCCCCGGTCGGCCTGCGAGAGAAACAGCATGTCGGCCACGATGCCGGCCATGCGCCGCAGGTCCTCCAGGTTGGAAGCCAGCACCTCGCGCAGCTCGGCCTCGCTGCGCGGCTTGCGCAGGGCCAGCTCGCAGCTGCTGATCAGCGTGGTCAGCGGCGTGTTCAGCTCATGGGCCACGTCGGCGTTGAAGGCCTCCATCTGCCGGTAGGCCACGGACAGCCGCTCCAGCAGGGCGTTGAACTGTGCGATCAGCGGCCGCAGCTCCTGCGGCTGCCCGCTGTCGTCCAGGCGCCGCTGCAGGTCCTGGGCCGACAGCTGGCGCGTCTGCTCGGTCAGCTGTCGCAGCGGCGCCAGGCCCAGGCGCACCAGCCAGATGCCGGTCAGCGACACCAGCAGCGCGCCGCCCACGGCAGCCAGGGTCAGCGTCCAGGCCAGCAGGGACAGTTGCCGGTCGTCTTCGGCCCGGTCCAGCGTGAGCTGGGCACGGGCCTGCTGGCCGGAGTCGGCCAGCACGACCTCGAAGCTGCGCTGCAGCGTGCGGCCGGGATTCTTGGGCGTGCGCAGGCGTTCGTAGAGCACGCGGCCCTGCAGGTCGGTGATGCGCAGCGACATCTCGTCCAGGCCCGTGAGAAAGTCGTCCAGCATGTGGGCCAGCCCGGCTTCGTTGTGGGCGCTGCGGCTTTCCGTCATCAGGTGCAGCACGGCCTGCTGCTTGAGGTCCAGCGTCTCGTGCTGGTGCTGCTCCAGCGTCATCGATGCCACCCCGTAGACGGCCGCGCACACCAGGCCCAGGCCCAGCATGGTCTGCAGGGCCAGCCAGCGCGACAGGCGCCGGCCCAGATGGGGAATGTCGGCAGGGGCAACGCTCACGGTGCGCGCGACTCCAGCACATAGCCCATGCCGCGCACCGTGTGCAGCAGCGGCTGCGCGAAGGGCTGGTCCAGCTTCAGGCGCAGGCGGCGCACGGCCACCTCGACCACATTGGTCTCGCTGTCGAAATTCATGTCCCAGACCTGGGAGGCCAGCTCGGTGCGCGACAGCACCTCGCCCTGGCGGCGCAGCAGCAGGCTCAGCAGGTTGAATTCCTTGGCCGTCAGGTCCAGGCGCTGGCCGGCGCGCGTGGCGCGGCGGCGTATCAGGTCCAGCTCCAGGTCGGCCATGCGCAGCGTGGTGGCCTCGGCCGCAGGCTGGGCCGTGCCGCCGCCGCGGCGCAGCAGCACATGCATGCGCGCCACCAGTTCGGAGAACGCGAAGGGCTTGACCAGGTAGTCGTCGGCGCCGCCTTGCAGGCCGCGCACGCGGTCCTCCACCTGGCCGCGCGCCGTCAGCATCAGCACCGGCGTCTGGCGCGATTGGCGCAGCGCCGCCAGCACGGCCAGGCCGTCGATGCCGGGCAGCATGCCGTCGAGCACGATGAGGTCGTAGGCCAGCTCGGTGGCCAGGTGCAGGCCGTCGATGCCGTTGTGCGCGACATCGACCACGAACCCCTCCTCGGTCAGGCCCTTGCGGAGGTAGTCGGCCAGCTTGGTTTCGTCTTCGATGACCAGGACTTTCATGCCGAGCATTGTCGGGGCAGGCAAGGGTTTTCGGAGATGACAAATTTGTCATGTGCCCGACAGCGCCGGGTCGCTGCGCCGCCCTAGACTCGCCGGCATGGGGCAGTCGCGATTGGGGTCAAACGCCATGCCCGACAATCCCGCACTTCTGCCATGCCCTCTTCCATGACCCGGCCCCGTCTTGCCGCCCTTGCCATCCTCGTGATCGCGCTGCTGTTCCAGTGGACCTGGATGGCGGCCGCTGCGCTGTGCCGCCACGACGGGCATGAGACCCGGCACTTCGGCCACCATGTCCATGGCGTGAGCCTGCACGGCATGGGCGCCGAGCGCCATGCGGGCACGGGCACGGATGCCGAGTCCGGCCCGCCTGCGCAAAAGGCCGACCAGGGCCTGCAGTCCTCGCTCAGCGTGGACTGCTCCATGTGCCACGCCTGGGTGGCCGCTGCCACACAGCACTGGCAGGCGGCGCCGGTGGCCCCGCCGCCCGCGCAATTCGCCGAGCCGCTGCGCCGGCATGCCTCGGCCGTGCTGCTGCGCCCCGACCGGCCCCGCTGGCAGGGCTGACGCTCCTGCAGCCGCCGGCCGGGCATTCGGCGTTCATCGCCCTGTTTCGCCCCGGACCGGCATTTTCCAGAAATCCCTTCGCGCGCAGCGGCCCTCGTCCGTGCGCGCCCTGTGGCGTGGGGCCTGATCGACCAAGCGATCACGCCTGATCCGCGCTGCGGGCAAGGAGCCCGTGTATGTCTTTTCCTTCGTCCTTTCCGTCGAGGACAGCCTTCGCACCGTGGGTGCTGGCGGCGTTGGCCGCCTGCGGCGTCGTGCAGGCCGCCGAGCCACCGGCCGATTCCGTGGCGCCACCCGCCTTTGCAGGCGCATCCCTTCCTGATGGCCCGCCGCTGGACCTGCAGCAGGCACGGGCCCTGGCGCTGGACGGCAATCCCGGCCTGCGCGCGGCCCGCCAGGCGCTGGCCGCCACGGAGGGGGCCGTGCTGCAAAGCCAGGCCCGGCCCAATCCCGAGCTGGCCTGGTCGCAGGAGGACACGCGCCGCAGCACCCGCACGCTGACCGTGCAGCTGAACCAGACCCTGGAAGTGGGCGGCAAGCGCGAGGCCCGCATGCGCGTGGCCGAGCGCGGCCGCGACCTGGCCCGCGCCGAACTGGCAGGGGCCGAGGCCGCGCTGCGCGCCGATGTGGGCGCGGCCTTTTTCGGCGTGCTGGCCGCGCAGCAGCGCGTGGTCCTGGCCGGGCAGACGCTGGAGATCGCCAGCAGCGCGCGCGAAGCGGCGGCCCGGCGCGTGGCGGCCGGCAAGGTGGCGCCGCTGGAGGAGACCCGGGCCCGCGTGGCCGAGTCCGGCGCCCTGCTGGAGCAGGCCCGGGCCCGCTCTGCCCTGCGCGTGGCGCGCGGCCAGCTGCAGGCGCTGTGGGGCGAGAGCGTACGCCCCTTCGGCCAGGCCGAGGGCGCCGTGGACGCGCTGCCCCAGCTGCCGGAACTGGCAGCCCTGCAGCAGCGCATCGAACAGGCTCCCGCCGTGCTGCGTGCGCGCCAGGCGCTGGAGCAAAGCCGCGCCACGGCCGACCTGGAGCGTGCGCGCCGCCTGCCCGATCCCACCGTCAGCCTGGGCGTCAAGCGCGCCACCGAGGTCGGGCGCAACCAGCTCGTGGTCGGCGTCTCCGTGCCCCTGCCCGTGCTCGACAGCAACCGGGGCAACCAGCTGCAGGCCCTGCGCCTGGCCGACCAGGCCGAGGAGCAGTTGCTGGCCACGCGCGTTCAGCTGCAGGCCCAGCTGTTCGAGGCGCGCGAGCTGCTGCAGTCCAGCCGGGAGCAGGCGCGCCAGCTGGCCGAGGAGGTGCTGCCCACGGCGCGCACGGCCTACGAGCTGGCCTCGCGCGGCTTTGCGCTGGGCAAGTTCGCCTACCTCGACGTGCTGGACGCGCAGCGCACCTGGTCCGAGGCGCGCAGCCAGTACCTGGACCAGCTGCTGGCCACGCACCGCGCCGCCGCCGACATCGACCGCCTGCTCGGCACAGAAGCCGGCCTCTGACCCCGATAGCGACCTGATTGCATCCAGACCATGAACAACAAGCCCTCCTCCTCCCCCCTGGCACCGCGCCGCACCCTTGTGGCCATTGCCGTCATCCTGGCCGTGGGTGCGCTGGCCGCCACGCTGATCCTGCGCAGCGGCCCGCCGGGTGCCGCCAAGGCCGACAGCCATGGCCACGGCCACAGCGAGGCCGCAGGCCATGCCGATGGCGAGCACCACGGCGCTGCAGCCGCAGCCGCAGCCGATGGCCACAAGCACGACGAAGGCCATGCCGACGATGAGCACCATGAAGATTCCAAGGCGGAAAAAGCCGAGGCCAAGCCCGCCGCCAAACCCGCAGCCGCCGCCGAAGCCGGCCATGGCGACGACGAAGGCCTGATCGCCATGGACGCCCAGCGCATGCAGGCGGCCGGCGTGCGCCTGGCCGAGGCCGGCCCGGCCACCGTGCGCTCCGTGCTGCAGCTGCCCGGGGAGATCCGCTTCAACGAAGACCGCACGGCCCACGTCGTGCCGCGCGTGGCCGGCATTGCCGAGAGCGTTCCCGCCAACCTGGGCCAGAACGTGAAGAAGGGCCAGCTGCTGGCCGTGCTCAGCAGCGCCGCCGTCTCCGAGCAGCGCAGCGAACTGCTGGCCGCCGGCAAGCGCCTGGAGCTGGCCCGCACCACCTATGCGCGTGAAAAGCAGCTGTGGGAGGAAAAGGTCTCGGCCGAGCAGGACTACCTGCAGGCGCGCCAGGCGCTGCGCGAGGCCGAGATCGCCGTCTCCAACGCCCAGCAGAAGCTGGCCGCCACGGGCGCCGGTGCCGGCGGTGGTGCAGGCGGGCTCAACCGCTTCGAGCTGCGCGCGCCGTTTGACGGCGTGATCGTGGAAAAGCACCTGTCCGTGGGCGAGGCCGTGCAGGACACCACCCAGGTCTTCACCATCTCCGACCTGCGCAGCGTCTGGGCCGAGATGCGCGTGGCCGCGCCCGACCTGCCCGCCGTGCGCGTGGGCGAGAAGGCCACGGTGCGCGCCACGGCCTTCGACTCCTCGGCCACGGGCGAAGTGGCCTATGTGGGCGCCCTGATCGGCCAGGACACGCGCACGGCCCCCGCGCGCATCACCCTGCCCAACCCCGACGGCGTGTGGCGCCCGGGCCTGTTCGTGAATGTGGAGCTGACGGCATCGTCCAGGCAGGCGCCGCTGGCCGTGGCCACGCAGGCACTGCAGAAGATGGAGCAGCAGACCGTGGTCTTCGTGCCCGTGCAGGGCGGTTTCCGCGCCCAGCCCGTGCGCGTGGGCCGCAGCGATGGCAAGGCCACCGAGGTGCTCGAAGGCCTCAAGCCCGGCCAATCCTACGTGGCCGAGGGCAGCTTCATGCTCAAGGCCGAGCTGGGCAAGGCCAGCGCCGAACACAGCCACTGATCGGAGAGTCCATGTTTGAACGCATCATCCGATTCGCCATAGAGCAGCGCTGGCTGGTCCTGCTGGCCGTGCTGGCCATGGCGGGCCTGGGCATCTACAACTACCAGCGCCTGCCCATCGACGCCGTGCCCGACATCACCAATGTCCAGGTGCAGATCAACACCCAGGCCAGCGGCTACTCGCCGCTGGAGACCGAGCAGCGCGTCACCTATCCCATAGAGACGGTGATGGCCGGCCTGCCCCACCTGGAGCAGACGCGCTCGCTGTCGCGCTACGGCCTGTCCCAGGTCACCGTGGTGTTCAAGGACGGCACGGACATCTACTTCGCGCGGCAGCTGGTGGGCGAGCGCATACAGCAGGCGCGCGACAGCCTGCCTGCCGGCATCACGCCCACGCTGGGCCCCATTTCCACGGGCCTGGGCGAGATCTACCTGTGGACCGTGGAGGCCGAGGACGATGCGAAAAAGCCCGACGGCACGCCCTACACGCCCATGGACCTGCGCGAGATCCAGGACTGGGTCATCAAGCCGCAGCTGCGCAACGTGCCCGGCGTCACCGAGATCAACTCCATCGGCGGCTACGCCAAGGAGTACCTGGTGGCGCCCGCGCCCGAGAAGCTGGCGGCCTACGGCTTCACGCTGGCCGACATCGTCACCGCCCTGCAGCGCAACAACAGCAACGTGGGTGCGGGCTATATCGAGCGCCAGGGCGAGCAGTACCTGATCCGCGCGCCGGGCCAGGTCGGCGGCATCGCCGACATCCGCGAGGTCATCGTGGGCTCGGCCCAGGGCCAGCCCATCCGCATCCGCGACCTGGCCGAGGTGGGGCTGGGCCAGGAGCTGCGCACGGGCGCAGCCACCGACAACGGCCGCGAGGTGGTGCTGGGCACGGTGTTCATGCTGATCGGCGAGAACAGCCGCACCGTCTCGCGCGCCGTGGACCAGCGCATGGCCGAGATCAACCGGGGCCTGCCCCCTGGCGTCAAGGCCATCACCGTCTACGACCGCACCAACCTGGTGGACAAGGCCATCGCCACGGTCAAGAAGAACCTGGTGGAGGGCGCGGCCCTGGTGGTGGTCATCCTCTTCCTGTTCCTGGGCAATCTGCGCGCGGCGCTGATCACGGCGCTGATCATCCCGCTGTCCATGCTGTTCACCTTCACGGGCATGGTGCACTACAAGGTCAGCGCCAACCTCATGAGCCTGGGGGCGCTGGACTTCGGCATCATCATCGACGGCGCCGTGGTCATCGTGGAGAACTGCGTGCGCCGCCTGGCGCATGCACAGGAGGCGCGAGGACGGTCGCTGACGCGCAGCGAACGCTTCCATGAAGTCTTCGCCGCCGCGAAGGAAGCGCGCCGCCCGCTGCTGTTCGGCCAGCTCATCATCATGGTGGTCTACCTGCCCATCTTCGCGCTCACGGGTGTGGAGGGGAAGATGTTCCATCCCATGGCGCTCACGGTGGTCATTGCGCTGGCCGGCGCCATGCTGCTGTCCATCACCTTCATCCCGGCGGCGATTGCGCTGTTCATGGGCGACAAGGTGGCCGAGAAGGAGAACCGCCTCATGGCCTGGGCACGCCGCGGCTATGCGCCCGTGCTGGCGCGCGTCATGGCCGCGCCCGCCGTGGTGCTCACGGCCGCCGCCGTGGCCGTGGCGCTGAGCCTGCTGCTGGCCACGCGCCTGGGCAGCGAGTTCGCGCCCAACCTCAACGAGGGGGACTTCGCCATCCAGGCACTGCGCATCCCGGGCACCAGCCTTACGCAGTCGCTGCAAATGCAGATGCAGATCGAGAAGGCGCTCAAGAAGGAGTTCCCCGAGATCGACCGCGTGTTCGCGCGCACCGGCACGGCCGAGATCGCCTCCGACCCCATGCCGCCCAACATCTCCGACGGCTACATCATGCTGAAAGCCCGCAGCGAGTGGCCCGACCCGGCGCGCCCGCGCGATGAGCTGCTGGCCGCCGTGCAGGCGTCGGTGGACCGCATCCCGGGCAACAACTACGAGTTCTCCCAGCCGATCCAGCTGCGCTTCAACGAGCTGATCTCGGGCGTGCGCAGCGACGTGGCCGTGAAGATCTTCGGCGACGACATGGCTGTGCTGGAAAAAAGCGCCCAGACCGTGGCCGGCATGCTGCAGCAGATCGCGGGAGCCTCCGAGGTCAAGGTCGAGCAGACCACGGGCCTGCCCATGCTCACCGTGCAGATCGACCGCGAAAAGGCCTCGCGCTACGGCCTGAACATGGGCGATGTGCAGGACGCCATCAGCACCGCCATGGGCGGCACCGAGGCTGGCACGGTGTTCGAGGGCGACAAGCGCTTCGACATCCAGGTGCGCCTGCCGGACGCCGTGCGCAACGACCTGCAGGCCCTGAGCCGCCTGCCCATCGCCCTGCCGCGCGGGGCGGACGGGCGCATCGGCTTCGTGCCGCTGTCGGCCGTGGCCACGTTCGAGACCGCGCCCGGCCCCAACCAGGTCAGCCGCGAAGACGGCAAGCGCCGCATCGTGGTCAGCGCCAATGTGCGCGGGCGCGACATGGGCTCCTTCGTGGGCGAGGCACAGCAGAAGCTGCAGGGCCTGTCGCTGCCGCCCGGCTACTGGACGCGCTGGGGCGGCACCTTCGAGAACCTGGAGTCGGCCACGCGCCGCCTGCAGATCGTCGTGCCCGTGGCCCTGCTCATGGTCTTCGTGCTGCTGTTCGCCATGTTCGGCAATGTGCGCGACGGGCTGGTGGTCTTCACGGGCATTCCGTTCGCGCTCACGGGCGGCATCCTGGCGCTGTGGCTGCGCGACATACCGCTGTCCATCTCGGCGGCGGTGGGCTTCATCGCGCTGTCGGGCGTGGCCGTGCTCAACGGCCTGGTCATGATCTCCTGGATCAGGAGCCTGCGCGAACAGGGCGCCAGCGTGCCCGACGCCGTGACCGAAGGCGCGCTCACCCGGCTGCGCCCCGTGCTGATGACGGCCCTGGTGGCCTCGCTGGGCTTCGTGCCCATGGCCATTGCCACGGGCACGGGCGCCGAGGTGCAGCGGCCGCTGGCCACGGTGGTGATCGGCGGCATCCTGTCATCCACGCTGCTGACCCTGCTGGTGCTGCCGCTGCTGTACCGGCTGGTGCATCGCAACGATCCGTCGGAGGCCAGCGGCACAGACCCCGCGCCCGCCGCGCCGGCACCTGCCGTGTGACGCGGCGCCCGGGCAGCACCCGGGCGGCCACTTTGGAACCCGCTGCAGCCTGGCTGCCGCGGGTTTCTTCATGCCCGGGATATCCCGGGCCACACATCTTTGCCCATCGATGTGAACCTCGCGCATTTGGCATGGAGCGGCTGCGAACCCCTGCCTAGAATTCGTCCCACAACAGCAAGGACAACGGGAGGGACAAGGCCATGAACAGCCCCGCCAGCGGACGGCACGGCCGTGCCCGCATCGCCGTGGAGAGCCGGTCCATCGACTGCATTCCCGACAGCGAGCGCCACGCGCGGCTCGCCGACCAGGGGCCGTTCTGGTTCCTGGGCAACTTCCACTTCTTCACGCTTTCCATCGGCTTCGTCGGCCCGTCGCTGGGGCTGTCGGCGCCCTGGAGCGCCCTGGCCGGGGCGCTGGGCATCATGTTCGGCACGCTGTTCATGGCGTTGCACGGCGCGCAGGGGCCGCAGCTGGGGCTGCCGCAGATGATCCAGTCGCGCGCGCAGTTCGGCTTTCGCGGTGTCATCCTGCCGCTGTGCGCCACGCTGCTGGTGTTCACGGGGTTCAACGTCGTCAACGTCTCGCTCATCATGCAGGGCATGCAGGGCATGCAGGGCATGCAGGCCGTGTTCGGCCTGCCGCCCGTGCCCACCGCGTGCGTGGCCGTGGCCGTGGGCGCGCTGCTGGCGGTCTGCGGCCACGATGTGATGCACAAGGCCTTCCGCCATGCACTGGTGCTGGCGCTGCCCCTGTATGCGCTGGCCACGCTGGCGTTGCTGGCAGGCGTGGGCGAGCCCGCCTTGCACGGTCGGTCGGAGCCATTGCCAGGATTCGCATGGAGCGCCTTTGCCGCGCAGTTCACCATCGCGGCCAGCTACGACATCTCCTATGCGCCCTATGTGTCCGACTATTCGCGCTACCTGCCGCGCCATACCGCGCCCCGGCGCCTGATCGCGGCCATCTTCCTGGGCGCCTCGCTGTCCGGAGCCTGGATGATCGGGCTGGGTGCGTGGATGGCGCAGCGGCTGCAGGCCGGGGACGCGCTGGCGGCGCTGGGCCAGATCGGCGCGGCGCTTTTCCCGGGCGCGGACCGGCTGCTGCCTGCCCTGGCCGTCGTGGCCTTCCTGCCCATCATCGCGTTGAACACGTACAGCGCGGCACTGACCGTGCTCACGGCGGCGGATTCGCTGGGCGGCATGCGGCCCACGCGCGCCGCCCGTATTTTTGCCATCGCGGCGATCAGCGTCGGCATCCTCGCGTGCGTGCTGTCCATCCAGGGCAGCGGCGTGGCTTTGCTGCATTCCTTCCTGGCGCTGCTGCTGTACTTCCTGGTGCCGTGGACGGCGGTCAACCTCGTGGACTACTTCCTGGTGCGCAAGGGCCGCTACGCCATCGCTGATTTCTTCACGCCACAGGGCATCTACGGCGCCTGGGGCTGGCGCGGCATCTGCGCCTATCTGGGCGGCTTTGCGGCCATGGTGCCGTTCATGCACATCCACGACGCCACCGATGGCCATGCGGTCTTCATCGGCTGGGCTGCGCAGCGGCTGGGCGGCGTGGACTTCGCCTGGCTGCCGGGCATTCTCGTCGCCGGCAGCCTTTACTGGGTGCTGGCCCGCACCCTGGATCTGCAGGCCGAGGAGGCCGCCCGTTGCCAGCCGCGGCAGGACAGCCACCCTTTGCATCTCAAGGAGCGCACACCATGACGGAGCACCGCATCCGCATCATCCAGCCCCGTCTGCGTGACGGCGACATTGCCGGCAACCTGGCGATGACGCTGAAGACGATCAGGGCCAGCGCGGGGCAGGCCGACCTGCTGGTCTTTCCCGAAACCTGCATCAGCGGATTTCCCCGGCCGGACAACGTGGCGCAGTTGGCCGAGCCGCTGGACGGCCCCTCGGCCACTGCGCTGCGCGAGGCCGCGCGGCAAGCCGGCGTGGCCGTCGCCATCGGCCTGGCCGAAGCAGACCAGGGCCGCCGCTTCAACGCAGGCCTGCTGATCGATGCCGACGGGCAGGTGCTGCTGCACTACCGCAAGACCATGCTCTACGACTCGGACCACGGGGTCTTCGAGGCCGGGGATCGCCAGCCCGTCTGCACATGGCGCGGCCTGCGAGTGGGACTGCTGATCTGCTTCGACATCGAGTTTGCGGCACCGGCCCGCGCGCTGGGTGCGCAGGGCGTGGACCTGATCGTGCTGATGGACGGGATGATGCACCCCCACGGCCACATCCATCGCCATGCCGTGCCCGTGCGTGCGATGGACAACCAGTGCTACATCGCCATGGCCAACCGCGTGGGCCCTGGCGACAGCTACGCTTTCAGCGGAGGCAGCCAGTTCGCCGATCCCTTCGGCCAGACGCTGGCGCGCATCGCGGGCAATGCTGAGGGCCTGCTGGACGTGCGCCTGGACCCTCTGGCGCCCGGCCGCGCGCGTGCGCAGTACCGGGGCTGACGAGCGCCGAGGCGCCACCGTGGCGCGGTCATCTGTGTCGGTTGTATGACAGCATTGTCACCATCCTGTGGGGGTGGCGTGGGGGGGCGATTTCTACATTGGAGTCCTCTCCCCGGCGTTCCGCCTTGCGGGGCGTGGGGAGAACGAATCACCAACGTTCTTTGAAAGGGACACACCATGTCGCAACGCCGTTTCACCCCCGCTACCCTGATCGCCGGCCTGGTCGCATCGGCAGCGCTGCTGCTGCCGGGCATGGCATCGGCGGCCGGGTACATCCACCCGGCCAACAACGAGGCGGGTGCCGTCGTCCATCCCGAACATTTCAAGAGCAGCAAGACGCGCGCCCAGGTGACGGCCGAGGCCGAGGCGGCCGTGCGCCAGGGCGGCACCTCGCGCTTCAATGCCGGCGTCTACCCGGCGCCTGCACCGCAGACCGGTGGCGGCAAGACGCGGCAGGAAGTGATCAATGAACTGATCAACGAAACGCCTGCCCAGCGCGATGCACGCCAGCGTGCCATGGGTGGTTGATGCACGTGCGGGGCGATGCAATGCTGCCCCGCGGCAGCCGTATCAGGGGATGACCGACGCGCCGCGCGGCTACGAGCCTGCGGCGCGTTCCGCTTCCTCGGCCTCATGGGCGCGTGCGATGGCCAGGATCACGTCGCGCGCCAGGCGGCGCTTGGGTACGGGAAGGCGCAGGTAGATCTTGAACAGCTCGTTGTCCTCGTAGCCCAGGCCGGCGGACCAGCTGCCCTTGGGCTCACGCACCTCGCGCGCCGGCTGCGGCGCGCGCAGGAACTCCTCCAGCGGCACCTGCAGCCAGTCGGCCAGCGCAGCAAGTTTCTTGGTGTTGGGCATGGTCTTGCCCAGCAGCCACAGACGCACGCCGTGCTGCGACATGGGCTTGCCCCAGAAGCGTGTGTTGAATTCGCGCTCCAGCACCGAGGGCTTGGCTTCATAGCCACGGGCCTCCAGGGAATCACGTAATTTCTGCGCAAACCGCTGCTTCGCATCCTGCATGCGGGCACGCTATGGGATAAGTCTGATTGTGCAGTGAGTATTGTGAAAAATCACATATCCGATGTGATTGATAGTTAACATCAAAGACTCAACCAGAAATCACAAGCACAGGAGGGCCCATGCGCTGGCAACGAGTGTGGCTGCTGCCTGCGGGCCTGGCCCTGCTGCTGGGCGGTTGCGGCGGTGACGATGGCGAGGTGCTGACCGTGCGGGCTGCGCCCTGGGGCGCCGCCTCGGGCGTGTCGATAGGGCAGGTGCTGCAGGACAGGTCGGCCTGCGCGCGCAGCAGCTGGCGCAGCGTGGGCGACGGCAGCGGCGGGCGCATCGTCGAGTACGCCTGCGAGCGCGCAGGCGTGCGTGACTACCTGCAGGCCAGTCTGCGCCAGGAGGTCGGGCCACTGCAGCGCGCCGCCGAAAGCGAACAGGCCCGGTTCGAGGCGCGGTTGCGTGGCGAATGGCGTGAGCTGCTCGTGCTGGAGCGGCAGCGGCAGGAGATGCTGCGGCGCCACGCGCAGGAGGCGCAAAGGGATGCCGACCACAGGCAGCGGCACCTGGAGGATCTGCGTGTGCTGGGGGACATGAAGGAGTGCGGCAGCTTCCGTCCGCAAAGCCTCAGTGCCGAGGCCGCGCCGCAGCGCCTGGTGCTGGCAGCCCAGGCCTGTGCACAGGCAGGGCGCGCGGCCGGGCATGTCTATGCGCGCGAGCGGGAGCGGACGCTGGTGCGGCTGCGCGCGGCCCTGCCGCGCTACGACGAGGCCCGGCTGGGCCGCGAGGCGGCCTTGCAGGCGATGGACCGCACCCTGGAGCAGCAGGAGGCGGCGCTGCGCCGACTGGAGGAAGACCGCCCCGAGGCGGGCGAGCGCATACGCCGCTCATTGGCCGCGCGCATGGAGGCCATGCGCCTGCGGCTGGGCCAGGTGGGCCGCGTGCGCGAGCTCACGCGCTGGAGCGTGGCCGGCGCACGCGTGGTCTACCTGGACACGGCCCTGGCCATGGAGTGCGGCGTGCGCACGCTGACCGAAGCCACGCCGCTGGACACCCTGGTCGAAGACCTGGGCGAGGGCCAGGCCGTGCCCCGCCAGGGAGGCGCATTGGCCCGGGCGCTTGACGGACTGTGGGCGCGCTGCCTGCAGCAGCCCTGAGGGCGGGAAGGACTGCACGGCGCCTGTTGCACGTCGCACGGCGCCGGTTGCACCGCGCCCGTTGCACCACGCCGGTTGCACCACGCCTCAGAATCTCGGCAGGTCCGGGTGTGAGATCTGGCCGCCGCGCACCAGCATCTTTCCGTACTCGGCGCAGCGGTTGAGCGTGGGAATCACCTTGCCGGGGTTGAGCAGGGCCTGCGGGTCGAAGGCGGCCTTGAGCGCGAACATCTGGTCGTTCTCTGCGGTGGTGAACTGGGTGCACATGGAGTTGAGCTTTTCCACGCCCACGCCATGCTCGCCCGTGACCGTGCCGCCCATGGCCACGCTGGTCTCCAGGATGTCGGCGCCGAACAGCTCGCAGCGGTGCAGCTCGTCGGGGTCGTTGGCATCGAACAGGATCAGCGGGTGCAGGTTGCCGTCGCCCGCGTGGAAGACGTTGGCGCAGCGCAGGCCGTATTTCTTTTCCATCTCCTGGATGGCCAGCAGGATGTCGGCCAGGCGCTTGCGCGGGATGGTGGAGTCCATGCACATGTAGTCGGGGCTGATGCGCCCGCTGGCGGGAAAGGCGTTCTTGCGCCCGCTCCAGAAGCGCAGGCGCTCGGCCTCGCTTTCGCTCACCGTGATGGCCGTGGCCCCGGCGCCGCGCAGCACCTCGCTCATGTGGGCGATCTCTTCCTCGACTTCCTCGGGCGTGCCGTCGCTCTCGCACAGCAGGATGGCCTCGGCCGTGAGGTCGTAGCCGGCCTTGACGAAGTCCTCGACGGCGGCCGTCATGGGCTTGTCCATCATCTCCAGCCCGGCCGGGATGATGCCGGCCGCGATCACGGCGGCCACGGCGTCGCCGGCCTTGCGCACGTCGTCGAAGCTGGCCATGATGCAGCGCGCCAGCTGGGGCTTGGGGATCAGGCGCACGGTGACTTCGGTGGTCACTGCCAGCATGCCTTCGCTGCCGACCAGGATGGCCAGCAGGTCGAAGCCCGGCGTGTCCAGCGCCGTGGAGCCGAACTCCACCGGCTCGCCCTCCACCGTGAAGCCGCGCACCTTCAGCACGTTGTGTACGGTCAGCCCGTACTTGAGGCAGTGCACGCCGCCCGAGTTCTCGGCCACGTTGCCGCCGATGGTGCAGGCGATCTGGCTGCTGGGATCGGGCGCGTAGTACAGGCCCAGGGGCGCGGCAGCCTCGCTGATGGCCAGGTTGCGCACGCCGCACTGCACCACGGCCGTGCGGCTGGCGGCATCGACCTGGAGGATCTTGTTGAACTTGGCCAGCGACAGCGTCACGCCCATGGGATGGGGCAGGGCGCCGCCTGACAGCCCGGTGCCCGCGCCGCGTGCGATCACGGGCACCTGGATGGCGTGGCAGGCGCGCAGCACGGCCTGGACCTGGGCCTCGGTCTCGGGCAGGCAGACCACCAGGGGGCGCTGGCGGTAGGCCGTGAGTCCGTCGCATTCATAGGGGGTGGTGTCCTCGGCGTTCCACAGCAGGGCATGCGCGGGCACATGGCGGGCCAGCGCGGCCACGACCTCGGCCTGGCGCCGTGCGCGCTCGGAGACTGTGGGCTGCTGGTGGGCGGCATCGGCGGCGGCCGACGCCATGGCGCCGGGGGCAGGGCTGGCTGGGGAGCTGGCGGAAGTCATGGGGCCTGACTTTAGGCGATGCCGCCGTCTTTGTGCAGCGGGACTGCGCTGATGTTTATTGCAACGGCGCGTGAAATCCGCGAAATCCGTGAATTCCGTTGTGGGCGCCTCAGCAGGCCATCGCCCTCTTCAACCATTCAGCAAAGGCCGCGCATTCCCAGCGGTCCATGGTGCCGGTGCGCCAGCACAGGTAGTGGGCATGGGGGCTGGCCGTGTCCATGTCGAACAGGCGCACCAGGGTGCCGTTGTCCATCCAGGGTGCGCCCAGCTTGTGGCGCACCAGGGCAATGCCCATGCCGGCCGAGGCCGCGTCGCACATCAGGCCGATGTCGTTGAACTGCGAGCCCTCGTGCGGCTCGGGCCAGTCCAGGCCGGTGGCGCCGAACCAGGTGCGCCAGGGCTCCAGCGGGCTGCGCAGCAGGGGCATGCCTTCCAGGTCCTGGGGCTGCTCGAAGGGGCCATGCTCGCGGATGAAGGCCGGCGAGGCCAGCGGCGTGACCACGTCGCGCGCCAGCTCGATGTGCTCCACGTCGGCGTAGTGGCCGGGGCCGAAGCGCACCATCAGGTCGGCATCCTCGGCCACCACGTCCAGCAGCGGGATGGAGACCTGCAGGGCGATGTCGATCTCGGGATAGGTTTCCGTGAACTGGCGCAGGCGCGGGATCAGGATCACGCGCGCAAAGGTGGGCGTGACCGCAAGCTTGAGCCTGCGGCGGCCCGGTGCCGTCACCTCGCCCGGAAAGCGCTGCAGCGCGCCCAGGCCCTCGCGCACGTGGGACAGGTAGGCGCTGCCTTCGGTGGTGAGCGAAAAGTCCGAGCGGCCGAACAGCCGCGTGCCCAGGATCTGCTCGAGCTGGCGCACGCGGTGGCTGACGGCGCTGGGCGTGACGCACAGCTCCTCGGCCGTCTGCGTCACGCTGCGCAGCCGCGCCAGCGCCTCGAAAGTGAGCAGGCACTGTATGGGCGGGATGCGGCGGGCGCCGCTGCCGGGCGGGGCAAAGCCGCTGCCGGCGGCAAGGGTCACGTTCGCCATGGGCGGCCGGGAGCCGGCTTCAGCGGAAGACCACGGTCTTGTGGCCGTTGAGGATGACGCGGTGCTCGCTGTGCCACTTGACGGCGCGGGCCAGCACCTGGCTCTCGGTGTCGCGGCCGCGGGCCGTGAGGTCTTCCACGGTGTCGGTGTGGTCGGCGCGGGCCACGTCCTGCTCGATGATCGGGCCTTCGTCCAGGTCGGCCGTCACATAGTGGGCCGTGGCGCCGATCAGCTTCACGCCGCGGTCATGGGCCTGGTAGTAGGGCTTGGCGCCCTTGAAGCTGGGCAGGAAGCTGTGGTGGATGTTGATCGCGCGGCCGGCCAGCTTGGTGCACAGGTCGTTGGACAGCACCTGCATGTAGCGCGCCAGCACCACGAGTTCGGCGCCTTCGGCCTCGATGATCTCGAACTGCTTTGCCTCGGCCTGGGCCTTGGTGGCAGCCGTGACGGGGATGTGGTGGAAGGGAATGTTGTAGCTGGCCGCCAGCTGGTAGAACTCGCGGTGGTTGCTGATGATGGCGCGGATGTCCACCGGCAGCAGGCCGCTCTTCCAGCGAAACAGCAGGTCGTTGAGGCAGTGGCCTTCCTTGCTGACCATGAGCACGGTCTTCATGGCTTCGGCCTTGGTGTGCAGGCGCCACTTCATCTGGTACTGGCCGCCCAGGTCGGCCAGGGCCGCCCTCAGAGCCGCGGGATCGCAGCCGTTGCAGGCAAATTGCACGCGCATGAAGAACAGTCCGGTGGCCGGGTCGTTATACTGCGCGGCCTCTTCGATGTTGCCGCCTTGCTCGAGCAGGAAGCCCGAGACGGCATGTACCAGACCGAGCCGGTCGGGGCACGAAAGGGTAAGAATATAGGCTTGGGTCATAGCGGCGCAATTGTCGCAGCATGCACACGACCCTGCGCAAGTCACACGTTCTGGGAACGTTCTGAGGAACCACATGCAAGATCAGGGAGAGCAGCCCCGAATACCGCTCTGGGGCGCATTGACCCTGTATGTGTGCGCAGGTCTGCTGTGGCTCTGGGGCGTGGAATGGCTGCTGGCGCACCTGCAGATACCGCCGGGGCCGGCAGCGCAGCGGCGCATGCTGTCCTCGGTGGCCCTGGTGCTGGTCACGGCCGTGGGCGGCGGCTGGCTGCTGTGGCGCATGCGCCGTGGAGAGCGCACTGCCCATGCCGCGATGGCCGCCGGGCGGGAGGCCGACGAACGCCAGCGCCTGGCCGCCGCCGTGGTGGACAACACCATGGAGGGCGTGGTCGTCACCGACGCGCGCAGCCGCATCCTCTCGGTCAACAGCGCCTTCACGCGGCTGCTGGGCTACACCGAGCAGGAGATGCTGGGCAAGACCCCGCGCATGTTCAAGTCCGGCCGCCACGACAAGGCCTTCTACGAGGCCATGTGGGACAGCATGCAGGCCACGGGCCACTGGCAGGGCGAAATCTGGAACCGCCGCAAGAACGGCGAGGTCTTTCCCGAGCGCATGTCGCTCAGCGCCGTCAAGGACGCACAGGGCAAGGTCACGCACTACGTGTGCATGTTCACCGACATCTCGGCCGAGAAGGCGCGCGAGGCCCAGCTCGAATTCCTGGCCCACCGCGACATGCTCACCGGCCTGCCCAACAGCGTGCGCTTCACAGCGCTGCTGGAAGACGCCGTGGCCGAGGCGGCCGCCGAGCAGGGCACGCTGGCCGTGATGCTGCTGAACATCGATCGCTTCAAGGACGTCAATGACAGCTACGGCCACGCCATCGGCGACCAGGTGCTGCGCCACATCGCCGCCCGTGTGCACGACTCCCTGGGTCCCCAGGACCTCATAGGTCGCATGGCCGGTGACGAACTGGCCGTGCTGTGCAAGGGCATGAGCGAGCGCGGCGACGCCATCGCCCGTGCACGGCAACTGATCGCGGCGGCCGGCCAGCCCTGGAGCTCGCCGGACGGCCTGTCCGTCATGGCCGGCGTCAGCGTGGGCATCTGCATGTACCCCTCCCACGCCGGCAATGCCCAGGACCTGCTGCAGGGCGCGCATGCGGCCGTCTACGGCGCCAAGTCGCGCAGCGGCCGTGCCTGGTGCTTCTTCGAGGAAGACATGACCTCGGCCGCGCGCGAGCGCCTGGCCATGGAGGCACGGCTGCGGCAGGCCATAGACCTGGGCCACCTGCGCCTGTACTTCCAGCCCCAGATCGACCTGGCCACTGGCCGCCTGGTGGGCGCCGAGGCCCTGGTGCGCTGGCTGGACCCGGACGAGGGCCTCATCTCCCCGGCCCGCTTCATCCCCGTGGCCGAAAGCTCGGGCGTCATCGGCGCGCTGGGCCTGTGGGTGCTGCGCGAGGCCTGCGCCCAGGGCCAGCGCTGGCGCGATCAGGGCCTGCCGGAGATGACCATCGCGGTCAATGTCTCGCTGCACCAGTTCCTGCTGACCGACATCGCCGGTGCCACCGCCGACGCTCTGGCCGCCACGGGCTTCGCCCCGCACTGCCTGGAGCTGGAGATCACCGAAAGTGCCCTGGCCGAGCGCCCCGAGGAGGCCCTGGCCGTCATGCGCCGCCTGCGCGCCCAGGGCCTGCGGCTGGCCATCGACGACTTCGGTACCGGCTATTCCTCGCTGGCCCACCTCAAGCGCTTCCCGCTGGACCTGCTCAAGATCGACCAGGGCTTCATCCGCGATATCCCGCACAGCGCCGACGACATGGCCATCAGCGGGTCGGTGATCGCGCTGGGGCATGCCATGGGGCTGAAGGTGCTGGCCGAGGGCGTGGAGACGGCCGAGCAGCTGGCGTTCCTGCGCGGCAAGGGGTGCGACTTCTTCCAGGGCTATCTGTGCAGCAAGCCCATGCCTGCGCAGGCGTTCGGCGAGTGGGTCTCGGGCAACGAGGGGATGTGGGCCGTGCAGGGGTGAAGCTCAGTCCACCCGACCCGCATCCGCCCGCGGCGCCGGCGGATTCCTGAACTTCTCCCGCAGCTCGGCGCAGTGGTCCTTGGCGGGCAGGGCATCCGTCTTCTGCAGCCAATCCACATCCGAGGCCTGCGCCACCGATGTCTCCCCCGCCTGCGCCACGGCCACCTTGGCGCCTGCGGCCTCGGGCAGCCAGGTGGGAATGCCCACGCCGCGCAGTACGTGGCCGCGCCCGGCCACCAACAGCACGGTCTTGCCGGGCTTGACTGCGGCCCTGGCCACCTCGGCCATGCTGGCGTCGCGGGCCAGCTGGATGCGGGCCATGGGCGGCAGCTGTGTGTCGGGCAGCAGGCCGCAGTGGCCTTCGCGGATGGCGTCGAGCTGGCGCTGCCAGGCTTCGGGCGGCAGGTGGGTGTCCAGGTTCTGGTTGCGCATGGCCTGCTTCATGTCGGCGCGGGGCAGGTTGCCGCCCAGCACGGGCACGCCTGCGCGCACGGCGGCCATGACCACGCCGCGGTAGCGCGGCCAGGGCCAGGCGGCGTCCTGCCATTGCAGGGCCTGCTGCACAGCGTCCTCGGAGGCATCGCGCGCCAAGCTGGCCGTGGAGCCCGTGCGCGGCGCCATCTCGATCACCAGCGCGGCCAGGCGCTCCTGCGTGGCCAGCTGCTGCACCGTGGCCTGTTGCCAGGCCTGGTGGGCCGCCGCATCGTGCTGCTCGCCCAGCAGCACCAGAGGTGCGTCGGACCAGCGCTGCAGCTGCTGCGTCCAGTCCCGCGCCGGTGTGGAGGAGCTGGCGCAGCCGGCAAGGGCTGCCGCCAGCCATGCGGCCGCAGCCAGGCCGGCAAGGCGCGGGGTGCGGATGAAGGGGCGGGGGATGGAGCGGACTTGCATGGCCCCATGCTAAACACTGGCCTTGCCCGGGGCCCCCATAGGCCCTGTGGGCATTGGGGGCAGTTGAAAGGATCCTAGGAATCGGGGCGGGGGCACGGCGCAAACGGGTGACGCTTGATTCAGGTCAAGACGCGCAAATGCGCCGTGGCTACAGTGCGACCATGCATGGCAAGCCCTCGCTTTCGACCAAGCTGCTGCTCATGGGCGCGGCCTGCCTGCTGGCGGCCGTGGCATCGATCGGCTTCACGCTGTGGGTGGCCTGGCAGCTGGAGGGCGGCGCGGCCGCCGTGAACGAGGCCGGGCGGCTGCGCATGAGCATGGTGCGCATGGCCATGGCGCGCCAGAACGAGGCGCCTGCGCAGTGGCAGGCGCGCGCGCAGCAGTTCGACGCCAGCCTGGACCTGCTGCGCAGCGGCGACATGTCGCGCCCGCTGTTCGTGCCCTGGAGCGACGAGGTCAGGGCGCGCTACGAGCGCATACGCCGCGACTGGAGCGAGCTGCGCACGCAGTGGCAGGCCGAGGACCAGGCCGATGCGCAGGCCATCATGGGCAGCGCCGATGCCTTCGTGCGCGAGGTGGACGGCTTTGTCGAAGCCATCGAGGACCGGCTCTCGCGCTGGACGGCCATCCTGCACCTGTTTCAGATGTGTCTGATGGCGCTGGCCATCATCGCGGCCGTGAGTTTCATGGCCACCAGCTACTGGCTGGTGCTGCATCCCGTGGGCCAGCTGCGCTCGGCGCTGGAGCGCATGCGGCGCGGACACCTGGACACGCGCATGAGCGTGGAGGTGGACGACGAGTTCGGCCAGCTGGCCGCAGGCTTCAACCTGATGGCCCAGTCGCTGCAAAGCTCTCACGCCGAGCTGGAGGACAAGGTGCGCGAGAAGACCGCCAGCCTCAACGTGCAGCACCAGCAGCTGCAGGCGCTGTACGCGGTCAGCGTGCAGGCGTCGGAGGCCGCCAGCCTGCAGTCCCTGGCCGAAGGCTTTGTGCGCCAGGTCCGCCTGGCGGCCCAGGCCGATGCGGCCACGGTGCGCTGGTCCGACGAGGCCAACGAGCGCTACGTGCTGCTGGCCGGCGACGGCCTGCCCCAGTCCATGTCGGTGCAGGAGCACTGCCTGCACACGGGCGCCTGCCTGTGCGGCCAGCCGCGCGAGCAGGCGCGGCTGCGCGTGATCCCCATCACGCCGGCCAGCGACCTGCAGCTGCCGCACTGCCGCGAGGCCGGCTTCGAGACCGTGGTCAGCATCCCCGTGCAACTGCAGCAGCGCCTGTTGGGCGAGGTCAACCTGTTCTTTCGCTCCACCGTGGTGCTCACGGACGACATGCGCGACCTGCTGTCCGCCATGGCGCGCCACCTGGCCAGCGCCATGGAAAGCCTGCGCGCCACGGCGCTGGAGCGCGAAGCCGCCGTGGCCGAGGAGCGCGGCCTGATCGCGCGCGAGCTGCATGACTCCATTGCCCAGTCGCTGGCCTTTCTCAAGATCCAGACCCAGCTGGTGCGCGACGCCGTGGCCAAGGGCCGCGACGAGGCGCGCGACCGCAGCCTGGGCGAGCTGGAAGTGGGCGTGCGCGAATGCTATGCCGACGTGCGCGAGCTGCTGGTGCATTTCCGCACGCGCACCAGCGCCGAGGACATCGAGGCCGCGCTGCGCGCCACGCTGTCCAAGTTCGAGCACCAGACGGGCATTGCCACCTCGCTGAGCATGACGGGCCAGGGCCTGCCGCTGGCGCCCGATGTGCAGATCCAGGTGCTGCACATGGTGCAGGAGGCGCTGTCCAACGTGCGCAAGCACGCGGGTGCCAGGCATGTGCAGCTGCGCGTGGGACGCCACCCCTGGCGCTTCGAAGTCTGCGACGACGGCTGCGGCTTCGTCCCCGCCGACGTGGCGCCGGACTCGCTGCATGTGGGCCTGGGCATCATGCGCGAGCGCGCCCTGCTGGCGCAGGCGCTGGTCCATGTCCACTCCCGCCCCGGCGAGGGCACGCGCGTGCTGATCGAGCTGCCGCCGTCGGCCTCGGCCGGGGCGTCGGCGCCGGCCCTCCCCTCGAACGCGTGACACGCTCCCGCAAGAAAAAGCCCGCCCCATGTCCTTCTCCAGCCCCATCTCCGTCTTCGTCATTGACGACCACACGCTGTTCCGCCGCGGCCTGATCGCCCTCATCGCCCAGGACGCAGGCCTGCGCGTGGTCGGCGAGGCCGGCGACGCGGGCGAGGCCCTGCGCCTGGTACCCGCGCTGGCGCCCCAGGTCATCCTGCTGGACAACCACCTGCCCGGCGTGCCGGGCGTCGATGCCATCGCGGGCCTGCGGGCCGCATCGCCCGGCAGCCGCGTCGTCATGCTCACCGTGAGCGAGGACGGCCAGGACCTGGCGGCCGCGCTGCGCAACGGCGCCCAGGGCTATCTGCTCAAGACCATCGACGGCGACCTGCTGTCCGAGGCCCTGCGCCGCGCCGCGCGCGGCGAGCCTGTGGTCAGCCCCGAGATGATGGGCAAGCTGGTGGCCGCCTTCCAGTCCCAGGGCGCGCCCGAGCCCCAGGCGCCCGAGCCGGACGAGGCCCCGGCCTCGCCGCTGTCCCCGCGCGAGGAAGAGGTGCTGGTCCAGATCGCCCGGGGCGCCAGCAACAAGGAAATCGCCCGCACGCTGGACATTGCCGAGACCACGGTCAAGATCCATGTGCAACACATCCTGCGCAAGCTCGGCCTGAGCTCGCGCGTGCAGGCGGCGGTGTATGCGTCGGAGCGGCAGCGGGATTAGCGGGCTACGCCGTGGCTGAAGCCCAACCATCCCCCGCACACCGCAGCGCCCACACCCAGGCCAGCGCGGCTGCCACGGTCAGCCCGGTGAGCATGGCTGCTGCGCCCAAGGCGTCGAGCGCCACGCCGGCCGCCAGCGGCACCAGCATGCGGCTGGCGGCGAACAGGCTGGCCTGCAGGCCGTAGTCGAAGGCCTGCCAGCGTGGGCGGGCGAATTGCATCATCAGTCCGAAGACGCAGGCCGAGGAGGCGCCCATGGCTGCTGCCACGCAGGCCACGGCCGCGACCAAGCCCGGGGCCGGGGCGCCGGCTGCGATGACGGCGGCCAGCAGCGCCAGCGCTGCCACATTGCAGCCTGCGTACAGCGGCAGGGCGCGCCGGGTGCCCAGGCGGCGCGTGAGCAGGGGCGAGGCCGCGCCCGCCAGCGCGGCCACCACGCCGCCGCCCATGCCGGCCAGCAGGGCGGCCTGGGCGGGCGCGAAGCCGTGGTCCAGCATCAGCGGCTTCAAGTAGAACCAGGCCGCGCCGATGAAGGGGAAGTAGCTGACCAGCACCAGGGTCCAGTGCCAGGCCCCAGGCTGGGTGCCATAGCCGCGGACCATGGCGGCCAGTCCAGCTTTGGGCGCAGGCAGCAGCAGGGGCGAGGGCGCATCCCCCGGCTCATGGCGCACCACCCAGGCCATCAGCAGCGCGCCCAGGGCCAGCGCGCCGGCCAGGCACAGGAAGGGCGCGCGCCAGCCCCATTTCGCCTGCATGAGCAGCATCATCCCGCCGCCCACGATGGCGCCCAGCGACAGCGCCGCTGCGCGCACGCCCCCGGCGCGCATGCGCTCGGACGCGGGCAGCAGGCGGATGGCCAGGGCGCTGACGGGAATGTCGGCCCAGGTGGCGGCCAGCGCGGCCGCGAAGGCCAGGCCGAACAGCCACAGGCGCTCGGCCAGCAACTGCTGCCAGCCCAGGGCCAGCAGCACGGCCGCATAAGCCAGGCACAGGGCCAGCGCCCAGGCGCGGTAGCGCGGCCGGCCGTTCGCGCTGCGCGCTTCCACGGGCGCGGCCAGCGCGAACTTGATCAGCGCGGGCAGGCCCGCCAGCTGGAACAGGCCGATGGCCGTGCCCGACCAGCCATGCTGGCGCATGACCAGGGGCAGGCCCAGCCAGAGGTAGACGCTGGGCGCGGTGAGCGCCAGGTGCAGCCAGCCGAAAAGTGCCTGGAGCAGCCAGACCGGGCGGGGAGCTGCGGCCTTCATGGCGCGGCCTTGCGGGCAATGAGCACGGCCAGCGGCGCCATCGGAAACTCGCGCGACTCGATGCGTTCGATGCGCTCGAAACCCGCCTGCGCCAGCAGCGCCTGCAGCTCGCCGCGCCGGGTCACGCTGCGGCCCATCAGGCGCATGGGCAGGTAGTAGGGCAGGGTGCGCAGGGCCGATTCGGGCGCGTCGTCCACCTCCGCATGGGCGCAGACGAAGACGCCGCCGGGCGCCAGCGCGTCGAACACCTTGGCCACCACGGCTGCCGCATCGGGCACGAAGTGCAGCACAGACGAGCACCAGACCAGGTCGTAGCCGCTGCCTATGCCGTCCGTGGCCAGGTTGCCGCCCAGGGCGGTGAAGCGGTCGGACAAGCGGGACTGGCGGGCGTTGTCCGCCGCCACGGCCACGGCCTCGGGCCAGTCGAAGACGCTGGCCTGCAGCGCGGGCTGCTGGCGCAGCAGGGCCAGCGCGATCCAGCCGGGGCCGCCGCCCAGGTCCAGCATGCGGCGCGCGGTACCCGCACCGGCAGCGGCCTCGGGCACCTGGTCCAGCACCTGCAGCGCGGCAGGCACGCTGACGGCGCGCTGCTCCTGGCCGATCTGGGCGCGCGCGGCGGCGGCCCAGCCTTCGGCATTGCCCGTGGCCAAGGGGGCGCTGCAAGCCATGCCGTCCCCGGCAGGGCCGTGCTCGACCAGGCCGCGCAGCAGCGTGGCGGAGTGGCGCAGCGAGCGCAGGCGGAACAGCCAGGCCGCGCCGCAGGACTCGGGCGATGCGCTGTGCAGGTAGCGCAGCGCATCGGTGGCCAACAGGTAGCTCACGGGCTCGTGCTGGCCGCGCCGCAGCAGGCCCATGCTCCACAGCAATTCCAGCCAATGGGAGGTATTGGCCTCGTTCCAGCCCTGGGCCTGGGCCAGCTCGGCCGGCGTCTGGGGCGTGGCCAGCCGGTCCAGTGCCCCCGATTCGAGGGCCAGCACCAGGGCCTCGGCCTGCACCTGGGCGGCGGCCAGGTCCCACAGCGGCTGAAGGGCGTGGGAGGGGGCGTGGGTAGGGGATTCGCAGCGGGGTGTATTCATCGGAAGGTCCTTTTCACGAAAGGGAGTCACATGCGCCAGGTCAGCCGCACGCCGAACTCGCGCGGCGGGCTGTAGACCACGACCTGGCCGTTGAGGTAGCCCACGGCGTCGTAGCGGCGGTTGGCGGCATTGCGCAGGTAGGCGGCGATTTCCCAGGACCCCTGGGCATAGCCGGCCGACAGGTTGAGCAGCCCGTAGCCGGGGCGGCGGTAGGCGTTGGCGGCGTCCAGGTAGACCTTGCCCGTGCCCTGCACGGCGGCCTGCGCCCACCAGCGGCCGGGCGCGTCGTAGCGCAGCGCCACATGGGCCGTCATGTCGGGCGCAAACGGGTTGCGGTGGCCGTCGTAGACGGCGCCGCCGTCGCGGAAGCTTCCGAAGCGCGTGCGGTTCAGGCCCAGGGCGGTCTGCAGCTGCCAGCCGCCGCCGAACACATAGTCCAGCTCGAAGTCCGCACCCGTGGAGCGCGCCCGCGCCGCATTGGTGATGTAGACCACGCCCGGCAGGCCCATCTGCTGCACCTGCATGTCGCGCACCTGCTGGGTGTAGACCGAGGCCGCATAGCGCAGGCGCTGCCCCAGCAGCCGGCCCTTGGTGCCGATCTCCCAGGCGCGCACGGTCTCTGGCTCGTAGGCCGCATAGCCCATGGCCGGAGAGAACACGTTGAAGCCGCCCGCGCGGTAGCCCTCGCTGAGGCTGGTGTAGACCTGGCCCTGGGGCGACCACTGGTATTGCAGCGAGAGCTTGGGGCTCAAGCGCGACCAGTCGTCGCTGCGCGCCGCCGCGCCCACGGGGGCCAGTTCCACGCGGTTGCGCTCCGCGCGCGCGCCGGCCGCCAGCGTCCAGCGCTCGGACAGCGGGACGGTCCAGTGCGTGAACAGCGCCGCCGTGCTGCCCTTGAGCCCGGCCGTGGGCCGCATCAGCGCGGCGGGCAGCTTTTGCTCGTAGCGCAGGTCATGGTCGTCGCGGTCCAGGTACAGGCCGGCCAGCCAGCGCGCGTTCCACAGGCCTGCGGCCTCGCCCTCCAGGCGCAGTTCCTGCGAGGTCGTGGCCAGGCGGTAGTCGCGCCGTACATGGAGCAGGTCGGCGCTCTGGAAGTCCGTGTCCTGCAGCACGCGGTCGTCGAAGACATTGCGTGCGGTGATGGAGCGCAGCCGCAGGCCCGAGGCAAAGCGGTGCGAGACATCGAGCGACAGCGTCTGCCCGCGCGAGCGGTTCCAGCTGTCCGTGCCCGAGTTCACCGTGGCGCGCGGCGCGGCAATGCTGCCCCATTGCGCGGCGCCGTCGTCCCAGCGCTGCTGGGCGTAGCGCAGCGTGGCCTCGGTCTCGGCCGTGGGCGTCCAGCGCAGGGCCAGGCGGCCGCTGGCGCGCTCGCGGTCGTCCACGCGCGCTCCCGTCGCCTGCTGGCGTATGAAGCCGTCCTGCGCGCGCCACTCGCCCGACAGGCCGATGTAGAGCTGGCCCGGCACCAGCGCGCGGCCCAGCTCGAAGCTGCCCGCGCGCTGGCCGTGGTTGCCGGCCTCGGCGCTGATCGATGCATACGGCATGTCGCCGGGCTGGCGCGTGACGATGCTGACCACGCCCGCTTCGGCATTGCGGCCATACAGCGTCGATTGCGGGCCGCGCAGCACCTCCACGCGGTCCACGCCCTGCAGGTTGTGCTCGAAGCCCTGGGCCATCAGCGTGGGCACGCCATCGACCAGCAGCAGCGTGGACGAGGAGAACGACACGAAGTTGGCCGTCAGCCCGCGCATCACGGGCGGCTGCACGCCCGACTGGCCGAAGGCCTGGAACACAAAGCCCGGCACCTGGGCGGAAAGCGCGTCCAGCCCGCGCACGCCAGCCGCCTCCAGCGCCGCGCCGTCGAAAACGGAGACGCTGGCGGGCACGGCGTCCAGGCTCTCGGCCTGCTTGTTCACCGTGACCGTGATCTCGGGCAGGGCGGCTTCGGGCGCCTGGCCCTGGGCCGCCACCGTGAAGGGGACCAGGGCCAGCGCGGCCGGCCAGCGAAGGGGGAATGCCATGGTTTTCTCGTCCTCTCCAAAAGGGAATCTCGTTGGAGACCGATGCTAGGGAAGATGAGAATCGCTATCATTTGAAAACGTATGCGCGCCGGAGCATTTCCTATGCGAAGCGCGCATCCATTCCTCTCCCATGACCTCCCGCATCCCTTCCTCGCTTGCCTTGCCCCAGCCCTGTGCGCCGGGCTGGACGCGGCATGCCCTGCCCGCCGAGCTGGGCGACTGCCATGCGGAGCGCTTCACGCTGGGCGACGGCATCGTGCTGGCGCGCTCGCACTACTGCCCGCTGCGCGACCTGGTGGAGGACAGCGTGCAGGCCGATGCCTCGGACCAGGGCCGCACCCTGGTCATCACGCTGGGGCTGGCCGGGCAATCGGGCTTTGTGGCGCGCACGGGCGCGGCGCTGCGCTTCGGCGCAGGGCAGACCACGCTGGCAGCCTTTCGCGGCAGCCAGGGCGAGCGCCGCTATGCGGCCGGCCAGACCGTGCGCCAGCTGCGCCTGCTGCTGTCGGGCGCGGCGCTGGACCGCTATCTGGGGCCTGAACTCTCGCAGCGCCTGACCCAGGTGGACGGCGCGGCCGGCGTGCGGCCCTTGGACCACCGTGCCAGCCTGCCGGCCAGCCTGGCGCTGGCGCGGCGCCTGGCCCAGCCGCCCGGGCACCAGCCCACCGATGCGCTGGACCGCCACATCGCCATGCTGAGCCTGGCCGCGCTGGAGCTGCGGCATCTCGCGCCTGCGCCGCAGCCGGCCAGGGCGGCACCGCGCTGGTCGGCCGACGAACTGGCCCGGCTGGAGCAGGCGCGCGAACTGCTGTCCACCCAGATGGACCGCGCGCTGACCCTGGCCTACCTGAGCGCCGCCGTGGGCCTGGGCGAGCACCGGCTCAAGCAGGGCTTTCGCGCCGTCTTCGGCACCACGCCCCAGGCCCTGCTGCTGGAGCTGCGCATGCGCCGCGCCTGGGCGCTGCTGGAGACCGGCTGCCAGGTCGCCCAGGCCGGCTGGCAGGTGGGCTATGCCCATCCGTCGAACTTCAGTGCGGCATTTGCGCGGTTCTACGGGCGCAGCCCGAAGTCCGTTTTTGGCCGCCGCTCCTGATCTGCGTCAAGCCTTTTTGTCCCCGATAGTTCTTTGGAACTAGGCCCGCCTGCGCGCTCCTAGTTCTTCCGCCTTGTCCGAGCGTACGGCTGGCGGATGTGCGGCGCGGCCCTCGCGCGGGACCATGGATGCCATAGCCCCCACGAGGAAAACAAAATGGCAAACACAGCGCCCACCGCACAGGGCGACCCCCGCAAGAGCACCAGCACAGGCACACGCCACGACCGCCAGGCCTGGTCGGTCCTGGCCGTCAGCACCCTGGCCTTCACGGTCTGCTTCATGGTCTGGATGATGTTCGGCATCATCGGCATCCCCATCAAGAAGATGCTGGATCTGAACGCCACGCAGTTCGGCCTGCTCACGGCCATGCCCGTGCTCACGGGCTCGCTGGTGCGCGTGCCGCTGGGCATCTGGACCGACCGCTTCGGCGGGCGCATCGTGATGGCGGTGCTGATGGCCGTCACCGTGCCCGCGATCTGGGTGATGGGCTATGCCACCGAGTACTGGCACTTCCTGACCATCGGCCTGTTCGTGGGCCTGGCGGGCGGCTCGTTCTCGGTGGGCACGCCCTATGTGGCGCGCTGGTTTCCCAAGGAGCGCCAGGGCATGGCCATGGGCATCTACGGCGCGGGCAACTCGGGCGCGGCGGTCAACAAGTTCGTGGCGCCGGTGATCCTGGTGGCCTTCGGCTGGGCCGCCGTGCCGCATGCCTATGCGGCCATCATGCTGGGCGCGCTGGTGCTGTTCTGGCTGTTCAGCCACAGCGACCCGGCCCACCTGGTGCCCAGCAATGTGCGCTTCAGCGACCAGTTGAAGGCGCTCAAGGACCCGCGCGTGCTCAAGTACTGCCAGTACTACAGCATCGTCTTCGGCGGCTATGTGGCGCTGAGCCTGTGGATGGTGCAGTACTACGTGGGCGAGTACGGCCTGGACATCCGCGTGGCGGCGCTGCTGGCGGCCTGCTTTTCTCTGCCGGGCGGCGTGCTGCGCGCCATCGGCGGCTGGCTGTCGGACAAGTACGGCGCGCACAGCGTGACCTGGTGGGTGCTGTGGGTGTGCTGGATCTGCCTGTTCCTGCTGTCCTATCCGCAGACGGATTTCACGGTGCTCACCACCGAGGGCAGCACCCGCTTTCACCTGGGCCTGAACGTCTATGCCTTCACCGCGCTGATGTTCGTGCTGGGCATTGCCATGGCCTTCGGCAAGGCCAGCGTCTTCAAGTACATCAGCGACGACTACCCCGGAAACATCGGCGCCATCAGCGGCATCGTGGGCCTGGCCGGCGGCATGGGCGGCTTCATCCTGCCCATCCTGTTCGGCGTGCTGCTGGACTGGACGGGCATCCGCTCCAGCGCCTTCATGCTGCTGTACGGCGTGGTCTGGGTGTCGCTGATCTGGATGTATTTCACCGAGGTGCGCCGCACCGACGTGCTCAACAGCCACGGCGGCCACAGCGATGTGCAGCCGGCCGCGCGCTGAACCGCAGGAGTTGCACATGCATGCGAACATCAAGACCGCCGCAAAGGCATCCGCGCGCAGCCGCCCCGGCAGCGTGCTGACCCTCTGGCGCCCCGAGGACAGGCAGTTCTGGGAGCGCGAGGGCGAGGCCATCGCCAGGATCAACCTCTGGATCTCGGTGCCCGCCCTGTTCCTGGCCTTTGCCATCTGGCAGGTCTGGAGCGTGGTGGCCGTGAACCTGCCCGCGCTGGGCTTCACCTACTCCACCAACCAGCTGTTCTGGCTGGCGGCCGCGCCCGCGCTGTCGGGCGCCACGCTGCGCATCTTCTATTCCTTCATGGTGCCGCTGATGGGCGGGCGCCGCTGGACGGCGCTGTCCACGGCCTCGCTGCTGATCCCGGCCATCGGCATCGGCTACGCCGTGCAGGACGCCAGCACCGGCTATCCGACCATGCTGATCCTGGCCCTGCTGTGCGGCCTGGGCGGGGGCAACTTCAGCTCCAGCATGGCCAACATCAGCTTCTTCTTTCCCAAGGAGCGCAAGGGCTCGGCCCTGGGCGTGAACGCGGGCCTGGGCAACCTGGGCGTGTCGGTGGTGCAGTTCCTGAGCCCGCTGGTGATCACGGCCGGCATCTTCGGCGTCTTCGGCGGCGATGCGCAGACCATCACCAAGGCCGGCGAGACCACCCGGGTCTGGGCGCAGAACGCGGCCTTCATCTGGGTGCCGTGGATCGCCATCGCCTCGCTGGCCGCCTGGTTCGGCATGAACGACATCGCCGACGCCAAGGCCAGCTTCGCGGCCCAGGCCGCCATCTTCCGGCGCAAGCACAACTGGGTGATGTGCCTGCTGTACCTGGGCACCTTCGGCTCGTTCATCGGCTTTGCCGCCGGCTTTCCGCTGCTGATCAAGAGCCAGTTCCCGGCGGTCAACCCACTGGCCTATGCCTGGCTGGGTCCGCTGCTGGGCGCGCTGTCGCGGCCTTTTGGCGGCTGGCTGGCCGACAAGGCGGGCGGCGCGCGCGTGACGTTCTGGAACTTCCTCGTCATGGCCGTGGCCGTGGTGGGCGTGCTGTATTTCCTGCCCAAGGGCAGCGGCGGCTACGCGCTGGGCTTCGGCCCTGCCGAGGGCAGCTTCATGGGCTTCTTCCTGATGTTCCTCGTGCTGTTCCTGACCACGGGCATCGGCAACGGATCGACCTTCAGCATGATCCCGGCGATTTTCCTGGCGCTCAAGCAGCGCGAGCTCGGCGCCCATCCCAGCGAGCAAGCGCAGGCCCATGCCCTCAAGGAGGGCAATACCGAAGGCGCGGCCGCCCTGGGCTTTGCGGGCGCGCTGGGAGCCTACGGCGGCTTCTTCATCCCCAAGAGCTACGGCAGCTCCATCGCCGCCACGGGCGGGCCCGAGCTGGCGCTGTGGGTGTTTGCCGCCTTCTATGTGCTGTGCGTGGGCGTGACCTGGTGGTACTACGCGCGCAGGAACGCCGAGATGCCCTGCTGAGCCCCGGGCCGCAGACCGCACCGCAACGAACAACAAGGAGTCCCGCGATGAGCCATTTTCTGGACAAGCTTTCCTACTTCTCCCTGCCCCGGCAGGAATTCTCCAACGGCCATGGCCAGGTGACGGGCGAGGACCGCACCTGGGAAGACGCCTACCGCGACCGCTGGGCGCATGACAAGGTGGTGCGCTCCACGCACGGCGTGAACTGCACGGGCTCGTGCTCGTGGAAGATCTACGTCAAGGGCGGCATCGTGACCTGGGAGACCCAGCAGACCGACTACCCGCGCACGCGCGCCGACCTGCCCAACCACGAGCCGCGCGGCTGCGCGCGCGGCGCCAGCTACAGCTGGTACCTGTACAGCGCCAACCGCGTCAAATACCCCATGGTGCGCGGCCGGCTGCTCAAGCACTGGCGTGCCGCCCTGGCCGTGGCCAGGAGCCCGGTCGATGCCTGGGCCGCCATCGTCGAGAACGAGGATGCGCGCAGCGAGTGGCAAAAGCAGCGCGGCCTGGGCGGCTTCGTGCGCAGCAGCTGGGACGAGGTCAACCGCATGATCGCGGCGGCCAACGTCTACACCATCAAGAAGCACGGGCCGGACCGCATCATCGGCTTCTCGCCGATTCCGGCCATGTCCATGATCTCGTATGCCGCAGGCAGCCGCTACCTGAGCCTGATCGGCGGCGTGTGCATGAGCTTCTACGACTGGTACTGCGACCTGCCGCCGGCCAGCCCCCAGACCTGGGGCGAGCAGACCGACGTGCCGGAGAGCGCCGACTGGTACAACTCCAACTTCATCATCGCCTGGGGCTCCAACGTGCCCCAGACGCGCACCCCCGACGCCCACTTCTTCACCGAGGTCCGCTACAAGGGCGCCAAGGTCGTGGCCGTCACGCCCGACTACTCCGAGGTCGCCAAGCTGGCCGACCTGTGGATGCACCCCAAGCAGGGCACGGATGCCGCCGTGGCCATGGCCATGGGCCACGTCATCCTCAAGGAGTTCTACTTCGGCGAGCGCGGCCGCCCGGCCTATTTCGAGGACTATGCGCGCCGCTACACCGACCTGCCGCTGCTGATCCGCCTCAAGCGCCAGCAACTGCCCGATGGCCGCACGGCCCTGGTGCCTGAGCGCTATGTGCGCGCCAGCGACTTCGACGGCCACCTGGGCCAGGACAGCAACCCCGAGTGGAAGACCGTGGCCTACGGCGAGGACGGCGGCGTGGCCCTGCCCAATGGCTCCATCGGCTTTCGCTGGGGCGAGGCCGGCCGTGCCGACGAGGGCCTGTGGAACCTCGAATCCAAGGAGGCGCGCACGGGCAACGACGTGCAGCTCAAGCTCTCGGTGCTGGACGGCCAGGGCGTGGACAGTGAAGTGGCCGACGTGGCCTTCCCCTACTTCGGCGGCCTGCAGTCGCCGGGCTTCGACGCCAACGAGCAGGGCACGGATGTGCTGCTGCGCCGCGTGCCCGTCTCGCGCATGGTGCTGGACGGCGAGGAGGCCATCGTGGCCACCGTGTTCGACCTGCTGGCGGGCAACTACGGCATCCACCGTGGCCTGGAAGGCGAGGGCGCTGATGGCGGCTATGACGCCGATGCGCCCTACACCCCGGCCTGGCAGGAAAAGATCACCGGCGTGCCGCGTGACCAGGTGATCGCCATTGCGCGCCAGTTCGCCGACAACGCCGAGAAGACGCGCGGCAAGTCCATGGTCATCATCGGCGCGGCCATGAACCACTGGTACCACTGCGACATGAACTACCGCGGCATCATCAACATGCTGATGCTGTGCGGCTGCATAGGCCAGAGCGGCGGCGGCTGGGCGCACTACGTGGGCCAGGAAAAGCTGCGCCCGCAGACCGGCTGGACCGCGCTGGCCTTTGCGCTGGACTGGCTGCGCCCGCCGCGCCAGATGAACTCCACCAGCTTCTTCTACGCCCACACCGACCAGTGGCGCTACGAGAAGCTGGGCGTGGAAGAGGTGCTGTCCCCGCTGGCCGACCGCAGCCAGTACGGCGGCGCCATGATCGACTACAACGTGCGCGCCGAGCGCATGGGCTGGCTGCCCAGCGCCCCGCAGCTGCAGGCCAACCCGCTGCAGCTGGTGCGCGACGCCCAGGCCCAGGGCCTGGACGTGAAGGACCACGTGGTGCAGTCCCTGCAGGACGGCTCGCTGTCCATGAGCTGCGAGGACCCCGACCACCCGGCCAACTGGCCGCGCAACATGTTCGTGTGGCGCTCCAACATCCTGGGCAGCTCGGGCAAGGGCCATGAGTACTTCCTCAAGCACCTGCTGGGCACCACCCATGGCGTGCAAGGAAAAGACCTTGGAGAACAAGACCCCCCCGATGCGCTGCGCGCCTCCCCCCAGGGGGCGGCCGGCTTGGGGCGGCCCGGCGCCGGCCATTCGGCCAAGCCGCAGGAAGTGCGCTGGCACGACAAGGCGCCCGAAGGCAAGCTGGACCTGCTGGTCACGCTGGACTTCCGCATGAGCACCACCTGCCTGTACTCGGACATCGTCCTGCCCACGGCCACCTGGTATGAGAAGAACGACCTCAACACCAGCGACATGCACCCCTTCATCCACCCGCTGTCGGCGGCCGTGGACCCGGCCTGGCAGGCCAGGAGCGACTGGGAGATCTACAAGGGCTTCGCCAAGTCCTTCAGCGAGGTCTGCGTGGGCCACCTGGGCGTGGAAAAGGACGTGGTGCTCACGCCGCTGATGCACGACACCCCCGCCGAGCTGGCCCAGCCCGATGGCGTGCGCGACTGGAAGAAGGGCGAGTGCGCCCTGATCCCCGGCAAGACCGCGCCGCAGATTGCGGTGGTCGAGCGCGACTATCCCAACCTCTACAAGCGCTTCACGGCCCTGGGCCCGCTGATGGACAGGCTGGGCAACGGCGGCAAGGGCATCGGCTGGAACACCGAGACCGAGGTGGAGCAGCTGGGCGAGCTCAACGGCCTGGTGCGCGAGGAAGGCGTGAGCCAGGGCCGCCCGCGCATCGTCACCGACATCGACGCCACCGAGGTGGTGATGATGCTGGCGCCCGAGACCAACGGCCACGTGGCCGTCAAGGCCTGGGAGGCGCTGTCGAAGCAGACGGGGCGCGAGCACGCCCACCTGGCCCTGCACCGCGAGGACGAGAAGATCCGCTTTCGCGACATCCAGGCCCAGCCGCGCAAGATCATCAGCTCGCCCACCTGGTCGGGCCTGGAAAGCGAGAAGGTCAGCTACAACGCCTCCTACACCAACGTGCATGAGCTGATCCCATGGCGCACCCTCACCGGCCGCCAGCAGTTCTACCAGGACCATCCGTGGATGCGCGACTTCGGCGAAGGCTTCGTCAGCTACCGCCCGCCCGTGCACATGAAGGCGCTGCAGGAAGTGCAGGGCCAAAAGCCCAACGGCCACCCCGAGATCGCGCTGAACTTCATCACGCCGCACCAGAAGTGGGGCATCCACTCCACCTATGGCGACAACCTGATGATGCTCACGCTGGCGCGTGGCGGCCCCATCGTCTGGCTCAGCGAGGACGACGCCAAGAGCGCCGGCATCGCCGACAACGACTGGGTGGAGCTGTACAACGCCAACGGCGCCATCGCGGCGCGGGCCGTGGTCAGCCAGCGCGTCAAGCCGGGCATGGTGATGATGTACCACGCGCAGGAGAAGACCATCAACACGCCTGGCTCGGAGATCACCGGCACGCGCGGCGGCATCCACAACTCGGTCACGCGCATCGTGCTCAAGCCCACCCACATGATCGGCGGCTACGCGCAGTACAGCTACGGCTTCAACTACTACGGAACCATCGGCACCAACCGCGACGAGTTCGTCCTGGTGCGCAAGATGCGCCGCATAGATTGGCTGGATGAAGAGGTGAACACCCCCTGAGTCGCTACGCGCCTTCCCCCTCTCTCGCTACGCGGGAGGGGGACGACAGCCTCGCTGCGGGGCGGCCCTTGCTTGCTGTCCCCGATATAGGACAGCTACTCCGCAAAGCCTGCGGTTTCAAGGCGCCACGCGCACCCCTCGAAGAAAACGTGCACACACGTTGAAAGGACAAACACGATGAAAATCCGCGCACAGATCGGCATGGTGCTGAACCTGGACAAGTGCATCGGCTGCCACACCTGCTCCGTCACCTGCAAGAACGTCTGGACCAGCCGCCCCGGCGTCGAATACGCCTGGTTCAACAACGTCGAGACCAAGCCCGGCATCGGCTACCCGCGCGAGTGGGAAAACCAGGCCAAGTGGAACGGCGGCTGGATGCGCCGCACGGACGGCTCCATCGCGCCCCGCCAGGGCGGCAAGTGGAGCCTGTTGATGCGCATCTTCGCCAACCCCAACCTGCCCCAGATCGACGACTACTACGAACCCTTCACCTACGACTACGAGCACCTGCAGTCGGCCAGGGAAAGCAAGGCCGCGCCCACGGCGCGCGCGCGCAGCCTGATCTCGGGCCAGCGCATGGAGAAGATCGAATGGGGTCCGAACTGGGAGGAAATCCTGGGCGGCGAATTCAGCAAGCGCAGCCATGACGTGAACTTCGAGCAGATCCAGAAGGACATCTACGGCCAGTTCGAGAACACCTTCATGATGTACCTGCCGCGCCTGTGCGAGCACTGCCTGAACCCGGCCTGCGTGGCGTCCTGCCCCTCGGGCTCGATCTACAAGCGCGAGGAGGACGGTATCGTCCTCATCGACCAGGACAAGTGCCGCGGCTGGCGCATGTGCGTCTCCGGCTGCCCCTACAAGAAGATCTACTACAACTGGCAAAGCGGCAAGGCCGAAAAATGCATCTTCTGCTACCCGCGCATCGAGGCCGGCCAGCCCACCGTCTGCTCCGAGACCTGCGTGGGCCGCATCCGCTACCTGGGCGTGCTGCTGTACGACGCCGACCGCATCGAGGAAGCGGCCAGCGTGGAGCGCGACCGCGACCTCTACCAGGCGCAGCTGGACATCTTCCTGGACCCCAATGATCCCGAGGTCATCCGCCAGGCCCGCATCGACGGCATCCCCGACGCCTGGATCGAGGCCGCCCAGTCCAGCCCCGTCTACAAGATGGCCGTGGACTGGAAGGTGGCCCTGCCGCTGCACCCCGAGTACCGCACCCTGCCCATGGTCTGGTATGTGCCGCCGCTGTCGCCCATCACCTCGGCGGCGAACGCCGGGCATCTCGACAGTGTCGGCCGCAGCCCCATCAATGGCGACCTGCCCGATGTCTCGCAGCTGCGCATCCCCGTGCAGTACCTGGCCAACCTGCTCACCGCCGGCGACACCACGCCCGTGGTGCGCGCGCTGGAGCGCATGCTGGCCATGCGCGCGTACCAGCGCAGCAAGCACGTGGACCAGGAACGGAACCTGGCCGTGCTCCAGTACGCGGGACTGACGGTGCACGAGGTCGAGGACATGTACCAGACCATGGCGATCGCCAACTACGAGGACCGCTTCGTCATCCCCTCGGCCCACCGCGAATACGCCGAAAGCGCGTTCGATTTGCGCGGCGGCTGCGGCTTCTCGTTCGGCAACGGCTGCTCCGACGGCAACACCGACGCCAGCCTGTTCGGCGGCAAGAAGCCGCGCACCATCCCCATCCGCGCGCAAATGTGAGGACTGCCGCCATGTTCAATCACAACACCTCCACCCCCGTGCGCCTGACGCTGCGCGCGCTGGCCTGCCTCATCGGCTACCCGGGCGCCGAGCTGCGCGCCCTGCTGCCGGGCCTGATCGACGCCCTGCGCCTGGAGCAATCCGTGGCGCCCGCGCGGCTGCGCGAGTTGCAGCAGCTGGCCGAGCAGCTGCAGGCCATGGACCCCTTCGAGGCCGAGGCCCGCTACGTGGACACCTTCGACCGGGGCCACCAGACCTCGCTGCACCTGTTCGAGCATGTGCACGGCGACTCGGCCGACCGGGGCCCGGCGCTGATCGACCTGCAGCAGACCTACGAGCGCGCGGGCCTGGCCTTCGAGGCCGACGAACTGCCCGACCACCTGGCCGTGGTGCTGGAGTTCGCCTCCACCCAGCCGCCGGCCATCGCCCGTGAATTCCTGGGCGAGATGGCCCACATCCTCAACGCCCTGTTCACGGCGCTGGTGCGGCGCGACAGCCCCTACGCCAGCGTGATCGCGGCCGTGCTGGAGATCACCGGCCACCGGGCCGAGCGCGTGGAAATCCGCCCCGAGCCCGCCATGGACGAGGCCTGGGCCGAACCCGCCGCCTTCGACGGCTGCAGCAGCCAGGGCCAATCGCGCCCCGGCGCCGAGCAGCCTGTGCATTTCGTGCGCCGCACGGCGGCGCCCCAAGCCCAAGGACCCCGCCAATGGAGCCTGACATGACCCCCTCCTGGATAGACCACCTGCTCTTCGGCCTCTACCCCTACATCTGCCTGGCCGTGTTCTTCATCGGCAGCTGGCTGCGCTTCGACCGCGACCAGTACACCTGGAAGAGCGATTCATCGCAGCTGCTGCGCAGCGGCAGCCTGCGCTGGGGCAGCAACCTGTTCCACATCGGCGTGCTGTTCCTGTTCTTCGGCCACACCGTGGGCATGCTCACGCCGCACTTCGTCTACGAGCCCTTCATGGCCGCAGGCGCCAAGCAGCTGCTGGCCATGGTCAGCGGCGGCATCGCGGGCACGCTGGGCTTCATCGGCCTCACCATCTTGCTGCACCGCCGGCTGTCGGACGTGCGCATCCGCGCCAACTCCAGGTTCAGCGACATCGCCATCCTCTGGCTGCTGTGGCTGCAGCTGCTGCTGGGCCTGGCCACCATTCCGCTGTCGGCAAAGCACATGGACGGCTCCATGATGATGGCCCTGGCCGAATGGGCGCAGCGCATCGTCACCTTCCGTGGCGGCGCGGCCGAACTGCTGGCCGAGGCCGGCTGGGTGTTCAAGGCCCACATGTTCCTGGGCATGAGCATCTTCCTGGTCTTCCCCTTCACGCGCCTGGTCCACGTCTGGAGCGGCTTCGGCACCCTGGTCTACCTGCTGCGCCCCTACCAGCTGGTGCGCTCGCGCCGCCTGGGCCTGCCCGCATCGTCGGCACGCCGTGACGCCAAGCCCGGCCATTGAGGAGAGCGACATGGAACATGGATGCAACGGATCGGGCGGCGGCCACTGCGGCTGCGCGTTTCCCACCCCTTCTTCTTCTTCTTCTTCTTCTTCTGCCCCGATGGGGGATCTCCCGGCGATTCCCGAAGTGCCGGCCTTCCAGCCCGTGGGCGAGGCCGGTGCCGAGGTGGCCCGCATCAACGCCACGCCGCTGCACGCACCCGGACAGCGCCCGCCCGAGCGCGAACTGCGCCAGCGCGCCTGCACCGAGCTGCTGCGCCAGGCGGCCCAGCGCGAAGGCCTGCTGGGCGCCGATGATGCGGCCGGCGACGACGGCGTCATCAGCGAGCGCGCCTCCCAGGCCATAGAGCAGCTGCTGGAGCAATCGCTGCACCTGCCCGAGCCCGGCGAGGACGCCTGCCGCCGCCACTTCGATGCCAACCCCGCGCGCTTCGCCCAGGGCGAGCGCGTGCGCCTGCGCCACGTGCTGTTTGCCGTCACGCCCGGCGTGGACGTGCGCGCCCTCACCCAGCGGGCCGAGGCCCTGCTGATCGAGCTGCGCTGCGCCGACGACGCCGGCCTGCGCTTTGCCGAGGCCGCACGCCAATGGTCCAACTGCCCCAGCGGCCAGCATGGCGGCGAACTGGGCTGGCTGGGCCGCAGCGATTGCGCGCCCGAATTCGCGCGCGATGTCTTTGCCTCCCAGGAAATCGGCGTGCTGCCGCGCCTGGTGCACAGCCGCTTCGGCCTGCACGTGGTCGAGGTCTGCGCGCGCGAGACGGGCGTTCTGCCCGACTGGCAGCAGGCGCGCCCGGCCGTCGCCCAGGCCCTGCACCAGCAGACCTGGGTGAGCGCGCTCCACCAGTACCTGCAGCTGCTGGCCGGCCAGTCCGAAGTGGTGGGCGTGCGCATCGCTGCGGCCGACTCGCCGCTGGTGCAATAGCCGGGCAAAGGCGCAGTGCCCATGCCCGACGACGAGCTGCTGCAGCGCCTGCGGCGCTTCCACGAGCACGCCTTCCCGCAGTACCGCGCGCAGTTCCGCACCCTGGTCGAAGAGGGCCAGCACCCGACCACGCTGTTCATCGGCTGCTCGGACTCGCGCCTCGTGCCCTACCTGCTTACGGGGGCGCCGCCGGGCGAGCTGTTCCTGGTGCGCAACGTAGGCGCCTTCGTGCCGCCGTACGACGGATCGCACGGCCACCACGGCACGGCGGCGGCCATCGAATTCGCCGTGCTCAACCTGCAGGTCAGCCGCATCGTGGTCTGCGGCCACAGCCACTGCGGAGCCATCAAGGCCCTGTATGGAGAAGTCTCGCCCGAGGCGCGCAACCTGCAGCGCTGGCTGGACCTGGGCCGCGAGGCCGTGCTGCCCGTGCAGGCCGGCCCCGAGGCGCTGCGCCGCACCGAGCAGCGCGCCGTCGTGCTGCAGCTCGAACGGCTGATGGACTATCCCATGGTGCGATCGCGGGTAGAGGCCGGGCAGCTCAGCCTGCACGGGTGGCACTATGTCATCGAAGACGGCGAAGTCCATGTCTTCGATGTCCAGACCGGCCGCTTTGTTGCGGCATCTCAAGCTCCGCACAGCGGCACCGGGCCGTACCCGCCCTACGTGGAGCATGATGGACAAGTGCTTGTCGACTGAGGCCCGAGCAAGTGCCAGGGACGGCGGCAGGCAAGTCAACACGGGAGCCATGCCAATGCATCGCGAAAACCTGGGCCGCGCGCAGGACGCGGCGGATCTGCAGCCCATCAGCCTCGATGTGCTGCGCGAGAAATACCTCAAGGACGGCGAGACCGGCGTGGGCGAGCTCTACGCCCGCGTGGCCCGCGCCCTGGCCTCGGTCGAGCCCGAGGCGCGCCGCGCCGAATGCGAGGCCCTGTTCCTGGCCAACCTGCAGGCCGGCGCCATAGGCGCGGGGCGCATCATGAGCGCGGCCGGCACCGACTTGCAGGCCACGCTGATCAACTGCTTCGTGCAGCCCGTGGGCGACTGCATCCAGGGCGTGGACGAAGGCGGCTACCCCGGCATCTACGAAGCCCTGCGCGAAGCCGCCGAAACCATGCGCCGCGGCGGCGGCGTGGGCTACGACTTCTCGCGCATCCGCCCCCGTGGCGCCGAGGTGCGCGCCACCGCCTCGCTGGCCTCGGGCCCGTGCAGCTACATCAACGTCTTCGACCAGTCCTGCGCCACCGTGGAAAGCGCGGGCGCGCGGCGCGGCGCCCAGATGGGCGTGCTGCGCATCGACCACCCCGACGTGCTCGAATTCATCACCGCCAAGCGCACGCCGGGCCGCTGGAACAACTTCAACGTCTCGGTCGGCGTCAGCGACGCCTTCATGCAGGCCGTGGCCGAAGACCAGCCCTGGCACCTGGTGCACCGCGCCCGCCCCGGCACCGCCCTGCTGGAGCAGGGTGCCCACCAGCGCGCCGACGGCCAGTGGGTCTACCAGACCCTGCCCGCCCGCACGCTGTGGGACACCATCATGCGCTCGGCCTACGACTTCGCCGAGCCCGGCATCCTCTTCCTGGACCACATCAACGACGACAACAACCTGCGCTACTGCGAGGAGATCGCGGCGACGAATCCTTGCGGTGAAGAACCCTTGCCGCCCTACGGCTGCTGCGACCTCGGCCCCGTCATCCTCACGCGCTTCGTGCGCCATCCGTTCGGCTTCGCGGGCGAGCCTGTGTTCGACTTCGAGGCCTTCGAGCGCGCCGTGGCCGTGCAGGTGCGTGCGCTGGACAACGTGCTGGAGCTGACCTGGTGGCCGCTGCCGCAGCAGCGCGAGGAAAGCGAGGCCAAGCGGCGCATCGGCGTGGGCTTCACCGGCATGGGCAATGCGCTGGCCATGCTGCGCCTGCGCTACGACACGCCCGAGGGCCGGGCCATGGCCGCGCGCATTGCCGAGCGCATGCGCGATGCGGCCTATGGCGCCTCGGTGGAGCTGGCGCGCGAGAAGGGGGCCTTCCCCAAGTTCGACGCCGATGGCTACCTGGCCGAAGGCACATTCGCCAGCCGCCTGCCCGATGCGCTGCGCCAGCGCATACGCACGCACGGCATACGCAACAGCCACCTGCTGTCCATCGCGCCCACGGGCACGGTCAGCCTGGCCTTTGCCGACAACGCCTCCAACGGCATAGAGCCGCCGTTCTCCTGGACCTACAAGCGCAAGAAACGCACGGCCGATGGTGGCAGCGCCGAGTACGCGGTCGAGGACCATGCCTGGCGCCTGTACCGCTCGCTGGGGGGCGACGTGCAGCAGCTGCCCGAGTACTTCGTCAGCGCGCTGCAGATGCCTGCGGCCGGCCACATCGCCATGATGCAGGCCGTGCAGCCCTTCGTGGACACGGCGATCTCCAAGACCGTCAACGTGGCGGCCGACTATCCCTACGAGGACTTCAAGGACCTGTACCGCCAGGCCTGGAAGGCCGGCCTCAAGGGCCTGGCCACCTACCGGCCCAACACCATCCTGGGCGCCGTGCTCGAGACCCATGCGCCCGAATCTGCTGAAAAGCCGGCCTCCCCCGCGCCGGCGGGAGCGGCGGCTTCCGCACCCGACCCGCTGCGCACCGTGATAGAAAGCCGCCCGCAGGGCGCGCTGGACGCCGTGGCCGAGAAGATCGAGTACTGGACCCAGCAAGGCCCCAAGCGCCTGTACCTGGTCGTCTCCTTCCTGCCCGTGGTCCTGCCCGATGGCCGCACGGTGGACCGCGCCATCGAATTCTTCATGCCCGTGGGCCAGAGCGGCGAATCCCAGCAATGGGTGACCTCCAGCATGCGCCTGCTGTCACTCGCCGCGCGCGGCGGCTTCCTGGAGCGCGCCCTCAGCGACATGCGCAAGGTGGCCTGGGACCGGGGCCCCGTGCGCCTGGGCACCCACCAGCGCGAAGACGGCACACGCGTGCCCATGTGGCACGACTCCGAGGTGGCCGCCATCGCCTATGCGGTGCAGAACATCCTGGCCCGGCGCGGCAGCGGCGCACCGCCCGCCCCATCGCCGCTGCCCGAGTCCGAAGCCCTGGCCACCGACCCCATGGTCATGGCCGGCCGCAAATGCGAGGAATGCGGCGCCCATGCCGTGATCCGCAAGGACGGCTGCGAGTACTGCACGGCCTGCGGCAACCTGGGGAGCTGTGGGTGAAAGTTACCGTGGCCCCGCGCCCGCAGGGCGATGCTGTGCCCGGCTGGCGCGCGCCCGGCACGGGCTTCGACCAGCCCTTCGAGATGCTCGAAGCCTGCCACGAGCGCGTGCTGCGCATGCTGGCGCTGCTGGACCGGCTGCGCGTGCATCTCCGGACCAAAGGTTGCGACGACAGCGCACGCCAGGCGGCGCGCGACATCCTGCGCTACTTCGACCAGGCGGCGCCGCTGCACCATGAGGACGAAGAGTTGCATGTCTTCCCGCCGCTGCTGGAGCAGGGCGATGCGCAGACCGTGGCCCTGGTGCAGCGCCTGCAGCGCGAGCACGGCCTGATGAGCGCCGACTGGGCGCTGGCGCGCCAGCCGCTGCTGGACATGGCCGAGGACCGTTGCCAGGGCTTTGGCGCGGCTGACGAGGCGGTGTTCGAACGCTTCGCGGCCTGCTATGCCAGCCATGTCGAGAATGAAGAGCGGCTGGCCTACCCGCAGGCGCGCGGCATGCTGCCAGAGGCAGCGCAGGCGGCCATGGGCCGCGAGATGGCGGTGCGGCGGGGCGCGGACCTGTCACGGAGATAGCGCCGCCGGCAGCGCGCGGGAGCCGGCGCGGCGATACTCGCAGGCTTTGGACCTGCCCCGCCTCGCCTGCCATGCCCGAGCGCCGCCCCATTTTCCTGCTTCGCATCGCACTGACCCTGCTGGGCGCCTTTGCCGCCGCCCAGCTGTGCCTGTGGCTGCGCACGCCGCTGCCCTGGATGCTGGGGCCGCTGATCGCCACTTCGCTGGCCTCCATCCTGGGTGCGCCCACGGCCAGCGCGGGCCGGCTGCGCAACGGCGGGCAGTGGATCATCGGCGCCTCGCTGGGCCTGTACTTCACGCCGGCCGTGGTGCAGTTGATCGCGGGGCTGTGGTGGGCGATTGCCGTGGCCATTGTCTGGGCGCTGCTGCTGGGCTGGGGCTTCGGCGCCTGGCTGTACCGCGTGCATGCGCCGCGCATGCCGCAGATACCGGCGGGCGAGATGCGCGCCACCACCTATTTCGCTGGCGCCATTGGTGCGGCCTCTGAAATGACGCTGCTGGCCGAGCGCGAGAACGCGCGCACCGACCTGGTGGCGGCCAGCCACAGCCTGCGCCTGGTCATCGTCACCGTGAGCATTCCGTTTGCGCTGCAGTGGAGCGGCCTGCATGGGCTGGAGGGGCTGACGCCTCCCAGCATCCGCATCGTCGAATGGCCGGGGCTGGCGCTGCTGGCCGTGCTCACGGGACTGGGCGCCTGGGCCATGGACCGGCTCAAGCGGGCCAACCCCTGGTTCCTGGGCGCGCTGCTGGTGTCCATGCTGCTGACCATGTGCGGCCAGGAACTGTCGGCCGTGCCCCAGGCCCTGGTCAATGCGGCGCAGCTGGTGATCGGCATCAGCCTGGGCGTGCGCTTCAAGCGCGAATTCCTGCACACCGCGCCGCGCTGGCTGGGCTCCGTGGCCGTGGGCACCGTGGGGCTCATGGCGATCTGCGCGGGCTTTGCCTGGCTGCTGCACCTGGCCGTGGACCTGCCCTGGGTCACGCTGCTGCTGGGCACCTCGCCGGGCGGCATCACCGAGATGGCCATCACCGCCAAGGTGCTGCAGCTGGGCGTGCCCGTGGTCACGGCCTTCCAGGTCTGCCGGCTGATCGCCGTGCTGCTGCTGGTGGCGCCGCTGTTCCGCTGGGTGGAGGCGCGCGGGCCGGCCGCGTCGCGCACGGCCTAGGGCCCGCCTCACCACAGCCCACTGTCGCTGGTCGATACCGCAATCGCCCCACCGGCCAGCGCCTGCTGGACCTGCTCCTGGCTGCAGACGAAGCCCGAGGCCACGAGCGGCGGCAGGATGCGGCGCTCGGCCTCGGTGATGTGGGCCAGCATGGGGGCGGGCATGATCTGCACGAGGTTGGGGTCGCTCTGCTCCACGGCCTTGATGCTGCGCGGCCAGGTGGAGCGGTCGGTGACGAAGACCTTTTGCATGGTCAGCAGCCCGGCCTTGTTGGCGCGCTGGATGGTGGCCACGCGCGTGGACAGCAGGCTGCTGGCGCCCAGGTCCACAAGGTAGTCCACGCCGCCCTTGTCGGGCGAGATGCCGTCGCAGCTGTCGATATTGACGATGGCGATCTTGCCCGCCCCGGTGATGGTGGAGATCACCGAGCGCAGCCGGCGCAGTTCGATGTTGGCGACGATGGCGACTTCGGCCTGGCTGGCCAGCAGCGCGTCCATCTGCTCGGCCCCATACAGGGTGGCGATGACGGGGCGGCGCGCCAGCCGCGCGCCCAGGGAGTTGTCCGGGCGGCCCATGTCAGAGGTCCAGCCCCAGCTTGCCGGGATTGAGCAGGTTCTTGGGGTCCAGCATGCGCTTGGTGGCCTCCAGCAGCGCAAAGGCCGGGCCCAGCGACTGCCGCATGTAGGGCGCGCGCAGCAGGCCCACGCCGTGGTGGTGGCTGAGCGTGGCGCCGTGGCGCAGCAGCACGGCGTTGGCCGCGTCCCAGGCCGCGCGGTACCACTGGGCGCGCTGGTCCACGGCCACCTCGCCGCGCAGCGAAAAGTACAGGCAGGCGCCATCCACATAGGCATGCGACTGGTGGGCCGAGCCGGCCAGGGTGCCGGGGATGGCCTGCAGGGCGGCGACCACTTCCTCGTAGATGGCCGGCAGGTCTTTCCAGGGACCGCACATCTCCAGCGTGTCGGCGACGAAGCCCGGGCCTTTCTTGAAGCCCTCGGCGCTCTTGCCGGTCAGGTAGCGCGTGTCCAGCCAGCGCTCCAGGGTGGCGGCACCGTCCAGCCGTTCTCCCAAGGGTGCGCACACACGTTCGCAGATGGCCATGACGGCATCGACGATCTCGGGCGCGCCTTCGTCGGCGATCAGCAGCACGTTGAGGTCGCTGCGGCCGAATTGCACGCCGCTTTCCAGCGCGTCGTACAGCCGCAGCGCGGCGGGGTTGGCGCCTTGCTGCAGGATCTGGCGGCAGGCTTCCAGGCCCTGGGCAAAGCTGGCGAAGCCATAGGCGATGGCGCGGCCGTGGTCGGGCAGGCGGTGCAGCTTGAAGCGGATGCGCACGATCACGCCCAGCGTGCCTTCCGAGCCGATGAACAGCTGCTGCAGGTCCGGCCCGATGGCCGCGCGCGCGTAGCCGCCCACGGTGACGAGGCGGCCATCGGCCAGCACCACGTCCATGCCGTGGACCATGTCCTCGATCTTTCCGTAGCGCGTGGACAGCTGGCCCGCGCCCCGGCAGGCCACCCAGCCGCCCACGGTGCTGATGCCGAAGGACGAGGGCCAGTGGCCCATGGTCATGCCGTGGCGGCGCTGGATGGTTTCCTCGAACACGTCGCCGAACATGCCGGCCTCGACCTCGACGATCTGGCTTTGCTCGTCCATGGCGATGAAGCGATTGAGTTCGCACAGGTCCAGCACGATGCCGCCGCGCAGGGGCAGGGCCGCGCCCGTGACGTTGCTGCGCCCGGCCGAGACGGTGACGGGAATGGCGTGTTCATCGGCAATGCGCATCACGGCCTGCACCTGCTCCACGGTGGATGCATGGGCGATGACGGCCTGCGGCGTGGCCGGGTGGCCCGAGGTCTCGGCCACCATGGTGCGGGCCCACCAGTCGCGCGTGCCGGCAACGATGTCGGTGCGCTCGGTCTGCACGCGGTCGCAGGCGGCGCGCAGCGCGGCGAGCACGGCCTCGGGCACGGCCACGGGTTCGTGCTGCAGGCCGCAGGCAGGACCTTCGGAGGCAGGGCGGTCGGCTGCGGGTGCGGCCTGCGCCGCCCAGCCCGGGGTCGTGGGGGCGCCCACCACGTAGTTGCGGCGGTTGTAGCCGCGGGCGATTGCGTCTTTGCTCAGCATTGGATGTCTCCCATCAAAATCTGTTTTTCGCGCTCCATGGCGCGGCGGTAGTCGTGGATCTGCTGCGCTATCTGCGCAGGTGCCAGCCCCAGTTCCTGGGCCAGGATGTCGCCCACGCGCGCTGCGGCGCGGGCCGACGCATCGCGCGCCATGAGGCGTGCGCGCATGCGGCGCGAGAGCACGTCTTCCACCGTGCGCGCCATTTCGTGGCGCGCGGCGTAGAGGACTTCGGCCTCGGTGTGGGGCAGTCCCTCGACGATGGGCCGGGCCAGCGCGGGATGCGCGTCGAGGATGTCGCTGACGAAGCGCGCTTCCGTGCCGTAGCGCTCGCCCAGGTGGGCCGACAGTCCGCCCGTGGCCGTGATGGCCTGGGCGTCGTAGCCGGCCGCGCCCAGCAGGAAGGCGGAGGCGGTGGTGCAGCGCGTGCGCCGGCCCAGCAGCTTTTCCACGGCGTCCACGGTCTGCTCGGCCATGTGGCGCGAGGTGGTGAGCTTGCCGCCGACGATGGTGACCAGGCCGTCGCCGGCCACATGGATCTCGTGGTTGCGCTTCATCTCCACGGTCTTGCCGCCGGGCGGGCCGACCAGGGGGCGGCAGCCGGCGATGGAGCCGACCACGTCCTCGGGCGACAGGTCCACCTTGAGCGCCGATCGCGCGCCTTCGAGCAGGAAGTCCAGCTCGGCGCGCGTGCAGTGCACGTCGTCCAGGCTGCCCGCATAGTCCTCGTCGGTGGTGCCCAGGTAGGAGACATCGCCCCAGCGCGTGATGGTGGCGCGCCGGCTGCGGCCCGGCACGGGAATGGTGACGGTGCAGTCGTTGCGTATGCGCAGCCAGGGAATGGCCACGTGCACGCCCTTGGCGGGGCGCACGTGCAGCTGCGCCTGCTGGTCGGGCCTGCGGCCATCCCAGTCGCGCAGCCAGACGCCCGTGGCCATGACCACGCTGCGCGCGCGCACCGTGATCTCGCGGCCATCGGCCTGGACGATGGCGCCGTCCACGCCGCCGTGGGCGTTGCGCGTGATGGCGGTGGCCCGGGCATGGTTGAGCACGGCCGCGCCATGGAAGGCCGCCGTGCGCGCCACGGCCAGCGTGAGCCGCGCATCGTCCACGCGCGCATCGAAGTACATGTAGCCGCCCAGGAGCTGCTCTTCGCGGAAGGTCGGGCAGTGCGACAGCACCTCGGCCTTGCCGAGCTTGCGGTGCAGGATGCCTTCGCGCCAGCCGCCGGCCAGGTCATAGGTCCACAGCAGGCTGCCGAAGGCCTTGGCCAGGCGGGCGTCGAAGACGCCGTCGCGCTCCATCACGGGAAACAGGAAGGGCAGGCGCTGCACCAGGTGCCGCGCATTGCGGCGCAGGCGCTGGCGCTCCAGCAGCGAGTGCCGCACCAGCCCCAGGTTGCCCTGCTCGATGTAGCGCAGGCCGCCGTGCACCATCTTGGAGGACTTGGACGAGGTGCCCGAGGCGAAGTCGTCCTTCTCCACCAGCGCCACGCGCAGGCCGCGCAGGCTGGCGTCCAGCGCCGCATAGGCGCCCGTGATGCCGCCGCCGATGACCAGCAGGTCGAAGGCCTCGTCGCCCAGCCGAGCCAGCTGGTCCGCGCGCTGCAGCTGCAGCGGCGCGGTCTGGGTCAGTGCGGCGCTGTCCCTGCGCTCCTTGCCAAAGGGCCATTGCATCATGCGCAGCCCTCCAGGGCGGCGCTGCGGCCGGGGGACCGGGCGCGGGCCAGTTCGTCGCCCACGCGGGCGCGCCAGATGCGGCGGCGCTCGCTGCGCTCGTCGGCGGCCATGCGCGGGGTGAAGACCGCTTCGGTGCGCAGCGTGGCGCAGGCCTGCTCCAGCCCGTCCCACAGCAGGCCCGCGCTGCCGGCCATGAAGGCGATGCCGCGCAGGCTGGCCTTGTCGGTATCGGCCAGGCGTCGCACGGGCAGGCCGCCCAGGTCGGCCTGGATCTGCAGCAGCGCATCGCTGCCCGACAGGCCGCCGCCCACCAGCAGCTCGCCCACCTCGGTGCCTGCGGCCGCCTCGTCGGCCTGCACGCAGGAGGCCACGGAATGCGCAATGCCTTCGAGGATGGAGCGCGCCAGCTGCGGCCGCGAGGTGGCCATGGACACGCCCGAGATCGAGGCCCGCGCGCCCGGCTCCATGGCAGGCAGGCGCAGGCCGGTGAGCGCGGGGATGAAGACCAGGTCGGCCGGCGTCTCGGCCTCGCGGGCCAAGGCGCTGATCTGCTGCGGGTTGTCGAACCACTGCAGCTTCTCGCAGATCCAGTTGAGCGCCGAGCCCGTGGTGGGCACATAGGTCTCGATGGCATAGCGCGAGACACCGCCCATGCGGCGCGCCGTCATGGTCAGCGAGCTTTCATGGGCCGCGTCATGCGCGGGCAGCTTTGTTCCCGTGAGCACATCGACGAAGCTGCCCGTGCCATGCACGCACAGCGCCTGGCCCCGCTCCAGGCAGCCCAGGCCCACGGCGGCCGCATGCTGGTCGCCCGCGCAGGCCAGGATGGGCACGGCCAGGCCCAGCAGCTCGCTGCGCGTGCGGCCGAAGTCCTGCACGTCCTCGCACAGGCGGGGCAGCAGCTCGGCGGGAAACTCCAGCGCGTCCAGCCAGTCCTGCAGATAACGGTGATCGCCCAATGCATAGGCGTTGCCCGAGGTCACATTGGTGGGCGTGGTGACCACGGCGCGCGCATCCGACAGATGCCACAGCAGCCAGGAGTCGATGGTGCCGAAGGCCAGGCGGCGCTGCTGCCAGGCACGGGCCACGGCCGCATCCTCACGCAGCTTGCGCGCGGCCCACAGGTAGGGCGAACGCACGCCCACGGGCCGGCCCGCGTGGCGGATCAGCCGGGCATCCCAATCGCCGGCCAGCAGGGCCAGTTCGTCGCGGTGGCGCGAGTCCTGCCAGACCATGATGGGCGCCAGCGACCGGCCCGTGGCCGTGTCCCAGAGCACGGCCGAGCAGCGCTGGTTGGCAATGGCCAGGGCCACGATCTGCTGGCCGCAGCCCTGGGCGCGGGCAATGGCGCGGCGGCACACGTCCAGCGTGCGCTCCAGCAGCAGGTCGGCGTCCTGCTCGACCACGCCGGGGCGCGGGCAATGGATTTCCAGCGGCAGATAGTCCTGGGCGGACACCTGCCCGTCGCGCCCCACGACGGCGGCGCGCGTGCCCGAGGTGCCTTCGTCTATGCAAAGGATCACGGCTTCATGGTGCATGGGGTGGTCTCTTTCAGGCGGTGGTTTGAGCGATCTTGGCGGGCGGGGCGGCGTCTTCCGCGAACTGGGGCGCGCCGGGCTCGTCGTCGGGGTTCACGGTGGTGCGCGTGGGGTCCCAGCGGATGGAAAAGCAGACGATGCTGGCCAGCAGCGGCACCACGGACAGGATGAGGAAGGTGTTCTCCAGCCCGTACTGCTGGCGGAACAGCGGGAACACCAGCAGCCCCAGCGCCGCGCCCATGGCGCCCAGCGCACCGATCACGCCGTTGGCGCCCGCGCGCAGCTCGCTGCGGAACGACAGCGTGGACAGGCTCTTGCCGTTGGCGCCGGGCCCGCCCGAGTGAAAGAGGATGAACAGCGAGGGCACGGCCACGGCCAGCCAGATGGGCATGCGGCCGTTGAACAGGCCCAGCACCAGCAGCATCAGGAACACCAGCGCAAAGCCGAAGGCCGAGGCCCGCCGCAGGCCCAGCCGGCGCCCGATGACGGGCGACAGGAAGCCGCCGACGATGCCGAACACGTTGAACACCAGCGCGCCCAGCGTGGCCTCGCGGAAATCCTTGCCGAACAGCGAGGCGCTGATCAGCGGCAGGTACCAGCCCACGGCGAAGTACTGGATGGACTGGCCTATCTGCACCGTGGCCGCCAGCAGCGTGCGCGGCAGGTAGATGCCGCGAAAGATCAGCAGCACATTGGCCAGCCCGCGCCGGGCCGGGTTGAGCACGGGCAGGCGTTCGGCGGGCGGCGCGGCCTCGAAGCGCTGGCCGTGTGCGCCGTAGATGCGCGTCATGGCGCGGGCGGCGTCATCCAGCCGCTCCTTGCGTGCCAGCCAGGTCGGGCTTTCCACCAGCAGCGCGGCCTGCATGCCCAGGATGAACAGGCCGAACACCGCCGTGGCAGCCACCGAATAGCGCCACAGCGAATCGCCCACATCCCAGGAATGGAACCACAGCGCCAGCACCAGGTTGCTGCACACGGCCATGTACCACATGCCCTGCCAGACATTGAGCCGGCTCTTGAGGCGGGCGGGCGTGAATTCGGCCAGCACCGCCATGGCGATGGCGAAGTCGATGCCATAGGCCGCGCCCACGAAGAAGCGTCCGAAGAGGATGGTGGCGTAGTCGGGCGCCATGCTGACCAGCAGCGCGCCGGCCACGGCCAGCACCTTGGCGATGACCAGCGGGCGCATGCGGCCCCAGCGGTCGGCCATCCAGCCGCCGATGGGATTGAAGGCGATGGACACCCAGGAGGCCAGCGACGTCATCCAGGCCACTTCGGCCGGCGTCAGCTGCTGGTCGCGCGTCATGGGGCCCAGGCCCACGCTGAGTGCGGAGTTGGAGAATGCGTCGAGGAAAAGTCCGCCGAGGGCCAGCCACCAGATGGTGCCGGCGCGGCCTGAAATGCCCTGGCGTGCGTCGATGTAGGCGATGACATCCTGAACGCCGCGAACCCTGTGGATGCTGGTCTGCATGCTGGCCTCCTGTGTTTCTGCAAGAGGCCGGCAAACCGTACAGGCGCGACAAGACCATCTCACAGATGGTCTTCAAATCTTGAACCTGTGCGGCGATTCTAGGCAGCAGGCGCAGCCTGCGGATCGGTGAAAGCACCAGGGTGCGCGCAATGGCCGCGCCCAAAGAAAAGGCCCGCCGCAGAGAACCTGCGGCGGGCCTGGCGCGAAGTCCCTTCACGGGACCGTGCGCTGTGTGCTGTCAGTGGACCACGACAGGCTGCTGGGCCAGGCCGGCGTAGCGCTCCAGGGCGTCCTCGACCTCTTCCTCGGTGGGGGCGTCCTGCTGCCAGGCGATGATCTGCTTCTGGAACATCTCGGCCCAGGAGCCGTCCAGATAGACCTCCTTGCCCGAGCGCTTGTCCACGATTTCGAAGCCGTGGCGTGGCAGCTGACGGGCGGCATCGACCGCAGCTTCGCCGGCCGCTGCATCCGGATCCATGTCGGGACGCAGATGGAGCACCACAAAAGATTCGGAGTCGTAAAGCATTTGCATGGTGTTCCCTTTCTGGCCCGTTGCCGGGCGTCGCACAGCCTACATGGCTGCGAAGCACCGGATTTCAAGGACCGTGGGGGTCCCGATCTATCGCAGGCACTTGCATGCAGTATTCCACGGATTGGCATGCGCTGCGGCGTGTGCCGCAGGCCGCGCTGTGGTAGGCGGGCGGTGGCGTTGGCTGCAAGTGCAGGACTACCGGGAAATCACCGGTGTCCCACCGGTGGCCCCTGTGTCATGGCGCCTGGCGGCTCTTGAGCTGCAGATCGGCGAAGTCGCCGTTGTCCTGCGCCAGCCGGATGCGCACGGGCAGGTATTGCATGGACGGCGCCAGCCACAGCGAGGCCTGCTGGTCATCGCCGGCCGCCGCGATCTTGTCCAGCCGCAGCGCCTGCGTGCTGCCCGAGGGCAGCTCCAGCGTCTCGGTCTCGCCCACGCGGAAGGTCCAGCGGTCGGCGCGCCGCGCGCTGACGGTGATGAAGCTGATCTGCGTGCCCGCCGGGTAGCGCTGCGGCGCCGCCGCCAGCAGGGCCGACAGCTGCAGGAACACGCTGAGCCGGTCCTGCGCGCCGGGCGCGATGGGCGCGTCGGGCGCGCCCGTGCTGAAGCGCGCCAGGTTCTGGTCGAACGCCAGCTGCGCCGATTGCTCCTTGCGCGCCTTGTCGTTGAAGCGGCTGGGCTCCAGGCCCCTGTCGGTGATGCGGCCCTCGCTGGTTTGCGAGCGCGAGCCCAGCAGGAACAGGCTGACTTCCTGGCTGGCCTGGTACTGGCCGTTGGCATGGCGCCAGACCAGCTCGGCATTGGCCGAATAGTTGAAGCGCTTGGCCTGGCCGGTGACGGCGAACGACAGCCGCGCGGGATCGGGCAGTTGCACGGGAACGGGGGCGTCGGAGGCCAGCGGCGTGCCGTCGGGCGAGGTGATGGCCATGCCCTGGGCCGGGCCGGCCGAGGGCGTGGGCGGTGTTTCGGGTTCGGGCTTGGGAGCGGGCGGCGCCGGCGGTGTGGCCGGAGTTGGCTCGCTGCCGGCACCCGTATCGGCAGCAGCACGGGCGGTTTCCGAGGCGTCCGATGCAGCAGGCTCCTGCGCTGCGGCCATCGGCAAGGGCTCCACGGTTTCGCGGATGGGCGTGTCCAGCGGCTCGGCCACGGGTGCGGTGGGCGCGGCGGGTGTCGGGCGCTGGACCTTGGGGCGAGGGCGGGGTTGCGGCTTGGGTACGGGCGCAGGTGTCTCGGGCGCGGCGGCGGGCGGGGGCGCGGGTGGCTCGGGCAGGGACAGCGCCCGTGTCTGCATGGCCGCCACCTCGGTGCGCGGTGCCGATACCTGGTTCCACAGCGGCAGGCCCAGCAGGGCCAGCGCATGGCCGCCCAGCACCACGGCGGTGAGGGCGGGCAGGGCGCGCTGGCGCAGGTGCATTTCAGGCATTCCAGCCCAGGTCCTGGGACAGCTGCACGCAGGCCTCGCGCAGGGGCGCATCGATGGCGCCGCCGTATTCGGGGTCGAAGGTGGCAATCGAGCCCAGCGTGGTCAGGCCCAGCACGATATGGCCCGAGGAGTCGAAGACCGGCGTGCAAAAGGCCACGATGCCGGGCAGCACGGTATCGACCACGCGTGCGGTGCCGCGCTCGCGCACCTCGGCCAGCATGGCGTCTATGGCCTCGGGGGTGAGCGGCAGGTCCTTGCGCTGGATGCGGCGGGCCTTGTCCACCTCGGGCTCCAGCAGCGGGGCCGTGACCTCGCGCGGCAGCCAGGCCGCGAAGCAGCGCCCGGTGGCCGAGGCCAGCATGGGCATGACGTCGCCCAGGCGCAGATTGGCGGTGACCGACTGCGCGCTTTCCTCCCAGTGCACGATGGTCGGCCCGTGGTTGCCCCAGACGGCGATGGCCGCCGTGTGGTGGATGCGCTCCATGAGCGCGGGCATGCGTTCGCGCGCCAGCCGCACGGGATCCAGCCGCGCCAGCGAGGCCAGGCCCAGCTTGAGCGAGGCCGGGCCCAGGTCGTAGCGGGAGGTGCGCGCGTCCTGGGTAACCAGGCCGATGCGCTGGAAGCTCACGAGGTAGCGGTGCGCCTTGGCGGCGCTCATGCCGGCGTCAGACGCCAGGTCCTTGAGCATCTGCGGGCCCCGGGCGCGCGTCAGCGCCTCCAGCAATGTAAAACCGACCTCGACCGATTGAATCCCTGCGCGTTCCTTGTCCATTGCAATAGAATTTGGTTTTGTTTAGTTAAATCAATTTAACTTATCGTAATTCGTGGCTGCGTCGCCATGGGTATCCAGGCCGCTGCCCGGATGCCGTGGCGCGCGGCGGCGGCACGGGGGAGCAGCATGAAACTTGCCACATACAAGGACGGATCGCGGGACGGGCAACTGGTCGTGGTGTCACGCGACCTGAGCCAGGCCCATTATGCGACCGGCATAGCGAGCCGCATGCAGCAGGTGCTCGACGACTGGAGCTACATGGCGCCCCAGCTGCAGGACCTTTACCACCTGCTCAACAGCGGCAAGGCGGTCCATGCCTTTGCCTTCGATCCGCGCCAGTGCATGGCGCCGCTGCCGCGCGCCTACCAATGGGCGGACGGCTCGGCCTACATCAACCATGTGGAGCTGGTGCGCCAGGCGCGCGGCGCCGAGGTACCCGCCAATTTCTACACCGACCCGCTGATGTACCAGGGCGGCAGCGACGATTTCCTGGGCCCCTGCGACGACGTGGTGGTGCCCAGCGAGTCCATGGGCATCGACTTCGAGGCCGAGATCGCCGTCATCACCGCCGACGTGCCCATGGGCGCCACGCCCGAGCGTGCGCTGGGCGGCGTGCGCCTGGTCATGCTGGCCAACGACGTGAGCCTGCGCAACCTGATCCCCAATGAGCTGTCCAAGGGCTTCGGCTTCTTCCAGTCCAAGCCCGCCACCTCCTTCAGCCCGGTGGCCGTGACGCTGGACGAGCTGGGCGACGCCTGGAAGGGCGGCCGCCTGCACCTGACGCTGCAGTCCACCTGGAACGGCCGCAAGGTCGGCATGTGCGATGCGGGCGAGGACATGAGCTTTCACTTCGGCCAGCTCATCGCCCATATCTGCAAGACGCGCAATGTGCGCGCCGGCTCCATCGTGGGCAGCGGCACCGTGAGCAACAAGGGCGTGGAAAGCGGCAAGGGCAAGAACCGCCGCATGGAGTGGCCCAAGGGCTACAGCTGCATCGCAGAGAAGCGCTGCATAGAGACCATCCAGGACGGCGCGCCCAAGACCGAGTTCATGCGCTTTGGCGACACCATCCGCATCGAGATGAAGGGCAAGGACGGCCAGAGCATCTTCGGCGCCATCGACCAGAACATCGTCGAGCCTGCCGAATGAGCCGCGTCTGCGCACCCTGGTGGCGCCTAGCGGGCAGGTCGCTGCGCGCCGGCCTGGCCGCGCTGGCGCTGTCGCCGCTGGCCGCGGCATTCGCGGCGCCCCCGGCCGCGGACCCCGTCACCTGCCCGCCCGAGGCGCGCATGCCCGGCCCGGACGAGATCCGCGCCCTGCAGCGCAAGGCGCAGGACCGCGGGCTGCTGTGGCGCATCGAGCACCGCGGCCGCACCAGCTGGCTCTACGGGACCATGCACGCGGCCAAGCTCGGCTGGAGCGTGCCCGGCCCCACGGTGGCGGACGCGCTGCGCGCCTCCGACAGCCTGGCGCTGGAGCTGAACATCCTCGATCCCGAGGTCATGAAGGTCTTGTTCACGGGCATGCAGGCGCGGCCCGATGCGCCGCCGCTGCGCGGCGATCTCCAGCGCCGGCTTGAGGAGCAAAGGCGCCTGGCCTGCGCCGGCCCCGAGCTGGCCGTGCTGCGCCCCGACGCCCAGGTGATCACCCTGTTGTCGCTGGCCGGCCGCAGCGAGGGACTGGACGCGGCCTACGGCATCGACTTCTCTCTGGCCGGGATGGCACGCGCGCTGGACAAGCCCGTGCTGTCCCTGGAGACGCCCGAGCTGCAACTGCGCGAGCTGGTCTCGGACGACCCCGCGCGCGTGGCCGAGACGGTGGAGTCCGGCCTGCGCCAGCTGGAAAGCGGCACCGCGTCCCAGAAACTGGGGCTGATCGCAGGCGTCTGGGCCGATGGCCGCATCCACCTGCTGGAGAGCCTGCCCGACTGGTGCGACTGCATGGCCAATGCCGCCGAGCGTGCCGACTACGACCGCATGGTCTATGGCCGCAACCCCGGCCTGGCGCGCGAAGTGGCGCGGCAGATCCGTTCCGGCCGCAGCGTGTTCGCCGCCGTGGGCGCCCTGCACATGGTGGGCACGCGCGGCCTGCCGGCGCTGCTGGCGGCCCAGGGCTTCAAGGTGCAGCGCGTGGAGTTCCCCGCAGCCAGCCCGCCCTGAAACACACGGCCGCCGCCTCCATGAACAAAAGCAACAGGGCGCGGCCAGGACCCATCCACACCCATCCCACAGGAGACAACAATGGACCGTAGACAATTCCTGGCCGCCGTGGCGGCCTCATCGGCCGGCATGGCCGCGCCTTTTGCACAGGCGCAGGACTGGCCCGCCAGCAACATCCGCTGGGTCGTGCCCTATCCGCCCGGCGGCGGCACCGACGTGCTGGCGCGCACCGTGGCCGAGGCCATGCGCCAGACGCTGAACCAGACCATCGTGGTGGACAACCGCCCCGGCGCCTCCACCAACATCGGCGCCCAGATCGTGGCCACGGCCAAGCCCGACGGCTACACCATCATGTCGGCCGACAACGCCGTGCTGGCCTACAACGAGCACCTGTTCAGCAAGCTGTCCTTCAATCCTGAAAAGGACTTCACCTACATCGGCGGCATCAGCCGCTTCCCGATGGCGCTGGTGGTGAACCCGAACTTCGAGGCCAAGACCTTCAAGGAATTCCTGGCCTACGTGAAGGCGCATCCGGGTCAGGTCAACTACGCCTCTCCCGGCAACGGCTCGCCCCACCACCTGGCCATGGAGATGTTCAAGAACCGCACGGGCACCTTCCTGACGCACATCCCCTACCGTGGCGCGGCGCCCGCGCTGGCCGACGTGATGGGCGGCCAGGTGCCCTGCATGTTCCTGGACCTGGCCTCGGGCCTGCCCGTGATCCAGTCGGGCAAGGTGCGCGCCCTGGCCATCGGCACGGGCAAGCGCGTGCCCAGCCTGCCCGAGCTGCCCACGCTGGCCGAGGTCGGCGTGCCCGATACCGAGGTCTATGCCTTCCAGGGCATCCTGGGCCCGGCCAAGATGCCCCCGGCCGTGGTGCAGCGCCTGAACGCCGAGCTCAACAAGGCCCTGGCCAACCCCGCCGTGGTCAAGCGCATGCAGGACTTCGGCATGGAGGCGCTGCCCGGCACGCCCGAGCAGTTCCTGGCCATGTCGCGCGCGGAGTCCAAGCGCTGGGGGGCGATCATCAAGAGCGCGGGCGTCAAATTGGACTGACCCCCTGAGCGGCTGCGCCGCTTCCCGTTGCACGTCGCCCGTTGCACGGCGCCCCTTCTCGCTTCGCGGAGGGGGCGTACGGGCAGCCGGCGACACCCTCGGTGCGGGGCGGCGCGGCCGGCGTAGGCCCTTCCTCGGTGTCTCTGGGTTGGGCCGTGGCGGTTTTGGGGGCGGCGCCCGGCTTTGATCTGATGCGCTGGTGCTGCTTTTTTTTGGCGTTCCTGATCGCCAATCCAGCGATCAATCCAGCCATCAATCCAGCGCCTTCTGCCTGCGCATGGTGGTGAAAAGAACAGCCAGGCTGGCGGCGGCGCCGGCCACGCCCAGGGCGGCGAAGAGGGGGATGCCCCACAGGCGCGGGCCCATGGTCAGCAGGCCGGGGGCCAGGCCCAGGATGAAGGCGCCGGAGACCACGGCCAGGGCCAGGCGGGTGGCGGCGCGTTCCAGGGCCTGGGAGAGGCGGTCGATGTGGCGTATGTCCAGGTCGGCCTGCAGCCGGCCGGAGCGCAATCGTTGCATGACCAGCCGCAGGGTGTGCGGCGCGTCGTCGGCCAGGTCCATCCATTGCGCCATGGCGGCGCGGCGCTGGCGCGCCAGGCTGCGCAGGGAGTAGCGCTGCAGCAGCTGGGCCTTGACCAGGGGCGTGGCCGTCTGCACCACGTCGAATTGCGGGTCCAGCTGCAGCAGCACCTGGTCGGCCGTGATCAGGGCCTTGAGCAGCAGCGCCATGTCGGCGGGCAGGGCCACGCCGGTTTCGCGGGCCAGGGCCATGAAGTCCTGCAGGGCGCGGGACATGACCAGGCGGCCGTTGCTGGCGCCGGGGCCATGGCGGGTCACGAAGCGGTCCACGGCAGCCTCGATGCGCGCGGCCGACGGCGGGGCGCGGCCGGGCATTTCGCTTTCGGCGGCCCAGTCCAGCAGCACGCCCGAGAGGCTGCGGCCCTGGCCCTCGACCAGGGCGCGCATCAGGCCCAGCACCTGGCGGCGGCGCTGGGGAGACAGCCGCCCGACCATGCCGAAGTCGATGAAGCCCACGCGGTTGCCGGGCAGGGCCAGCAGGTTGCCGGGGTGCGGGTCGGCGTGGAACAGGCCGTCGCGCAGCACCATCTGCAAAAACGCGCAGGCGCCACGGCGCGCCAGCAGCGGGCCGTCCAGCGCGGGGTCCGCGCCCACGGCCGAGGCTGGCACGCCCGGCACGAAGTCCTGCACCAGCAGGCGCGGCCCGCTCAATGCCCAGTGGATGGCCGGCACGACGATCTCGGGCTGGGCCGCGAAGTGCCGCGCCACGGCGTCGCCGTTGTGGGCTTCGACGGTGAAATCCAGTTCCTCGCGCAGCGCCTGTCCCAGCTGGCGCGTGACCTCGCGCGGGCGGTAGCGTGCCAGCTGCGGCCATTGTTCCTGGGCCAGCAACGCCAGGTGCTCGAGCAGGCGCAGGTCGGCCTCGATCTGGGGGCGCAGGCCGGGGCGCTGGACCTTGACCACGACTTCGATGTCGGCAGCGCGGGCCGCAGGGGGGCTGTCGCTGCCGCTGCCGTCCTCCCGGCTTTCCCGGCCTTCCCGGTCATCCCGGTCTTCGGCCGCAGGCAGCCGCGCACGGTACACCTGGGCCATGGAGGCCGAGGCCAGCGGCACGGGATCGAAATGCGTGAACACCTGCTCCACGGGCAGGCCCAGCGACTGCTCGATCAATGGCTGGGCCGTCTCCCAGGGCAGCGGGGCGGCGTGGCTGTGCAGTTGCTGCAGCGCGGCCGTCCATTCGGGCGCGAGCAGGTCCGAGCGCGTGGCCATGATCTGGCCCAGCTTGACGAAGCTCGGCCCCAGGTGTTCGAGGGCCATGCGCAGGCGCTCGGGGCGGCTGGCATCCAGCGGATGCTCGGGATGGGGCTGGCTGCCGCGCGGCGCGAAGCGGGCCAGGCCCAGCGTGTCGACCAGGTCGGCCAGCCCGAAGCGCAGCAGCACGCCGACGATTTCCTGCAGCCGGGCACGGTCGCGCACGGCGACCACGGCGGTTTGCAGCATGGGCATCTCCTGTCGGTGGTGGCAATGCGGTCCATTGTGCCGATGCGCCAGACGCCATTGCGCAGGAATCGCCCGTCTCCGGGGCGGGGCTCAGGCCAGCCGCTGCACCTGTACCGCGCAGTCGTAGAAGCTGGGCGCGCGGCCCAGGTCGGTCAGGCGCTGGTGGGTGAGCTCGTTGACATTGGTGCCGTTGTCGCCGTGCTTGCGCCACCAGATGCCCAGGCCGTTGACCACGCCACGGCGCGCGCGGCCGTTGAGGGTGGCGTGGCATTCGTAGCTGCCCCGGTCGTTGAAGACGCGCACCCGGTCGCCCTCGGCCACGCCGCGCGTGGCGGCGTCGTCGGGGTGCAGCTCCACCAGCGGGCGGCCTTCCATGGTGCGCAGGCTCTTGACGTTGACGAAGCTGCTGTTGAGAAAGTTGCGTGCCGGCGGCGAGATCATGGCCAGCGGGTAGCGCGCATCCGTTTCGGCGGTTTCGTAGTTGGGCAGGTAGTCGGGCAGCGGGTCCATGCCGCGCCGCGCCAGCTCGGCGCTGGTGAATTCGCAGCGGCCCGAGGGCGTGGCGAAGCCGCCCTCGGCAAAGGGGGCCTCGGGCAGGGCCAGGGTGGCAAAGCCCTTGTCCAGCAGCTCGTCGAAGTCCACGCCGCGGCCCTCGAAGGCTTCGCGGCACAGTTGCTCGTCTCCCGTCTGGAAATGGGCGGCGGCAAAGGCGTCGTCATGCCGCGCCATGTGCGCGGCCAGGTCGCGGAAGATCTGGCCGTTGCTGCGCGCCTGGCCCAGCGGCGCGATGGCGGGGCGGTTGAGCAGCACGTCGGTATGCCCGTAGCTGCCGTGGATGTCCCAGTGCTCGATCTGCGTGGTGGCCGGCAGCACGTAGTCGGCCAGGTCGGCCGTGTCGGTCATGAAATGCTCCAGCACCACGGTGAACAGGTCCTCGCGCGCAAAGCCTGCCACGACCTTGGCCGACTCGGGCGCCACGGCCACGGGATTGCTGTTGTAGACCACGATGGCGTCCACGCGCGGGCCGAAGCCGTTGCCGCCTTCGTGCAGCAAGGCGTCGCCGATGGTGCTCATGTTGATGGTGCGCGGGCGGCGCTCGCCCAGCAGGTGCGGCATCTGCAGTCGGGCGCGCTGCGCGGGCAGGGCGCCGGAGGCGGACAGCAGCAGGCCGCCGGCACGGTGGCGCCAGGCGCCCACCAGGGCCGGCAGGCAGGCGATGGCGCGCACGGCATTGCCGCCGCCGCGCGCGCGCTGCACGCCGTAGTTCAGCCGGATGGCGGCGGGCGTGGTGGTGCCGTAGTCGCGCGCCAGCTGGCGGATCTGCTCCACGGGCAGGCCGCAGACCTGGGCCGCGCGCTCGGGCGGCCACTGCAGGGCGCGGGCCTTGAGTTCCTCCCAGCCCAGCGTGTGGCGCGCGATGTAGTCATGGTCCAGCCAGCCGTGCGTGATCAGCTCGTGCATCAGGGCCAGTGCCAGGGCGGCATCGGTGCCGGGCAGCAGCTGCAGGTGCTCGTGGCATTTGTCGGCGGTCTCGGTCTTGCGCGGGTCTATGCACACCAGGCGTGCGCCGTTGCGCTTGGCCTCCAGCGCATAGCGCCAGAAATGCAGGCTGCTGCCGATGCTGTTGCTGCCCCAGATGAGGATGAGCCGGCTTTCGGTGAAATGCTCCACGCGCATGCCCAGCTTGCCGCCATAGGTCAGGTTCAGGGCCTCGCCCCCGGCGCTGGAGCAGATGGTGCGGTCCAGCAGCGAGGCGCCGAGCTGGTGGAAGAAGCGCCGGTCCATGCTCTCGCCCTGCACCAGTCCCATGGTGCCTGCGTAGCTGTAGGGCAGGATGGTTTCGGGATCGCGCGCCGCCAGGGACTGCAGGCGTGCGGCGATGTCGGCCAGCGCCTCGTCCCAGCCCACGGGCTCGAACTGCCCGGAGCCCTTGGGGCCCACGCGGCGCAGCGGGGTGAGCACACGCTCGGGGTGGTAGCTGCGCTCGGTGTATTTGCTGACCTTGGCGCAGAGCACGCCGCCCGTGTGCGGATGGTCGGGGTTGCCCTGGACTCTTTTGGCGATGCCGTCTTCGACCGTGGTCACCAGCGAGCAGGTATCGGGGCAGTCATGGGGGCAGGCGCCCAGGACCTGTGAGGTGGCCTGGAGTGGGGGCGTGGCGGAGGACATGGTGGCAGCGGTCTCGGACAGGGTGGGGACTTTGCGAAAGAACCGTGAAAGCCGGAAAAACAGGAAAAGGCCGTCACGAGCAAGGGGCGGTGCCGGTCTTGCATGCCGCAATCGCCGCTTGTCTTTATTATGCGGACCCTTGCAGCCGGCTGCACGCAGCAACGGCGCCGATTCCAGTGACAAAAACAGGCAAGTTCATGCTCCGACCCAAGACGGCGTTCAGCCGCAGACAGTTCATCGCAGCCAGCACGGCGGCTGCCGCCACCTGGACCGGCGCAGTGCGCGCCCAGGACGCGGGAGGCACCATCGTGCTGGGCCAGTCCTGCCCGATGACGGGCCCCGCGGCACAGATCGGCCAGCCCTTCCATGAAGGCGCCAAGCTGTACTTCGAACAGCTCAACGCGCAGGGGGGCATTGCCCGGCGCAACATCGAACTGCGCGTGATGGACGACGGCTACGAGCCCGAGCGCTGCGCGGCCAATACCCAGCGCTTCCTGTCCGACGACGTGTTCGCGCTGTTCGGCTACGTGGGCACGTCCACCAGCATGGCCGCGCTGCCGCTGCTGCAAAAGGCGCGCGTGCCCCTGTTCGCGCCGCTGACGGGCGCCGACGCGCTGCGCCAGCCCCAGCTGGCCCAACTGGTCTTCAACGTGCGCGCCTCCTATGCCGACGAGACGGCGCTGATGGTGCGGCACCTCACGGGCCTGGGCCTGAAGAAGGTGGCCGTGCTGCACCAGAACGATGCCTATGGCGAATCGGGCCTGGCCGGCGTCAAGGCGGCGCTGGCCGCCAAGGGGCTGGAACCCGTGGGCGCGGCCACGGTGGAGCGCAACTCGAACAATGTGGCGGCGGCCGTCAAGACGCTGGTGCCGCTGGGCGCCGATGTCATCGTGCAGATCGTCACCTACTCGGCCAGCGCGGCCTTTGTGCGCGCCGCGCGCCAGGCGGGCTTTGGCGGGCAGTTCTACAACGTCTCCTTCGTCGGCTCGCAGGCACTGGCGCAGACGCTGGGCAAGGATGCCGAAGGGGTGGTCGTCACCCAGGTCGTGCCCTCGCCCTTCCAGACCTCGCGCCAGATCACGCGCGATTTCCTGGCGGCCATCCAGAAGGGCGGCGGCAAGCTGACGCCCAACTACTCCAGCATGGAAGGCTATCTGGCGGCACGCGTGTTCGCCGATGCGCTGCGCCAGGCCTCGGCCTCGGGCAAGCCCACGCGCGACGGCCTGGTGGCCGCGCTCGACGCCATGCACGGCCAGCAGGTGGCCGGCTTCCCGCTGGCCTTCAAGCCGCAATCGGCCAAGCCGCGCTTCGTGGAGTTGTCCATGCTGACCGGCGACGGCAAGGTCCGGGTGTAGGCTTGCAGCTCTAGAAGGAGAACCCCATGGCCTTGCTGCAGGAGCTGCTGGACAGCGCACCCGAGATCACCGCGCTGCGCCGCGACATACATGCCCATCCTGAACTGTGCTTCGAGGAACTGCGCACCGCCGACCTGGTGGCCCGGCAGCTCGAAGGCTGGGGCATTGCCGTGCACCGCGGCCTGGGCCGCACGGGCGTGGTGGGCACCATCCACGGCCGTGACGGCGGCGCCAGCGGCCGGGCCATCGGGCTGCGCGCCGACATGGACGCCCTGCCCATGCAGGAGTTCAACACCTTCGAGCACGCCAGCCGCCACGCCGGAAAAATGCATGCCTGCGGACATGACGGCCATGTCGCCATGCTGCTGGCCGCCGCGCAGTACCTGGCCGTGCACCGCGACAGCTTCGAGGGCACGGTGCACCTGATCTTCCAGCCGGCCGAAGAGGGCGGCGGCGGGGCGCGCGAGATGGTCGAGGACGGCCTGTTCACCCAGTTCCCCATGCAGGCCGTGTTCGGCATGCACAACTGGCCGGGCATGAAGGCCGGCACCATGGCCGTGGGCCCGGGCCCGGCCATGGCGTCGAGCAACGAGTTCCGCATCGTCGTGCGCGGCAAGGGCGGCCACGCGGCCATGCCGCACATGGTGATCGACCCGCTGCCCGTGGCGGCCCAGCTGATCCTGGGCCTGCAGACCATCGTCAGCCGCAACGTCAAGCCCATCGAGGCGGGCGTGGTCTCGGTCACCATGGTCCATGCGGGCGAGGCCACGAACGTGGTGCCCGACAGCGTGGAGCTGCAGGGCACGGTGCGCACCTTCACGCTGGAGGTGCTGGACCTGATCGAGCGGCGCATGAAGACCCTGGCCGAGAGCATCTGCGCGGCGCATGACACGCGCTGCGAGTTCGAGTTCGTGCGCAACTACCCGCCCACCATCAACTCCGCCCCGGAGGCCGAGTTCGCACGCCGCGTCATGGCCGAGGTCGTGGGCGAGGCCAACGTGCTGCCCCAGGAGCCGTCCATGGGCGCCGAGGACTTCGCCTTCATGCTGCTGGAAAAGCCCGGCGCCTACTGCTTCATCGCCAATGGCGACGGCGACCACCGCGCCATCGGCCACGGCGGCGGTCCCTGCACGCTGCACAACCCCAGCTACGACTTCAACGACCAGCTGATTCCGCAGGGCGCCACGTTCTGGGTGAAGCTGGCCCAGCGCTGGCTGAGCGAGCCCACGCGCTGAGGCCCTTGCGGGGTCCGGCCGACACCGGCATGTCACACACCGCACCTAGCATGCGGTCCCTGTGACCTCCATCGAATCCTCCACGGCCGCCGCGCAGGGCGTGGCCGTCCAAGCCCGGCAGCTCAAGCGCATCCACGGCGAGCGCGCCGTGCTCCAGGACATCAGCCTGCAGATCGCCCCCGGCGAGGTGCTGGCCCTGCTGGGGCCTTCGGGCTGCGGCAAGACCACCCTGCTCAAGATCCTGGCCGGGCTGGAGCAGCCCAGCCGCGGCGAAGTCTGGATGGGCGGGCAGTGCGCGGCCAGCGCCTCGCAGTCCCTGCCGCCCGAGCGGCGCGAGCTGGGCCTGGTGCTCCAGGACCATGCGCTCTGGCCCCATATGAGCCTGCAGGCCAACGTGGCCTTCGCGCTGGAAATGCGCGGCCTGCCTCGCGCGCAGATCCACGAGCGGGTGCAGCAGACCCTGGGCCTGGTCGGGCTGCAGGGCATGGGCGAGCGCCTTCCCGGCAGCCTGTCGGGCGGCCAGCAGCAGCGCGCGGCGCTGGCCTGCGCCGTGGTGGAGCGCCCGCGCCTGGTGCTGCTGGACGAACCCCTGTCCGGCCTCGACGGCAACCTGCGCGAGCGCCTGTGCGAGGAAATTCCCCGGCTGCTGCGCAGCCTGGGTTGTACGGCCGTCTATGCGACGCAAGACCGCCAGCAGGCCTTCGCCGTCGCCGACCGCGTGGTCGTGATGGAGCACGGCCGCATCCTGCAACCGGGCAGCGCCCGGGGCCAGGCGCCGGCCCCCGTGCCTTGCGAGGCAGACCTATGGCCTATGGCCGGGCACCTGTGCAGCGCAGCATAGGAGGGGCATGGCCGGTCTCGGTTCGGATGACGGTGAAAAAAGCACGGTCGTTCTAAATTCCTGCATTTTTGGCTACACTGTGCCGCTACACGAACCGCCCACCAGGAGACCCGCCATGTCCGATCTGAACGCCGCCTTCGAGGCCGCCGTCAAGAACTCCACCTCGATCAGCGAGCGCCCCGACAACGCCACGCTGCTCAAGCTCTACGCGCTGTACAAGCAGGCCACCGAAGGCGACAACGAGGCCAAGAAGCCCAGCTTCACCGACATGGTCGGCCGCGCCAAGTGGGACGCCTGGGAAAAGCTCAAGGACACCTCGGCTGACGACGCCAAGCAGCAGTACATCGACCTGATCGAATCGCTGCGCTGATCAACACCACCACCGATCGCAGACACAGGCAAGGCCCCGGACTCCGGGGCCTTGTCGTTTCCGGCCAGGCCACACCACACTATGTCAAAGAGTGGAGCGCTGGAAACTGGCGCGGCCCAACTCAGGGACGCCGAGCAAGAGCCACCTCGCGGCGGGGGCGCCCAGCCGAAGGCGTCGTCCCCCTCCGCGAAGCGAGAAGGGGGAAGCGGCGCAGCCGCTCAGGGGGATCAATATTTGTTCGAGAAGTTGGCGCTGATGCGCTGGCGCAGATATTCCGCGCCCGTGATGGGCGGGTACTTCTTTTGCGGGCCCTCGATCACCGCGTCCTCGTTGGCCTGGCAGAAGAAGGCCAGGCTGTAGCGCGCGCCCTGGTATTCATGGGGCAGGGGATTGCGCACGCGGTGGAAGTTGCTGGGCAGCTGGTCGTCGCTCCAGCGCGTGAGCATGTCGCCGATGTTGCAGGTGATCACGCCCTCCACGGGGTCCACGGGCGTCCATTGCTGGCCCTCCATCTCCTTGCCCGGCAGCACCTGCAGGCCGCCCTGGCCCGCGCGCTGGAACAGCAGGGTCAGGCAGTCGAAGTCGGTGTGGGCGCCTGCGCGCCACAGGCCCAGCTCATCCTTGAGCGCGGGGTCGACCGCAAAGTAATGCAGCATGCGCAGCGTGCTCTGGTAGGCGGGCACCGAAGGGTCGTGGGCGCGCGTGAAGAAGTCCGCATCGAAGCCCAGCTTGTGCGCAAAGCACGACAGCAGCTGCATGCCCACCTGCCAGCACTGGCGCTCAAAGTCCAGCGTGGCCTGCTGAAAGCCCGGCAGCTCCTGCTGCGTGGGCCACAGGCCGGCCATGCGCGGGCGCGTCACCTGGTAGGACTCCTTCTGGTCGGGCGTGCGCGTGGAAGGCCGGATCTGCGCCTTGTGCTCCCAGCCCGCATTGCGCGACAGCGGCCACTGCGCCTTCACCTCGCGCGGCAGCGCGAACAACTGCTCGGCACGCCCGAAGGCCGCATCGATATCGGGCTGGGGAATACCGTGGCCCGACACCTGGAAGAAGCCGATCTCCACCGAGGCCTGCCAGATCGCATCGGCGATCTCGGCCTTGCGGCGGTCGAAGTCGGAGATATCGATCACCCGCACCTCCCGTGCGCGCGTCTCCTGCCCCTGGCCGCCCATGCGGGCCTCCTTGGCGAGTTCACCCAGCGCGTAATCTGACGCCGGTGCCGAAGGCAGGGTGGGGTTGGCAAGCATGTTCATGGTCTGTTTCCTTTGCCGCAAAGGCAGTGGCAAGGCACGCGGCGGCCGGCGCAAAAAGACACCGATCCCGCCCGTCGCTCTTGAAGTGGCTGACAGGGCACAGGTCGCAGCCACGCCGCTCCCGCACCCGCTTCAAGAGCAATGACCCGCGCCGGCACAGGCCGGCAAGCTGAACGCTTCTACTCTTGCCAACCACCCAAGCAAACAGCGCGCCAGCCCGCGCAGGCCGGTTCGTCGCTGCGCGCGTTCCATCGTGGTGCAGCAGCCCACAGAAATCGTGGTGCATGCCCGTATCTCGTCGGTGGTGCACCAAGGTGATGCATGCAGCCCGCTTCCTTCAAAACCGGCGCGGTCAAAAGCCAGGGACGCCGAGCAAGAGCCGCCTCGCGGCGAGGGCGTCGTCCCCCTCCCTTGCGAAGCAAGTAGAGAGGGGGAAGCGGCGCAGCCGCTCAGGGGGTGGTACGCCATTTGCATACAAGGACGAACGAGTAGAAGCGTTCAGCACGCGCCCAGTGCGCGTTGCCCGGAAATTGCTCATGTCACGCCAGCCGCCCGGCCCCATGCCAGCGGCCGGTCCCCATGTTGATAGCGACTGAGAGTTCCACCATGCAACGCCGCCATTTCCTTGCCGCCGCCGCCCTTCCCGCTGCCAGTGCCGTGATGCCCGGTGCCTTCGCCCAGGGCAAGGCGCTGACACCGCTGAAGTTCACGCTGGACTTTCGCGTGACCTCGCAGACCGCGCCCTTTTTCGTGGCGCTGCAAAAGGGCTACTACCGCGACGAGGGGCTGGACGTGAGCATCGACGTGGGTTCGGGCTCGGTGGCATCCATCACGCGGGTGGCCAGCGGCGCCTACCAGCTGGGCCTGGGCGACATCAGCTCGCTGATCGAGTTCAACGCGCAGAACGCGGGCGCGGCGCGCGTGCAGGCCGTCTACCAGTACTACAACCGCGCGCCGTTCGCCATCATCGGCCGCAAGGACCGGGGCATTACGGGCGAGTTCGCCAGCCTCAAGGGCAAGAAGGTGGCCGCCGCCGCCGTGGAGTCCACGCGCCGCGTCTGGCCCCTGGTCGCGCAGCGCCAGAACCTGCCGGCCGACCTGTTCGCCTGGACCACGACGGAGTTCTCGGCGCGCGACAACGTGGTGGTGCGCGGCGATGTGGATGCGGCCACCTATTTCCATGACTCGGCCGTGTCGCTGTTCGCACGCATCAAGCCCGAGGAGCTGTCGGTGCTGCGCTACACCGATGCGGGCGTGCAGCTGTACGGCAATGCCATCCTGGCCTCCAGCGCTCTGGTGGCCGAGCAGCCGGCGCTGGTGGCGGGATTCCTGCGTGCCAGCAACCGCGCCCTCATCGAATGCCTGGCCCAGCCTGCGCTGGCCGTGGCCGCCGTGCGCCAGCGCGAGCCCATCCTGGATGAAAAGCTGGAACTGGCGCGCTGGGCCATCACCTCGCAATACCTGGCCGCGCCCGATACGCAGCGCCACGGCCTGGGCGACATCGACCCGCAGCTGCTGGCCCGCCAGGCCGAGCAGGTCAGCCAGGCCTTCGGCCTCAAGGCACCCGTGTCGGCCGATGCGCTGTTCAACCGCAGCCTGCTGCCGCCGCTGGCCGCGCGCATGGCCAAGGCCTGAGGGAGTGCACATGGACCACGCCACCGTTTCACTGCCCCTTGAGGCCTCGCTCGACGAGCGCGACGGCCTGTACCTGCGCCGCGCCATCGCCATGGCCGACCGCGCGCGCCAGCGCGGCAACCGCCCTTTCGGCGCACTCATCGTGGCCGCCGATGGCCGCGTGCTGGCCGAGGCCTCCAACGCCAACGGCGAGAGCGGCGACTGCACGGCCCATGCCGAGCTGTCGGCCATCCGCCTGGCCAGCCCCCTGCATGACCGCGAGGCGCTGTCCGCAGCCACCTTGTATTCATCGGCCGAGCCCTGCGTGATGTGCGCGGGCGCCATCTTCTGGTCGGCCATAGGCCGCGTGGTCTACGGCATAGACGCCGTGCGCCTGCGCGAATTCCGCGGCGAGCGCCTGGACCAGAAGGATGCCGAGCTGTCCTGCCGCGATGTGTTCGCCGCCTCGTCCCACGCCATCGAATGCATAGGCCCGGCGCTGATCGGCGAGGCCGCCGCATCGCACCAGGGCGCCTGGAAAAGCTGACCCGGCCCCGTTCCGTCCCCACCGTTTCTTTTGACCACCAGAGAGGAAGCCCACCATGCAAAAACGACTGTTCCTGCACACCGTCCTGGCCCTGTCCGCCAGCGCGGGCCTGGCAATGGCCCAGACACAGGCCCACGCGGCCACGCCGCTGAAGTTCCAGCTGGACTGGCGCTTCGAGGGGCCGGCCGCCTTCTTCCTGCAGCCGGTGGCCAAGGGCTACTTCAAGGACGCGGGCCTGGATGTCACGGTCGATGCCGGCAGCGGCTCGGGCGGCGTGGTGCAGCGCGTGGCCTCGGGCGCCTATGACCTGGGCTTTGCCGACATCGCGGCGCTGATGGAGTTCCAGGCCAACAACCCGGACATGCCCAACAAGCCCGTGGCCGTGATGATGGTCTACAACAACACGCCGGCCTCGGTGATGGCGCTCAAGAAAAGCGGCATCGCCAAGACGGCCGACCTCACCGGCAAGAAGCTGGGCGCGCCCGTGTTCGATGCGGGCCGCCGCGCCTTCCCGCTGTTCGCCAAGGCCAACCAGGTCGGCACCGTGCAGTGGACGGCCATGGACCCGCCGCTGCGCGAGACCATGCTGGTGCGCGGCGACGTGGATGCCATCACGGGCTTCACCTTCACCTCGCTGCTGAACCTGGAGGCGCGCGGCATCAAGGCCGCCGATGTGGTGGTCATGCCCTATGCGGACTTCGGCGTGAAGCTGTACGGCAACGCCATCATCGCCAGCCCGAAGCTGATCAAGGAGAACCCGGCCGCCATCAAGGCCTTCCTGCAGGCCTTCGCCAAGGGGGCCAAGGAAGTCATCGCCCACCCGGGCGCGGCCATTGCCTACGTGAAGGAGCGCGACGGCATCGTCAACACCCAGCTGGAGACGCGCCGCCTGCAGCTGGCCATCGACACCGTGGTCAACAGCGCCGACGCGCGTGCCGAAGGCTTTGGCCAGGTCGTGCCCACACGGCTGTCGCTGATGGCGTCGCAGGTCTCCGATGTCTACGCCACCAAGACGCGCGTGAACCCGGCCGAGGTCTGGAACGGCAGCTTCCTGCCGTCTGCGGCCGAGCTGAACATCCTGCCCAAGAAGTGACGACAAAGTGATTGACACCGTGCGCGTGCGCCAGCGGGTGGCGTGCACGGCCCTTGCCTGCTGCCTGACATGAATTCCTCCACATCCCACGGCGATGACGACGCCTTCTTCGTCGAGTTCCGCGACGTCTGGCTTGCCTACAACGAGGAGCTGCTGCGCGCCAACCACTTCGCGGTCGAGGCCATCGACCTGCAGGTGCGGCGCGGCGAGTTCATCGCCATCGTCGGCCCCTCGGGCTGCGGCAAGTCCACCTTCATGAAGCTGACCACGGGGCTGAAGATGCCCTCCATGGGCCGTGTCATGGTCAACGGCGAGCGTGTGACCGGGCCGCTGAAGATCTCGGGCATGGCCTTCCAGGCGCCGTCGCTGCTGCCCTGGCGCACCACGGTGGACAACGTGCTGCTGCCGCTGGAGATCGTGGAGCCGCACCGCTCGCAGTTCCGCCAAAAGCGCAAGGAGTACGAGGCGCGTGCGCGCGCCCTGCTGCAGAAGGTGGGCCTGGGCGGCTACGAGGACAAGTACCCCTGGCAGCTGTCGGGCGGCATGCAGCAGCGCGCCAGCATCTGCCGCGCGCTGATCCACGAGCCCCAGATGCTGCTGCTGGACGAGCCCTTCGGCGCGCTGGACGCCTTCACGCGCGAGGAGCTGTGGTGCGTGCTGCGCGACCTGCAGGCCGAGCAGCGCTTCAACGTCATCCTGGTCACGCACGACCTGCGCGAAAGCGTCTTCCTGGCCGACACCGTGTACGTGATGAGCAAGAGCCCGGGCCGCTTCGTGGTGCGCCGCGACATCGAGCTGCCGCGCCCGCGCGAGCTGGAGCTGACCTACACGCGCGAATTCACCGACATCGTGCACGAGCTGCGCGGCCACATCGGCGCCATGCGCAAGACCGGCGCGGCCATCCAACAATAGAACGGGGGAGATTCACATGCACAAGAAATACGCGGAACGCTGGGCGCCCTGGGTGCTGCTGCTGGCGGTCATCCTGCTGTGGCAGGTCATCTGCTCGGCCTTCGAGGTCTCGGAATTCATCTTCCCCAGCCCCTGGGCCATCGGCCGGCAGCTGGCCGAGTTCAGCGGCATCATCGCCGCCCACGCCTGGCGCACCTACTGGGTGACGATGGCGGGCTTTGGCATCGCCATCGTGGTGGGCGTGCTGCTGGGCTTTCTGATCGGCTCCTCGCGCCTGGCCTATGCGGCGTTCTATCCGCTGATGACCGCCTTCAACGCACTGCCCAAGGCGGCCTTCGTGCCCATCCTGGTGGTCTGGTTCGGCATCGGCGCGGGACCGGCCATCCTCACGGCCTTCCTGATCAGCTTCTTTCCCATCATGGTCAACATCGCCACCGGCCTGGCCACGCTGGAGCCCGAGCTGGAGGATGTGCTGCGCGTGCTGGGCGCCCGGCGCTGGGACGTGCTCATCAAGGTCGGCCTGCCGCGCTCCATGCCGTACTTCTACGGCTCGCTGAAGGTGGCGATCACCCTGGCCTTCGTGGGCACCACGGTCAGCGAGATGACCGCGGCCAACGAAGGCATCGGCTACCTGCTGGTGTCGGCCGGCTCGTCCATGCAGATGGGCCTGGCCTTTGCAGGCCTCATCGTGGTGGGCGCCATGGCCATGGTGATGTACGAGCTGTTCAGCGCCATCGAAAAGCGCACCACGGGCTGGGCCCGGCGCGGCTCGCAGGGCGAGTGAAGGAGAATCCGGCCATGACGCCCGCACCCGCGACGACACCTTCCATGACGCCCCTGACCGACGAACAGGCGGCCCGCCAGCTGCGCCGCGCAGGCGCCGTGGCCGAGCGGGCCATGGCCATGGGCCGCCACCCCTTTGGCGCGCTGCTGCTGGCGCCCGACGGCGAGACCGTGCTGGCCGAGCAGGGCAACATCGACACGGTGAACCATGCCGAGTCCACGCTGGCGCGCACGGCCGCCGCCAACTATCCGGGCGCCTACCTGGCGCAGTGCACCCTGGTCACCACCTTCGAGCCCTGCGCCATGTGCGCCGGAACCATCTACTGGGCCGGCATAGGCCGCGTGCTCTACGGCGCCGAGGAAACGGCGCTGCTGGCGCTGACGGGCAACCATCCCGAAAATCCCACGCTGTCCCTGCCCTGCCGCGAGGTCTTCGCGCGCGGGCAGCGCAGCGTGCAGGTCGTGGGGCCCGTGCCTGCGCTGCAGGAGGAGATGCTGGCGCCGCACCGGGGCTTCTGGCAACAGGGCTGAGCCGCCTGCGCGGGCGGCTCAACTGCGGCAGCCGGCCAGCGCGTCCAGAGGCTTCTGGTAGGTGGGGCTGGTCACGTCCAGCAGGCCCAGGGTGGTGTGGTAGAGGTTGTCGTGCGACAGCGGCGCGTCCAGCTGGCCGCGCACGCAGCGTTCGGACACGCCGGTGCGCTCGCCCAGGTTGCCCAGCCAGGCGATCATGGGAATGTGCTTTTGCTCGTCGGGCGCCATGGCGTAGGGCATGCCGTGCAGGTAGATGCCCATCTCGCCCAGCGACTCGCCGTGATCGGACATGTAGACCATGCCGGTCTGGTAGCGCGATTGCTGGCGCGTCAGCCAATCGATGGTCTGCGACAGGAAATGGTCGTTGTAGCGGATGGAGTTGTCGTAGACATTGACCACCTGCTCGCGCGTGCAGCTGGACAGCGCGTTGGTCAGGCATTCGGGCTGGAAGACCTTGGTCTCCGGCGTGGAGCGCTTGTAGTAGGCCGGCCCGTGGCTGCCCATCTGGTGCATGACCAGCACCACGCCGCGCTCGCGGCGCTCGCGCGGCAGCGCGGCGATGCGTTCGTCGATGCCGCTGAGCAGGATGCCGTCCAGGCATTCTCCATCGCTGGAGCACAGGGCCTTGCCGTCGGGCGTGTCCAGGCGGTCGGCCGTGCTGGCGTTGGGAATGCGGTCGCACACGCCCTTGCAGCCGGCCTGGTTGTCCAGCCACAGCACGGCCAGGCCGGCGCTGTACAGCACGTCCACGAGGTTGTCGTAGTCCACCTTGCTCTTGTAGAAGCCGGTGCGGCCCAGGTGCGAGAACATGCAGGGCACGGATTCGCGCGTGCTGGTGCCGCAGGAGGTCACGTTGCTCCAGTTGAGCACCTGGCGCCTGGCCAGCTCGGGCGTGGTGTCGCGCGCATAGCCGTTCAGGCCCCAGTTGGCGGCGCGCGCCGTCTCGCCCACGACGATGACGAACAGCGGCGGCTTGCGCTCGGCCGCATAGGTGGCCCCCAGCGTGGCGCCGGCCGCGATGCTGGCGAACGGGCGCTTGGGCCGCAGGATGGGCTTGAGCACCGCATCCAGCGAGGCCAGCACCGGGCTGACCGGATTGAGCATGTGGCGCATCCACAGGTTGTTGCGGACCACGGGCGCCAGCTCGCGGTACGAGACAAAGACCGAGGCCGCCAGCAGCAGCACCGAGGCGGCCAGCAGCGCCAGCGTGCGCAGCACGGTCTGCATGCCGCGGCGCGGGCGGATGACGCGCAGCCGCAGCAGCCAGGCCGTGGGCAGGCCGGCCACCAGCAGCAGCTGCAGCAGCAGCTGGGGGTTGAACAGGTCGCTGCTCTCGCGCAGGTCGGTCTGCAGGATGTTGTTGATCATGCCGCCGTCCATCACCGTGCCGTAGGCGGTCATGAAGTACTGGGCCGCGCCGGCAATCCAGGGCAGGGCAATCCACAGCGGCTTCATGCCGCGCGGCCAGGCCGTCAGCGACAGCAGCAGCAGCAGGCCGCCCAGGCCCAGGGGCAGCAGCCGCAGCACCAGGGCGGCCAGGCTGCCGTCATAGCCTTCCAGGTGGGGCAGGCGCCGCCACAGCGCCCAGTTGGCGGTGGCCAGCAGCCACAGCGCCAGCACCAGGGCCACGGCCTGGGGCGAGCGCGGTGCGGTCCAGGCCGTGCGCAGCCGTGCCGCGAGGCTGGCGGGGGCCGCCTGGGCAGGCTGGGCAGAAGATGGGGCCGGGGCTTGGCCGGTGCCGGAGGAGCCGGCAAAGGGGGGGCGGGCGAGCAGGCGTTCTGACATGGCCGCGAGCGTAGAATTCGCAGCTTAAGAACATCTGAACCCCGCGTTCAGACTCCGTTCAGCTTGAACCCCTGCCGCCCCCCTTGCGCCACGCTTGTACCGTCCGTATCCGGTGCGCATCCTGATGTGCGAAGGCCCAACCTCCCATGCGAATCCTGCTGGTCGAAGACGATGAGGCCCTGGCCCAGGCGGTGGGCAGCTATCTGCGCTCCAAGGCCTTTCTGATCGACAGCGTGCCTTCTCTGGCCCAGGCGCGCGCCTGCCTGGCCGGTGCCAGCTACGCGGCCGTGCTGCTGGACCTGCACCTGGCCGACGGTGACGGCCTGGCGCTCATGCCCACGCTGCGCCGGCTGGCGCAGCCTCCCGTCACCATCGTGCTGACGGCCCGCGACCAGGTCAGCGACCGCATCCGCGGGCTGGACGCGGGCGCCGACGACTATCTGGTCAAGCCCTACGACCCCGAGGAACTGCTGGCCCGCCTGCGCGCCGTGAGCCGGCGCGGCGGCGGCATGCAGGCCGGGCAGGACGCCGTGCTGCGCATGGGCACGCTGGAGATCGACCTGGCCCGTGAAATGGTGCGCGACGCCGGCCGCACCCTGCTGCTCACGCCCAAGGAATGGGCGCTGCTGCGCGTGCTCACGGCCCAGCCGCAGCGTGTGCACGCGCGCGAGCATCTGCTCGATGCGCTCTACGGCTTCGATGCCGAGGCCGACAGCAACACGCTGGAAGTGTTCATCAGCCGGCTGCGCCGCAAGCTCGGGCGCGACCGCATCCTGACCGTGCGCGGCACCGGCTACCGCCTGGCCCTCGAGCATGGATGAGCCGCAGCGCTACAGCCTGGCGCTGCCGCCCCGTCTGGCAGACCAGCTGGCCCGCGAGCTGACACTGGCCCTGGCCGCCGTCTGGCTGGCCTGCGTGCTGGCGCTGGCCTGGTATGTCAGCCACATCGTGCACCACAACTTCGACCAGGAAATGATCGACAGCGGCCACCGCCTGCTGGAGGTGGCCGTGCACCAGCTGGAACAGGAAGACCACTCGCGCGAGGGCGTGCAGCGCCCGCATGTGGCCTCGCAGCCGGGCGACGAGGCCGAGGATCTGGTCTACCAACTGCAGGACGGCCGCGGCAACGTGCTGCTGCGCACCCAGGCCGCCCCCGTGGCGGCCTTTGCCGTGCCCATGCGCGAGGGCTTCTACGAGCGCGAGGGCTGGCGCATCTATGTGGTGGCCCATCCCCGGCAGCCGCTGTTCCTGATGCTGGCCGATCCCATGGTCGAGCGCAGCGAGGCGCTGCAGCGGGCGCTGCTGGCGCTGGGCTCGGTGATGCTGGTCATGCTCGCCCTCATGGGCTGGGCGCTGCGCGTGACCGCGCGGCGGCGCCTGCGCGTGCTGCGCGACATGCAGCTGCAGCTGAGCGAGCGCGGCGGCTCCAACCTGGAGCCGCTGGACCTGGACGCCATGCCGCGCGAGCTGTGGCGGCTGGGCCGGGGCATCAACCACCTGATGCAGCGCCTGTCGCATGCGCTGCAGGTGGAGCGCTCCATGGCCGCCAATGCGGCCCACGAGCTGCGCACGCCGCTGGCCGTGGCCACGCTGCGCCTGCAGACGGCCCTGGACCGTGGCGTGGACAACGCCGACGTGCGGGCCGCGCACGAGGCGCTGGAGCGGCTGAGCCAGCGCACGGAAAAGCTGCTGCAGCTGTCGCGCGCGGCCTCGGGCTCGGCGCTGGCGCAGGACGATGTGCGGCTGGACACGCTGGCCAGCATGGTGGCCTCCGAGTTCTGGCAGCAGGACGAATCCACCCAGCTGCGGCTGGATGTGGTGCTGCCCGAGCAGCCCTGCGGGCCGGTGGCGGGCGACGTGGACACGCTGGCCATTGCCTTGCGCAACCTGGTGGAGAACGCGCTGCGCTACAGCGATGGCTCGGAGGTGCTGCTCGAAGTCTGCGACAGCCATACCGTCCAGGTGCGCGACGAGGGGCCGGGCATGGACGCCGTGGCGCTGGGCACCGCGCGCGAGCGCCATGTGCGCCATGTGGACGATCTGCGCCTGCCCCAGGGCGCCGTGCGCGAACTGGCATCGCCGGGCTATGGCCTGGGCCTGTCCATCGTGTCCATGATCGTGGCCCAGCACGGCGGCAGCCTGGAGCTGCAGTCGCCACCGCCTGGCAGCTCCAGCGGCCTGCTGGCACGCATTCAGTTGCCGGGGCGCGATCCGTCCGCGGATCCCGACGCCCCGGCCTGATCCGGGGCGCAGGCAGACGGCAGGGGCGCATCGGCGGGCATGAGACCGCACAGCCTTGTGTTGCGCTGCAAGGCAGGCAGGGCGGCCAGTTTCTCTACCTCGGCATAGAAACGCTGCCAGCCCTGGGCGGCCTCGCCGCCGGCCTGGGCCGGCGCCTGGGTCTGCGCCTGCTTCCACAGCGCGGTGAAGGCCGGCACCCAGTCGTCATAGGCGGCCAGCGCGCCGAAGCTGGCGTTGTTGGCATCGGCCACCCATTGGTCCAGCCGCGCCTGGTTGCGGTCGTAGAGCTGGCGCTGTGCGTCGGTCGTCAGCAAGGCTGCATCGGCGCTGCGCCATTGCGCACGCAGCGCAGCGTAGTCGCTGCGCAACTGCTGGTAGATCTGCGCCTTGGCCTGCTGCATGGCGGGGCCGCGCTGCGGGTCCTGGTACAGCTGCTGCAGCGCCTGGCGCGTGCGCCCGGTCAGTGCCCGCCACTGCGTACGCCGCAGCTGGCTGGACTCCCAGCGCGCGCGGGCGGCTGGGCCGGCCTCGGTGGCCAGCCACAGCGTTGTGCCCAGGCGCTCCACGGTGGTGGCAAAGGATTCGTTGAAGGCGGTATCGCCGGCCACGTAGACCACCTGGTGGGCCAGCTCATGGAACAGCAGGCCGGCGAACTCGCCTTCGCCCCAGCCCACGAAGGTGTTGAGCAGCGGATCGCCCCCCAGCCAGTTCAGGTAGCCCAGCGTGGAATAGGCGGGCACGCCGTAGCTGCCGGACTCCAGGCCCTGGTCGGCCAGCAGCCGGGCCTGGGCCACGGCGTCTGCCTCGGAAAAGTAGCCCCGGTAGCCCACGCAGCCGGCCACGGGAAAGCACCAGCGGTGCAGCTCCAGGCTGTCGGGCGGCGCGGCCACCACGTTCCACACGGCAAAGGGCCGCTGCAGATCGGCGTAGCGGCGGTAGCTGGCGTTATCGGGCAGGCCCAGCCGTTGCACGGCGAAGCTGCGCATGCGCTGGGCCGCAAGCAGGCGCTCGCGCAGCGCGGGTGCCAGGTTGTCGTCCTGCAGCCAGTCGTCAATGGGGCGGCTGGCCTGCAGCAGGTGTATCTGGCCGCGCAGGCTTTGCCAGTAATAGCCCAGGCCGTCGCCGCCGGCCCCCGTGCTGGCACAGCCGCCCAGCAGCAGGCCTATGCCCGCCAAAATCGCGGGCAGGCCGCGCCTGACTACACTCAAGCCTTCACGCACCCTTGGCCCCCTTGCTGCTTTCATGGACTTCTTCACGCTGGCGATCATTGTCTTCATCGCAATCTACCTTCTCAAGACGCAGGAGCAGCGCCGGCATACCCTGCTGCTGGCCCAGTATCTGGGGCGTTTCCAGATAGAGAAGCTGATGGGCGGCCTGATCGAAGGCTATCTGCGCGCCCTGGGCGAGAACGACGAGCAGCGCCGCGCCCAGATCTGGACCGTGCTGGACAACACCGAAACCAGCCTGGTCGAGCAGTTCCAGCGCTTTGCCAAGGAAATGGCCTCGGCCGATCCGCAGCTCACGCGCGTGAGCACGCTGCCCGTGGCGCTGCCCTATCTGGACCGGCTGTTCCCGTCGTCCGGCTTCGATCTGCGCGAAGCCATGCAGCTGCATGCGCGCGGCATTGCCTCCGTGCGCGTGGCCGACAGCGCCACCGAGGAAGAACGCCGTGCGCGCGCCTTCATGATGACGGCCGAGCTGTTGCTCATGCAGTACACCTGTCATTGGTTTTGCAAATCGCGCGCCGTGGCATCCCTGCGGCTGGTCGCACGGCACAAGACGCCCTTCGAGCAAGTGCTTGCTTCGGTGAGTGACCAGACACGGCGCGACTACAGGCAGCTGATCGCCTGATCGCCACCTCTGTGGCGGGGCGCCATGCCCCGCCATGCACAGCCCAGGCTGCGATTGACGCAGTGCGGCTTGCTGTCAAAAATGAACGCCATGACACAAGTGCTGAGCTCCATCGAGGCGCGGCTGGCGTCTCTCCCTATTCCCGTGGCCGTGATCCTGCCGTCCGGCCAGCGCGCCGGTCCTGCGGATGCGCAGGTGGTGCTGCATTTCCAGTCCATGGCGGCCATGGCCAGCCTGGCGGCCGGGCAGATAGGGACACTGGGCAGTGCCATCGTGGAGGGGCTGGTACGCATCGATGGCCGCATGCGCGACGTGATGGCGGTGGCCGCCAGCCTGCTGCAATCCGATCCGGTGCGCGGCACATCGCACTGGTGGGTGCATGCCATGGCCCGCATGCGCTCCATGGCCGCGCACACGCTGGCGCGCGACGCCCAGCAGATCCAGTTCCACTACGACATCTCCGACGACTTCTACGGCCTGTGGCTGGACCCGCGCCGCGTCTATTCCTGCGCCTACTTCCGCGATCCGCAGATGACGCTGGCCCAGGCCCAGGAGGCCAAGCTCGACCACATCTGCCGCAAGCTGGACCTGCGGCCCGGCGAGCGTTTCCTGGACATCGGCGCGGGCTGGGGCGCGCTGCTGCTGTGGGCGGCCGAGCATTACGGTGTCACGGCCACGGGCATCACGCTCTCGCACAACCAGCACCGCCATGTGCAGCAGCTGATTGCCGAGCGCGGCCTGCAGGGCAGGGTGGACATGCAACTGCTGGACTACCGCGCGCTGGCGCCCGGCCAGCCCTTCGACAAGATAGGCTCGGTGGGCATGTTCGAGCATGTGGGCCAGGCCCAGCTGCCCGAGTACTTCCAGACCGTGCACCGCCTGCTGCGCCCGGGCGGCATGGCGCTGATCCACGGCATCACCGCGGGCGGCGTGGACAACACCCAGCTGGGCGCGGGAATGGGCGAGTTCATCGACCGCTACATCTTCCCCGGCGGCGAGCTGATGCATGTGAGCCGCGTGCTGCACGACATGGGCCACAGCGGGCTGGAAATGGTGGACACGGAGAACCTGCGGCCCCACTACGCACGCACGCTGTGGAACTGGTCCGACGCACTGGAGGCCCAGCTGCCGCAGGCGCAGCGTATCCTTGAGCAGCATGCCGATGCCGAAGGTGCCGCCAAGGTGCTGCGCGCCTACCGGCTCTATCTGGCGGGTTGCGCCATGGGCTTCGAGCGCGGCTGGATCGCCCTGCACCAGATGCTGTGCACGCATCCCGACGGACGGCTGCAGTCGGGGTCCATGGTGGGAGCCCAATCGGACTATGCTTTCAACCGCGAGTACATGTACCGCTGAGTGCATGACACGCCACACAGAAAAAGGATAGCCATGCTCTACAAGTTCAAGTCCCGTGCCACGGCCGACGTCATCATGCTCGAATCCAACGGCCGCCAGGTCCTGGAGATCGTCGGCAAGACGCCCGGCGCCAGCGGCATCATCACCGTCCAGCAGATCCCGGCCGCCATCGATGCGCTGGAAGCCGCCGTGGCCGATGACGATGCCCGCCGCAAGGCCAACCAGGAAGAGGATGCGCAGGATGGCGACCAGGACAATGCCGCACCGGGCGCACGCGATGCCGTCAGCCTGCGCCAGCGCGCTGCGCCCATGATCGACATGCTGCGCCGCAGCGCCGCCGAGAACAGCGACGTCACCTGGTAAGCCGGAGGCCCCCGCTGGCCCGTCAGGCGTTGATGCCCTTCATGCCTTCCTCCGTATAGCGCTGCCCGGCCACGGGCAGTTCGTCGCTGGCGCGCCGCAGCTCGTCCAGCTCGCCGGGCGTCAGTGCCACGGACAGCGCGCCCAGGTTGTCCTGCAGATGGGCGATGCGCCGGGTGCCCGGAATGGGCACCACGTCCGGCCCCTGGGCCAGCAGCCAGGCCAGGGCGATCTGCGCAGGCGTGCTGCCCTTGCGCTGCGCCAGGGCCGATACGGCACCCACCAGGGCCTGGTTGGTGTCGATGTTGCCGGGCTGAAAGCGCGGCAGGCTGGCGCGGAAATCGCCCTGCTCGAAGGCCGTGCCGCCATGAAAGCGTCCCGTGAGAAAGCCGCGCCCCAGCGGCGAATAGGCCACCAGCCCCACGCCCAGCTCGCGGCAGGCGGGCAGCACCTCGTCCTCCACCTCGCGCGTCCACAGCGAATACTCGGTCTGCACCGCCGCCACCGGGTGCACGGCATGGGCGCGGCGCAGCGTGGCTGCGCTGACCTCGCACAGGCCGATGCGGGCGATCTTGCCTTCCTGCACCAGGCCCGCCAGGCCTTGCATGGTCTCTTCGATGGGCCGCGTGGCATCGACGCGGTGCACGTAGTACAGGTCGATGCGCTCCACGCCCAGGCGCCGCAGCGAGTCCTCGCAGCTTTGCCGCGCGTACTGCGCGCTGTTGTCGATGCTGCGCCGGTACTCCCCGGCCTTGCGCACGATGCCGAACTTGGTGGCGATCTTCACGCGCGGGCGGCGCGATGCCAGGAAGCGGCCGATCAGCTCCTCGTTGTGGTGCGGCCCGTAGACATCGGCCGTGTCCAGGAAGTCGATGCCGGCCTCCACGGCATGGTCCAGCGCCTGCAGCGCCAGGGCGTCGTCGCGCGGGCCATAGAACTCGCTCATGCCCATGCAGCCCAGGCCCAGGGCGGATACCTGCAGATCGTGGCCAAGTGTGCGTTGTTGCATTGCATATCCTCTTGCTGAAACAAGGGGCCAGTATGGTTTTCCGGGGTGGGCTTGCCTACTGAGAAAATCGCGCTTCGATCTTCCATTTCCGGAAAACATTTCCGCAAAGGCTCTCCGCAAGGGCTTTCCAGGAAAACCAAGGAGCACTTCATTGCAGTGGGACGACGCCCGCATCTTCCTGGCCATTGCCCGCGCTGGCAGCCTGAGCGGCGCCTCGGCCGCGCTGGGGCTGGGCGTGGCCACGGTCTCGCGCCGGCTGGACCGGCTGGAGTCCGCGCTGGCCATGCCGCTGTTCAGCCGCCACCAGAGCGGCTATCGGCTCACGGCCGACGGCCAGGCGCTGCTGGCCCCGGCCGAGACGCTGGAGCAGGCGGCCCAGGCCCTGGGCGATGCCGCGCAAAGCCAGGCACAGGTGGCGGGCGTGGTGCGGCTGGCCACGGCGGAGAACCTGGCCAACCCGCTGATCGTGCCCTCGCTGGCGCAGTTGTTCGCGCGCCATCCGGGGCTGCGCGTGCAGCTGGTCAGCGGCGTGCAGACGCTGAACCTGCACCGGCGCGATGCCGACCTGGCCGTGCGCCTGACCCAGCCCGAGGCCGGCCACGTCACGATCCGGCGCCTGGGAACGCTGGGTTTCGGCTTGTACGGATCGGCCGGCCATGTTGCTGGCCGCGCTGGCCGAAGCGGCCCGGACCCCTTCGAAGGCGACGCCTTCATCGGCTGGGACGACAGCCATGCCCACCTGCCCGCCGCACGCTGGATGGCGCGCGCCCTGCGCGGGCGTCCCTGCCGGCTGGAGACCAACACCCTGTCCGCGCAGCTGGCCGCGGCCCAGGCGGGCCTGGGCCTGGCCGTGCTGCCGCATTTCCTGGCGCGGCAGGCGGGGCTGGTCTGCGTGGAGCCGCAGCTGGGCGCCGACCAGCCGATCTGGCTTGCCATGCATGCCGACCTTGCCCAGTCGCGGCGGGTGCGGGCCGTGGCGGACCACCTCATTGAACTGTTCGAGCGGCGGCATGCCGAACTCGAAGGCCCGGCCTGAGCCGCAGCAGGGGCCGCGCGCCGTGTTAAACACGCACGCAGATTGCGAGAAAGAAAGGACTTCCATGCACCGCCTCCGTCATTCCTCCCGATTCCTGCCCTGGCTGGGCGCGCTGGCCGCCACGCTGGCGCTGGCCGCCTGCGCCGACAGGCCCAAGGCGCCCACCGGCCCGCAGGCGCCCCCGGGAGCGGCGGCGGCCGTGTATTCGCTGCTGTTTCTGGACAACGCCTCCAACCTCGGCCCCAAGGCGGCGGCCTACTGCATAGGCAACGGCCGGGGCTGGGCGCTGCTGGACCCCGATGCCGGCACGCTGGCCCTGCTCAGCGGCCAGAGCCAGGTGCGGCCGGCTTCGGCCTGCGACGTGGGCAAGGGCGGCGAGCAGGTGCTGGACCGGGCCAGCGGCCGGCCGGCGCTGATGTTCGGCGTCGAGCTTGTGCACTGCACGGCCTCGGGATCGCAATGCCTGATGCGCGGCAGCTACTACGAAGGTCCCGGCAACACGCAGAGCAACCTCTACAACGCAAGCCAGCGCGGCGGCAGCTGGCAGGCCGTGATGGCGCTGCGCGGGCCGGCGCCCTGAACCCTGCATCGCCGCTGTCGCGCCGTCCCCGCCAACGAAAAAGCCCGGCCGAAGCCGGGCTTGATCGTGGTTGCAACTGGGCGATCCGTCGCGGTGGTGGTCCTCGGGATCAGTCGGCGTAGGTGCCGGCTGCCTTGATGACCTTGCCCCACTTCTCGATCTCGGCCTGGACGAACTTCTTGTGGCCTTCGGGTTCGATGCGGCCGTCGCTGGCGATCACGGCGCCCAGGGCTTCCTGGCGCTTGATGAACTCGGGGTCCTTGAGGGCGGCCTTCATGGCCTCGTTGACCTTCTTGACGACGTCGGCCGGCGTGCCCTTGGGCGCGTACAGGCCGTGCCAGATGGTGACCTGGAAGTCGGGCACGCCCACTTCGGCCAGCGTCGGCAGGTCCTTCAATGCGGGCATGACCAGGCGCTTGGGCGTGGTCACGGCATAGGCCTGGACCTTCTTGGCCGTGATCTGGCCCGTGGTGTTGGTGGTCTGGTCGCACAGCAGGTCGACCTGGTTGCCGATCAGGTCGGCGATGGCCGGCGCGGCGCCCTTGTAGGGCACGGGCGTCATTTCGGTCTTCATGGCCGCCTGCAGCATCAGGCCGCACAGGTGGGAGGCGGAACCGATGCCGGCATTGGCCAGGTTGACCTTGCCCTGGTTCTTGCCGATCCAGTCCTTGACCTCGGCGAAGTTCTTGGCCGGCAGGCTGGGGCGGCCGATCAGGGTCATGGGCACGTCGTTGATGATGCCGGCGTACTCGAAGTCGTTGAGCACGTTGAACGACAGCTTGCGGTACAGCGACGGGATCGTGGACATGCCGATGTGGTTGATCAGCAGCGTGTAGCCGTCAGGGCGGGCACGTGCAGCCTTGGCCGTGCCGATGGTGCTGCCGGCGCCGTCGGCGTTGTCCACCACGATGGTGGCATTGTTCAGATGCTTGCGCATGGACTCGGCCAGATCGCGGGCCACCTTGTCGGTCGGGCCGCCTGCGGTGAACGGCACGATGAGGGTGATCGTCTTGCCTGCGGCAGGATAGTCCTGCGCATGAGCGCCAATGGCTGCGCCGGCTGCCAGGGCGATGGCTGCGATCTTGAACAATGCTTTCATAGTGTCTCCAGGTGAATGGCGTGCAAATGATAGGGGGCGATGCGTTTTCGCCCTAAAGGGCAAACACGCAAAAGAAACCGAATGCACGAGGAGACGAATTTTAAGAATTGTTTCTATTGCGCCGCAGCAGATTCCCTTGCCATTGATCTAGTGCAAACCCTTGGAGGCTTGACAGGCGTCATGTTTTCAGGGATTGCGCCGGCTGCGCGGCGGCGCGGCCACCGTCCCCCGCGCCTCGGTGGCTACTTGTACGACCTCGCGTCTTCGATCACCTTGCCGTCATTGGGCAGCGTGCCCGGCAGCACCATCTGCACGTCGCCGCGCAGCTTGGTCACTTCGCGCACCGCGTCGGACAGCTGCTGGGCCAGGCCCGGCGAGGTCTCGCGGGTTTCGACCAGCAGCTGCATCTGGTCATTGGCCATCTCGCCCGTGACCACCAGCCTTGCGCGCCCCACCTGCGGAAAGCGGCGCACGACGTCGGCAATCTGGCCCGGGTGCACGAACATGCCGCGCACCTTGGTGGTCTGGTCGGCGCGTCCCATCCAGCCCTTGATGCGTGCGTTGGTGCGGCCCGTGGGGCACTGGCCGGGCAGCACGGCAGAGAGGTCGCCCGTGCCGAAGCGGATCAGCGGGTAGTCGGGGTTGAAGGTGGTGATCACCAGTTCGCCCACCTCGCCGGGCGCCACGGGGTCGCCCGTGCCGGGGCGCACGATCTCGACGATGACCTGCTCGTCCAGCACCAGGCCTTCGCGCGCTTCGGTCTCGTAGGCGATCAGGCCCAGGTCGGCCGTGGCGTAGCACTGGTAGCCCGCGATGCCGCGCTCGGCCAGCCAGTCGCGCAGCGAGGGCGGAAAGGCCTCTCCCGAGACCATGGCCTTGGTCACGGACGGGATGGGCAGGCCCATCTCCACGGACTTTTCCACAATGATCTTGAGGAAGCTGGGCGTGCCCACGTAGCCTGCGGGCCGCAGGTCGGCCATGGCCTGCACCTGCTGCTCGGTCTGGCCCGTGCCGCCTGCGAACACCGTGCAGCCCAGCGCATGGGCGCCGCTTTCCATCATCGAGCCCGCGGGCACGAAGTGGTAGCTGAAGCAGTTGTGCACCAGCTCGCCGGGCCGAAAGCCCGAGGCATGCAGCGCGCGCGCCATGCGCCAGTAGTCGGGGCGGCGGCTCTCGGGCTCGTAGATGGGGCCGGGGCTGCAGAACAGGCGCGGCATGGGCTGGCCCAGGCCGATGGCGTTGAAGCCGCCGAAGATCTGCGCGGGCCGCTGCTCGGCCTGGCGCTGCAGCAGCTCGTACTTGCGCGTCACCGGCAGGCGGGCCAGGGCCTCGCGGCTGGTGATCTGCGCGGCGTCGACGCCGTCCAGGATCCGGGCGAAGGCAGCCGACTGTTGCTGCGCATGGGCGATCTGCCGGGGCAGGGCGGCCAGCAGCGCTGCTTCGCGTTCGTCAGGGGTGCGCGTCTCCAGCGCGTCGTAGAAGGCACTCATGGCTAGTCCTGTATGTGGAAAAGGGCAGATGGAGTCCGGCCAGTGATAGTGGTTTATTCCAGAAATTCAGCAACGCCGTTGCCTGCGAAACCGGCGCGGCCCCAGGCGAGAGACACCGAGGAAGGGCCGCCCCGCACCGAGGGTGTCGTCCCCCCCGCGACGCGAGAGGGGGAAGGCGCGAAGCGACTCAGGGGGTATTCATGCAAGCCAACGTTTTCTGCGCTTGTAGCTTTTCACGTCCTTGAAGCTTTTCCGCTCGCCGCCGCCCACGCCCAGGTAGAACTCCTTGACGTCCTCGTTGCTGGCCAGGTCCGAGGCCGCGCCGTCCATGACGATGCGGCCGCTTTCCATGATGTAGCCGTAGTCCGAGTACTTGAGCGCCATGTTGGTGTTCTGCTCGGCCAGCAGGAAGGTGACCTTTTCCTTGCTGTTGAGGTCGCGGACGATGTTGAACACCTCCTCGACGATCTGCGGGGCCAGGCCCATCGAGGGTTCGTCCAGCAGCACCATGCGCGGGTTGGCCATCAGCGCGCGGCCGATGGCGCACATCTGCTGCTCGCCGCCCGAGGTGTAGGCGGCCTGCGAGGTGCGGCGCGTCTTCAGGCGCGGAAAGTAGTTGTAGACCTTCTCGAGGTTGGCCGCGATCTCGCCCTTGTCGGTGCGCGTGTAGCTGCCGGTCATAAGGTTTTCCTCGATGGTCAGGTGGGCGAAGCAGTGCCGCCCCTCCATGACCTGGACCACGCCGCGCTGCACCAGCTCGGAGGGCGTGAGGCTTTCGATGCGCTCGCCCTCCAGCTCGATCGTGCCCTTGGTCACCTCGCCGCGCTCGCCCTTGAGCAGGTTGGAGATGGCGCGCAGCGTCGTGGTCTTGCCCGCGCCGTTGCCGCCCAGGATGGCCACGATGCTCTCGCGCGGCACCTGGAGCGAAACGCCCTTGAGCACCAGGATCACATGGTTGTAGATGACTTCGATGCCATTGACCACGAGCAGCGGATCGCTGGCGGCCAGGGCGGAGGTGGGTGCGGTGGTCATGGCGTCGTCCATGGGCGTTGATACGAAAGCGGAGTGCGGGGCCGCAACTCTCGAAGCATCTCTGCGCGGGGCATGCCCCAACTCAGGGACACCGAGGAAGGGCCGCCCCGCACCGAGGGTGTCGTCCCCCTCCCCCGCGAAGCGGGTAGAGAGGGCGAAGGCGCGCAAGCGCCTCAGGGGGTGCAAGTTCTAGCTTTTACGTTCTTTTCCTTGGCGTACTTGTCCGCGTACTCCTTGACCAGCGGTTCGACCATGGACTTGTCGGCCTGGTACCAGTCGGAGACCACCTTCCACTTGGCGCCATCCCACTGGGCGATGCGCGACCAGTCGGTGCCCAGGTGGTTGTCGCAGCTGGTCTTGACGGGGCGGATGATCTTGCCGAAGCCCAGCTCGTTGAGGCGCTCCTGCGTGAGGTTCAGGTTCTCCAGGCCCCAGCGCACCTGCTCGGAGGTCATGACCTTGCCCTTGCCGTATTTTTCCTGTGCCGTGCGGATGGCCTCCACCTGCAGCATGGAGATCACCATGCCGCGCGTATGGGCCATGGCGCCCAGTTCCTTGGCGTCGGTGGCCGTGCCCTGGCCCTTGTCGTAGACCATGGCCTTGACCTCGTCGTGCACCTTGTCGTGCTCGGCCGTGTTGTGGATGGTCACGGTGTTGTAGCCCTTGGCGCCGGCGCCGATGTCCTTCACGTCATGGTCCGAGCCGGCCCACCAGATGGAGTACATCTTCTCGCGCGGGTAGCCGGTGGCCTGCGCCTCGCGCACGGCCGTGGGCGTCATCACGCCGGCCGACCACAGCAGCACGTAGTCGGGGCGCTGCTGGCGGATCTGCAGCCAGGTGGACTTCTGCTCCACGCCGGGCGCCGTCACGGGCAGCAGCGTCAGGTCGAAGCCTTCCTTGGCGGCGCGCTTTTGCAGCAGCGGAATGGGTTCCTTGCCATAGGGCGAGTCGTGGTAGACCAGGGCGATCTTCTTGCCCTTGAGGCTGCCCTTTTCCTTCTTGAGGATGTCCTGGATGATGGAGTCGGCCGCCGTCCAGTAGTTGCCCAGCAGCGGGAAGTTCCACTCGAAGACCTTGCCGTCGGCCGACTGCGACAGGCCGTAGCCCGTGGTGATGATGGGCATCTTGTCGCCGGGCGCCTTGTCCGTCACGGCGAACGTGATGCCGGTGGACTGCGGATCGAAGCCCGCCGCGCCGCCGCCCTTGCCCTTCAGGCGCTCATAGCACTCCACGCCCTTGGCCGTGTCGTAGGCCGTCTCGCATTCCTCGTAGGCGATCTTCACGCCATTGATGCCGCCCTTGGCGTTGACCAGCTTGATGTAGTCCTGCTTGCCATCGGCCCATGGAATGCCCAGCGGAGCGAACTGGCCCGTGCGGTAGACCAGCAGCGGCACGAACTGGTCCTGGGCCTGGACGGCGGGGGCGGCCACGAGGCCGCCGATTCCGGCTGCGACGGTGGCGGCGGCGATGGCGACTTTCTTGAACATCATGACGTTGTCTCCTAGTTGGCTGGGGAAGATTCCCCGGTTATCCGGCACTCTGTGGCGCCCTGTCTCGATCAGAATCAAACATTCCATGTTTCCTGGCGCCATCTGTGGAACTGGCGAGCCCCAGGTCAGGGACACCGAGGAAGGGCCGCCCCGCACCGAGGGTGTCGTCCCCCTCCCTCGCGTAGCGAGTAGAGAGGGGGAAGGCGCGAAGCGACTCAGGGGGTGTCATATCAATGCGGGAAGGGCCAGACGCGAAGCTTCTGGCGGGCTGTGGCCCACAGCTTCGCGAGTCCGTGCGGCTCCACGATCAGGAAGAACACGATCAGCGCACCGAAGATCATGTGCTCCAGGTAGGTCGCCGTGGCCGTGGACAGCGGCAGGCCCAGCCAGTGAGGCACCTGGGTGAGCAGCAGCGGCAGCAGCACGAAGAAGGCCGCGCCGAAGATGCTGCCGACCACCGAACCCAGGCCGCCGATGATGATCATGAACAGCAGCTGCAGCGAGCGGTCCAGACTGAAGGCCGCAGGCTCCCAGGCACCCAGGTGTACGAAGCCCCACAGCGCGCCGGCCACGCCGACGATGAAGCTGCTCACGGCAAAGGCGCTGAGCTTGGCGTAGGTCGGGCGGATGCCGATCACGCTGGCGGCCACGTCCATGTCGCGCATGGCCATCCATTCGCGGCCGATGGCGCCGCGCACCAGGTTCTTGGCCGCCAGGCCCAGCAGGCACAGGATGCCCAGGCACAGCAGGTACTTCTCCATGGGCGTGTCGATCTTCCAGCCCATGATGGACAGCGGGCCCGCGCTCACCGAGCCCGAAGAGGAGTTGTTCGTCACCCAGGCGGCGCGGCTGGTCAGCCAGTCCACGAAGAACTGGGCGGCCAGCGTGGCCACGGCCAGGTACAGGCCGCGGATGCGCAGGCTGGGCAGGCCGAAGATCACGCCGAAGACCATGGCCAGCACGCCGCCACCGATCAGGGCCACCAGCAGCGGCATGCCCTCGAAACGCACCTGCAGGTTGTAGGCCGCGTAGGCGCCCACGGCCATGAAGGCGCCCGTTCCCAGAGAGATCTGGCCGCAGTAGCCGACCAGGATGTTCAGCCCCAGCGCCGCCAGCGACATGATCAGGAAGGGGATCAGCACGGCCTGGAAGGTGTAGTCGCTGACGCTGAAGGGAATCACCAGGAAGGCGACGGCCAGCAGCGCCACGATGGCCCAGCGGTCCTGGGCGACGCCGAAGATCTGCTGGTCGGATGCGTAGGTCGTCTTGAATTGACCGTTCTCACGATAAAACATGTGCAGGTTCTCCGTAACGGTCAAACGCGATCAATGATTTTGTCGCCGAACAGCCCCTGGGGCCGCACGAGCAGGAAGCACAGGGCCAGGCCGTAGGCGAACCAGGTCTCGATGCCGCCGCCGACCATGGGGCCCAGGTAGACCTCGGAGAGCTTCTCGCCCACGCCGATGATCAGGCCGCCGATGATGGCGCCGGGCAGCGAGGTCAGGCCGCCCAGGATCACCACGGGCAGGGCCTTCAGGGCCACCAGCGACAGCGAGTACTGCACGCCCAGCTTGGAGCCCCAGATGATGCCCACTACCAGGGCCACGCCGCCGGCCACCGACCAGACGATGACCCAGATGCGCGACAGCGGGATGCCGATGGACTGCGCCGCCTGGTGGTCGTCGGCCACGGCGCGCAGCGCGCGGCCGGTCTTGGTCTTCTGGAAGAACACGCTGAGCGCGGCCACCAGCAGCGCGGCGATGCAGGCCGCATACAGGTCTTCCTGGCTCAGCAGCACGCCGCCCTCGAACAGGCCGTCGAGGATGAACATGGGGTCCTTGGGCATGCCCACGTTGATGCTGTAGACGGCGCTGCCGAAGATCATCGGGCCCAGTCCGTCGAGCAGGTAGGCGATGCCCAGCGTGGCCATCAAGAGCGTGATGGGCTCCTGGTTGACCAGGTGGCGCAGCGCCAGCCGCTCGATCACCCAGGCCACGACCACCATGATGGCCAGCGACACGCAGATGGCCAGCAGGTTGGTGAACCAGCCCGGCTCCATGCCGATCCACTTCGGGATCCACTCGGAAAAGCGCGCCATGGCCAGGGCCGAGAACAGCACCATCGCGCCCTGGGCGAAGTTGAACACGCCCGAGGCCTTGAAGATCAGCACGAAGCCGATGGCGATCAGCGCGTACAGCGTGCCTACCATGAGGCCGCCGAACAAGGTTTCCAGAAAAAATCCCATGTCAGTCCCCTCAATGGCCTGTGCCAAGGTAAGCGCGGATCACGTCTTCGTTCTGGCGCACCTCGTCGGGTGCGCCGTCGCCGATCTTCTTGCCGTAGTCCAGCACCACGACGCGGTCGCTGATGTCCATGACCACGCCCATGTCGTGCTCGATCAGCACGATGGTGGAGCCGAACTCGTCGTTCACATCGAGGATGAAGCGGCACATGTCCTGCTTTTCCTCCACGTTCATGCCGGCCATGGGCTCGTCCAGCAGCAGCACCTGCGGCTGCATGGCCAGGGCGCGGCCCAGGTCCACGCGCTTTTGCAGGCCGTAGGGCAGCTGGCCCACGGGGGTCTTGCGGTAGGCCTGGATCTCCAGGAAGTCGATGATGTGCTCGACGAACTCGCGGTGGCGGATCTCCTCGCGCTGGGCCGGGCCCAGGCGCAGGGCCTGCATCAGGATGCCGCTTTTGATCTGCAGGTTGCGGCCGGTCATGATGTTGTCGATCACGCTCATGCCCTTGAACAGCGCCAGGTTCTGGAACGTGCGCGCCACGCCCATCTCGGCCACCTGGCGGCTGTTCATGTGGCTGAAGGTCTTGCCCCGGAAGGTGATCGATCCCTCGGACGGGGTGTACACGCCGTTGATGCAGTTGAGCATCGAACTCTTGCCTGCGCCGTTGGGGCCGATGATGGAGCGGATCTCGTGCTCGCGCACATCGAACGAGATGTCCGTCAGCGCCTTCACCCCGCCGAAGCGCAGGCTGATGTTCTTGATGTCGAGGATGACATCGCCGATCTTCTTGTGGGTCATGTCAGCGGCTCCGGTCAGGCCCTGGCGGTGGCAGCCACCGAATGGGTTTTGGCATCGATGATGGACAGCGTGGCGCTGACGCTGCCGGTGCGGCCGTCCTCGAACTTGACCTGGGTCTCGATGAACTGCTCACGCTTGCCCGTGTACAGCGCATCGACCAGCACGCCGTACTTGTCGGCAATGAAGCCGCGGCGCACCTTGCGCGTGCGGGTCAGCTCGTCGTCGTCGGGGTCCAGCTCCTTGTGCAGCACCAGGAAGCGCGCCACCTGCGTGTCGGCCATGCCGGCTTCGGCGGCCAGGTCGGCGTTCACCTGGGCCACGCAGTCGGCCACCATCTCCAGCACCTTGGCCTTCGAGGCCAGGTCCACATAGCCGCCATAGGGCAGGCCCTGGCGCTCGGCCCAGTTGCCCACGGCCTCGTAGTCGATGTTGATGAAGGCGCAGACCTGGTCGCGGCCGTGGCCGAAGCACACCGCCTCCTTGATCTGTGGGAAGAACTTGAGCTTGTTCTCGATGTAGTTGGGCGCGAACATGGCGCCCCGGCTGGTCTTGCCCACGTCCTTGGCGCGGTCGATGATGCGCAGCTGGCCGCTGGCGTCGATCACGCCGGCATCGCCCGTATGGAACCAGCCGTCAGCATCCACCACTTCGGCCGTGGCATCGGGGCGCTTGTAGTACTCCTTGAGCACGGACACGCCCTTGAGCAGCACCTCGCCGTTGTCGGCGATCTTCAGCTCGATGCCCGGTGCGGCCTGGCCCACGCTGCTCAGTTCCACCTGCCCGTCGCGCTGTATGCACACATAGGCGCAGGTCTCGGTCTGGCCGTAGAGCTGCTTGAGATTGATGCCGATGGAGCGGAAGAAGCGGAACAGCTCGGGCCCGATGGCCGCACCTGCCGTATAGGCCACGCGGATGCGCGACAGGCCCATGGCATTGCGCAGCGGGCCGTAGATGCACAGGTCGCCCAGCGCGTACTTCAGGCGGTCCAGCGCGCCCACCTTCTTGCCGTCCAGGATGTCCGATCCCACGCGCCGCGCCACGGCCATGGCGCGGCCGTACATCCACTGCTTGAACGGCGCGGCATCCTCCATGCGGATGGACACCGAAGTCAGCATGCCCTCGAAGATGCGCGGCGGCGCGAAGTAGTAGCTGGGGCCGATCTCGCGCAGGTCGATGGACACGGTCGAGGCCGACTCCGGGCAGTTGATGGTGAAGCCCGCCACCAGCCACTGCGCGAAGGAAAACAGGTGGTCGCCCACCCAGGCCGGAGGCAGGTAGGAGATCACGTTGTCGCCAGGGCCCAGGCGGTCCACCTGCACACCGCCGCGTGCCGACTCGCCAAAGCTGCGGTGGGTCTGGCACACGCCCTTGGGCTTGCCCGTCGTGCCCGAGGTGTAGAGGATGACGGACACGTCGTCGGGCGACAGCGCCGCCAGCATGGCATCCCAGGCGCCCGGGTGGGCGGCCTCCCATTCCTTGCCCTTTTGCAGCAGCGCCTCGGTGCTGATCAGCCCCGGCTGGTCGTAGTGGCGCAGGCCGCGCGGGTCGTCATAGATGATGTGGCCCAGGCCGCGGACGCTCTCGCGCACCTCCAGCAGCTTGTCCACCTGCTCCTGGTTCTCGGCGAAGGCGAAGTCGATCTCGGCATCCTCGATGACGAAGCGCATCTCGGCCGCCACCGCGTCCTGGTACAGCGGGATCGGCACGGCGCCCAGCGCCTGCACGGCCAGGAAGCCCATGTAGACATGGGGCCGGTTGTCGCTGATGAAGGCCAGATTCTGGCCGCGTGCCAGGCCCAGCGCCGCCAGGCCGCAGGCCATGTGGCGCACGGTCTGCGCGGCCTCGCTCCAGCTCCAGGTCTGCCAGATGCCGTATTCCTTCTCGCGCAGCGCCGGTGCCTGTGGGCGCTGGGCAGCATGCTGGAGCAGCAGGTGCGGGAACGTGGTCGTCATTCCATGTCCTTGGTTGTTCGTGGATGGTGGCCGCGTGGTGCAAATGCCCAGGCTGAGACCCACCGGCTTGGACTGCATCGTAGGACTGGCTTTGACGCCGTGGTGTCTGTTTGACGACAATCTTCGGGAAACTCATCATCGGGAAAACGCGCCGTAACAAATGGTGCCAAAACGGTCTCATTGCCCGTTGGGGGGCTTGCGCTCCAGCCCGTTCGCAGCGGGTCGCCGTCCTTCTGGAAATCCCGCTCACGCCAGCCACTGGCCTCGGGCAATGCTTGGGTGGTTTTGTTGATTCATCCGCGCACCCTCGCCGCGACTCCATGAGCCAAGAACTGTCACTGCACCAGCGCCGCCGTGCGCCCCGACCCGAGGAACTCGATGGCATTCCCTGGCTGGCCCTGCTCCAGCCCGCCGAGCGCGAGCGCGCGCACAAGGCGCTGGTCGTCGGCGACGCACAGTCCGGCGACTACGTCTGCCGCACCGGCCGCGCGCCCACCTACTGGTTCGGCGTGGTCGAAGGCCTGCTCAAGATGAACACCGATGGCGCCGATGGCGCCAGCATGACGCTGGCCGGCCTGCCTCCGGGCGGCTGGTTCGGCGAGGGCACGGCCGTCAAGCGCGAGCCCTACCGCTACAACGTGCAGGCCATCCGCAAAAGCGTGGTCGCCGGCCTGCCCATCGACACCTTCCACTGGCTGCTGGACCACTCCATCGGCTTCAACCGCTTCGTCATGAGCCAGCTCAACGAGCGCCTGGGCCAGTTCATCTCGGCCCGCGAAATCGACCGCCTCACCAACCCCGACCTGCGCGTGGCCCGCAGCCTGGCCGCGCTCTTTCACCCGCTGCTGTACCCGGGCGTGGGCGAGGTGCTGCGCATCACCCAGCAGGAGCTGGCCTACCTGGTGGGCCTGTCACGCCAGCGCGTCAACGAGGCGCTGTCCGTGCTGCAGCGCGAAAACGCCATCGTCGTGGAGTACGGCGGCCTGCGCGTGCTCGACCTGGAAGCGCTGCGCAGCGGGCTGTTTGCGACGGCGCGGCGGGCGGCCTGAGCATGCGCGGCGTCCGCTTTGGCGCCGTACCCATCGGCATGGACCAGTACCGATGCATGTCGCCATGAAATTTTGAAAAGTATTGAAAATCGTAGTAGAACTACGATTGGAAGGAAATATCAAAGTTGCCCGTGTTTGGAATAAGTGCTTGAATCGCAGCATGACTACGACCGGGGCAAGCAAATTAAACGCGCTCTACACGCAGCTGCCTGCGGGCACACCCATCACCTCGCAGGATCTGGCAGGGCTGGGCATCTCCGCAGACCTGGCTGTCCACTACGTGCGCGCGGGCTGGCTGAAGCGCCTGATGCGGGGGGTCTTCTGCCGGCCCAACGACAGTCTGGCCCTGCATCCGAGCCTGGGCGTGCTGCAGCGCCGCCTGGAGGGCCTGCATGTGGGGGGCAAGTCGGCGCTGGACTGGTACGGCATGCGCCAGTATGTGGCGCAGCAGCCGGTGCTGCAGCTGTATGGCTGGGCCGCCGGGCAGCTGCCGCCATGGTTCACCGAGCGTTTTCCCGCTGAATACCACCGCAAGAGGCTGTTCGACGAGCAACCCGGTGCCTTGCTGCATGTCGGGCCCTTCGAACAACGCAGCGGTGCCGCCCAGGTCTCGGCGCCGGAGCGTGCACTGCTGGAGCTTCTGAGCGATGTGGGCGTGCGCCAGCCGCTGCAGGAAGCCAGGGAGCTGGTGGAGAGCGCGTACAGCCTGCGCGCCGATGTGCTGCGTGAACTTCTGCAGCGCTGCACCAGCGTCAAGACCGTGCGCCTGTGCCTTCAACTCGGGCGCGAGGGGGCGCTGCCCTGGGCTGCAAGGCTCGATCCGGCCATGCTGCCCACGGGCAGCGGCCGGCCCTGGGTGTCCCGATCAGCCGATGGTCTGTTGGTGCTCAAGGCATGAACCAGACCTATCTCGATACCGCGCGCCTGTTGACACAGGTCGCGCCGCTGGTGTTTGTGGATGACACGTTCGCGCTGAAGGGCGGAACCGCGATCAACCTGTTCGTGCGCGATATGCCGCGTCTGTCCGTTGATCTGGACCTGGTGTTTCCCGACCACAGGCCGTCGCGCGATGAGGCGCTGCAACGGATCAATGAGGCCATCCGGCAAGCGGCAGAACGTCTGACGAAGCGGGGCTTCCAGACCCATGCGCCGGTGGCTGCAGCGGGCCAGACCAAGCTGCTGGTGCGCCGCGGTCCCGTGCAGGTCAAGATCGAAGTGAACTATGTCATGCGGGGCACGGTGCTGCCGGTGCGGCAGGCCTCGCTCACGCCAACTGCGCGCGATGTGCTGATGGCTGACCTGGAGATTCCCGTGGTCTCCGCAGAGGACGTGTACGGCGGCAAGCTCGTGGCCGCCCTGGATCGGCAGCACCCGCGTGATCTGTTCGATGTGATGCAGCTGTTCGCGCACGGCGGCATCACTCCTGGCATCCGGCGCGCGTTCGTGGTCTATCTGGCCTGTAGCAACCGGCCGTTGCACGAAGTGCTGTTTCCTCCCTTGCGTGATGTCCGGCACGATTTCGAAAACAACTTCCGGGGCATGACGGCCGAGCCTGTGTCGCTGCAATCTCTGCTCGCAGCACGCGAGCGGTTGCTGCGGGAGCTTCAGCAAGGGCTGGATGCCAGTGAGCGGCGCTTTTTGCTGTCGCTGGCCGCTGGAGCCCCCGACTGGCCGGCGCTGGACATCGCCCATCTCGAACACCTGCCCGGCGTGCGATGGAAGGTGCAGAACCTGGCGCAGCTGCGCACGTCCCATCCCCGCAAGTTCGCCGAGCAGGCGGACCTGCTGGCCGCACGGCTGGCCATCTGACGCCAGCACTGCACATTTTCAGATCACGCCCTCGCGCCGCAGCCTCTCCTGCTGCTGCGCATCCAGCCCCAATGCCGCATAGATGCGTGCATTGTCCTGGCCGGTGGCCGGGCCGCTGCGGGGCGAAGGGGCCTGGCGGCCGGTGAAGCGTGGCACGGGCGCGGGGGCGGTGAGGGGGCCCAGGTCGGGGTCGGGCAGCGCGATGAAGCTGCCGCGTGCCGCGAAATGCGGGTCCTGCAGCACGTCCTGGGCCGAACAGACCTTGCTGAACGGGATGTCGTGCGCGGCCAGCGCGGCCATGGCCTGGGTGCAGTCCAGGCCTGCGCACCATTGCACGATCAGCGCATCCAGTGCCTGCAGGTGGCGGATGCGCGCGGCGTTGTCCGCAAAGCGCGGGTCGGCGGCCAGGTCGGCGCGGTCCATGGCCTGGCACAGGCGCGCGAAGATGGCATCGCCCGTGGCGACCACAGTGAGCCAGGCGCCGTCGCGCGTGCGGTAGACGTTGGAGGGCGCCGTGTAGCCCGCGCACGATCCCGTGCGGCTGCGTGCCTGTCCGCCCAGCTGGTACTCGGCCGCCAGCGGGTCCAGCAGGCGCAGCATGGCTTCGGTGGCCGACAGGTCGATCTCCAGGCCGCGCCGTTCGCCTGGAGGCTTTGCATTGCGCTCGGCCAGTGCGGCCGCGATGGAGAAGGCGCCGAACAGCCCGGCCACGGCATCGCCCAGTGGGTAGTTCATGTGCTGGGGCGGGCCTCCCGCCTCGCCCGTGAGGTGGGCGAAGCCGCTCATGGCCTCGAAGATGCGCGCAAAGCCCGGCCGGCGCGCATAGGGGCCGGTCTGGCCGAAGCCCGTCAGGCGCAGCACGATGAGGCGCGGGTTGCGGGCATGCAAGGTGGCCAGGTCCAGCCCCCAGCGGTCCAGCGTGCCGGTGCGGAAGTTCTCCACGAGCACGTCGAAATCCTCGATCAGCCGCAGGAACAGCATGCGGCCCTCGGCCTTGCGCACGTCCAGCGAGATGCCCTGCTTGCCCCGGTTGGCGGTTTTCCAGAACACGGCGTGGCCGTCGTGCACGGGGGCCAGGCTGCGCAGCGTGTCGCCGCCGCCGGGCAGCTCCAGCTTGACGACGTCGGCGCCCAGGTCGCCGCACAGGGTGGCCGAGAAGGGGGCGGCCAGCACCGTGGCCATGTCGAGGATGCGCACACCCTCCAGCGGATAGCCTTGGCGCTGCATCAGTTGCCTTTCAGGTCCACGTTCTTCAGCACGGGCTCCCAGGCGCGGCGGTCTTCGGCCACGCGCTGGTGGAAGTCCGCCGCCTGCGTGGGCAGCGGCGTGGCGCCCAGGCGTGCCAGCTTGTCTCGTGTCTTGGGCAAGGCCATGGCCTTGGCCAGCGCCTGGTTGAGCGTGGCCACGATCTGCTGCGGCGTGCCCTTGGGCGCGGCCAGGCCCACCCACAGGCCGGTGTCCAGCCCGGCCACGCCCAGCTCGGCAAAGGTGGGAATGTCGGGCGCGGCGGGCGAGCGGCTCTTGCCGGTCTGCGCCAGGATGCGGATCTGCCCGCCCTGCATGTAGGGCAGGGTGCCGCCCAGGTTGTTGCACATCACCGGGATGTGGCCGGCCATGAGGTCGTTGACGGCCGGGGCGTTGCCCTTGTAGGGCAGGTGCTGCATCTTGGTGCCGAGCCGGTGGTTGACCATCTCGCAGACCAGGTGCGAGGGCGTGGCCGTGCCGGCCGAGCCGAAGGACAGCGTGCCGGGCCTGGCCTTGTCGGCCGCCACCAGTTCGGCCAGCGTGCGGTAGGGGGTCTTGGCGTTGACGGCGATGACGTTGGGCAGGTCCGCCACCAGGCCGATGTACTCGTAGTCGGTCAGCGGATTCCACTTGAGGTTGGCGTGCACATGGGGCAGGAAGACATTGCTCAGGCCTGCCATGAGCAGGGTGTAGCCGTCGGGCGCGGCGCGGGCCACGAGTTCCGAGCCGACCAGGCTGCCCGCGCCCGGCTTGTTCTCCACCACCACGGGCTGTCCCAGGGCCTTGCCCAGTTCCACCGACAGCGCTCGGGCCACGAGGTCGGTGCTGCCGCCTGCGGGAAAGGGAACGATCACGCGCACGGGCCGATCGGGAAAAGCCGCTTGGGCCGTCTGTGCCGCTTGGGCAGCCTGCGCGCAGGCACACAGCGCGGCCAGCAGGCCCAGGGTGGCCAGGTGCTTCGAGGTGAGGGGGCGTGTCATGGGGGCCTCCGGTGTCAGGCACTCTCGCGCAGCATGAGCTTGGCGATGTTGAGCTGGTGGATCTGGCTGGTGCCTTCGTAGAGGCGGAACAGGCGCACGTCGCGGAAGTAGCGCTCGATGGGGCTGAAGTCGGCCACATAGCCCGCGCCGCCGAACATCTGCACGGCGCGGTCGGCCACGCGGCCGCACATCTCGGAGGCGAAGTACTTGCACATGGAGGCGGACAGCGCCACGTCCTCGCCCCGGTCGCGGGCGCGGGCGGCCTCCAGGATCATGGATTGCGCCGCGAAGATCTCGGTGCGGCTGTCGGCCAGCATGGCCTGCACCAGCTGGAAGTTCGCCACCGGCTGGCCGAACTGCTCGCGCTGGCGCACATGGGCCAGCGCCAGGTCCAGCATGCGGATCGCCGGCCCCGTGCACAGCGCGGCCAGGTGCAGGCGCTGCTTGTTGAGCACCTTCATCACGGTCTTGAAGCCCTGGCCCTCGCGCCCGCCGATGATCTGGTCGGCCGGCACGCGGCAGTCCTGGAAATGCACGTCCGACACGGGCGAGCCCGCCTGGCCCATCTTGCGATAGGGCTGGCCCGTCACCAGGCCCGGCGAGCGTTCCACGAAGAAGGCCGTCAGCCCCTCGCTGCCCGTGCTGCCTTCGCCGGTGCGGGCGATGACGGTGAACACATCGGCCAGCGGCGCATTGGTGATGAAGCGCTTGCTGCCGTTGAGCACATAGTGGTCGCCCTCGCGGCGCGCCGTGGTCTGGATGTTGCTCGCCTCCGAGCCCGCGTCCGGCTCGGTCAGCGCCAGGCAACCCGTGAGCTCGCCGCGCGCCATGCGCGGCAGCCAGCGCTGCTTTTGCGCCTCGGTGCCGTCGGCCACGAGGGCTTCGGAGCCAATGCCGGTGTTGGTGCCCACGCGGGCCCGCAGCGCCACCGAGGCCTGGGACAGCTCGAAGGCGCAGCGCACCAGCTCCTCGGTGCTCAGGCCCAGGCCGCCATGGGCCTGGGGAATGCTCCAGCCGAAATAGCCCTTGTCGCGCAGTTCCTGGACTACGGCAGGCGGGATCTCGTCATCGCGCTCGATCTGCTCCTCCAGCGGATGCCAGCGGTGGCGCACGAAATGGCGGATGTCTGCAATCAACGCCTGCAGGCGGGCGTCGGCGGGATGGGGGGTGGGGGCTTGGCTCATGGGCCGCACTGTAGGAAGCGCGGGCACCAGGGCTGCAATGCAGTTTCAAATATTGAAATGCAGTTGCGGCTTTGCGGCGGTGGTCCGCACAATCGCCACGTGCCCCACACCCCCATTGCCCACCAACCCAGGGATTCGCAGGATGTCTGCCGCATCCGCGAGCAGGACCCGTATTTCGCGGGCACGCTGGCCAAGGGGCTGATGATCCTGCAGTGCTTCGTCAGCGACCCGCGCCCGCATGCCAACAGCGAGCTGGCCCGCCGCCTGGGCCTGCCGCGCCCCACCGTGTCCAGGCTGTGCCGCAGCCTGCAGACCATGGGCTACCTGGACCATGACGAGCGGCTGGACCGCTATTTCGTCGGCCCGGCCGCCGTCGCCCTGGGCTACCCCTATGTGATCAATACGCCCTTGCTCGGCCCGCTGCGCCTGCCCATGCAGGCGCTGGCCGACCGTGTGAAGGGGGCGGTATCGGTGGGCGTGGTCATGGACCTGGATGTGGTCTACCTGGATACCTGCGCCTGGGAGGGCGGCACGCTCAAGCGCCCCGGCGTGGGCGCGGTTCGCGGCGTGCTGGAAACGGCCATGGGCCGGGCAGGGCTTGCCCAGCTCGATGCCGGGGAACTGCAGCGCTTCCTGGACCGCGTGCGCAGCCAGCGGCCCGAGGAATATGCGCGCTGCAGGGACAACGCCAGCGAAAGCCTGGCGCACTATGCCGCCCGGGGCTTCGCGGTCAACATGGGCGACTCCGGCCTGGGCGTGTGCGCAGTGGGCGCGGCCTCCCGCATCCGCTACGGGTCGCGCCGGCTGCTGTTCAACTGCGCCGTGCCGGGCCTGCGCATGCCGGCCCGCACGCTGATCCGGGATGTGGGCCCCCAGTTGGCGCAGTTGGTGGCCCTGTGCGACCGGCTGCCCGTGGACCGCTGATCTGCGGGCCTGGCGCTTCAGAAGGCGGCCAGCACGATGCCGATGGCCAGCAGCACGCCGAAGGAGATCCAGCCGTTCTTCTGGTCCAGGCCACCGATCTGGCGCAGCGCCTCTTCGCGCGCAGCGCCCACCAGGCCCCTCTGGTTGATCTGCTGTACGCGCGTGACCAGCCACTGCAGGTAGGTGCGCTTGACAGTGAAGGAAATCGCCACCGCGATGCCGAGCACGCGGCCCGCGCCGCCCGTGCCGGGCATCAGCAGGTTGATGATCAACAGGGTGATGAAGGCCACCACGGCATAGGCGTAGACGCGGCGGGCAATGGCCCAGGACACGCCCATGAAGGGAATGGCCGTCCAGCAGGGACTGAGTGCGGCGAAGAATCCCTTTTTCCCACTGACCATGCGCTCCCACAGCGGACGGTATTTGTCGGCATTCGGGCCGATGGCGGTCTCCATATCGGACCACTCGATTCCCGTCAAGTCCATTTTGGTGATGAGCAGCGCCTTGAATTGTTCTTTCAAGGGCATGGAATTCAATAGGTTGGGTGTATCGCTCATGGTTTTCCTTGTTAAATGAGGCGGGATTCCGGGCGTGATGGTCTGGATGCCGCAGCGGGCGCTGCGCGCAGGGCTGTTGTCTCGAAAGAGAGCCCCTGTCTCTGGACGGGCGCCATTCTATGGGGAGATACATGGGAAATGGCAAGCCCAATGGATTGGTTTGCAATGGAAAATGAATGAATGCGCTCGTGAGAAATACAGTTTTTTACATATTCAATGCCATGGGCTGTTATTTCCTCATTGGCCGGATGGCGAATTTTCGTGGCGAGTTGATTCAACCTGATCCATCTTTCATTGGGGATTCATATGAATATGCATATCGCGACGGATACAGCGAATGGGATGGGCCTGGGGGCCAGGTGCATTGCCATGGACGGGAATCGGGCTCGCACAACGGGTGTGCCGTCCTTCGTGCAGGCGCTTCGCTGCGGGACCGCGCAGGGGTCCCGGCGGGCCGGGGCAGCGCGGGGCCGATAGCCGAGCGCAATGCCCGTATTGGCCGCAGGGCGCTGCCGCTGCAGGCCGTGCCGCGCGACAATGGCGGCCTAATGTCATCCCCTACTTCTTCCAAACCGTCCCGGCCCGGCGCCGACGAGGCGGCAGCGCCCTCCGCGCGCCCTGTGCTGCGCCGCCCCGAAAAGCCACAGGCCGAGCCGGCTGGCGATGCCCGCCGCCCCTCTGGTGGCGCAGGCAGATCTGCGGGCGCACGCGGCCCGCGCAACGACCGCAATGACCGCAATGACCGCGGCGGGCGCAATGAACGCTACGAGCGCTCCGACCGCCGTGACGCAGGCCCTCGCGGCGATGCCCGTGATGCGGCACCCCGCGGCGACGCCCGTGATCAGCGCCCGCGCAGCAGCGGTTTCGGCCGTGCCGAGGACCTGGACCGTTCCCAGCCGCGTGGCGACTGGCGTGGCCAGGGCGGCGGCGAAAACCGTGCCCCGCGCGAGCAGCGCGATCCCCGTGATGCGCGTGACACGCGCCATGCGGGCGACATGCGCGACTCCCGTCCCCCGCGTCCGCCCCGCCCGGATGATCGCCGCGACCGGCCCTATGGCCAGCGCGACGAGCGTCCGCGTGATGGGCAATGTGACGGCCCCCGGGAAGGCGGCTTCCGTGATCGCCCCCGTGACGACGCCCGGGGCCCCCGCCGCGACGATGCGCGCGGTCCCCGCCGTGATGACGCCCGCGGCCCGCGCCGCGATGCGCCGGCCCAGGCCGAACCCGCCTACCGTCCGCTCAGCGGCATCCGCACCTACCGTCCCGCCGACGGTGGCGCCAGCCGCGAGATTCCCGTCAAGCGTGCCCCCGCGCCCGTGCAGGAGCAGGTTCCGGGCGCCGTGCGCATCAACAAGCGCCTGGCCGACATGGGCCTGTGCTCGCGCCGCGAGGCCGACGAGTGGGTGGACAAGGGCTGGGTCCGCGTCAACGGCGAACTCGCCGTCATGGGCCAGAACGTGGTGGCCGCCGACCGCATCACGGTCGAGCGCGAGGCACGTGACCGCCAGGACCAGCAGGTCACCATCCTGATCCACAAGCCCATGGGCTACGTCAGCGGACAGGCCGAGGATGGCCACGAGCCCGCCGTGGTCCTGGTCACTCCCCAGAACCACTGGAACCAGGACACCAGCCGCACGCGCTTCAACTTCGCGCAGCTCAAGGGCCTGGCGCCCTGCGGCCGGCTGGACATCGATTCCGTGGGCCTGCTGGTCATGACCCAGGATGGCCGCGTGGCGCGCCAGATCATTGGCGAAGACTCGGAGATGGACAAGGAGTACCTGGTACGCGTGACCTACGGCGACCGCGACATCGACGTGCAATCCGTGTTCCCGGCCGAGCAGCTGGCACGCCTGTGCCATGGCCTGTCGCTGGACGGCGAGGAACTCAAGCCCGCCAAGGTGGACTGGCAGAACCCCGAGCAGCTGCGCTTCGTGCTGACCGAAGGCAAGAAACGCCAGATCCGCCGCATGTGCGAACTGGTGGGCCTGCGCGTGGTGGGCCTCAAGCGCATCCGCATCGGCCGCGTGACGCTGGGCAATCTGCCTGTGGGCCAGTGGCGCTATTTGGGTGCACACGAGAATTTTTAGCACCCCCTGAGCGGCTGCGCCGCTTCCCCCTCTCTCGCTTCGCGGGAGGGGGACGGCACCCTCGGTGCGGGACGGCCCTTCCTCGGTGCCCCTGATTTGGGCAGCGACGGTTTTGAGCTCGTGTTTAGAATGCGAACCATTCTCAAACGAGCTTCAGCGCTGCGGCACGCCAGTCCGGGGCGCGTCCGTCTTTTCATGCGCGCACCGGCCGATCCTGTACACACCCTCTATGTCGAACACCACGGCTGGCTGCAAGGCTGGCTGCGCCGCAAGCTGGGCAATGTGTTCGAGGCTTCCGATATCGCGCACGACACTTTCGTCAACGTGATCACCTCGGGCATGGCCGGCCGCATCGAGCAGCCGCGCCCCTTCCTGGCCACCGTGGCCCGCCATCTTGTGATTCGCCAGCACCGGCGCCGGCTGCTGGAGCGCGCCTATCTCGACACCCTGGCCCTGTTGCCGGCCGAGCTGGCTCCCTCGCCCGAGGAGCGGCTGATCGCGCTCGAATCACTGCAGGCCGTGGACCAGGCGCTGGACGCGCTGGCGCCCAAGGTGCGCGAGGCCTTCCTGCTGGCCCACCTCGAAGGCCTGAGCTATGCGGACATCGCCACGCGCCTGGGCGTGTCCATGACCAGCGTCAAGCGCTACCTGGCCCAGGGCTATGAGCGCTGCTTCGTGCTGGCGCTGTCCTGATGGCGCCGGTGCCTCCTTCCGATCCTCGGCGCCTGTCCAGCGCCACGCCGCTACCCGGCAGCAGTATCCAGGCGCCCCAGGCGCTGGGCCGGCCCTTGCCGGCCGGCGTGGCGCGGGCGGCGGCCGGCTGGTTTGCGCTGCTGCAATCGGGCCAGGCCTCGGCCGCCGACCGGGCGCGCTGGCAGCGCTGGCTCGATGAAGACGCCGACCATGGCCGCGCCTGGGCCCATCTGCAGGCCGTCACGGGCGCGCTGACGGGGCTCAATGCCGGTGGCGCGGGCTATCGCGGCCTGTCCGCTGCTCCCCGGGCTGCGCGGCGGCGCCTGCTGGGCCTGTTCGCGGGCCTGGGCACGGCGGCGGGCGGGGGCTGGCTGGCCAGCCGCACGCCGCAGTGGCAGCAGATGGCGGCCGACTACTCCACCGGCACGCAGCGCCGCCGCTGGAGCCTGCCCGACGGCACGGACATGCTGCTGGGCCCCGGCAGCGCCGTGGCCTTGCAGTTCGACGGCAGCGAGCGCCGGCTCCGCCTGCTGGCCGGCGAGGCGCTGTTCACCACCGGTCATCCCGCAGGTGCGCTGGGCGATCTGCCCTTTGTGGTGGAGACCGCCCACGGCCGCGTGCGCGCCCTGGGCACGCGCTTCATGGTGCGCAGCAGCCAGGCAGGTGCGCGCGTGGCGGTGTTCGAGGGCGCCGTGGAGCTGCGCCCGGCCGGCACAGGCGCATCCGCACGGCGCCTGCAGGCGGGCGAGGCCATGGACTTCACGCGCACGGGCTGGGGCACGGTGCAGCCGGCCGGCCCTGCGGATGACGCCTGGAGCCGGGGTCAATTGTGGGTGGACAACCAGCGCCTGGACGACTTCCTGGCCGAGCTCAACCGCTACCGCCCCGGCTGGCTGCATGCCGATCCGGCCGTGGCCGGGCTGCGGTTCTCGGGCGTGTTCCCGCTGGACGAAGGGGGCATCGATGGCACGGACGCCGTGCTGGCCATGCTGCCCGGTGCGCTGCCCGTGCAGCTGCGCTGGCGCACGCGCTGGTGGGTGGTGGTGGAGCCTGCGCAGGCGCGCGGCTGAGGCCCTTTCTTCCTTTTCGCTTTTTTTGCGCCGGGTGTGACCCGATTTCCCGCGCCGCGCTTCCTTGTTGCCGAGAGCTTTGATTTTCGATATCGGAACACAGGGAGAACCCAGGACCATGCAACCCCTTTTCATGCCCCACCCCGCGCTGGCGCTGGCCATCGCGCTCATGCCCGCCGCCGTGCTGGCCCAGGCCCAGCGCAGCTATGACGTCGCTGCCGGCCCGCTGGATGCCGCCTTGCGCAGCACGGCCGCCCAGGCCGGCGTGGCCCTGATCTTCACGGCCGATCAGACGGCCGGACAGCGCAGCGCGGGACTGCGCGGCAGCTACACGGTGGAGGCTGCCTTCGAGGCGCTGCTGGCCGGCACCGCCTGGCAGGCCGTGCGCCAGGCCGGCGGCGGCTATGCGCTGCGGCGCGTGGAGCAGGTCCGGCAGCTGCCGGCCGGCAGCGGGATGGAGCTGGCGCCCGTCATCGTCACCGCGCGCGCCGAGGAGGTGGGCGGCGAAGGCCCGGTGGCCGGTTACGTGGCGCGGCGCAGCACGGCAGGCTCCAAGACCGATACGGCCATCGTCGAGGTGCCCCAGACCATCAACGTGGTCACCGCCGACGAGATCGCCGCGCGGGGCGCCATCAGCGTTTCCCAGGCGCTGCGCTATACGCCGGGCGTGGATTCCTCGGGCTATACCGAGAACTACATGCAGGCCGACGAAACCGCCTCGCGCGGCTTCTCTCCGGCATCGCTGTACCTCGATGGCGCCTACCTGCCGTATGCGGGCAGCCTGGGAGGTGCCGCCCAGATCGAGCCCTACAGCCTGGAGCGCATCGAGGTGTTCAAGGGCCCGGCCTCGGTGCTCTACGGGCAGAACCAGCCCGGCGGCGTGATCAATCTGGTCAGCAAGCGGCCCATGGCCGAACCCTTGCGCGAGGTGCGGCTGGGCGTGGGCAGCCACGGGCGCGCTGATGCGGCGCTGGACCTCTCCGGCACCCTGGATGCCGAGCGCGGTCTGCTCTACCGCCTGGTGGCTGTGGCCAATGGCGGCGGCCAGCAGGCCGACCACACGCGCAGCAGCCGCCTGTTCGTGGCCCCCAGCCTGACCTGGCGGCCCGATGCTCGCACCTCGCTGACCCTGTATGCGCAACTGCAGCGCGACCAGGGCGTGTGGGATTACCAGGCCATGCCGGCCGTGGGCAGCCTGTTCGAGGGACCTGACGGCAAAAGGATCAGCCGCAGCTTCTTCAACGGCCAGCCTGGCTACAACGACTTCTGGCGCAACCAGGCCGTGCTGGGCGCCGACTTCGCGCACCGCTTCAACGACAGTGTGCTTTGGCGGCAAAAGCTGCTTTTCACCGACGTGCGTGACCGCTGGAAGGGCTTTTACCTGCGCGCCTTTGCGCGCGACGCCGAGGGAGCCATCGACTACGGCCGCGCCACCCGCACCAAGCTGGACTGGGCGCAGCACAACAGCGTGCTGAGCCTGGACAACCACCTGGAGGTCAAGGCCAGCACCGGCCCCGTGAGCCACACGCTGCTGGGCGGGTTGGATTACCGCCGCTTCTCGCGCAAGTACGAGGGCTACAACGACTACGCCTCTGCCCCCATCGACCTGTATGCGCCCGACTACGGCCTGCCCACGGCTGCGCCCACACTGACCACACGCTGGGACAACACCGTGGATCAGACCGGGGTCTACCTGCAGGACCAGATGCGCTGGCGCGATCTGGTGCTGACCGTGGGCGGACGCCATGACTGGGCCGGCATCGACAACAAGGACCTCATGGAGGCCACGCGCACCCGCCAGGACCACAAGGCCTTCACGGGCCGTGCGGGGGTGACCTGGCTGGTCGGCAACGGCGTGGCGCCCTACCTGAGCTATTCCGAGTCCTTCGTGCCCATCGTGGGCACGGACTTCCATGGCCGGCCTTTCGATCCCACCACGGGCAAGCAGATCGAGGCGGGCGTGAAGTACCAACCACCCGGCAAGAACCTGCTGCTGAGCCTGGCGGTGTTCGACATACGCCAGCGCAATCTCACCACCACGGACCGCGAGCACCCCGGCTACTCGGTGCAAACCGGGGAGGTGCAGTCCCGGGGCGCGGAAATGGAGATCAAGGCCAGCCTGGGCGCGGCCTGGGACATTGCCGGCGGCTTCAGCTACGCCGACATGCGCACCCTGCGGTCCAACGATGCCGAAGAAATCGGCAAGCAATGGGCCTCGACGCCGCGCTGGCGCGCCTCGCTGTGGGTCAACCACCACCTGCATGCGGGCCTGAGCGTGGGAGCGGGCGCGCGCTGGTCGGGCAGCGCCTTCGGCGACTCCGCCAACAGCTTCCGCACGCCGGCCTACCTGGTCTTCGATGCCGCGCTGCGCTATGACCTGGGCCTGATCGACGCCAGCCTGCGCGGGCTGGAGGGCACCATCAACGTCCAGAACCTGTTCGACAAGAACTATGTCTCCAGCTGCAACTACGCCTTTGGCTGCTACTACGGCAGGGCGCGCACCGTGTCCGCAGGCGTGACCTATCGCTGGTAGGCGACTGCGGCGCGGGCGGAGGGCGCCGGGATGAATGGATAATAAGAACCATTCGTCTTTGGCGCCGTGGCACTCCATGGCGCCTTGCCCCGATGCCTCACTCATCACCCTCCGCTCCCGACCCCATCCAATCGCTCTATGTCGCCCACCAGCCCTGGCTGCTGGGCTGGCTGCGGCGCCGCATGGGCAACGCCTGCGACGCTGCGGACCTGTCGCAGGACACCTGGGTGCGCCTGATCGTCTCGCGCCGCCTGCCCCGGCAGGAAGAGGAGCCGCGCGCCTACCTGGTGCAGATCGCCAAGGGACTGGTGGTGGACCTGCTGCGCCGGCGCAGGCTGGAGGCCGCCTATCTGGAGGCGCTGGCGCTGCTGCCCGAATCGTTTGCGCCTTCGCCCCAAGAGCGGGCGATTGCACTGCAGACCCTGGTGCGCGTGGACGCCATGCTGGATGCGCTGCCGCCGCGCGTGCGCGAGGTGTTCATGCTCTCGCAGTTCGAGGGCCTGACCTATGCCGAGATCGCCCCGCGCGTGGGCACGGCCGAGCGCACGGTGCGCAAGCACATGCGCGATGCGCTGCAGGCATGTTTCCAGGCGCTGATGGAATGACGCACACCGCCACCGGACTCCTTGCCGCCGATCCGACCGAGGCCCTGGACCAGGCCTTCGACTGGATGGCCGTGCTGCTGTCGGGCAGCGCCACCGAGGCCGAACACCAGGCCCTGGCCGCGTGGCGCGCGGCCGATGCCCGTCACGAGGAGGCCTGGCAGCAGCTGATGCAAATGCAGCAGCGCTTGCAGGCCGTGCCGCCGCAGCTGGCCTCGCGCACGCTGCGCACGGCGCGTGCGCCCGCGGCCGGGAGGCGCAAGGCGCTGCGCGTGCTGGCCTGGGGCGCGGGCACGGGCGTGGCGCTCTATGCCGGTCATGGCGCACTGGAGCGCAGCGGTCAGCTGGCCGCGCTGCACACGGGCACGGGCGAGCGGCGCGAGCACCGACTGGCCGACGGCTCCGTGGTCACGCTGGACACAGGCAGCGCGCTGGACCTGCGCTACACGGCCACGGAACGCCGCCTGCTGCTGCGAGCGGGTGCCATCCATGTGCGCACGGCGTCGGATCCGGCCGGCGCGCATCGCCCCTTCATAGTGGAGACTCCCCGGGGCACGCTGCAGGCGCTGGGGACACGGTTTTCCGTGCGTCTGGACGGTGGCGGCGCAGCGGGGCGGGACCGGGTCGAAGTATTCGAGGGGGCGGTGGCCGTCGCTCCGCTGCAGGGGCCGTCGCGCCGCGTGGAGGCCGGCGAGTGGGCAGACTTCGGCGCCGAGACGGTGCAGGCCGGCGTCTTGCCGCCGCAGGGCGATGCCGCCTGGACACGCGGCCTGCTGGTGGCCGAGCGCATGCGCCTCGAAGACTTTCTGGCCGAGCTGTCGCGCTACCGCCGTGGCGTGCTGCGCTGCGACCCGGCCGTGGCCGGGCAGATCGTCTCGGGCGTGTTCTCGCTGGACGACAGCGATGCCACGCTGGCCGCGCTGCAGGGCGCGCTGCCGGTGCGCGTGCGCCGGACCACGCGTTTCTGGGTCACGGTGGGACCGGCCTGAGATCCGGCAAAAAAATATTTGCGGCAGGGCGTGCCGCTTTCCGGATCTCGTTCGGGATAGAGACAACAGCCATTTTCTGCAGTGAATGGCTATGTCCGCCATCCATCGAAAGGAATCCTCCATGCCGCACCCCGTGCCCGGCGCTCTTGTCCGCTTCCGACCTCCTGCACAGGCTCCCGCGCTGGCGCCTGCCTTCGCCAGAACCGTGCTCGCCATGGCCCTGCAGGCCTGCGCTGTCGGTGGCCTGAGCGCCACTGCCGCCCACGCGCAAACCATGGCCGCGCCGGCTGCCGCCCAGCGCTTCGATCTGCCTGCCGCGCCGCTGGACCGTGCCCTTAACGCTTTTGCCACCCAGGCCGGTATTCTGCTGACCGCCGATGGCAGCCTGACGGCAGGCAAGACCGGCGCGGCCCTGCATGGCAGCTATTCGGTGCGCGAGGGCCTGGCCGCCCTGCTGGCGGGCAGCGGCCTGGAAGCCGTGCCCCAGGCGGGGCAGGGCGGGGGCTACGCGCTGCGGCGCGCGGCGGTGCCGACGGCGCCGGTCTCCGCTGCCGAGGGCACGGCGCTGGCCACGGTCAACGTGACGGCCGCTGCCGAGCGCAGCGCGGTCTCCGAAGGCACGGGCTCCTACGCCACGCGCCAGTCCAGCACGGCCACACGGCTGGGCCTGTCGCAGCGCGAGACGCCGCAGTCGGTCAGCGTGGTCACGCGCCAGCTGATGGACGACCAGGGCCTGACCAGCCTGCCCGAGGTGCTGGAGAAGACGCCCGGCATCACCGTGGGCCGCAACGACAGCGAGCGCACCACCTTCTACTCGCGCGGCTATGCCATCGAGAATTTCCAGTTCGACGGCGTGCCCAACACCATGGACTCGGCCAACCAGTACACGACCTCGCTGGCCGACAGCGCCATCTATGACCGCGTGGAAGTGGTCAAGGGCGCCACAGGCCTGCTCACGGGCGCGGGCTATCCGTCGGCCGTGGTCAATCTGGTGCGCAAGCGGCCCACCAAGACCTTCCAGGCCTCGGCCGAGGCGGCCATCGGCAGCCATGACCGGTTGCGCGGCGTGGGCGACATCTCCGCGCCGCTGACCGAAGACGGCCGCGTGCGCGCCCGCGTGGTGGCCGTGGCGCAGAACGCCAGGTCCCATGTGGACGACTACAGCCGCAACGTGCGCAGCCTGTACGGCATCATCGAGGCCGACCTGGGCCCGGGCACCGTGGCCAGCCTGGGCATTGACCACATGCAGACGCGCGCCAACGGGGCCAGCTTCGGCCACATCCCGCTGTTCTTCAAGGATGGCAGCCGCACGCATTTCCCCACCTCGCTCAACCCTGCGGCGCGCTGGTCGTACTGGGACAACGACAGCACCAACGTGTTTGCCGAACTCAAGCACAGCTTCGGCAATGGCTGGAAGATGGACCTGTCTGCCAGCCGGCTGCGCCAGTCGCGCGACGTGGAGGTCGGCGTGGCAGCCCACGGCATGGTGGACCCGGTCAGCGGCCTGGGCATCAACATGCTGTCCAACAAGATTCCCACCGATGCCACCACGCAGGCCGTGAATGCGGCGCTGTCCGGGCCGTTGCAGCTGTTCGGGCGCGAGCATGAGCTGTCGTTCGGCGCCAGCTGGTCGCGCCAGCGCCGCCATGCGCCCGGCTACAGCAATGCCTACGGCCCCGTGGGCAACTACTTCGAGTGGGACGGCCAGGTGCCCCGGCCCGATTTCCAGCTGCGCAACCACCGCATGACGCGCATCGTGGAAAAGGGTGTCTTCGGCGCCGCGCGCCTGCGGCCCACGGACGATCTGTCGGTGATCCTGGGTGCGCGCGTGAGCTGGTACGACATGCTGGACGACACCACGGGCCTGAACGGCAGCTACGTCGTGAACAACGCGCTGCGCGTGGCGCACAAGACCGTGCCCTATGCGGGCGTGGTGTATGACCTGAACCGCCAGCTGTCGCTGTACGCCAGCCAGACCGATATCTTCAATCCGCAGACCTACTACAAGGACGCTGCCGGCAGCCCGCTGCCGCCGCTCACGGGCCGCAGCCGCGAAGTGGGCGTCAAGGGCGAGTTTCTGGACGGCCGGCTCAACGCCTCGCTGGCGCTGTTCCACATCCAGCAGCGCAATGCCGCGCAGTACGTCAGCGCCAACCCGCAATCCGGGGAAGAGGTCTATGCGGCCATCGACGGCGTGACCAGCAAGGGCGTGGAGATGGAGGTGTCGGGCAGCATCACGCCGGCCTGGAACATCTACGGCGGCTACACCTACCGCACTTCGCGTGCGCCGGCCCAGCCCGACGTGATCCTCAGCGCGGTCAACACCAACCAGCCGCGCCACCTGTTCAAGCTCAGCACCAGCTACCGTCTCAACCCGCAGTGGACCGTGGGCGGCTCGCTGGCCTGGCAAAGCCTGACCTACTACCAGCAGTCCGCCGCTCCCTACGCGCGCGCCGACCAGCGTGCCTATGCGCTGGTGGGCCTGATGGCGCGCTACGACGTGGACCGCCAGTGGTCGGTGACGCTGAACGTCAACAACCTGTTCGACAAGACCTATATGCCGGGCCTGGGTTCGTACGGCACGGGCGTGTATGGCGATCCGCGCAATGTGCTGGTCACGGCCCGCTACAGGTTCTGATGCGGCTGCCTGGCGGCTGTGCCACTAGGCCTGCGACCACATCCGCAACAGGTTGTGGTACGTGCCGGACAGCGCGGATAGGGCGGGGTCGCCCGGGTGGCGCAGCGTCAACTGCTGGATCTGCTGGTCCAGGTCGAACAGGAGGCGGCGCTTCTCGTCCGAGGCCACGAGGCTGTGGGTCCAGAAGAAGCTGGCGTAGCGCGTGCCGCGCGTGACGGGGTTGACGCGGTGCAGGCTGGTGCCGGGGTAGACGATGGCGTCGCCTGCGGCCAGCTTCACGCTCTGGTGGCCGAAGGTGTCTTCCACGACCAGCTCGCCGCCTTCGTATTCGTCGGGCTCGCTGAGGAATACGGTGGTGGAGACATCGCTGCGCACCTTGATGGCCGTGCCGGGGATGGTGAAGATGGCATTGTCTATGTGGTTGCCGTAGGTGCCGCCGCCTTCGTAGCGGTTGAAGCGCGGCGGCAGCACCTTCAGCGGCAGCGTGGCCGACATGAACAGCGCGCTGGCCCCCAGCCTGTCGAGGATGAGGTTGCCTATCGCCTGGCCGGCCTGGCTGTCCAGCGGCAGCTGCAGGTTGGCCTTGACCTGGGCCGCCAGGGGGCCGGCCGTGGCGCGGCCGTCCTGCCACGGGGCCTGCTCCAGCGCCTGGCGGCACTGGCGCACTTCGTCGGGGCTGAGCAGGGCGGGTATGCGGAGCATCATGGCATGCGGTCCTCAGGGGCGGAATCAATGAGTGTCCCGCAAAAAAGCCCCGCAGGCGGCGATGGCCTGCGGGGCTTTGCGGTGATCTGCGCAGCGTCAAGCCGCTGCGCGTTCGCCCGGGGCGATCAGCAGATCAGTACGTCCACTTGAGCGAGGCCACGGCCGAGCGGCCTGCCGCCATGGTCGCGTAGTGGGGCGAACGCACGCCGCTGTAGTAGACCTTGTCGCCCAGGTTGTACAGGTTCAGCTGCACGGTCAGATTGCGGTCGATCTGGTAGGCCACCATGGCGTCGTAGCGTGCATAGCCGCTGGCGCCCTTGGTGACGATGCCGCCATCCACGGTGGAGCGGATGTAGCTCTGGTTCACACTGCTCTGGGCATAGATGCCCAGGCCCACGGTCAGCTTGGCCATGGGCTTGTAGCTGGTCCACAGGCTGAAGCTGTGCTTGGGCGTGTTGGGGAAGGGCTGGCCGTTGGCCACGTTGCCTGCGCCTGCGTTCTTCTGCTCGCTGTCCATGTAGGTGTAGCCGCCGAAGACGCTCAGGCCCGGCAGCACGCTGCCCGTGAAGCCCAGCTCCACGCCGTTGACCACCTTGTTGCCGCCCATGTAGGTGACGCCGTTTTCGGTGATGCGCGCATTGGTCACGTCGTTGCGGAACAGCGCGGCGGTCAGCGCCAGGCGCTTTTCCATCAGGTCCCACTTGGTGCCCAGCTCGAGCGAGCGGGTCTTCTCGGGCGCCAGGTTGGCCAACTGGTCGGTGGAGATGCCCAGGTCCTCGTTGCCGTTGCCCAGCATGGAGCCGCCGGGGCGCGAGGAGGTGCCGAGGCTGGCGTAGATGCTGCCGTTGGTGGCCGGCTTGTAGACCAGGCCCAGCTGGTAGTTGAAAAGCGTGTCCGAACGGCTCAGGTCATAGGCCGGCGTGTTGCGGCCGGCGGGGCCGGAGGCGCTGAGCTTGTAGTGGTCCAGGCGCAGGCCGGCGTTGAGCAGCCACCGGTCGTTGAACTTGAGCGTGTCGAAACCGTACAGCGCCACGGTGTCGATCTTGTTGTGGCTGGGGTCGCCCAGGGTGACGGGCAGGTTCCACAGCGGGCTGCTGTCCGGGTTGTTCAGCGAGGCGCACCACAGGCTGGCGGCCGTGCAGGTGGTGTTGGTGGTCTGCAGCGCGGCGGTGCGGGACTCGGCCTTTTCCTTGGACAGCTCCAGGCCGAAGGCGTAGCTGTGGCCCACGCTGCCGGTCTGTGCCTTGCCCGTGAATTCCGACAGGTTCTGCAGCGTCTTGATGTCGGCCACGCGTGCATTGCCACGGCGGAACACATAGCCATTGACGACATTGCCCTTGCTGTCGTCGGGCTGGGTCCACAGGTAGTCCTGTTCGGACTTGCTGTAGCGCAGGCTGTTGCGGAACTTGTTCGTGTCGGTGAACTTGTGCTCCACGGTGGCCGTGAACAGGTCGCTCTTTTCCTTCTCGTAGTCGCGGCTGGTCAGGCCGTACCAGTTGTCGCGGTTGCTGCCGTAGGTGGGACGCACCACGCTGCCGCCGGGCAGTCCGGCGGCCGCCGTGCTGGTGTACAGGTAGGGCACGCCGCCATCGGGAATGTTGTCGGTCTGCAGGTGCTGCCAGGACAGCGATACCTCGGTGGGCGTGCCCATGCCGAAGGTCACCGTGGGGGCGATGCCCCAGCGCTTGTTCTCGGGGCCGCTGCGGCCGGGAACGTCGGCGTCGTGCACCATGGCGTTCAGGCGCAGGCCCACGCCTTCGCCCAGCACGCGGTTGGCGTCGATGGTGGCGCGCCGGTAGCTGTCCGTGCCCAGGCCCACGTCGCCGCTGATGAAGTTCTCGTTCCTGGCCTTCTTGGTCACCAGGTTGATGGAGCCGCCAGCGCCGCCACGGCCTGCATAGGCCGAATCGGCACCCTTGATGACCTCCACCGATTCCAGGTTGAACACTTCGCGCGTACCGGCCGCGATGTCGCGCATGCCGTCCACGAAGGTGCTGGCCTGGGCATCCATGCCGCGGATGAAGGGCTGGTCACCCGAGGGGTTGCCGCCTTCGCCGTTGCCGAAGGTGATGCCGGGCGTGGACCGCAGGGCTTCCTGCAGGCTGGTCGCGCCGGTCTGCTTGATGATTTCCTCGTTGATGACCTGCACCGTCTTGGGCGTGTCCACCAGCGGGGCCGTGAACTTGGCCGAGGAGGCGTTGTCGGTCTTCACGGGCGCTTCGGTCGAAGACGTCACGTTCACGGTGCCCAGCGTGGTGCTGGCCTGCGCAAAGGCCGGGGTGCCAGCAAGGCACAGGGCAGCGGCAAGGGCCAGCTGGGTGAGGTTCGCGGGGGGGAGGATTTGTTGGATTTTGCTCATGTTCACTCCGATGAAAGCCCGCGGATTGTTATTGCGAATCACTAGTGTTCGGTTTCTGCTTCGTAAAGTTGGCCTGTTTGCCCTGGGTAAAAGTCCTTCGCGTTGCCGCCATGCAACAAACGAAAACCGTGTTTCACCACAGGTCCAATGAAAACGCGGCTGCTGCCGGACGAAAAAAAGCGGCTGTCGCCAGCCGCCGGGGTTTGCTGCGGGGTGCCTGCTGCGCCCGTGCCTGGCCTTACTCGTCGGCCGGATTGGACAGCAGGGCCTTGTAGATCACGGCGCCGATCAGCGCGCCCACGATGGGGGCCACCCAGAACAGCCACAGTTGCGAGACGGCGATCTCGGGACCGAACAGGGCCGGGCCCGTGCTGCGCGCGGGATTGACCGAGGTGTTGGTCACGGGAATCGAGATCAGGTGGATCAGCGTCAGGCACAGGCCGATGGCCAGCCCGCCAAAGCCGGCTGCCGCGCGCTTGGCCGTGGCGCCCAGGATGACCAGGATGAAGAAGGCCGTCATCACCACCTCGGTGACCAGGGCAGCCGTCATGCCGTAGCCGCCCGGCGAATGCGTGCCGAAGCCGTTGGTGGCAAAGCCGCCGATGTCGGCACCGGCCTTGCCCGTGGCGATCACGTAGAGAATGCCTGCGCCCGTGATGGCGCCCAGCACCTGGGACACGACGTAGCCCGGCAGCTCGCTCCAGGCAAAGCGCCCGCCCATGGCCAGGCCCACGGAGACGGCAGGGTTGAAGTGCCCGCCCGAGATGGGGCCGAAGGCATAGGCGCCGGTGACCACCGTCAGGCCGAAGGCCAGCGAGACGCCGACCAGGCCGATGCCCACCTGCGGGAAGGCGGCGGCCAGCACGGCCGCACCGCAGCCGCCCAGGGTCAGCCACAGGGTTCCGAGGAATTCTGCGGACCATTTTTGAACAGAGCTGTGCATGGGAAATCTCCTGAAACAGGCCCGCCGCTGCGCCCGGGCCCTGCGCGCACTGCCCGCCGAATGGCGGAAAGTGGCGCAGTTATAGCGCTGCGCCTGGCCTGCCGAGAGGGCAAGAAAGTGAACAATCGTCCACAGCCTGCGTCGCCACAGGGGCGGCAGGCTCTTGAAATTGCATCCGCCGACCCGAGATGAGGGCTGATTTTTTCCCTGTTGTGAACCCATAGGACATAGGACACTGTCTGCATGAGCAAGCAAACCCATTCTTTTCAGGCCGAAGTTGCACAGCTGCTGCACCTGGTCACGCATTCGCTGTATTCCAACCCCGAGATCTTCCTGCGCGAGCTGGTCTCCAACGCATCGGACGCCTGCGACAAGCTGCGCTTCGAGGCGCTGAACAATGCCGCGCTGTATGAAGACCAGCCCAACCTGGAAGTGCGCGTGTCCTTCGACGCCGCCGCCAAGACGCTGACCATTGCCGACACCGGCATCGGCATGAGCGAGCAGGAAGCCATCGACAACCTGGGCACCATCGCCAAGAGCGGCACCAAGGCCTTCATGGAAAAGCTGTCGGGCGACCAGAAGTCGGACTCGCAGCTCATCGGTCAGTTCGGCGTGGGCTTTTACTCGGGCTACATCGTGGCCGACAAGATCACCGTGGAAACACGCCGCGCGGGCCTGCCGGCCTCCGAAGGCGTGCGCTGGACCAGCGGCGGCACGGGCGAGTTCGAGGTCGAGCAGATCGAGCGCCCCCAGCGCGGCACCAGCATCACGCTGCACCTGCGCCCCGAGGCCGAGGAGTTCCTCAATGCCTGGAAGATCAAGCAGGTCATCGGCAAGTACTCCGACCACATCAGCCTGCCCATCCTCATGGAGAAGGAGGAATGGAAGGACGGCGAGAACGACCAGCCCGGCGCCATGGTCAAGACCGGCGAGTGGGAGACCATCAACAAGGCCAGCGCGCTGTGGACGCGTCCCAAGAAGGACATCACGGCCGAGCAGTACCAGGACTTCTACAAGGCCATCAGCCACGACTTCGAGAACCCGCTGACCTGGAGCCACAACCGCGTGGAGGGCAACACCGAGTACACGCAGCTGCTGTTCATTCCGGCCAAGGCACCGTTCGATCTCTACAACCGCGACAAGAAGGCCGGCGTCAAGCTCTACGTCAAGCGCGTCTTCATCATGGATGACGCCGAGGCGCTGATGCCCGGCTACCTGCGCTTCGTCAAGGGCGTGATCGACTCGGCCGACCTGCCGCTGAACGTCAGCCGCGAGCTGCTGCAGGAAAGCCGCGACGTGCGCCTGATCCGCGACGGCTCCACCAAGCGCGTGCTGTCCATGCTGGAAGACCTGGCCAAGCACGATCGCCACGAGGCCGGCGAAGGCACGGACGGCGTCACCGACGTGGTCAGCGAAGAGGACAAGGCCAAGGAAGGCAAGTACAGCCAGTTCTACGCCGAGTTCGGCGCCGTGCTCAAGGAAGGCCTGGGCGAGGACTTCGCCAACAAGGAACGCATCGCCAAGCTGCTGCGCTTTGCCTCCACCAGCCAGGAAGACGCCATGGTCTCGCTGGCCGACTACAAGGCCCGCATGAAGGAAGGCCAGGACGCGATCTACTACATCACGGCCGACTCCCTGACGGCAGCGCGCAACAGCCCGCAGCTCGAAGTCTTCCGCAAGAAGGGCATCGAAGTGCTGCTGATGGCCGACCGCGTGGACGAATGGGCCATGGGCTACCTGACCGACTTCGACGGCACGCCGCTGCAGTCCGTGGCCAAGGGCGCCGTGGACCTGGGCAAGCTGCAGGACGAAGAGGAAAAGAAGGCCGCCGAGGAAGCGGCCGAAGCCTTCAAGCCCCTGCTGGCCAAGCTCAAGGAGGCGCTCAAGGACAAGGCCGAGGACGTGCGCGTGTCCACGCGCCTGGTCGACTCGCCGGCCTGCCTGGTGGTGCAGGACGGCAGCATGAGCCTGCAGCTGGCGCGCCTGCTCAAGCAGGCCGGCCAGCAGGCGCCGGACGCCCGCCCCGTGCTGGAGGTCAACCCCGAGCATCCGCTGGTCAAGAAGCTGGACGGATCGGTGCATTTCCATGACCTGGCCAACATCCTGTTCGACCAGGCCGTGCTGGCCGAAGGCGGCATGCCCGAGGACCCGGCCGCCTACGTCAAGCGCGTGAACGCTCTTCTCGCGTGAGTTCCTCACAAGGATCGCCCAGGCGCATTCCATAGGCCTCAGTGCCTGCTCACTGTCGTGCCAGCGCACGGCAGACAAGCCTTCCAAGCCGGTGCTAGCCAAGCTGCCACCGGCTTTTTCACGTCTGCAATCCGTGAGGAAAACCGGTAGTCGTCGGTGGACTCACGGAAAACTCACAAATTCTTCTAAATACTCACTTTTGTCAAAAATTCCAGATCATATTTACTTTTGGTAATAAAGAACCATCATGCCTCCCTTTGGTGCGTCCGGTTGTCGGCTTTTTGACAGAGCTGTTCCAGCCGGGCACCCCGTGCGTCCGTGCCTGCGGCATTCGGCGCTGTCAACGAAGCAAAAGAGAGGTTTGTATGGCTTTCACGAGAAAGGGCTGGCTGGCGCGTGCGCTGCTGTCCGGCGGCTTGCTGGCAACAGCGGCTGCCGTGGCGGCGCCGGCCGATACCGACATCCTGGTCAACCAGGATGGTCTCTATGACGGACAGGACGCATCGGCAGGGCCTGCCGGCGGCACCTTCACCTATGTGGCCAAGGTCAGGCACAACAACATCGGTCCCGACGCCGTAGGCGTCACCCTGACCGAGGTGCTGCCCGTGGGCGCCGTGTTCCAGGGCTACAGCAGCAGCCCGGGCGGCATCACCTGCACGGCACCCGCGGCCGGCACGGTGCTCACCGCAGGCAACAACACGCTGGTCTGCAACATCGGCAACCTTGCGCCCACCGATGGCTTCAAGTCCGTGGGCTTCGAGGTCATCCTGCCGACCGTCGGCACCAACTGGCGCGCCGTGGCCAGCGCGCGCATGGCCTCGCCCGACTACGACAACGACCAGAACAACACGCAGCTGGACCGCAACTTCACCACCACCGAGGCCGCCGATCTGGCCATTGCGATAGCGGCTCCCGCCAGCGTCGCCAACGGCGGCGCCTTCCAGTACGTCATCGACGTGCAGAACAAGGGCCCGTCCGAAGTCCCCGCCGGTGGCCGTACCGTGGTGCATTTCCCCGTGCCCAACGGCGCCGTGGTCACGGGCGTGCCCTCAGGCAGCGGCTGGAGCTGCACGCCGGCCTCGGGCTATCCGCTGATCTCGGGCGAGCTCAGCTGCACGCGCGGCGGCCCGGTGCTGCCAGGCGCCGTGCTGCCAGCCATCACCGTGCCGGCCATCGCCAACATGAGCGGCACCATTGCCGGCGCTGCCAGCGTCAAGGGCTACAAGGACGCCAGCACGGAGATGCCCGACGGCCAGTCCGGCAACAACACCGCCAGCGCCGCCGTGGTCTCCAGCGGCAGTGAGTTCGTGGATGTCTCGCTGCGCAAGCAGGTGGCGCCTACAGTGCTGGATGCGCTGCAGGCGACCGAGGTCACCTACACGCTGCAGCCGCGCCGCGAAGGCGGCTCCCTCGTGCCGCGCGATCTCACCGTCACCGACACCCTGCCGGCCGGCGTGACCTTCACGGGCTTCGATGGCAGCACGGCGCCCTGGAACTGCGGCCACAACAGCGGCACCATCACCTGCACCCATGCGGGCGAGTACCCGGTGGCCGGCTACGCCAACATGCAGGCCATCCGCTTCAAGGCCGTCGTGGCTGCGGGCGGGACACCCGGCACGCAGCTGGTCAACCAGGGCGTGATCGGTGTGGCACCCGGCCTCAACGAGCCCAATACGACCAACAACACGGCCAGCGCGGCCGTGGACTTCAGCAACGATGCGCGGCTGAGGCTGGCCAAGGCCGGCCCTGGCCGCCCGGTGCTGGCAGGCCAGGAGTTCGAGTACACGATCACGGTGACCAACACCGGCCCCATGCCCGTGCTGCCGAATCAGCAGATCACCGTGACCGACAACCCCGCAGACGGCCGCATGGCCATCGTCAGCATGTCCGGTGCGGGCACCGGCGCGGGGGAATGGACCTGCACCACCCCGAGCTGCACCTCGACCGCGGGCCTGGCCGTGGGCGCCAGCCGCCAGATCAAGGTCAGGGCCAAGGTCACGCTGGCTTCGGGCCATCTGGACTTCACCAACAACGCCTCCGCTGGCGTGATCGGCCGGGACAATGCATCGGCCACCACCTCCGCGACCGTCACCGTGTCTGCCGACAAGGTGGATGTGGGCATCGTCAAGAGCGTGGTCAGCCCCGTGCCGCCGGCTGCCATCAAGAGCGGTGAGGAGGTCACCTACCAGCTGGTGGTGAAGAACCACTCGGCCAGCACGACGGTGACGAATGTCCGCGTGCGCGACGCGCTGCAGTCCCTGGTCAAGCAGACCGACGGCGTGCGCATCGTGGGCGGCAACCCGGTGGACGAGGCCGGCAATCCCGTGCCGTACACCTACCCGGGCGGCGGCTTTGTCTCCAGCCGCATCGTCTCCGGCGCCAACGCCAGCTGCGGCACTCCTTCGGGCGGCGTCAACAGCGAGACGCGCGATCTGACCTGCGACATCACCTCCATGGCCCCGGAGGCCGAGGTGGTGATCGAGGTCAAGATCCGCCCCAAGCGCGCCACCACCGGCACCTATGCCAACGCGGCCTCGGCCCAGTCTCTGGACATCCACGACGCCGATCCCGGCAACGATTCCTCGACGGCCAGCATCACCGTGCAGGCCATCGCGGAAATCGCAGCGCAAAAGCAGGTCTCGCCCAAGGTGGCGGCTGCGGGCGAGCCGCTGACCTATACGGTCACGGTGCCCAACTACGGCCCCTCGTCGGCCGCCAATGTCACGCTCAAGGACGTGCTGCCTGCAGACGCCATCTTCATCGGCACGCCCACGGTCTCCGGCGGCGGCACCTGCACTCCGGCTGCCACCGATGGCGTGCAGGGCGGAACGCTGGAGTGCGCCTGGGCCAATCCGCTGCCCACAGGCGCGCAGTACACCGTGGCCTACAAGATGCGCTCGCGCGGCGATCTGGCGGCCGACACGGAGATCCTCAACACGGTCGCCGTGGACACCGCCACCGAGGAACTGACCAAGGCCAACAACCAGGCCGAGGCCAAGGCCCGGCTCAAGCGTGCCGAGCTGGATGTGAACATCAGCATGCGCCACACGGCGGACGGCCTGGTGCTGGGTGAGGACACCGAATACACCATCACGGTGACCAACTCCGGCCCCTCCTACGCCACCCAGGTGGTCGTGACCGACAAGTTCCCCGCATCGGGCTCCACGGCCACCTTCAGCTACCAGAACGGCCTGGCGCTGGCCGGCATTCCCGGCGCCTCCGCATCCTGGTGCGGCGTGCAGCCGGCGCTGAACGCGACCAGCGGGCCTCTGCAGTGCACCATCCCCTCGCTGGCGCCGGGCCAGAGCATGACCATCAAGTTCAAGATGCGCGCCCAGACCCTGCCCGACAAGGCATCGGGCGGCACCATCTACCACGAGGCCTCGGTCAAGCCCTTCGAGACGGAATGGCTGAGCAATGGCGGCGATGTGATCGTCAACAACACCACCACCGACCGGACCTCCACCAGCCGCCAGGGCAATGCCGTGGACCTGGGGATCGGCAAGCAGGGCCCCGCCGGCCCGCTGGACGATGGCGACACGGCCAGCTACACGCTGACCGTCACCAACTACGGCCGCGATCCGCAGTCGCCCGCGGGCGGCTCGGTGACCGACGTGCTGCCCGCAGGGCTGGAGTTCGTCTCGGCCTCGGCAGGCTGCAGCTATGCCAGCGGCACGCGCACCGTGACCTGCAGCGTGCCGCAGCTGGCCCAGGGCGGCACGGCCGTCTTCACGCTGGAGACCAAGCTGGACAAGCCCTACAAGGGCGCCCGCCCGCTGGTCAACTCGGCAACGGTCTCGGTGCCCGGTGACGGCAATCCCGACAACGACAAGAGCACGACCACCACGCCGCTCAAGCCGGGGCCGGGCGGCACGGCCAGCATTCCCACGCTGTCGCAGTGGGGCCTGATGCTGATGTCGTCCCTGCTGGCGCTGATGGCACTGGGGACCATGCGCAGGCGCGAGCGTCGGTGATGCGCCCGTGACGACAAGGGCCGGTGGCGTGATTCACGCACCGGCCTTTGTCGTCTTTGAGCGGTCCGAAGATAATGCGAGCCTATAGAGGGACACTGTTTCGCAACCGCCAGGTCGCAAGCCCGGCAACCAACACTCCAAGACCTGCCATGCTGCGTTTCTTTCTGATCTTTCTGGCCATCCAGCTGACGATGTTCGGGCTGAACCTGCTCAGTTGGGTGCAGCAGCACATCGTGCTGCCCTGGACGGCCTTCCTTGCGCACATCTGCGCCTCGCTGGTGACCTGGTTCGACAGCACGGCCTCGGCCACGGGCAAGGTGCTGTGGAACACGGCCACGGGCTTCGGCGTCTCCATCGAGGCCGGCTGCAATGGCCTGGAGGCCTACATCGTGCTGTTTGCCGCCGTGATGGCCTTCCCCTCGTCATGGCGCCAGAAGCTGGTGGGCCTGCTGGCCGGCTTCGTGGCCGTGCAGGCCATCAATGTGCTGCGCGTCATCAGCCTGTTCTACCTGGGCCAGTGGAGCACCACGGCCTTCAACTTCGCGCATGAGTACCTCTGGCAGGCGCTGATCATGCTGGACGTGCTGGTGTTCTGGCTGCTGTGGGTGCGCTGGAGCGGCCGCAAGGCGCCGTCGCACGATGACGGCGGCCAGCCGCCGCTGCCGCCCGCCGCTGCAGCTTCCGCCGCCGTGGCCGCCTGAGGAGCAGGCCATGATCGGACGCAATCCCATCTCGCGCTTCGCGGCCCTGGCCATGGGCGGCATCGTGGTGCTGACCCTGGCCTGGACGCTGGCGGCCGGCTGGCTGGCCGTGCCGGTGTCCGGCATGAGCAAGTGGGTGCTGGAGAACGCCGCCAACGGCTGGGTGCAGCGCGTGGACCTGGAGACGCCCCGCAACCTGGTCGTCAATTCCTCGGTCCAGGTCTCCAACGAGCAGACCGGCTGGCGCCGCGCCGAGGCCATCGTCGAGGTCGATCCCGCCCGCTACGGCTACGGCCTGCCCGTGCTGGTGGCCATGCTGCTGGCGGCCTGGGGGCCGGGCCGGTGGTGGCGCATCCTGGTGGGGTATGTGGCGCTGCTGCCCTTGCAGACCTTCAGCGTGGTCTCGCAGGTACTGATGCAGCTGTGCCTTGCGGCGCGGCTTGACCTCAACGTGCTGGGCATACAGACATGGCAGCTGGAGGCCATCGTCTACGCCTACCAGATGGGCGGGCTGATGGTGCCCACGCTGTGCCCGGTGCTGCTGTGGCTGGCGCTGGACATGGGCTTTGTGCGCCGCGTGCTGCTGCCGGCCTGGAACCGCAGCCGGGCGCCTGCCGCCGCGCCCCAGCCCATGGTGGCGCCCAAGCCCTCGGCCTGGCGCCAGACCGATGGCGCCGCCACCTCCACCGGCCACCCGCTGGTGTCTTCCAGCAGCGCGGCCACCCTGCCCAAGGCCAAGGCCACCAGCGGCACGCCGCAGCGCTGAAGGCCGTGCGCGGCCGACTTCAGGCCTGAGCGGGCATGGGCGGCAGCAGGCCGCGCTCGGTGATGAAGTCGATCACCTCGCGCAGGCCCTTGCCGCTTTTCACGCTGCCCATCACATAGGGCTTGTGGGCGCGCATGCGCTGCGTGTCGGCTTCCATGATGGACAGGTTGGCGCCCACGTAGGGCGCCAGGTCGGTCTTGTTGACCACCAGCAGATCGCTCTTGGTGATGCCGGGGCCGCCCTTGCGCGGAATTTTCTCGCCGCCGGCCACGTCGATCACGTAGATGGTCAGGTCCGACAGCTCGGGGCTGAAGGTGGCGGCCAGGTTGTCGCCGCCGCTTTCGATGAAGACGATGTCCGCCTCGGGGAACTGGCGCAGCATGCGGTCCACGGCCTCGAGGTTGATGGAGGCGTCCTCGCGGATGGCCGTGTGCGGGCAGCCGCCGGTCTCCACGCCCATGATGCGCTCGGGCGGCAGGGCCTCGGCCACCGTCAGCAGGCGCTGGTCTTCCTTGGTGTAGATGTCGTTGGTGATGACCACCAGGTCGTAGTGGGCGCGCATGGCCTTGCACAGCATCTCCAGCAGCGTGGTCTTGCCGGAGCCGACCGGGCCGCCGATGCCGACGCGCAGCGGGGGGAGTTTCTTGGTGCGGGTGTTCATGGTGGACTTGGGGTGAGTGATCAGGACCGGAAGAGCCGGGAGTACTGGTGTTCGTGCCGCGCCTGCAGCACGCTCCATTGGGGCAGCATGGTGTCCAGCCGGGGCGGCGCCTCGCTGGCGCGGCGGCGTGCCTCGCCCACGGCCTGCTCCAGCAGCGGATGCAGGGCCAGCAGCAGGCTCTGGCCCGCCACCTGGCCCAGTGGCACGGCCTTGATGGCGGCGGCCACCTGGTTCTCCAGCCAGGCAAAGCCATAGGCCAGCAGGGCATGGTCCTCGTCGGCATCCACGGCGGCGCAGGCGCAGGCAAAGGCCGTGGGATAGGCCAGGCCAGGGTTGTCCACAAGGGCGCCCAGTTGTGCGATGCGGGGCGCAAAGGCCTCGCCGCCCCAGGGCACGGAGCGCAGCAGGCTGTGCAGCGACCAGCCCATCTGCAGCGTCTCGGCACGGGCCTCGCGGCTGTCGCGGCTGGCAATGAACCATTGGTTCCATTCGTGCACTGCCCCTTCGTCGCCTTCGCTCCAGGCCCGGCGCAGCAGCAGCCACAGCGGCGCCTCGCAGCGTGCAAAGCCGTGGGCCAGCGCATCGGCAATCCAGGTGCGCGCCGTGCCGGCATCCGTGACCAGGCCGTGCTCGATGGCGGCCTCCAGCCCCTGCGAATAGCTGAAGCCGCCCACGGGCAGCTGGGGCGATGCCAGGTGCAGCAGGGCGCACAGCCCCTGTATCGACAGGTCAGCCATGCGGATGGTCGTGGCCGTGCCCGTGTCCGCAGCAGCCTTTGTGATCATGGTCATGGCTGTGGTCGTGGCCATGTTCATGCCCGTGGGAATGATCGTGTGAATGGTCGTGGGAATGGCCGTGTGCGTGCCCATGGTCATGCAGCGCATACACGCTCTGCGCCAGCGCCTGGTCTTCGGCAAAGCTGGCGTCATGGCCGTGGCGGTGGCCGCCGCCATAGGCGCCGGCCTCGGGCTCGAAGGGCGCATCCACCAGGGCCACCTGCGCGCCCAGGCGCAGCAGCATGTCGTGCAGCACGGGGTCGTGTTCCAGGTGCAGGTGCGTGGGCGTGACCTCCACCGGGATATGCCGGTTGCCCAGGTGGTAGGCCGCACGCAGCAGGCCCAGCGGCGTAGCCGCCGTCACGCGCAACACCGCCTGGGGCGCGGCGCGCACGGCGACCAGGCTGCCATCCTCGGCCACCAGCACATCGCCGCCGCGCAGCACGCTGCCGCGCGCCAGCACCACGGCCAGCTCGCGCCCCGTGGAATCGATGGCCGCAAAGCGGCTCTTCTGGCGCATGTCCCAGTCCAGTTCCAGCGTGGCGGCGCGCCTGACCAGCACGGCGGCAAGGCCGCCGCCCTGGGGCATGTGTTTGTTGACGGTGAGCATGAATTGTTTCGTATTAACGTTCGTTATAACATTGCGAAGTCAATGACTTCCCTGGAGATTCCATCATGACCACTCTCAAACTCACCCAGGTCGGCAATTCCGTGGGCTTGATCCTGCCCAAGGAGATTCTGGCGAAGCTGAACCTGGGCAAAGGCGACACGGTGTATCTGACCGAGGTTGCCGACGGTGGCATCAAGCTTTCTCCGTATGACGAGGACTTCGGGCAGCAGATGGATGCAGCGCGCCTGATCATGAAAAAGCGGCGTGGTGTTTTGCGTGAGCTGGCGAAATGACCGGGAACATGCAGGTTTGGGTCTGGCTCAGCGAGGCCGTCATGCTGGCTGTTCACGAAGAGCAACTGACCGAGCATGGTGGCCCGGCGGGCGTGCGTGATGCCGGGTTGCTGGCATCCGCCCTGGCCAGGCCACGCCATCTGGCCGCTTATGGGGCGCCTGATGCGGCCGAGCTGGCAGCCAGCTATGGCTTTGGCATCGCGCGCAACCATCCCTTTGCGGATGGCAATAAACGCACAGCCTTTGTGGCGACCGAGCTGTTTCTCCATCTCAATGGCTGGGAATTGACGGCGGGTGACGAGTCCTGTGTGCTGACCATGGTGGCCTTGGCCGCAGGCGAACTGGACGAGGCCGGGTTCGCCCTCTGGATACGTGAGCACAGTGCGCCCTTGCCCCGCTGACCCCATTGCTCCCCCTTAAAAAAGAAAATACCGCTGCGCCATCGGCAGCTCGGTGGCGGGCTCGCAGGTCAGCAGCTGGCCGTCGGCCACGACCTGGTAGGTCTCGGGATCGACGCTGATGTCGGGCTGCCAGTCGTTGTGCACCATGTCGCGCTTGCTGACGCTGCGGCAGTTTTCCACGGCCACGGTGCGCTTGCGCAGGCCGTAGCGGTCGGCCACGCCGGCCTGCTGGGCGGCCTGCGAGACGAAGGTGAGGCTGGCCGCCGCCACGCCGCTGCCCTGGCCCGCGAACATGGGGCGGTAGTGCACGGGCTGGGGCGTGGGGATGCTGGCGTTGGGGTCGCCCATGGCGGCGCTGGCGATGCTGCCACCCTTGAGGATGAGGCTGGGCTTGACGCCGAAGAACGCCGGCCGCCACAGCACCAGGTCGGCCAGCTTGCCGACCTCCACCGAGCCCACGACATGGGCGATGCCATGCGTGCGTGCGGGATTGATGGTGTACTTGGCCACGTAGCGCTTGACGCGGAAGTTGTCGTGGCGCGCGTTGTCGCCCGGCAGGCTGCCGCGCTGGACCTTCATCTTGTGCGCGGTCTGCCAGGTGCGCAGCACGACCTCGCCCACGCGGCCCATGGCCTGGCTGTCGCTGGAGATCATGGAGAAGGCGCCCAGGTCGTGCAGCACGTCCTCGGCGGCGATGGTCTCGCGGCGGATGCGGCTTTCGGCGAAGGCGATGTCCTCGGCAATCGAGGCGTCCAGGTGGTGGCAGACCATGAGCATGTCCAGGTGCTCGTCCAGCGTGTTCACCGTGTAGGGCCGCGTGGGGTTGGTGGACGAGGGCAGCACGTTGGCCTCGCCGCAGACCTTGATGATGTCGGGCGCGTGGCCGCCGCCCGCGCCTTCGGTGTGGTAGGTGTGGATGGTGCGGCCCTTGAAGGCGGCCACCGTGGCCTCGACGAAGCCGCCCTCGTTGAGCGTGTCGGTGTGGATGGCGACCTGGGTGTCGGTCTCGTCGGCCACGCCCAGGCAGCAGTCGATGGCGGCGGGCGTCGATCCCCAGTCCTCGTGCAGCTTCAGGCCGATGGCGCCTGCCGCGATCTGCTCGCGCAGCGGCGCGGCCTGGCTGGCGTTGCCCTTGCCCAGCAGGCCGATGTTCATGGGGTAGCCGTCCACGGCCTGCAGCATGCGCTCCATGTGCCAGGGGCCGGGCGTGACCGTGGTGGCGAAGGTGCCCGTGGCCGGGCCCGTGCCGCCGCCGATCATGGTGGTCACGCCGCTGGTCAGCGCCTCGTCGATCTGCTGCGGGCAGATGAAGTGGATGTGCGTGTCGATGCCGCCGGCCGTGACGATCATGCCCTCGCCCGCAATGATTTCCGTGCCGGGGCCGATGACGATGGTCACGCCCGGCTGCATGTCCGGGTTGCCGGCCTTGCCTATGCCGGCGATCAGCCCGTTCTTGATGGCGATGTCGGCCTTGACGATGCCCCAGTGGTCGATGATCACGGCATTGGTGATGACGGTGTCGGCGCAGTCGGCGGCCATGCGCTGGCTCTGGCCCATGCCGTCGCGGATGACCTTGCCGCCGCCGAACTTGACCTCTTCGCCGTAGATCGTGTGGTCCTTCTCGATCTCGATGACCAGGGCCGTGTCGGCCAGCCGCAGGCGGTCGCCCACGGTGGGGCCGAACATCTCGGCATAGGCCTGACGCGTGATGCTTGCCATGAATGTTCCCTTTCAGAGAGGTCCCATCACCTTGGCGTTGAAGCCATAGATGATGCGGTCGCCGGAGATTTCCACCAGTTCCACCGTGCGTTCCTGGCCCGGCTCGAAGCGCACGGCCGTGCCGGCCGCGATGTTCAGCCGCCAGCCGCGTGCGGCGGCGCGGTCGAAGTGCAGGGCCTCGTTGACCTCGAAGAAATGAAAGTGCGAGCCCACCTGCACGGGCCGGTCGCCGGTGTTGGTGACCGTGAGGGTCTGCACGGGCCGGCCTGCGTTCAGCAGGATCTCGCCGGGCTCGGCCAGCAGCTCGCCGGGGATGATGCGCTCGGTCATGTGCGGCTCCCGCGCTCAGCCTGCCAGGGCTGCTGCGCCATAGCCCATGGCGGCCACGCCGGCCAGGCGTGCGGCCCAGGCCGAAGCCGTGCCGCCGCGCATGGCCCGGCCAAAGGCCACGCCCAGCGCATGCAGCACCAGCGTGGTGGCGACCATGCCCGCCATGTAGGCCCAGAACACGGCTGCGGGCAGCGCGTGGGGGAAGACCTCGCCATGCGCGTATCCGTGGAACAGCGCGAAGGCGCCGGCCAGCACCATGGCCAGGGCCACGGGCAGGCGGCGCTGGGCCACCAGCAGCAGGCCGAAGGCCAGCAGCGAGGCAGCCACCATGGGCTCCACGGCCGGCAGCTCCAGCGGGGTCTGCGTCAGCGCCAGGCCCAGCGCCATGCAGGCGGCAAAGGCCACGGGCGGCAGCCACTGGCGCTTGAGCATCAGCCCGCACCACAGGCCCAGCGCCAGCATGGCCAGCAGATGGTCCAGGCCCGCAATGGGATGGGACAGCCCGGCCATCAGGGCCTGCATGGCGCCGTCGCCGGCATGCAGGTGGGCGCCGGCCCCCGTATGGGCGCTGGCAGCCGTGGCGGCGGCCAGCAGGGCCGGGGCGAGCAGGTAGTTGAAAGTGTTGCGGAATCTGAACATGGAGATCTCCTTGATCGCTATCGAGACTGGATCTGCCCACGGCACAAGCGGATGCAGCGGGCTGGTTGGGGGTGCCCAGCAAGGGCCTAAGCTGGCCGCGCCGCCCCGCAGCGATGGCGCCGTCCCCCTTGGGGGAAGCGGCGTAGCCGCTCAGGGGGTCAAACTATTGGATGATGAACGGTGACCAGCTTGGTGCCGTCCGGGAAAGTGGCTTCGACCTGGATGTCCGGGATCATTTCTGGAATGCCCTCCATCACATCGGCGCGCGTCAGCACCGTGGTGCCCAGGTGCATGAGTTCGGCCACGGTCCTGCCGTCGCGCGCCCACTCCAGCACGGCGGCGCTGATCAGCGCCACTGCCTCGGGGTAGTTGAGCTTCAGGCCGCGCGCCTTGCGCCGCTCGGCCACCAGGGCTGCGGTGAACAGCAGCAGCTTGTCTTTTTCACGCGGGGTGAGTTCCATGGATGAGTCTCCGTTGATCAGGTGGCCCAGAGGCGGGGAGGGCGGGCGGGCATGTCCAGCAGTGCGGGGCGCAGCAGGCGCCAGCCTTCATGCAGCACGGCCCGTGCCGCCTCCATGCGGCGGGCCAGCACGCGCAGCAGCAGCACCGAGGGCGCGCCGCCCTGGCCGGCCAGCAGGCTGGCGCCGGCGCGCACTTCGTCGCTCCAGGGCAGGCTGGCGGCCAGTTGCTCGCTCAATGGCTCCATGGCCGCCAGGGGGTCCGGGGCCACGGCCCAGAGGCTGGCCTGTATGGGCAAGCCTGCCCAGGCAACCGGGCTGGACAGCAGGGCATGGCCGCAGTGCAGCTCGCCCTGTTCCAGCCACAGTGGCAGGCCCGCATGGGTCAGCCGGTTGTGAAGCTGCAGCCGCGCAGGCGGTGCGTCGGCATGGTTCCAGTGCTCGCCTGCGCCATAGCGGCCCAGCACCGTGGCGTCCCAGCCGATGGCGCGCGCGCCCGGCGCAAGATCCAGGTCCAGCGCCATGGTGGCGTCGGCACCGGCAAACAGCATGTTTTCCTGCGGCAGCCATTCCAGGATGGCGCCTTCTTCCACGCGCAGCCGCACGCGCTGCGCGGCCGGGCGGCCCTGGGACTTGTACCAGCGCGTGGCGCCTGGCGTGGTCAGCAGGGCGTGGGCGCCGGGCTCCACGGTCACATCGATCTGCAACTGGTCGCCGCCGGCCACGCCGCCGGGCGGGTGCAGCAGCACGGCATGGCAGATGCCGGGGCCTTCGGGGTGCAGCGGTTTTTGCACGCGCAGCGGGCCGCTGTGGCGTGCGTGGGAAAGCACGCTGCCCTGGCCGGCACGGTGCCCGAAGCGCAGCTCCAGCATGGCCTGCCAGCCCGAGGCGGACGTGGGCACGGCGGTGATCGGTAGCGCTGCGGACATGGGCGGGGCGGACGGTACAGGGCGTGTGGGTGGTAACGGCCTTCCGTCATGCATTTAGCGTGCCAATCCGGTGCAGTGGCGGCTGCGCCCTGCTGGTGCGCTGGCGCATCGGATTGGTGCGTGCGCTGCCATGCGCGGGGCGGAATGCGGCACGCTTGCGGTGCATTCCTGCGCCGCCGTGCCGCAGGTTGGTGCGATGCCCTACGCCCGTGCCTTGGCCTGGCGCGCCAGGCTTCTGTCCCAGGCGACCACGGCCAGCGTGCACAGGCTCAGGGCCAGGCCTGCAACGCCGGCACCCGTCCATCCCCAGTGCAGCCACACCGTCGAGCCCACGGCCGAGCCCAGCGAGGCGCCGATGAAGTACCCCGTCATGTAGACCGCATTGATGCGCGATCGCGCCGAAGGCGCCAGCGCGTAGATCACGTTCTGGTTGCTGATGTGCAGGGCCTGCAGCGCAGCATCGACGATGAGCAGCCCCGCCAGGAACCACCACAGGCTGGTGCCGCCCAGCCACAGCGCCCCCCAGCCCGCCAGCATGAGCAGGCCGCCGGCCAGCGTGGTGCGCTGCTCCAGCCCCCGGTCGGCCAGCCGGCCGGCCATGTTGGCCATGAGGGCGCCGGCCACGCCGACCAGGCCGATGAGGCCGATCTGCGCATCGCCGAACCCGTAGCCCGGCCCGGCCAGCAGCAGCGCCATGGTGGAGAACAGCACGCTCACCGTGGCAAAGCCCATGCCGCCGATCAGCGCCCGGCTGCGCAGGCGCGGCTGCTCGCGCGCCAGCGTGAGCAGGGAGCGCATCACCGCGCCATAGCCGATGCGCTGGGCCGGCTGCGCCAGCGGCAGCGCGCGCCGCAGCAGCAGGGCCACGCCGGCCGTGGCCAGGGCACCGACCCAGTACACGGCATTCCAGCCGCCCAGGTCCGAGAGCACGCCGGCCACGCTGCGCGAGGCCAGGATGCCGATCAGCAGCCCGCTCATGACCAGGCCCACGGCGCGCCCGCTGGCGCCGGGCGCCGCAAAGCTGGCCGCCATGGGCACCAGCACCTGGGCCGCGACCGAGAACAGCCCGGTCATCAGCGTGCCCGCCGCCAGCAGGGTGAAGCTGTGCGCCATGCCGCTGGCCAGCATGCCCAGCGCGGCCAGCAGCATCAGGCTCAGCACCAGGCGGCGGCGTTCCAGCATGTCGCCCAGGGGCACGAGCAGCAGCAGTCCCAGCGCATAGGAGACCTGGGCCATGGTCACCGTCAGCGAGGCACGCGCCTCGCTGATGCCCAGGTCCATGGCGATGGAGTGCAGCAGCGGCTGGTTGAAGTAGTTGGCGCCCGCGCACAGGCCGCAGGCCGTGGCCATGAGCAGCAGGGTGCTCTGGGGCAGCACGGGCGCGGCGGTGGCCTGCATGGGCGGCGAGGGCAGGGCGGGGGCCGGGGAGGATCTGTTCATCGGACGAATGCCTGTGGTATCTGCTGATGGGGGGCAAGCGGATGGCTCAGACCCACAGCGGCGGCCGCGCCGGCTGGGCGGTGGCGGGCAGTGCGGCCACGGCATCGACCTCGATCAGCATGCCGGGCAGGGCCAGCCGGGGCACGGGGATCAGGGTGCAGGCCGGAAAGCGCGGCAGGGTATTGCTGGGGGCGCCATCGCCGGGGGCACCGTCGCTCCAATGCAGGCGCACGGCGGCCTGCCAGTCGTTGAAGCGGGCCTCCGAGTGGTCCACGATGAGCAGGGTCAGCTTGGCCACTTGGCCCATGTCCGCGCCCGCCGCCTGCAGCGCCAGCTTGAGGTTGGACAGGGCCTGCTGCGCCTGGGCCGCGAAGCTGTCGGGCAGGTCGCCCGCCTGGTTCTCGCCGCCCTGGCCCGAGACGAAGGCCCATTGCGCCGGCCCGTGCACGGTGACCACATGCGTGTAGCCGTTGGGCGTGGCGTCGTAGAGACCGGCGGGCTGCAGATGGTGCAGTTGCGGGGCCGTGGAAGCGGCGGGCTGTGCCGAGGCGGCTGGAAGTGCGTCGTGTTGCATGGTGGGCCTGGAGTCCGAAAGTGCGCCGGCTGGGCCGGCGAGGCTTGCCAGTGTGAAACCTCAACCAAAGTTGAGGTCAAATGCAGGCCTGCTTGGACCTATTTTTCCTGCGCCTATTTTCCTGCTGCCATGAATCTGTCTTCTGCCGGTGTCACCGCGTCCGACCATGACGGGCCGGCCATCCTCTCCGTGGGCGAAGTAGCCCGGCGCAGTGGCATCTCCGTCTCGGCCCTGCATTTCTACGAGCGCCAGGGGCTGATCGAGAGCCTGCGCACGCCCGGCAACCAGCGCCGCTATGCGCGTGCCGTGCTGCGGCGCGTGGCCGTCATCAGGGTGGCCCAGCGCATGGGCGTGCCGCTGGCCGAGATTGCCGAGGCGCTGCAGGAGCTGCCCAGCGGCCGCACGCCCACGCAGGCCGACTGGAGCGCGCTGTCCGCGCGCTGGCGCCATGCGCTGGATGCGCGCATCCAGGGGCTGACCCAGCTGCGCGACCAGATCGACGGCTGCATTGGCTGCGGCTGCCTGTCCCTCAAGGTCTGCCCGCTGCGCAATGACGGCGATTGCCTGGCCAAGGACGGGCCGGGGCCGCACTTTCGCTGAACAGCCTGCGCTTGGGCGTGAACAGGTCCTAGTGTTTGGGCATGGGCAGCGTGGGCGTGCGCGTGCACATCCAGCACAGCCAGCCGGCCAGCACGCCCATGACGATGCAGTAGGCGACCAGGGCCTCGGTGATGCCGATGTGGTCCGAGAGCCAGCCCAGGCCGAGGATGGGCACGATGGTGCCCAGGTAGCCGACCACCAGGTAGGTGGACAGCAGGCCCGTGCGCGTGGCCGGCGTGGAGACCTTGTTGACGATGGACATGCCCGCCAGGTTGCACAGGCCGTGGCCCGCCGCCGTGGTGATCACGCTGAGCGCGAACAGCAGGGCCGAGCCCGCAAAGCTGTTGACCAGCAGCAGGAGGTTGCAGGCCACCAGGCAGGCAAAGCCCAGAATGGCCGAGCCCTTGGTCGGGCGCGGGCGCGCCAGGTACTGGAAGCCCGCCGAGAGGAACAGGATCACGCCGATGGACAGGCCCGAAACGGCCGGCCCATGCCAGGGCACCATGCGCTGCATGAAGCTGGGCGCCAGCGATGCGAACAGGCTGAACATGCCGAAGGCGCAGAACGCACACATGCCGCCCAGCGCGTAGTGGCGCGCAAAGCGGCGCTCGGGCAGGGTGATGGTGGGCATGAAATCGCGCCAGTGCAGCGCACGTGCCTGGGTGGAGGCCAGCTCCGCCGGCTCGGCAATGCGCACCTGGTACAGCGCATAGATGGCCAGCAGGCCCAGCCCCAGCGAGGGGATATAGGCCGTGACCAGCGGCCAGGGCAGCCACTGCGCGATCAGCCCGCCCACCACGGGGCCCAGCCCGAAGCCGAAGGCAATGGTCAGGCTGGTCGTGGCCGCGGCGCGCTGCAGGTCGCCCCGGTTGTTGAGCCGGGTCATGCCCACCGAGGCCGAGGTGGTGATCAGCCCCGAAGCCACGCCGATCACCACGCGGCCCAGCGCAAAGCTGGGCACGTTCCAGGCCACGGTGGAGGCCAGCACGCCCAGCGTCATCAGGATCAGCCCGGCGCGCAGCACGGCGACAAAGCCGAAGCGGTCGGTCAGCCGGCCCAGGAACAGCAGGCTGGCCAGCGCGCCGAACATGTAGGCCACGAAGATCTGCGTGATGTGGCTGGGCTGTAGCCCCCAGGCCTGCTGGTACAGCGGGTACAGCGGGCTGGCCAGGGCCGTGCCCATGACACCCACGCACATGGAAAAACACACCCACGCATAGGGCGGCCAACGGGTTTGCATAGAAAAAGGGAACGCGAAGAAGACGAAAGCGAGGGAAAGAGGCGCCGCGCAGGCCTTGCGCCCCGAGGCGCCGCGGCACTGTCCGGGAGCGCATGGAATCTGGAATGACCCGCAGGCCAATGGGTGAATTCTAAGAAACCCGCGTGTCCTGGGTGTTTCGCCGCCTCCGAGCCCCTGGCATGCACCCGGGCATACCGCTGGCATCGTGCGCCAGGCGGGCGGGTGTACCCTGTGGCCGTCCCTGTGTTTTCCCCTTGTCCTGAGAGTCCGGCATGCCAGTTCCACCCACCGCATTCATCACCTGCCCGCCATTGCGCAAGGCGGCTGGGGCCGCGCTTGCCGCCTGCGCGCTGCTGCTGGCCGGTTGCGGCTCGGTAGGCGGCGGCGTGGGCATAGGCATTCCCGTCGGCCCGGTATCGGTGGGCGTCGGGCTGGGCAGCGGCGGGCTGAGCGCCGGTGTCGGCACGGGCGTGGGGCCGCTGGGCGTTGGGGTGGGCGTCAACCAGAGCGGCCAGGTACTGGGCAGCGCCGGCGTGGGCGCCTCCACGGGCGTGGGCGGCGCGCGGGTGGGTGTGGGCGTGGGCTCGTCCACCGTGCTGCACGACCCGCAGCGCTCCGCCACCCAAACACCGCAGGAGCCCGCACCTGCAGCGCCCTCCCAGACCCCCGCCGGCCAGTTGCAATGGCGCGACGCCAGCGGTCAGGTCGTACCGGCCTGCCGCGTCGACGGGCGTTGCTAACGCTTAAGCGTATGCGTCGCCCTGGAAGGTGCGCCTGGCCCAGCCTAGGGCAGCCGCTCAGGGGGAGCTTCGGTTCACCCCGCCCAGACGATACGGTCCCGGCCCGCATTCTTGGCGAGGTACAGGCGCCGGTCGGCATCGGCCAGCAATTGGTCGGCGCTGTTGTCGGGCGAAGGCGCCATGCTGGCCACACCCAGGCTGACGGTCAGCGCATGGCCCAGGGGCGAGGCGGCGTGGGGCAGGTCCAGCGCCCTGAGCGCATCGACGATGCCCTGCGCAACCAGCACCGCGCCGTCCAGCGCCGTATGGGGCAGCAGGCAGACGAATTCCTCGCCGCCATAGCGCGCCAGCAGGTCGCCAGGCCGGTGCAGCGCGCCCTGTATGGCCTGGGACAGCTGGCTCAGGCATTCATCGCCGACCAGATGGCCGTAGTGGTCGTTGTAGGCCTTGAAGTGGTCCACATCGATCATCACCAGCGACAGCGGCTCGCCCAGCCGCTGCAGGCGCATGAACTCGCGCTCCAGCTGGGCGCCGAAAAAGCGCCGGTTGGCCGTGCCCGTCAGCCCGTCGCTGTGCGAGAGCAGCTGCAGCATCTTGCGCTGCTGTGCAATCTCCAGATGCGTGCGCACACGCGCCTTGAGCACGGGCGGGCGAAAGGGCTTGGTCACGAAATCCACCGCGCCCAGGTTCAGTCCCAGTTCCTCGCAATGGGGCTCGGTCAGCGCCGTGAGAAAGATGACGGGGATGTGGGCGGTTTCCAGGTCCGCCTTCAGGCGCCGGCAGACCTCGAAGCCGTCCATCTCGGGCATGCGGATGTCCAGCAGGATGAGGTCGGGCAGGTACTGGCGAGCCAGGGTCAGCGCGTCCTCGCCCGTGTGGGCCATGAGCACGCTGCACAGATCCTTGATCACCTGGCAGATGATGGCGGCGTTGTCCGGGACGTCGTCCACCACAAGCACCTTCTGCCCGGCAGGCAAGGGCTGTAGCGGGTTGGGCAGCGTAGGGGGGAAGGCGGAGTAGGGCATGGCCGGTGGGATTTCGGGCCGAGAATACCCCGGAACCCGCAGCCCTGGATAGGGCGCAGGAGGTCTGGACAATTTGTAAAGATCTCTGTCTTCGGCAGGCAGGCGGCCCGGTGGCCTCAGGCGTATAGAGGCTCTTCCTGCATCGCCTCGATCTGCTCGTTGAGCATGTCCACCTGCCCGCGCCAGTAGTCGGGCGTGCCGAACCAGGGGAAGTTGATGGCAAAGATCGGGTCGTCCTGGCGCCGCGCCAGCCAGGCGCTGTAGTGGATGAGGCGCAGCGTGCGCAGCGGCTCGATCAGGGCCAGCTCGCGGCGGTCGAAGGGGCGGAACTGTTCATAGCCATCCAGCAGGGCCCCCAGCTGGCGCGTGCGCTGGCTGCGGTCGCCCGACAGCAGCATCCACAGGTCCTGCACGGCCGGGCCCGTGCGCGCATCGTCCAGGTCCACGAAGTGCGGGCCGCCATGGCCTTCGTCGTCCAGCGGCGTCCACAGCACGTTGCCGGGATGGCAGTCGCCGTGCAGGCGCAGCGTGCGCGCGCTGTGCAGGCCGAAGTGGCCGGCTGCGCTCAGGCCGTCGGCAGCGGGTGCCATCAGCTCAAGGGCGCGCTGGCAGGCGGCTTTCCAGGTGGATTCCACCTCCAGCGGAATCATTTTCCGGTCCAGCAGCCATTGCATGGAGTCGTGGCCGAAGGTGGCCAGATCCAGCGCGGGCCGGTGCACAAACGGGCGGGCTTCGCCCACGGTGTGGATGCGGGCCAGGAAGCGCCCGGTCCACTCCAGCACCTCGAAATCGTCCAGCTCGGGCGGGCGGCCACCGCGCCAGGGGCTGACCGAGAAATCAAAGCCCGCGTAGCTGTGCAGCGTGGCACCTGCCAGCACCAGCGGGGGCACGGCAGGCACTTCGGCGGCCGTCAGCTCGGCGCTGAAGGCGTGCTCCTCCAGGATCTGATCGCGGCTCCAGCGGCCCGGGCGGTAGAACTTCAGCACCACGCGTTCGCCGTCCTCCAGCACGGCCTGGTAGACGCGGTTTTCGTAGGAGGCCAGGGCCGTGAGCCGGCCATCGCCCCACAGGCCGACCGAGGCCAGTGCGTCGAGCACGGCGTCGGGCGTGAGCCGGGCATAGGCGTGCGAACCGGCATCGGGGACGGCACTCAGATCAGGATCGTATGGTGTGGCAGACATGGGGCGATTGTCGCCGGGCTGGCTTAAGCTTTGCGTCCGCCCGACAACGCCGATCCGCCCGCCGTGCCGCTGCTGCCCCACTTCCTGCAATCCCATGCCATCGCCAGTGCGGCCGGGCCATCCGACGACTGGAGCGCCTGGCACCTCGGCCGTGGCCGCTATGCGGTCTGGGTGGTGACGATGCAGGCGCTGGCCCCGCCTGTGCGCGACGCCGTGCAAGCCGCCTGTGCGCAGGCACGCCGCTGGCTGGGCGCGGCGCTGGTCCCGCACTGCCAGCGGCAACTGCACGTGACCCTTGCCACCGCGGGCTTTCTGGATGGCGGTGCGCAACTGCCGCAGGCCTACGGCGCGGCGCAACTGTCGCGCGACCTGCTCGCGCTGCAGCACCTGCCGGCCGCGCCGCTGCAGCTGGAGTTCGGTGGCTGGGGAAGTTTCGAGATGGCGCCCTACCTTCAGGTGCGCGACGTCAGGCCGGACGGCTGCACGCTGCACGGACTGCATGGCGTGCTCGCGCAGACAGGGCCAGGGCTGGCGCTGACCGAGGCGATGCGCCCCTACGTGCCCCATGTGACGCTGGGCGCCTGGAGCGCTGCCTGGCCCCGTGACCAGGTGCTGCAATGGATGAGCGGCCTGCCAATGCAGGAGCACTGGCAGGCCGCCGTGGGCGAGATCGCGCTGGTCAGCTATGCAGCCGATGTGCTGCACGGGCCGTTGACCTGTCACGCCCGCTACGACCTCCTGCGCCGCAGGCTGCACTGGCTGCAGAGGCCGGACTGGGCCTGATCAGGCCAGGGTGATCTGCACGTCGATGTTGCCGCGCGTGGCGTTGGAGTAGGGGCAGACCTGGTGGGCCGCGTCCACCAGGGCCTGGGCGGCGGCCCTGTCCATGCCGGGCAGGCTGACCTTCAGGCGCGCGGCGATGCCGTAGGCGTTGGGGATGGTGCCCAGGTCCACTTCGGCGTCGATGGCCAGGTCCTGGGGCAGGCTGATCTTCTGCTTGCCGGCCACGGCCTTGATGGCGCCGATGAAGCAGGCCGAGTAGCCGGCGGCGAACAGTTGCTCGGGGTTGGTGCCCGTGCCGCTGGTGCCCGGCGAGGACAGGGTCACATCCAGGCGTCCGTCATCGGTGCGCGAGGCGCCGTCGCGGCCGCCGGTGGTGTGGGCACGTGCGGTGTACAGGACTTTTTCGAGCTGGGCCATGGTGTCTTCCTTTTGCAAAGTTGTCCGGCGTGCGGACGGGTGGAGGAAATCGTCTGCGGGTGGTCGTCAATCGCTGCGGCGCGGCACCAGCCGCTGGCGCAGTGCGCCCAGTTGCTGCGTCAGCGCCTGCAACTCGGGCAGCGTGCACTGCGTGCTCTGCAGCACGCAGGCGGGAATCTTTTCAGCCGCATCGCGCAGTGCCCGGCCTTGCGGCGTGAGCGTGATGCGCACGCGCCTCTCGTCATGCGCATCGCGCACCCGCTCCAGCAGGCCCGCGCCTTCCAGGCGCTTGAGCAACGGGGTCAGCGTGCCCGAATCCAGATACAGCTGTTCGCCGATCTCGGACACGGTCAGGCCGTCGCGCTCCCACAGCACCAGCATCACCAGGTACTGCGGATAGGTCAGGCCGATGCCATCGAGCAGGGGCTTGTACAGCTTGGTCATGGCCAGCGATGCCGAGTACAGCGCGAAGCAGACCTGGTTGTCCAGGCGCAGAAGCTCGGAGCTGTCGAGAGGAAGGGGGTGGCTGCTGGGCATGGGTTGAATTATTGCTGTCAATTAAATTGTGCACAACTTAATTTGAAAAACCCCTTCGGATCGGAAGGTGAAGATCCGCAGGGGTCGAGGGGTCGAGGGACCGAGGGGGCCTATCGGCCCGTGAAGCGAGCGGGGCGTTTTTCGATGAAGGAGCGCACGCCCTCGGCCGCATCCTCGCTGCTGGCCAGGCGCTGCTGCACGGGAATGAAGTCGGCCACGGCAGCGGCCTGGCCCAGCTCGATGGCCTTGAGCACATTGAGCCGCGTGGCCACCACGGCCTGCGGGGCCTGGGCGGCAATGCGCTCGGCAATGCGCAGCGCCTCGGCCAGCTCCTCGCCGGCCGGCACCACCTTCTGCACGAAGTTCAGGCGATAGGCCTCGGCGCTGTCGAATTCGTCGGCCGTCAGCAGGTGCAGCATGGCATTGCCCACGCCCGCACGTTCGGCCATGCGCAGCGTGGCGCCGCCCGTGGGCATGATGCAGCGCTGCACCTCCAGCTGGGAAAAGCGGCAGTCGTCGGCCGCCACCACGATGTCGGCGCCCAGCATCAGCTCGATGCCCACCGTGAAGCAAATGCCCTTGACCGCCACCACCATGGGCTTGGCGCGGCGCCGGTAGCCGACCAGGCCGTAGTCGTGCGGCTCCACCAGGCCTTGCGGGATGGCCTTCCTGCCCGAGCGCAGGTACTCCGCCATCACCGGCAGGTCCAGCCCCGCCGTGAAATGGCTGCCGAACGCATGCAGCACGCCCACGCGCAATTGCGGGTCGTCGTCCAGCCGGGTATAGGCCTCGGCCAGCTGCTGGAACATGGGGGGCGTCCAGCCGTTGCGCTTGGCGGGACGGTTGATGCCGATCAGCAGCACATGGCCGCGCACTTCGCAGCTGATGCAGCCTTCGGGCGGCGGGGTGGGGGTGTTGATGTCCATGCGTGTCTCCTGCGCATGGACCTTAGAGCAGGCCAGGGATGGGTGCAGTCGCGCAGAGGACGGTTGAAAACGAAATGAATATCTAAGCAATGCTTTCGTTTTCTGAGGTTTGGGAAGCTGATCGATGAAAATCGATAAGTTCGTTTCGATTCATTGCCAGCGCCATTGCCGATCGATAAGATCGAAACCATGCTTTCGATTTCATTGAAGCCATGAAGATCTCCATCGACTCTGTGGATGCACTCGGTGACGCGGTATGGGCCGTTCGCAAGGCGCGGCGCTTGCGCCAGGACGATGCAGCAGGCGCCGCAGGCGTGAGCCATGTCTTTGTGCGGGACGTGGAGCGCGGCAAGCCCACGGTCCAGTTTGGGCGCGTGCTGCAACTGCTGTCCGAACTGGGAATCGAGGTGCTCATCGACCTTCCCGAGGGAACCGAGCAGGCCTATCTGCAGCGCCGCCAGGCCAGGCTGCCACCTGAGTCCCATGGTTCCCACGAGTACCGAACGCGCCAGGGCGCACCGGACGGAGGGCCAGCCGCTGAAGTCAGGGAGGAGCCCGGTGCCCGCGACTCGGACGATGCGTTCTTCCGCACCGCCTTCGAAAAGAACAGGCCGTGACCGCACGCATCCTGGACGTATTCATCAACGGCCGGCTTGCCGGAAAGCTGGTCGAAAACAGGGATGTCTGGGGCTTTGCCTATGAGGAGGAGTGGATGGGCGACCCTCGCGCTTTCCCATTGGCGCCCGGCATTTCCTTGGCAAAGCGCAGGCACATCGACGGATCTACGCACCGCAGCGTCCAATGGTTCTTCGACAACCTGCTGCCCGAGGAAGCACTGCGCAGTGCGATCAGCAAAGAGCTGGAGGTGAATGAGCACGATGCCTTCGGCCTTTTGCAGGCCCTTGGCGCGGAATCGGCCGGATCCCTGGTCCTGCTGCCGCCTGGGGCGGGTGCAGCCGAGCGCGGCGCAAGGAGGCTGGAGTTCGGCGAACTGTCGCTGAGACTCAGGAACTTGCCGCGCACATCCTTGCATGCCGGATCACCCAAGCGCATGTCCCTGGCTGGAGCGCAGCACAAAATGGTGGTGCTGTACGACGAGAAAACCGCTCGCCTGCAGGAACCCTTCCAAGGGACGGCTTCCAGCCATATCCTCAAGCCGGACTCCACGGCCGAAGGCTATCCGCACTCGACCGTCAACGAGGCCTTCACCATGAAGCTTGCCGGGCGCCTGGGGCTTGATGTGCCGCCGGTACACCTGCTGTACACGCCCGAGCCGGCCTATGTCATCAACCGCTTTGACCGCGTGTTTGATGAAGCGTCCCAAGAGTGGCTGCGACTGCATGTGGTGGATGCCTGCCAACTGCTCGACCTGGCCCGGACTTTCAAATATCAAGGAGCCAGCATCCAGACACTGGCGTCGTTGATGGACCGCTGCCGCGAAAAGGCGCAAGCCCGGATGGGCATCTATCAGTGGCTGCTGTTCAACACCCTGGTGGGCAACAGCGACAGTCATCTGAAGAATCTGTCGTTCCTGGTGGACCGGGGCGGCGTCAGGCTGGCGCCGTTCTACGATCTCCTGAGCACCGCCGTCTATCACACGCGGGCTTACGCCGATGAACATGCGGTATGGCCACAGGAGCGGCTGACGGTTCCGCTTGGGGGTGCGGCCTTCTTTGCCGACGTGACCTACGGAAAGCTGCTGGCCGCAGGTACGGCCTTGGGCCTGACCCAGAGCACAAGCGGACGTGTGCTCGACAGGATGCTTGGCATGCTGGCTCCGCAGGCCGATACGTTGATCGCAGAATTCGAGGCTGGCCAGCTCCACCAGCCTGCCGACTCTGCAATGGACCATTCCACAAGAAGTGCCCACCTGAGAATGCTCAGGTCGATACGTCACATCGTCATCGAGGACATGCTGGCGCTGGTGCGCAAAACCAAGTAGCGCGCGGCCACCAAAACAAAAGGCGAAGGCCAGCCTGAGCTGCCTTCGCCTTCGCTTGGCCTTGGGGGCGGTGTATCAGTAGCTGTACACGCCGCGGCCCGTCTTGCGGCCCAGGCGGCCGGCGGCCACCATTTCCTTGAGCAGGGGGCAGGGACGGTACTTGCTGTCGCCGAATTCCTTGAGGTAGACCTCCATCACGGCCAGGCACACGTCCAGGCCGATCATGTCGGCCAGGGCCAGCGGGCCGATGGGCTGGTTGCAGCCCAGCTTCATGCCGGCGTCGATGTCCTCGGCCGATGCCAGGCCTTCGGCGAGCACGAAGAAGGCCTCGTTGATCATGGGCACCAGGATGCGGTTGACCACGAAGCCGGGCGCGTTCTTCACGGTGATGGGGCTCTTGCCCAGGCGCTCGGACAGTTCCTTGACCGTGGCGTGCGTCTCGTCGCTGGTCTGCAGGCCGACGATGATCTCCACCAGCGCCATCATGGGCACGGGGTTGAAGAAGTGCATGCCGATGAACTTGTCGGCACGGCCCGTCACGGCGGCCAGCTGGGTGATGGAGATGGACGAGGTGTTGGTGGCGACGATGACGTCGGCATCCAGCAGGGCGTCCAGCTGCTTGAGGATCTTGACCTTGAGCTCGTAGTTCTCGGTGGCGGCCTCGATGACCAGCTGCGCGCCCTTGAGCGCCGCGTAGTCGGTCGATGTCTTGATACGGGCCAGGGCGGCGGCCTTGTCGGCCTCGGTCAGCTTTTCCTTCTTGATCAGGCGGTCCAGGCTGCCCGAGACGGTGGCCACGCCCTTCTGGACGGCGGCATCGGAGATGTCCACCATGACCACGTCGATGCCCGATACCGCGCAGGCCTGCGCGATGCCGTTGCCCATGGTGCCTGCGCCGATGATGCCTACGGTTTGAATTGCCATGACTGTCAGTCTCCTCAAACGAACAAAGTGAATGCGAACGTGAATGCGATCCAGCGATCGTAGCGGGATTCGGAGCATCCACCGGGTTTGCCCCGGCTTGCGGCGCCGCGCAGGCGACTGCAACAGTGGATGGCTACACCGCAGGGGAGGGGGAGGCATGCTGGACTACATCGTGATCGGAGGCGGCTCGGCGGGCTCGGTGCTGGCCGGGCGGCTCAGCGAGGATGCGCAGACGCAGGTGGCGCTGCTGGAGGCCGGGCCGGCCGACTCCAGCGTGCTCATCCACTGTCCGGCAGGCATGGCCGCCATGGCCAAGGGCGGGCGCCACAGCTGGGGCCTGTCCACCGTGCCCCAGCCGGGCCTGGGCGGGCGGCGTGGCCACCAGCCGCGCGGCAAGGTGCTGGGCGGCTCCAGCGCGGTCAACGCCATGGTCTATGTGCGCGGCCAGCCGGCCGACTACGACCACTGGGCCGCCCAGGGCAACCCGGGCTGGAGCTGGAGCGAAGTCTTGCCCTACTTCCTGCGCGCCGAGCACAACGAGCGCGGCGCCGACGCCTGGCATGGCACGGGCGGGCCCCTGAACGTGGCCGAGCTGCGCGATCCCAACCCGTTGTCCCGGGCCTTCGTGCAGGCGGGCGTGCAGGCCGGCCATGCGCACAACGCGGATTTCAACGGCCAGGCGCAGGAGGGCGTGGGCCTGTACCAGGTCACCCAGCGCAACGGCGAGCGCCACCACGTCGCCAAGGCCTATCTGGCGCCGCACCGTGCCAGGCCCAATCTGCGCGTGGAAACGGGTGCCCAGGTGCTGCGCATTCTGTTCGAGGGCCGGCGCGCCGTGGGCGTGGAGTACCTGCAGGGCGGTACGGTGCAGCAACTGCACTGCCGGCGCGAGGTGCTGCTCAGCGGCGGCGCGCTGCTGTCGCCGCAGCTGCTGATGCTGTCTGGCGTGGGGCCGGGCGAGCACCTGCGTTCGCTGGGCATCGATGTGGTCCACCATCTGCCCGGCGTGGGCGCCCATCTGCATGACCACCCGGATGTGGTGCTGGTGGTCGATGGCGCGCAGCTGACCGACAGCTTCGGCCTGTCACTGGGCGGTGCGCGCAGATTGCTGGCCGCCGTGGGCCAATGGCGCAGCCAGCGGCGCGGCATGCTGACCACCAACTTTGCCGAGGCGGGCGGCTTCATCCGCAGCAGCCCCGGCGAGGCCGCGCCCGACCTGCAACTGCACTTCGTCGTCGCCAAGCTGGTGGACCATGGGCGCAAGACGGTCTGGGGCCACGGCTATTCCCTGCATGTCTGCGTGCTGCAGCCGGCCAGCCGGGGCAGCCTGCGCCTGGCCAGTGCCGACCCGCTGGCCCTGCCGCTGGTGGATCCGGCCTTTTTCTCCGATGCGCAGGACCTGCGGCGCATGGTGAACGGCGTGCGCTGCGCCCGCGAGATCCTGGCCCAGCCGGCGCTGGCGGCCCTGGGCGGGCGCGAGATGCCGGCCTCGGCCGGCGCGCAGGACGATGCGGGCATCGAGGCCTTCATCCGCAGCCATGCCGACACCATCTACCACCCCGTGGGCAGCTGCCGCATGGGGCCGGGGCCCATGGACGTGGTCGATGCGCAGCTGCGTGTCTACGGCCTCAAGGGCCTGCGCGTGGTCGATGCCTCGGTCATGCCGCGCATCGTCAGCGGCAACACCAATGCGCCCACGGTGATGATCGCGGAGAAGGCGGTGGACATGATCCGCGCCGCAGCGCGCTGAAGAACGGCCGGATCTCAGGCCCTGAAGCGCCTGCGCGTCATCGCCAGCGCAAACCAGTAGGCCGCCACCGTGGTGGCGGCCAGCACCAGGCCGTGGCGCAGCGGGTGGGCCGGCCACTCGTCCATGAACAGCGGGCGCACCAGCTCCACGGCATTGGTCAGCGGCAGCCAGTCCGAGGCCAGGCGCACGGCCTCGGGCAGCTGCTCGCGCGGGAAGAACACGCCGGACAGGAACATCATGGGCGTGAGCACCAGGGTGAAGTAGTAGGTGAAGAAGTCATAGCCCTTGGCCAGGGCGTTGAAGATCAGCGCGATGCTGGAGAACATGATGCCCACGCACAGCAGCACGGGCCAGGCCACCAGCAGCCTGGGCGAATGGCTGATGCCCAGCGCCAGCATCACGCCCAGGATGGCGGTGACCGTGAACAGCGCCTTGAAGGCGGCCCAGAGCATCTCGGCCAGCAGCACGCTGTCCAGGCTGATGGGCGCGTTCATGATGCCGTCCCAGGTCTTTTGCACATGCATGCGCGAGAAGGCCGAGTACAGCGCCTCGAAGCTGGCGGCATTCATGGCGCTCATGCAGATGGAGCCGCTGGCCAGGAACAGGATGTAGGGCACCTGCCGGCCCGTGGCGCCCACGGTGACCTCGCCCACCAAGGCGCCCATGCCGTAGCCGAAGGCCACCAGCCACATCAGCGGCTCGGCGATGTTGCCGATCAGGCTGGGCAGGGCCAGCTTGCGCCACACCAGCAGGTTGCGCAGGAACACCGGCCACCAGCGCAGCGACAGGTCGGGGGGGCGCCAGATGCTGGGGGTGTCCGATGCGGGTTCGGTCATGGTGGTTCAGCCGTCGGTTCTGATCTGTCGGCCGGTGAGCTTGAGGAACAGGTCCTCCAGGTTGGCCGGGCGGTGCAGGGTGCGCAGGTGGCTGTGCGCGGCCAGCGCCTGCAGCAGCGGGCGCGCGTCGTGCGTATAGAAGAAGACGGTGTCGCCACTGACCTCGGTGCGCCCGGCCAGGGGGCGCAGTGCCGTGTCATGCGCCAGGCCCAGGGCGCCGTTGCCGTAGGCCTCGACCACTTCGGGCTCCAGGTGCTCGGCGATGAGTTCGCGCGGGCGGCCTTCGGCGATCTTGCGGCCGTGGTCCAGCACCAGCAGCCGGGAGCACAGGCGCTCGGCCTCGTCCATGAAATGCGTGGTCAGCAAGATGGCCTTGCCCTGCTGCAGCAGCCACTGCAGACGCTCCCAGATCAGGTGGCGTGCCTGCGGGTCCAGGCCCGTGGTGGGTTCGTCCAGCAGCAGCAGGCGCGGGTCGTTGACCAGGGCGCGCGCCAGGGACAGGCGCCGTTTCATGCCGCCGGACAACTCGCCCGGCCTGGCCGCGGCCTTGTGCGACAGCGCCGCGAAGTCCAGCAGCTGCGGTATGCGGTCACGCATCTGCGCCGTACCCAGTCCGAAGTAGCGCGCGTAGACGCCCAGGTTTTCCGCGCAGCTGAAGTCGGGGTCCAGCGTGTCGTTCTGCGAGACCACGCCCAGCCGCGCCTTGATGGCCAGTGCATCGGCAGGCATGTGCAGCGGCGGCGAGCCGTCTTCGGGGTGGTAGAGAACATGGCCCGCATCGGGTGCCGTCAGGCCCAGGCAGATGCGCAGCGTGGTGGTCTTGCCCGCGCCATTGGGGCCGATCACGCCCAGGCATTCGCCGGGAGCGATGGAAAAGGACAGGTCATCGACCACCGTGGTGTCGCCGTAGCGCTTGCGCAGGTTCAGGGCGTCGAAGAGCGCGGGCATGGAGCGTTTTCCTGGGGTCCGGGGCTAGCGCGCAGGCTTGGCGGCCAGTGCGGGCCTGGCCGGCGCATCCGGCGTCTCCGGCGTCTCCGATACAGCTGGCGCATCGGCGCAGGCCTGCTGCTGCGGTGGGCTCAGCCGCACCTGCGTCCAGCAGTCACGCCCGCGGCGCTTGGCAGCGTAGAGCGCGGCATCGGCGGCAGGCAGCAGCATTTCCAGGCGCAGGCCGTCCCAGACCTGGGGCGCGTGGGCGCAGCCGGCACTGAAGCGGACTTCGAAGCCCAGCGTCTGCGTCGAGGCCTGCAGCAGCGCGGACTGCAGCCGGGTGCACATGGTATCCACACCGTCGTCCGTGGTGTAGAGCAGCAGGCAGAACTCCTCGCCGCCCCAGCGCGCAGCGATTTCGTCACTGCGCAATTGCTGCTGCAGCAGGCGGGCGAAGAGGCACAGCGTACGGTCGCCCGTGGCATGGCCGTATTCGTCGTTGACATGCTTGAAGTGGTCCAGGTCCAGCATCACCAGGGCCAGGGCCTGCCGGTGGCGCTGGGCATGCGCCAGCATGGCGGGGGCGCGCTCCAGCAGGGCGCGGCGGTTGGGCAGGCCGGTGAGCATGTCCTGCAAGGCCATGTCGCGCAGCTGCTGGTTGGTCTCGTCGCGCCAGGCCACCAGCACGGCCACCATCAGCAGCGTGCTGCTCAGCGTGACCAGCAGGGCGAATATCTGGTTGGCGCCGCTGTCGGCCGTGAAGCTGGGCAGGAAGGGCGTGGCCAGGGCCAGGTAGCTGCGCACCAGAAGTACCAGCCCCATGAAGACGGCCACGCCGCACATCAGATAGCGCCAGCTGCGTGCCACGGGGCGGCGTGGCTCCAGGCACAGGCCGGCCAGCGCCAGCAGGCTCAGTCCGTGGGCGGCGCTGAACCAGCCGGTGCGCAAGGACAAGTGGGGCAGCAGCAGGGTGAAGCCCAGCGGCCCCAGAAAGCACAGCGCGATCAGGCCGCGTTCCAGCCAGGGCGGCCGGGGCCCCAGCCATTCGCGCAAGGCGCGCGCCATCTGCCACTGTGCCGATGCCGCGCAGGCTGCTGCGCCCAGCGACAGCAGTTCGCGCGAGAGCAGGCCTTGCGGCAGGCGGCTGGCGATGAGGATGAAGATCCAGGCACCGGCCTGGATCAGGAAGAAATGCTGGGCATGGCGCGCGGCACCGCTGACGCGCCGCCCCATGGCCAGCGGCAGGGCGGCCGACATGGCCATCATGTTGAGGGCCACGACCGAGGTCATGGAGAAAAAATCCAGGGTGGGCAGCGTGGATGGCATGTGCGTCCCTGGATGGCGGTGCGAAGCGGGGCCCTTGGCAGCAGGTGGCCGGTGGCGGGGCGCTACTGGAACGCCACCTCCGCGAAGCTGCGCAGCTTGCGGCTGTGCAGGCGCTGGGTGCCGCCCTCGCGCAGGATGTCGATGGCGCGCATGCCGATGCGCAGATGCTGGTCCACGCGCTCGCGGTAGAAGTGGTTGGCCATGCCGGGCAGCTTGATCTCGCCGTGCAGCGGCTTGTCGGACACGCACAGCAGCGTTCCATAGGGCACGCGGAAGCGGAAGCCGTTGGCCGCGATGGTGGCGCTTTCCATGTCCAGCGCCACGGCGCGGCTCTGGCTGAAGCGCAGCTGGGGCAGGTTGTTGGGCAGCAGCTCCCAGTTGCGGTTGTCGGTGCTGGCCACGGTGCCGGTGCGCATGATGCGCTTGAGGTCGGGCCCGTCCATCTGCGTGACGTCGGCCACGGCCTGCTGCAGGGCCAGCTGGATCTCGGCCAGCGCGGGAATGGGCACCCACAGCGGCAGCTCCTCGTCCAGCACATGGTCCTCGCGCACATAGGCGTGGGCCAGCACGTAGTCGCCCAGCTGCTGGCTGTTGCGCAGGCCCGCGCAGTGGCCCAGCATCATCCAGGCGTGCGGGCGCAGCACGGCAATGTGGTCGGTGATGGTCTTGGCATTGGCCGGCCCCACGCCGATGTTGACCATGGTGATGCCGCTGTGGTCGGCGCGCACCAGGTGGTATGCCGGCATCTGCGGCAGGCGCGGCGGCGGCGTGCCCAGCTCGTCATTGGGCTGGGCCGGCAGGCCGGTGCGGCGCGTGACCACGTTGCCGGGCTCGATGAAGGCCACGTACTCGCTGTCTTCCCGGGCCATCTCGGCGTGGCCCAGGCGGATGAACTCGTCGATGTAGAACTGGTAGTTGGTGAACAGCACGAAGTTCTGGAACCACTCCGGCTGGGTGCCCGTGTAGTGGCGCAGCCGGTGCAGCGAATAGTCCACGCGCGGGGCCGTGAACAGCGACAGCGGCAGGGCCTCGCCCGGCTGGGGGCGCCAGGTGCCGTTGGCGATGCCGTCGTCCATGGCCTCGAGGTCGGGCAGGTCGAACACATCGCGCATCAGCTGCCGGCGCTCGCGCGACAGCGTGCCTTCGATGTGGTCGTTCTCGGCAAACGAGAAGTGGATGGGGATGGGCTTGTCGCTCAGGCCCACTTCCAGCGGCACGCCGTGGCTCTTGATCAGCAGGCGGAACTGCTCGGCGTAGTAGCGCGAGAACAGGTCGGGCCGCGTGAGCGTGGCCTCGTGCGTGCCCGGCCCCTCGACAAAGCCGTAGGCCAGCTGCGTGTCCGCGCGTGACACGGTGGCCGTATGCATGCGCACGAAGGGGTAGTAGGCGTGGACGGGGGCGGCCGGGGTTTCACCGGAGACGAAGCGCTGCATGTTCGTGCGCAGGTGCTCTATCTGCTCGCGGTAGATCTGCTGTACATGCTCCAGGGCCCGCTGGGGGTCGGTGTGCAAGGTGGCTGCGGCCCTTGAGGCCTGCGAGGGGTTGTGAAGCGAAACCATGGGCTATTGTCGTTGGACTGGATGACTGTTGTGCAACTGCCAGGCGCGCGCTCTGTCGGCCGGCATGGGCGGCGCCACAAGGTACCCCTGCATCATGCCGCAGCCCAGGTCGCGCAAAAGCTCCAATTGGGCAGGTGTTTCCACGCCTTCAGCGACGATGTCCAGATGCAGGCTGTGGCCCATCTGCACGATGGCGGTGACGATGGCCGTGTCGTCCTCGCTATCGGGCACGTCGGCGATGAAGGACCGGTCTATCTTGAGCTGGTTGATGGGGTGGCGGCGCAGATAGGCCAGCGAGGAATAGCCGGTGCCGAAGTCGTCGATGGCCAGGCCCACGCCCAGGGCCTGCAGCGCCTGCAAGGTGTCCTGCACCTGGCCGCTGGTGTGCATCAGCGTGGACTCTGTCAGCTCGATGTGCAGCCAGCGCGCTTCCAGGCCGGTTTCCTCCAGCACCAGGGCCACCTCGCGCGCCATGTTGCGCTGGCGAAATTCCAGCGCGGAGACATTCACGGACAGGGGTACGGGCCGCAGCCCCTCGTCCTGCCACTGGCGAGCCTGGCGGCAGGCCTCGCGCAGCACCCAGTGGTCTATGGCCGAGATCAGGCCGCGCGCCTCGGCAAAGCCGATGAACTCGCCGGGCAGCACCAGGCCGCGCTGCGGGTGGCGCCAGCGCACCAGGGCCTCGAAGCCCGCCAGCCGGCCATCGGCCGTGAAGGTCTGGGGCTGGTAGTGCAGCTCGAACTCTCCGCGCTCCAGCGCGCCGCGCAGTTGCTGCTCCTGCATCAGCATCTGGGTGGCCTGGCCGCCGTGGGCGGGTGCGTAGAACTGCAGGTTGCGCCGGCCGCTGTCCTTGGCCGTGTGCGTGGCGCTTTCGGCGCGGTTGAGCAGTTCCTCGGCGCTTTTTCCGTCGCCCGGGTACATGGCGATGCCCATGCATGGCGAGACCACCAGCGGCGTGCCGTCGATGGTGCAGGGTGCCTCGATGATGCGTTGCAGGTGCCTGGCCTGGGTCTCGGTCTCCTGCGGATCGGGATCATCGGTGAGCACGACCACGAATTCGTCGCCGCCCACGCGCGCCACCAGATCATGGGCGCGCACGCTGCCGCGCAGGCGCTGGGCGACCTCGCACAGCAGCAGGTCGCCGGCCTGGTGGCCCAGCGAGTCGTTGATGGTCTTGAAATGGTCCAGGTCGATGAGGAGCACGGCCAGCGTGCGCTGCTTGACCGAGGCCAGCGACAGCGCCTGGCGCAGCATCTGGATCAGGCGCACCCGGTTGGGCAGCTGGGTCAGCTGGTCGTGCTGGGCCAGGAAGTCCATGCGCTCCTGGGCCAGCTGGCGCAGCGTGATGTCGCGCACCAGCACGATGCGGTAGGGCCTGCCCCCGGCCGGCATGGTCTTGGCCTCGATCTCCACGGGAATGCGGTGGCCGTCCTTGTGCTGGAGGGCGCCATCGAAACGGTCCTCGCGGCCGCTGCGCATGTACTGCAGCGCGTAGAGGCGGAATTCCGGGCAGATGTAGTCGAGGATGGGGCGGCCGATCAGCTCGTCCAGCGTGTAGCCGGCCAGGCGGGACAGGGCCTCGTTGCCGTCGATGATGAGGCCGTCGCGGTGCATGACGATGGCCTCGGTCGTGACCTCGGTGAACTTGCGCATGCGCTCTTCGCTGTCACGCACCTTCTGCGCCACATGGTGGTGGTGGCTCACGTCGGTGATCTGCACCACGGCGCCCTGCAGCCGGCCCTGCTCGAAGTGCGGCATCAGCAGCGACTCGATATGGCGAGGCGGTCCATCCGGCTGGGGCACCTCGCGCTCGTAGCGCACATGCTCGCCGCGCAGGCCGCGCTCCACCTGCGGCGCGATGAGCTGCCACACGGCCTCGCCCACGATCTCGCGCACGGTCTTGCCCACGGCCTCGGCGGGCGTCAAGCCGAAATTGCGTGCGTAGTTGATGTTGGCGAAGCGGCAGCGCAGCGTGCGCGCATCGAAATAGGCCAGCATGGCCGGAGCCGTGTCTGCTATCAGCCGCAACAGCGCATCATCGGGCCCCGTGTCTTGCGCATCGATGTTCTCTGGCATGCGTCCCCCTCGCTGGTGATTTATAGCGGAATCGCAGAGATTTTGATAGCGCTCTTGTGCGAGGGTGAGCGGCCGCTGACGCGTGGGGGCGCGTGCGGCTGTCGGGCATCAGGGGCCGCCGTGGCGGCCTGTCTTTTTTTTGCAGCGCCGCATCAAGGGCAGGCGCGGCCGGGCGCGGTGCGGCGCAGTGTGGTAGCCCTTGCGTGCGCCTTACTTGAGCAGTTCCTGCACCTGGCCCAGCGCGGCCTGGGCGCATTTGTCGTCCAGGTGGCCGCCAGGCGCGCCGCCGATGCCCACGGCGCCGATCACCTCGTTGCCCACCTTCACCGGCAGGCCACCGCCCAGCAGCAGGTAGCCGGGAATATTCACCAGGTTGGCGGCGCCGGGGTTCTTCTGCGCGCCCTCCATGATGGCCAGCGTGCTGTTCTTGGCCGATGCGGCCGTGTAGGCCTTCAGGCGGCTGGCCTCCAGCGTGTGGGGGCCAGCATTGTCGGCGCGCTGCACGGCGCGCACGGTGCCGGCGCGGTCCACCACGGTGGCGGTGACGGCATAGCCGTCGGCGGCGCAGGCGGCCACGCTGCGTGCGGCGATCTGGTTGGCCAGCTCCAGCGACATGTTCTTTTCCGTGCGCACGGCATCGGCCTGGGCGGCGGTGGCGATCAGGCCCAGGGTCAGGGCGGCGAGGGTGGCGAGCTTGGTGGTGCGGCGTTGCATGGTCTTCTCCTTGGGGGTCAGGACGGCCCGGGACACAAGCCCGGACGGCATGCATGCACTGTAGAAAATGCCGTCGCCGCGCACCATTCGGACGGTTACGTGCGCCGCTGCGTAGAAATACGGAGAAGCCAGGCGCGCTGGGCGCGGCGGTGGAGCTTCAGGCGCCTGCCGCCGGATCGGCCAGGCTGGCGTAGCGGCGTATGAGCTGCGCCAGGCTGGGCGCATCCAGCTTGGCGAACAGGTTGGCGCGGTGCGTCTCCACCGTGCGGGGCGACAGCTCCAGGCTGCGGCCTATCTCCTTGTTGGTCAGGCCCTGCACGATCAGCGCCAGCACCTCGCGTTCGCGCGCGGAAAGCTGCGCAAAGCGCTGCTGGGCATCGCGGTCGGCCTGCTGGCGTTCGCGCGACTGCACATGCTGGCGCACGGCGCTTTGCAGCGCATCGATCAGCACCTCGTCGTCCACGGGCTTTTCCAGGAACTCGGCCGCGCCGGCCTTGAAGGCGCGCCGGCACATGTCCACCGTGCCATGGCCGGTGAGCATGATCACGGGCTGGTCCACACCCTGCTCCATCAGCCGGCCCAGCAGGGCCAGCCCGCCGATGCCGGGCATGCGCACGTCCAGCACGATGGCGCCTATGCCCTGGCGGTCCAGCCCGTCGAGAAAGGCCAGCGGATCGGCCCAGCACTGCACGCGCAGGCCCACGGTGCCGATCAGCAGGGCCAGGCTGTCGCGCACGGCCTCGTCGTCATCGACCAGATGGATCAGCGGGGACAGGTCTTGGGCGGGCGCGGCAGTCATGGGGTCGGTGGTTCCTGAGGGGCGTTGGGTGCGGCAGGTGCCGGGCCATGGGCCGCAGGCAGCAGCAGCTCGAAGCGCGCTCCGCCTTGCGGCGGGGTGGCGGCGGATGCGGCCAGCTCCAGGGTGCCGCCCATGGATTCGGCCAGGCTCTGGCTGAGCGTCAGGCCCAGTCCCAGGCCCTGGGCGCGGCCCGTGGCAAACGGGGTGAACAGGCGCTGGCGCATCTCGGGCGCCACGCCGGGGCCGCTGTCGTGCACGGCCACCATCAGGCGGCTGTCGCGGCGTGCCAGCTCCACCCGCAGATGGCGGGCTGCGGGCGGCTGCTCGTCCATGGCCTGCAGTGCATTGACCAGCAGGTTGTGCAGTATCTGCTGCACCGCCACGGGGTCGGCCTGGGCGGCGGGCAGATCGGCGGCCTGCACCATGACCTGAACCTGGCGGCGCCGCAGCTCGGGCTCCAGCAGATACAGCGCCTCGGCAACGGCCTGGCCCAGATCCAGCGGCTCGGCCTGGGGCGCCAGCCCCGGCCGCTCCACCAGGCGGCGCAGCCTGCCCACCACGGCCGATGCGCGCTTGGCCTGCTCGGCAGCCTGCCCCATGGCCTGGCGTGCGGCGTCCATCTCGGGCGGGTCCTCGGCCAGCAGGCGGCGCGCGGCCTGGCTGTTGGACAGCACGGCCGTCAGCGGCTGGTTCAGCTCATGCGCCATGCCGGCCGCCAGTTCGCCCAGCGTATTGAGCCGCGCCACCTGGCCCAGCTGCAGCAATTGCTCGGCGCGGCGGCGGGCCACGCGCTGGCGCAGCAGGGTGCGCAGCGCGCCCACCGCCAGCGCGCAGCCCAGGGCCCAGCCCAGCATGGCCGTCCAGGGCAGTACCGAGGCGTCCAGCGGCTGGCGCAGGTGCAGCACCAGCGGCTGGCTGGGCGAGGCCAGGGTCTTGCTCACCTCCCACGACCATGTGCTCCAGCCGTGCGCGGCGGCTCGGCCCGGCTGGATCACGAATTCCTGCCCGCCCAGGGCCAGCCATGCGCGCACCGGGCTGGTGGCGGGCGGCAGCGGCCACTCGTCGGCGGGAATCGTGGCGCGCAGGTCCAGCAGCAGCGCGTAGCTGGCCGGCAGCCCGGCCTGCACCAGGTACAGCCGGCCCCGGACCAGGTCGGCCAGGGCCAGTTCGGCCTGGCCGCTGGCCTGGGAGCGGCGCTCGGCCTCGGCCATGCCGGGCGGCCAGGTCTCGGGCCAGGGCTCGCCTGCGGTGGCCGCGCGGCGCGCCACATCCAGCACCTGGGGATACAGGCGCTGCAGCTGCCTCCATGGCGCCTGGCCGGATGCGGGTTGGCGCGGCTGCAGCAGGGCCAGCGTGCCCAGAACGGCGTCGTGCTGCACCATGCGCTGGCTCAGCAGCCGGTGGGCGATGCGGGCATCGGTGTCGAAGACCTCGCGCAGCGACTGCAGGCGCTTGTGCGCCAGCCACGCCGCGCCGCAGCCTGCGGCCAGGGCCCAGGCCAGCACCCACCCCGCTGCTCGCTGCCATCCATTCATGGCGCGGATTCTGTCATGCGGCTCGCGCACGCGGTGGGCACGCGGTGGTCTAATCCGGAGCACCCCCCCACGTACCGCAGCGCAGCATGGCCGAACCCACTCCCTCTACTGCCAACGCTCCCGCCCCCGCTTCCGCGGCCGGCTGGATGGCGCCGCACAGCCTGCTGCGCATCTCGGTGGCCGTGGCCCTGCTGACCATCGTGCTCAAGACCCTGGCCTGGTGGCTGACGGGATCGGTGGGCCTGCTGTCGGATGCGCTCGAATCCTTCGTCAACCTGGCCGGCGCCGTGTTCGCGCTGACCATGGTCACCATCGCCAAGCGGCCGGCGGACACCGACCATCCCTATGGGCACCACAAGGCCGAGTACTTCTCTGCGGGCTTCGAGGGCATCCTGGTCATCGGAGCCAGCCTGGCCATTGGCTGGGCGGCGCTGGCGCGGCTGTGGAACCCGCAGCCGCTGGAGCAGCTGGGCTGGGGCCTGGCGCTGTCCGTGGCCAGCTCTGCCCTCAACGGCCTGCTGGCCGTGGCCATGCTGCGCTCGGCGCGCCAGCACCGCTCCATGGCGCTGGAGGGCGATGCCCGCCATCTGCTCACCGATGTCTGGACCTCGGCCGGCGTGGTCATCGGCCTGATGGGCGCAGCGCTCACAGGCTGGCTGTGGCTGGACGCGGCCGTGGCCATCGGGGTTGCGATCAACATCTGCGTGCAGGGCGCGCAACTGGTCTGGCAGTCTTCCCAGGGCCTGATGGACCAGGCCCTGGACGCGCCCGAGCGCCTGCGCATCGACGCCGTTCTGGACCGCCATGCGCACCGCGCGCATGGCGTGGTCTTTGACAACATCTCCAGCCGGCGCGCCGGCGAGCGCAGCTTTGCCGACCTGCACATGCACGTGCCCGGCGACTGGAGCGTGGCCCGCGCCGCGCGGCTGCGCACCGAGATAGAGGCCGAACTGCTGCAGGCCGTGCCCGGCCTGTACGCGCGCATCGAGCTGCTGCCGCTGGGCATGCAGACAGCCATGGAAGCCGCCATCGAGGCGGCAGGCCAGGCGGACACTTCTTCCCCATCCACCGACAAGAAACCGAACCCCGAACCATGATCAGCATCCTGCAGCGCGTGCAACAGGCCCGCGTGGAAATCGATGGCCAGGTCGCCGGCAGCATAGGCCCTGGCCTGCTGGCCCTGGTCTGCGCAGAGCGCGGCGACACCGAAGCCGAGGCCGACAAGCTGCTGGCCAAGATGCTCAAGCTGCGCATCTTTGCCGACGACGCGGGCAAGATGAACCGCAGCGTGCAGGACCTGGACGGGCAGGGCGCCTGCGGCGGCCTGCTCATCGTCAGCCAGTTCACGCTGGCGGCCGACACCGGCGGCGGCAACCGCCCCAGCTTCACGCGCGCCGCGCCACCGGCCGAGGGCGAGCGCCTGTACGACTACATCGTGCAGCGGGCGCGCGCCCTGCACCCGGAAGTCGCCACGGGCCGCTTCGGGGCCGACATGCAGGTGCACCTGCTCAACGACGGGCCCGTGACCATTCCGCTGTCGATAGCTCCGGCCTCCGCGGCATAGCGCGCCGCAGACCTGCTGTTCTGGGGCGGATTCTGGCGCGATCTGCGAGCGCGGCCTGGTCGGAACATGCCTGCAAAGCCCGTATTCTTGCGGCCTCAGCATTCATCGACAGACCGACGACCATGAAGAACCATCCGTTCAAAGCCTCCACCCTGGCCCTTGCCATGAGCATGGCCCTGGCGTGGAGCGGCGCGGCCGGCGCCGACACCCTCAGGAAGCCCGCGCTGGACGCGCTGGCCCAGGCCCAGCCGGCACCCACCGACTTCGCCAGCTTCCTGAAGCAGGCCGCGGCCGCGCAGCCTGCCATCGCCCAGGCCGTGCAGCGACATGCGGCAGGCCAGGCGCTTGCGGGGGAGGACCTCGACCACATCGCCCGCCTGCTGGGCCTGTACACGCGGCTGACGCAGGAGCGGGCCGTGCTGGCCAGCATCGAGCGCATGGTCGCCCTGCCCACGGTGCGCGATGCCAAGGTGCCGCCGCACGAAAGCCCGGCCATCCTCGCCTTCGGCGAACTGGTGCAGCAGATGGCCAAGGACTTCGGCCTGCAGTACCGCAACGTGGACAACCGCATCTTCGAAGTCACCCTGCCTGCGAACACCGCGAACACCGCGAACACCGCGAACGCCACGAACGCGGGCACCGATGAATTCGGCATCCTTACCCATGCAGACGTCGTCCCCGTCGTCCCCGCCGAATGGGTGCTGGACGGCCAGGCCATCGACCCCTTCAAGGTCACGCGCGTGGGCGACAAGCTCTACGGGCGCGGCACCATCGACGACAAGGGCTCCATCGCCACCGTGCTGTTCGCCATGAAGGCCGTCAAGGACAGCGGCCTGCCCCTGTCGCGCGGCATACGCCTCATGATCGAGACCACCGAGGAAACCGGCGGCGACGCCATGAAGTACTACCAGGGCAAGACCACGCTGCCTGCCTACAACATCGTGCTGGACAGCAAGTACCCGGCCGTCGTCGCGGAAAAAGGCTCGGGCGCGCTCAAGGCCGTGTTCGACGACGTGAAGACCGACCCCGCCCGCCCGGCCATCACCGCCATGGCCGGCGCCGCCTCGGCCAACGCCATTGCCCAGACCGCCACCGCCACCATCACGGCCAGCGACGAAGCCGCCATTGCCGCCATCGCCGCGCGCCTGCAGGCGGCCAAGGGTGACTTCACCACCAGTTATGCCGGGCAGGGCGGGCCGTTCACCATCGACATACAGCACAGCGGCGCGACGGCCACCGTCAAGGTCACGGGCACCTCGGCCCACGGCTCCCGCCCCGAGGAAGGCGTCAACCCCGTGCCGCGCCTGACGCTGTTCCTGCAGCAGGTGCTCATGCCCACCGATGGCGTGGCCCTGGTCCAGCCCAATGCCTACAGCAACGCCCTGCGCTACATCAACGGCGCCTTCGGCCTCGACTACTTCGGCAAGCAGCTGGGCGTTGCCTATGCCGACGACTTCATGGGCCCGCTGACCCTGTCGCCCAACCTCATCAAGGCGGCCGACGGCAAGCTCGAAGTCACCACCAACGTGCGCATGCCGCGCGGCAAGACGCCCGAGCAGCTGCGCACCGAAGTCGAGCAGCGCATCACCCGCTGGAGCGAGGCCGCCAAGGTTCCCCTCACCCTGCAGTACACCCAGGGCAACTGGATGGCGCGCGATCCCAAGGGCGCCTGGCTGTCCACCCTGCTCAACATCTTCGGCGACACCACGGGCCTGGACGCCAAGCCCGTGCCCACGGCCGGCAGCACCACGGCCAAGCTCATGCCCAACGCCATCAACTTCGGCCCCGCCATGCCCGGCAAGAAGTACACGGCGCACAACGCGCTCGAATACAAGGAACTGCCCGACCTGCGCGCCGACATGCAGATGTTCACGGAAATGCTGGTGCGCATCGGGAATCTGAAGCAGATGCAGTGATCATTCACTGGGATGTAAAGAAAGGCGCCTTGTGGAAGCAAGGCGCCTTTTTTGTTCCTGGGACAGGCCATTGAAGGGGATTGGCAATTTGATACAACTGCCTGCGGGAGGCTGCAATGCAGGATATCAAGGGCCAGGATCTCAAGACCATTCTCCATTCCAAGCGCGCCAACATCTATTACCTTGAGCACTGCCGTGTCCTGGTCAATGGCGGGCGGGTGGAATATGTGACCGATGCCGGCAAGCGCAGCCTGTATTGGAATATTCCCATTGCCAACACCACCAGCATCCTGCTGGGCACCGGCACCTCCATCACGCAGGCGGCCATGCGGGAGCTGGCCAAGGCTGGGGTGCTGGTGGGCTTTTGCGGCGGCGGTGGAACGCCCTTGTTCAGCGCCAATGAAGTTGACGTTGAAGTCGCCTGGCTCACTCCGCAAAGCGAGTACCGCCCCACTGAATACCTGCAGGCCTGGGTCCAATTCTGGTTTGACGATGAACTGCGCCTGCATGCCGCCAAACAATTGCAGGCTTTGCGATTGCAGCGGCTGCAGCAGGAATGGGGTGCACGTGCCTTGCGTGAATCCGGCTTTGCCGTGGACATGGAGCGCCTCAAGGCGCTGGTGCAGCAATTTGCGGCGCTGATGGCCAATGCGCCCGATGTCATGACACTGCTGACCGATGAGGCACGGCTAACCAAGGCCTTGTTCAAGCTCGCCGTGGACGCCGTGGGATATGGCGAATTCACGCGCGCCAAGCGCGGCACCGGCACCGATGCAGCCAACCGCTATCTGGACCATGGCAACTACCTGGCCTACGGACTGGGCGCCACGGCCACCTGGGTGCTGGGCCTGCCCCACGGTCTGGCCGTTCTGCATGGCAAGACGCGGCGCGGCGGCCTGGTGTTCGATGCGGCCGACCTGGTCAAGGATGCCGCCATCCTGCCCCAGGCCTTCCTGTCGGCCATGCGCGGCGACGACGAGCCGCAATTTCGCCGCCAATGCATAGAGGCCCTTACGCGCAGCGAATCGCTGGACTTCATCATCGACACGCTCAAGCGCATTGCCGTCGACACGGCGCGCATGGCCGGCGCGCCCACCACGCCCACAACGCCCGGCGCTGCGCAAGAGGGCGGCACATGAACGTGCTCTTCGTCTCCCAGTGCAGCAAGCGCGCCCTCACCGAAACGCGCCGCATCCTCGACCAGTTTGCCGAGCGGCGCGGCGACCGCACCTGGCAGACACCCATCACGGCGGCCGGGCTCGATACCGTGCGCAAGCTGCTGCGCCAGAGCGCGCGCAAGAACACCGCCGTGGCCTGCCACTGGATACGCGGACGTGACCACAGTGAACTGCTGTGGATCGTAGGCGACGGGCGCCAGTTCAACGCCGAAGGCGCCGTGCCCACCAACACCTCGGCCAGCAACGTGCTGCGCGCCGAAGATGAAAGCCACTGGCACCACCTGCCACTGATCACGGCGCTGGCCGCTTTGGCGGCCCTGGTGCATGACCTGGGCAAGGCCACCCAGGCATTCCAGGACCGGCTGAAGAATCCTGGCCTGCGCGAGCGCAACCACTACCGCCATGAATGGGTGTCGGTGCGGCTGTTCCAGGCTTTCGTGGGCGGCGACGGCGACGCGGCATGGCTGCAAAGGCTGGCAGCCTGTGTGGATGAGGCCGCCGATGCCCGGGCCTTTGAGGCGCAATGGCTGGATCACCGCAGCGGCCGCCTTCTGCGCGATGGCCTGGACGAGCCGCAGGCCAGCCAGCATCTGCCGTTCAAGGCGCTGCCGCCGCTGGCCACCGCCGTGGCCTGGCTGGTTCTGACACACCATCGGCTGCCCTGCATGCCGGTCGCTGCAGGCCGGCAGGAGTCCGACGACGATCTGGAGCCCGACCGCCGCCAATGGTGCCGCTTCGGCGCGCGCCCGCGCTTCGTCAACAGCAATGAGATCGAGCAACTGCTGCAGTGCATCAGCGCCGACTGGAACGAGCCGCGCGAGAAAGCCGACCCGGCGAAAGTGCGCTCCCATTGGGACTTCCCGCAGGGCCTTCCGGTGGCCACGGCCGCCTGGCGCAAGCAGGCGGCGCGCTATGCGCTCAAACTGCAGGAACTGACGGGCCGGTCGCTTGACGCTGCAAGCCTGGGCGATCCGTTCACGCTGCACCTTTCGCGCCTGTGCCTGATGCTGGCCGACCACCACTACTCCAGCATCGAGGACGAAGCGCGCCGCCAGCCTTTCCGCAACGCGGGCTATCCGCTGTACGCCAACACCCGGCGCAAGAGTGCAGTTCCAGGCGCCGCGTCCGCTTTCAACCAGACGCTGGACGAGCACCTGCTTGGCGTGCAGGCCCATGCCACGCTGGTGGCGCGCTCGCTGCCCACGCTGGCGCGCAGCCTGCCGGCACTGCGCAGCCATCGCGGCCTCAAGAAGCGCAGCAGCAACGCGCGCTTCCAGTGGCAGGACAAGGCTGCCGACCTGGCTGCCAGCGTGCGCCACCGGGCCGCCAGCCAGGGCGGCTTCATCGTCAACATGGCTTCCACCGGCTGCGGCAAGACGCTGGGCAATGCCCGCATCATGAACGCGCTGGCCGACCCGGGCGTGGGCATGCGCTGTGCCTTCGCCATCGGCCTGCGCACGCTCACGCTGCAGACGGGGCGGGTGTTCCAGAACGACCTGGGCCTGGGCGACGACCAGCTCGCCATCAAGGTCGGCGGCGCGGCCAGCCGCGCGCTGTTCGAGTACTGGGAAGCGCAGGCCGAGGCCACGGGTTCGGCCTCGCGCCAGGCGCTGCTCGACGAAGGCGGGCAAGTCCTGTTCGACGGCAATGACCAGCACCCACTGCTGCAGCGCCTGACCGACGATGCGCAGGTGCGCTCGCTGATCGCCGCGCCCGTGCTGGCCTGCACCGTGGACCACCTCACGCCCGCCACCGAAAGCCTGCGCGGCGGCCGGCAGATCGCGCCCATGCTGCGCCTCATGACGGGCGACCTGGTACTGGACGAGCCCGATGATTTCGACATGGCCGACCTGCCCGCGCTCACGCGGCTCGTGCACTGGGCGGGCCTGCTGGGCTCGCGCGTGCTGCTGTCCTCGGCCACCTTGCCGCCAGCGCTGGTGGAGGGGCTCTACCTGGCCTACCGCGCCGGGCGCGAGATCTTCCAGCGCCATCGCGGCGAGCGGCCCGGCGAGCCCGTGGCCATCTGCTGCCTGTGGGTGGACGAGTTCCACCAGCAGGCACTGGACTGCGCCGATGGCGCAGGGTTTCGCACAGGCCATGAAGGCTTTGTGCAAAAGCGCGTGGCCCAGCTCGCCCGGGCCGAGGTGCGGCGCCTGGCTGCCATCGCTCCCCTGCCTGCCGGCTGGCAGGGGCTGGACCCGGCCGCGCGGCGCCGGGATTTTGCGCGCATCGCGCTGGAGCATGCATGGCAGCTGCACCAGCAGCCGGGCAACCATGGCATCGATCCCGCCAGCGGCAAGCGCGTGAGCTTCGGCCTCATCCGCATGGCCAACATCGAACCGCTGTTCGACGTGGCCCTGGCCATGTATGGCCAGGGCGCTCCTGCACCGGGCGTGCGTGTGCACCTGTGCGTCTACCACTCGCAATTTCCGCTGCTGGCGCGTTCCAGCATCGAGCGGCACCTGGACACTGTGCTGGACCGCCGCTCCCCCGACGGCGCAGACCCCATCTTCCAGAGGCCGGCCATCCGCGCATTGCTTGATGCCAACGATGAGGCCGATCACCTCTTCATCGTGCTCGGCTCCCCCGTCACCGAAGTGGGCCGCGACCATGACTATGACTGGGCCGTGGTCGAGCCCTCGTCCATGCGCTCGCTGATCCAGCTGGCCGGACGCGTGCGGCGCCACCGGCCGGGTGCGGTGCAGGAGGCCAACATGCGGGTGCTGGACAGCAACCTGCGCGCTTTCGAGCATCCAGGCAGGGCGGCATTCTGCAAGCCGGGTTTCGAGATGGAGCCGGTGGATGACAAGGCGGACACGGCGCGGTACTTCCACCTGCGCTCGCATGACCTGCAATCGCTGCTGGCCAAGCACACCAAGGGCGAGCCCCTCTGGCCCGTGGATGCCCGCGCCCGCATCGAAGTGGCCAGGGAGCAGTTCCACCCGGCCAGGAACCTCGTGGACCTGGAACACGCCCGCATGCACGACACCATGCTGCCGCGCCCCGCAGACAGCCCGGATGCCACGCCGGTGCTGCGCGCCGCCAGCCTGCACTGGGCCAGCCCAGCCTGCTTCTGGCTCACGGGCCTGCTGCCGCAGTTCCAGCGCTTCCGCTACGACCCGCTGCCGCGCGTGGATGTGGTGTTTCTGCCGGACGAGGAGGAAGAGGGCCTGCAACTGCACGGCGTGGTCGATGGCCAGCGGCGGGGTGACAAGCTGTATGTGCTGGTGCAGGACAGCCTGCTGCACCGGGAGCCATTGGACCCACGGAAGGGGTCTGTCACTGCATGGGGGCAGGCCGACCTGATGCATGAACTGCTTGCCCTGGCGCAGGGCAAGGGGCTGGCGCTGGATGCCTGTGCAAGCAAGTACGCCACGGCCAGCCTGCCCGACAAGACACAGGGCTGGCGCTGGCATGGCGTGCTGGGCTTTGTGGGCCGTGCCTGAGGATCAGGCGGTATGCAGCTGCATCGGATGAACTTGCCTCACGGACGCCTGCAACTCCGCGTTCAGCTCTGCCGTGCGCAGGTCGTAGGCGGTCTGAAGGTTCAGCCAGGACTGGGCGTCGCCCCCAAAGAAGCGGCTCAGCCGCAGCGCCGTGTCGGCCGTGATGCCGCGCCGCTCCAGCACGATGTCGTTCACGCGCGAGGCGGGAACGTGCAGGTGCCTGGCCAGCGCGTTGGCGCTCATGTCCATGGGCTTCAGGTAGTCCTCGCGCAGGACTTCACCTGGGTGTATGGGGCGCATGCCGTTCCTCGTCATGTTCCTGCTCCTATCTTCACGTGTTCGGTGTGCTTGAAGTTTTCTGCACGTGCGATATGCCAGCGTCATCCGGCCTTAAGAAGTAATGCTGGCGGTTTGCATGTTGGTGCTGCCGAAAACATAGCTGCCTACACGGCAGAAAAAGAGCACCACCACTGCGGTATTTGCTGAGCTTCCTTCTCGGAACACGATCACTGAGGTATGGTTTGACTTTGCATAAAGCCCACTCCACAATAGGAGCCGTCGCCGCTGCTCCACAACGGCGACGGTCCATCAACACCAGCTTCCAGGCTACCAAAGGATTGGAGGAACAGTGATTAGCAACCACGTCACCTTATTAGTTCGTTGACGGCTTGCCGTCAGTTCCACTTTCTCCGGTCGGTTTGTGCTGACCGGGGAATTATCTTTCATTTCTCACGAAAGGTGATCCCTATGTCCAACGCCCCGGCAACAGGGCGCAAGGCAGGTTTTCGTGCGGCAATCGACCAGTTCCTGCAAGAACGATTGCAATCCAAGCTCGAAAAGCTCAAGCCTGACGATCCTCAGCGCGACGAACTCGTCGCATCATTCCTGCGTGATACCTGGGTGGCCAGTGCTGCCAAGCGCGTCGATCAAATCCAGGCCGTCACCCACTCCCTCAAACCCATACACCCCGACGCGCGCGGCACCAATCTCTATGTGGAGCCGGCCAGCCTGCCCGTGCTGCAGGAACTGGGCAGCCATGCGCTGGGGCAGTCATTCGCCGGCGACGTGGTGGGCAATGCGGCGGCGCTTGACGTCTACAAGTTCCTCAAGGTCGAGGTGGACGGCACCAGCCTGCTGGCCGCGCTGTTGGAGCAAGACCCGGGCGCGCTCCAGGCCCTGCATGAGGACCCGCAGCAGGCCATGGGCTTGCGCGATGCCTTCGTCGGCCTGACCCAGCCGCGCGCGGGCGCACCCAGTTCGCACACGCGGGCCAAGCAGTTGTACTGGCTGACGGGCAGCGATGCCTGTGCCGATGAAGGCTATGAATTGCTGGCGCCGTTGTTTGCCACCTCGCTGGCGCATGCCGTGCATGCACAGGTGCAGGAAGACCGCTTTGGGGAAAGCAACAAGGCGGCCCGGCAGGCGCGGCGCGAGCGCAAGGCGCATGACGGCGTCTTACATGACTACCCGGGGCTGGCCGTCCAGAAGATGGGAGGGACAAAGCCACAGAATATTTCCCAGCTCAACAGCGAGCGTGGCGGGGTCAACTACCTGCTGGCTTCGCTGCCACCGGTCTGGCGCAGTAGCGATGTACGGCTGCCGGTGCATGCCAGCTCCGTGTTCGACAAGCTGTTCATCGGCCGTCCCGAGGTGCGCAGCACGGTGCGCAAGCTGCGTGCCTTCCTTGCGACCGACCCGGAGCCCAACCTGCAAACGCGCGAGCGCCGCGAGGCCTTCGTCGATGCGCTGATCGATGAAATGGTCTCGCTCGCCGGCGAAGTGCAGCAGGCCCTGCCAGCTGGCTGGAGCTGCGACTCGGAACGCTTCGGCAAGCTGGTGCGTGAAGAGCAATTGTGGCTGGACCCATTGCGGGCCGAACTGCGCGATGAGGCAGATTTCGCCCGCGAATGGCTTTGGATGGACTGGCCTGCCGAGGTAGGCAAGCGCTTTGCCAACTGGCTCAACAGCCAGCTGTTCGGCCAGTTGCCTGTGGGCGACGCCGAGGCGCGTGTGTGGCGGAAAGAACTGCTGACCGATGAGGATGGTTTTGTGCAGCAGTTGCGTGAACTGCGCAAAAGGCTGGACGCCCCGGCCTATATCCCTATCCGCAAAACGCATGATGAACTGGTGATGCACAGGGGGGGCGCGGTATGACGCAATCGCCACAACCGCAGGCCATCCTGACCTTCCCCCATCTGCGCGTGCAAAACGCCAACGCCATCTCCAGCCCGCTCACGCACGGCTTCCCCTCCATCACCGCCTTCACCGGCCTGATGTGGGCGCTGGAGCGCAAGCTGGCGCAGGCCGGCATCCCCTTGCGCCTGCACGCGGTGGGCGTGGTCTGCCACCACCATCAGGAGCAGGTGACGCAGGGCTATGTGCGCAGCTTCAACCTCACGCGCAACCCGGTGGACAAAGACGGCAGCACCGCCGCCATCGTGGAGGAAGGGCGCATTCACCTCGACATCTCCCTGGTCTTCACCGTCTCGGAAAAACGCGACCCCGGCTCCAACTCGGCCCCGACCTTGGTGCAAAGCGCTGCCGAGCCGATGCAGCAATGGGCCGATGAAGCCGGGCAAATCCTGTCGCAAATGCGCGTGGCCGGCGGCAGCCTGCTGCCATCACGTGCCGCACCCGGCAGGCGCGTGCGCCCCAGGCTGGCCGTGCTGGCAGAAGACGCCACCGAGCGCAGCCGCCAGTTCCGCGAATGGCGGCGCCAGTGGCTGCCGGGCTTCGCCCTGGTGGGGCGTGACGACCTGCTGGCCGACCGCCTGCACAGGCTGCGCGACAAAGCGGCGCACACCACGCTGCTCGACGCCTGGCTGCATGCATCGCGCTTCAACCATGAGCCCGTGGCAGCGGCCGAAGGCCAGCCCCCGCCTGCCGATGGCAAGCATCCATGGGCAGATCCCTGGCGCGGCCCCGGCAGCGGCTGGATCGTGCCTGTGCCCGTGGGCTATGCGGCACTCTCGCCATCACATGCCGCAGGCGAAGTGCTCAACGCCCGCGATGCCACCACGCCGCTGCGCTTCGTGGAGTCGGTCTACTCGCTGGGCGAATGGATCAGCCCGCACCGCCTCACCCATCTGGAGCAACTGCTGTGGCATGCGCACACCGATGAAAAGCGGGGCCTTTACCGCTGCCGCAGCGGCTACGTCCCAGACCCCGCAGCCGTGGCCGACCCTGACGACGCCGCAGCCCAGGAGCAGGAAGACGACGACAGCTATGCATACACCTGACCCGCGTCCTTGCACCGCCGCCTTTCACACCGTATTGCCAAAGGATTGAACACCATGTCCAGCACCCTCAAGACCGCATCCGTCCTCGCCTTCGAACGCAAGCTCGACCCCTCTGACGCCGTCTTCCACGCAGGCAACTGGGATGACCGGGCGGCCTCCGCCTCCTGGCCCTCCGTCAAGCTGCGCGAGAAATCCGTGCGCGGCACCATCTCCAACCGCCTCAAGACCAAGGACCAGGACCCGGCCAAGCTCGACGCTGCCATCGAGAACCCCAACCTGCAGACCGTGGACGTGGCAGCCCTGCCCGCCGATGCCGACACGCTCAAGGTGCAGTTCACGCTGCGCGTGCTGTCTGGCGCAGGCACCCCGTCTGCCTGCAACAGCGCCGAATACCAGGCCAGGCTCGCGCAAACGGTGCAGGCCTATGCCTCGGCCCAGGGCTTTGCCGAACTGGCCAACCGCTATGCGGCCAACCTGGCGAACGGACGCTTTCTGTGGCGCAACCGCGTGGGCGCGGAAAGCGTGCAGGTGCAGGTGGTGCAGCTCAAGGATGGCAAGGCCGGGCAGGCATGGTCGTTCGATGCGCTGGCCCACAACCTGCGCACGCTGGAGCAGCCTGACGAGAAAGTGGCTGCGTTGGGCAGCGTGATCGCGCAGGGGCTTGAGGGCAATGCCCATGTGCTGCTGCAGATCACCGCCTTTGTGCGCCTGGGCGCGGGCCAGGAAGTCTTCCCCTCGCAGGAACTGATCCTTGACAAGGGCAGCACCAAAAAGAGCAAGACGCTCTACCAGATCGGGGAAAAAGGCCAGGAGGTCGCCGCCATCCACTCCCAGAAAATCGGCAACGCCCTGCGCACCATCGACACCTGGTACGACGGCGCGCAGGACCTGGGACCCATCGCGGTCGAGCCCTACGGCTCCGTCACTACCCAGGGCAAGGCCTGGCGCCAGCCCAAGCAAAAGCAGGACTTCTACACCCTGCTGGACGACTGGCTGCTCAAGGACAAGGTGCCGCCCGTCGAGCAGCAGCACTTCGTGATGGCCGTGCTGATCCGTGGCGGCGTCTTCGGCGATGCGAGCTGATGGCCATGACCTCGCACTACATCGACATCACGCTGCTGCCTGACCCGGAATTCAGCCACGCCCACCTGCTGGGCGCGCTGGTCGCCAAGCTGCACCGCGCGCTCGTGCAACTGGGCAGCGCTGACATAGGCATCAGCTTTCCCGGCTACAGCCTGCGTCCACGCACTCTGGGCACCATCCTGCGCCTGCATGGCAGTGAAGCCGCGCTGCGCGGTCTGATGGAACAGCCCTGGCTGCAGGGCATGCGCGATCACGTGCACTGCACGCCGCCAGCTTTGGTGCCAGAGGGCGCCGTGCCCTACCTGGTGCAACGCCGGCAATTCAAGACCAGCCCCGACCGCCTGCGCCGCCGCCGCATGCGGCGCAAGGGAGAAACCGCTGAACAGGCCGCGGCCGCCATCCCCGACAGCGTGGAGCGCACCCCGGACCTGCCCTACGTTCAACTGCGCAGCGCCAGCACCGGCCAGCCGTTTTGCCTGTTCGTGGAGCAGAAAGCGGTGCAGGGAACGGCGGGCCAGGAAGGCTTCAACACCTACGGGCTGAGCCTGGGAACTGCTGTTCCCTGGTTCTGACCCTTTTTCTGGCGGCCTGAAGACTGCCTTGTAAATCAACAGCTTGGCGGATGCCCCGGAATTTGGGGTGTTCGCCAGCTGGAGGTGAAAGCTCTTTCAAAATCAATGGATTAGGGAATTTTTTGCCTAGTTCGCTGCCGCATAGGCAGCTCAGAAATCAGTTCCCCAGCCCGTTTTCAGGTCAATGTTGTTCGCTGCCGCATAGGCAGCTCAGAAAAGACTCTGGGCGAGGAGGGGTTGATGCCTTTCGTTCGCTGCCGCATAGGCAGCTCAGAAACGCAGAAGGCCTGGGCGCAGTTCGTGGGCGACGTTCGCTGCCGCATAGGCAGCTCAGAAATTTGGCGCTACCAGAACCACATGGGTCGCTGGGTTCGCTGCCGCATAGGCAGCTCAGAAAATGGGTCGCCGTCGGCGCGGGCGAACCTCCACGTTCGCTGCCGCATAGGCAGCTCAGAAACTGGGGCCAGACGCTGGGATGGCGAGGCCTGGGTTCGCTGCCGCATAGGCAGCTCAGAAATTCGTAGCGACGTAGCCTCCAGCTGCAGTGACGTTCGCTGCCGCATAGGCAGCTCAGAAATTCGGGATTCAGCGCGTGTTCCTCCAGCCAGTGTTCGCTGCCGCATAGGCAGCTCAGAAATGCTGCAACTCATCCCCACCACCCTCACGCGAGTTCGCTGCCGCATAGGCAGCTCAGAAAACGGCGGCTTCAAACCGGCCCGCCATGACGTCGTTCGCTGCCGCATAGGCAGCTCAGAAACCGGCCGACACCGATCTGCGCAAGGCGCTGCAGTTCGCTGCCGCATAGGCAGCTCAGAAAAGGAGGTCTAGATGATCACCCCGCAGCCATCCGTTCGCTGCCGCATAGGCAGCTCAGAAAAGTGCCGCGCGGGAACACCTCGGCATCCCACCGTTCGCTGCCGCATAGGCAGCTCAGAAATGACGGCGACCCCTGGGGCCTGGCGGGCTTGTGTTCGCTGCCGCATAGGCAGCTCAGAAATGCTTGATCGCCAGGTCGCGGTCGGTAGTTGCGTTCGCTGCCGCATAGGCAGCTCAGAAAGATGCAATCTGAGGACACACCATGAACTGGCAGTTCGCTGCCGCATAGGCAGCTCAGAAATGACCCCCTCCCCCGGCTCGTAGCCGTGGAACGTTCGCTGCCGCATAGGCAGCTCAGAAACCGCCGGGGGCTCGGATCGATACCCGCCACGGGTTCGCTGCCGCGTAGGCAGCTCAGAAACTGGAGGATTGGGCCGGCGCCTTCCTCGAAAAGTTCGCTGCCGCGTAGGCAGCTCAGAAAAGCAGGGCGCGGACCATCGGCCCGCTGAACAGGTTCGCTGCCGCGTAGGCAACTCAGAAAACGGAGCCGCCCGGCGCGGGGGGGGGGCGCTCAGGTTCGTTGCCGCTTAGGCAGCTCAGAAAGGCTGCTGACTTGGAGGCGACAGAGAAGCCTCTGCATTCAACCTTCCGGGCCATGCTCCGCGTATTCCACAAAGGACGGTGCTTCATCAAACAGTTGCAAGAGCAGTTTGAGGCGCCGGGCGTAGAGGCTCTGTGGCCGGTTGAAGGCCTGGGCTGCCAGGGCGATGGCTGCGCGGGCGAGATACCACTCGTTGTCGAATTCGCTGGCGTCCTCGAATACCTTGTGCCGAATTTGCCGGATGTGATTCAGCGCCAGGTCTGCGGCCAGGTCCACCTCTACATCCGCGTCATGCCAGTCCCTGTCGGCACAGCGTGTTTCGATCAGGGCAACCAGCCCCATCTCTGCGCGGGCAATGGACAGGGCGATCATTTGCTGCATGGTGGGCCAGGCAGCGGTGTCCATCGTGCAGGGCTTGTTCGTTGGGTGTCGTGACGCAGCCATATCGATTCCTTTGTCGTCGCTTCAATGACTCGGGCTTTCTATGCACGATCTATGCACTCAATATTCTATGCATTGTGCATAGAAAATGGCAAGCGTGTTCCATGGCAAAGTGCGCGGATGGCACGCGACGACCCAACCATCTACATGCGTATCCCTCAGGAGTTGAAGGATCTGCTGGATGCCGCTTCTGAAGAGAACCGGCGCTCAATGACTGCCGAGGTCGTGTCTCGGCTACAGCAGACCTTTGCGGCGCCGCGCGTTTCGGGCATGGACAGCGGTAGTTCGCAAATGAATCTGAATACCCGCGTCGGTGACGAAACGCTGGAAACCGTGAAGCGTATCGAAGAGCGGTTGCAATCGCTTGCGCAAGCCCTGGCCCTGCCACAGCGCGGCCCTCAGCCAGACACGGATGCGGCGACGCCGGAAAAATCCACAGGCAAGCGCGTATCGAAGTCAGCGCAGAGTGCGGCGTCGAAGAAGTAGCTTTCAGGCCTCACTGCCTCCAGAAAAACACCCCCGCCATCACCAGCCCCGTCAGCACGATGCCCGCGCGCAGCCATTCGGGCGGGATGCGGCGCGCCAGGCGGGCGCCGCCGTAGCCGCCTGCGGTGGCGGCGATCATCATGACCAGGGCCTGCTCCCACTGCACGACGCCGCCGGCCGCATAGATGGCGACGGCAATGGCCGTGAGCAGGGCGGAGACCAGGTTCTTCATGCCGTTCATGGCATGCAGCCTGGTCTGGCCCAGCAGGCCGAACAGGGCCAGCAGCAGGATGCCCAGGCCGCCGTTGAAGTAGCCGCCGTAGATGGCCACGGCCAGCATGCCGGCGCCGGCCTTCAGGGGCGATGCATGGGCGGCATGCTCGGCGCTGCCGCGTGATGCCATGCGCCTGAGCTGGGGCGCGAAGGCGAACATGGCGGTGGCGGCCAGCAGCAGCCAGGGGACGACCTTGCGGAACAGGTGGTCTGGCGTGACCAGCAGCAGGGCCGCGCCCAGCGAGCCGCCGATGAGCGACAGCAGGATGACGCCGCGCATGCCCAGGCCGGGCGGCGGCTCCATGTCCTGGCGAAAGCCCCAGGCACCGGCCATGTAGCCGGGCAGCAGGGCGACGGTGCCGGTGGCGTTGGCGGCCACGGGCGGCACGCCGGTGAAGACCAGGGCGGGCAGGGTGAGGAAGCTGCCGCCTCCGGCAACGGCATTGAGCGCGCCGGCCACGAAGGCGGCGCTCATGAGCAGTGCGATGTCCCACATGGGTGTTGTCTCCTCCTGGAGCCGGGCATCGGCAGGCCGCCGTGGCCTTGCGCGGCCAGGCCGGTGTTATAGGTCGAGGCCGATCTTAGTGCCGGACCATCGGCCGGGCTGTCGCACCGGCATGGCGGCTGGGTCAGGGCTGCTTTGCGCAAAAGGACAGGATCGCGCCGGCGTGGTGGCCACCTGGCGACTAGGGCGGCTCCACCGCCGGGCCGGGCAGGCCCAGCGTGGCGCGCAGCAGGGCAACGCGCGGGTTGGCGACGGCGCTGCGGTAGATCAACGCCACGGGGCCCATGGAGATGGCGGGTGTGACATGCACCCTGCGCACCCCCAGCGACCGGGGCGAGGCCTGCAGCGTGGAGTCGGGCACGGCGCTGAGCCCCAGGCCGGCCCGGACCAGTTGCAGGTTGGTGAAGGGGCTGGTGGATTCGATGACGGGCGTGGGCGCGATCACGCCTTCGCGGCGGAACACCTCTTCCATCATGCGGCGCAGCATGGAGCTGCGCGTGGGCAGGATCCATCGCTGGCGCGCCAGCTCCTCCCAGCGGTTGCTGCGCGCGTGGCCTGCAGGGTGGTCCGGCGGGGCGATGACGGTGAAGCCGGTGTCGAACAGTTTTTCGTAGCGCAGCGGCTGGCCTGCAGCCTCGGGCAGTTCGGTGGGGTAGCTGGTGATGAGGGCATCGAGCTCGCCGTCCAGCAGGCATTGCACAAGCAAAGGTACGCGTTCTTCCTTGAGCTGTACCCGGACATGGGGCTGCTGTGCGGCCAGGTCCGCCAGTACGCCGGGCAGGTAGCCCTGTGCCACGAAGGGCGGGGTGCCGATGCGCAGCAAGGTGATGGCGGGTTGCTGGGCGGTCTCGCTGCCCAGATGGCGCAGCTCGGCCAGCAGCATGGCCGCGCCGCGGATGGCGATCTCGCCTTGGGCCGTGGGTTCGAGCCCGCGCGCATTGCGCAGGAACAGCGTCACGCCGAAGGCCGCCTCGATCTCGCCCAGGGCCTTGCTCAGCGCGGGCTGGGTCAAATGCATGAGGCCGGCGGCGGCGCGCAGGCTGCCTCCCTGGTGCAGGGCCAGCAGGAGCTGCAGGTGCTTGAAGCGCAGCCGCGACAGCAAGCGTTGCGGGTCGAAGTCGTGCATGTTCCCGGGGGTGGAGTGATTACCGGAGGTTTGCCATCCATCCAAACATATCACTATTGGAAATGGGCCTGCCGTTCTATCGTGACCCCACGACGACAAGCGACAAGGAGACAGGACCATGGACAGACGCGTCTTTCTGGCAGGCAGCCTGGCGGCTGCCGCGCTTCCGCTGGTGCGGGCCAGTGATTTTCCGAGCCGGCCGGTGCGGGTGATTTCCCCGTATGCGGCGGGCGGGGGGCCTGATGTGCAGTTGCGCCAGGCCGGCCCGGTGCTGGGGGAGATCCTGGGGCAGTCCATCGTGATCGAGAACAAGGTGGGCGCGGCCGGCGTGCTGGCCGCGCAGTATGTGGCGCAGCAGCCCGCCGATGGCTACACCTGCCTGATGGGCTCCAACACCCACCTGATCCAGAAGCTGCTGCAACCGGGCCTGCGCTTCGACCCCATCGGCGACTTCACGCCCGTCAGCAACCTGGCCTCGTCGCCCACGGTGCTGGTGGTGCGTGCCGATGCGCCCTGGCGCACGGCCCGGGAGCTGATCGCGGGGCTGAAGGCCCAGCCGGCGCAGGCCAACTACGGCTCGGGCGGCATAGGCACTTCGGCCCATCTGGCGGGCGCCACGCTGGCCTCGCTGGCGGGCCTGCAGGTCACGCACATACCGCTCAAGGGATCGGTGGAGATTGCGGCATCGCTGATCCGCGGCGATACGCAGTATGCGTTTCCGGTGGCGGGCACCGGCATCCCCCAGGTGCAGGGCGGCAAGCTGCGGGCCCTGGCGGTGACCAGCCGCAAGCGCCTGGCGCAGTTGCCCGAGGTGCCCACGCTGCAGGAGGTGCTGGGCAGCGAGCTGGCGGTGCAGGAGTCCTGGTTCGGGCTGTGGGCTCCGGCCAGGACACCCCCTGCCGTGGTCGAGCGCCTGCACGCTGCCGTGCGCCAGGCCGCCGCCCAGCCAGCGCTGCGCGCCTCGTTCGAGGCTGTCGGCAACGAGGCCACGGCCAGCGCTTCGCCGCAGGCCTTCGCCGATTTCGTGCGCAGCGAGAACCGCAAGTGGGCCGCCATCATCGAGCTGGCCGGCATCACCGCCAACAGTTGAACCAGGGAAAGGCAAGACGGGTATGGACAAGCCGCTGCAAGGAGTGCGCGTCATCGACATGTCGCATGTGATCGCGGGGCCGCTGGCTTCGCACTACCTGGCCCAGCTCGGGGCCGAGGTCATCAAGGTCGAGCCCACGCGTGGCGAGGTCATGCGCAACAGCCGGGCGCCCGGCGAGCCCGGGGGCGGCATGCCTTCGGGCTTCGTGGCGCTCAATGCGGGAAAGCGTTCGCTGGCGGTGGACATCCGCCAGCCCGAGGGCGCGGACATCGTGCGTGCCCTGGCGCGCACGGCCGATGTGTTCATCGAGAACTTCCGCCCCGGCGTGGTGGCGCGCCACGGCCTGGGCTACGAGGACATCCGGGCGGTGCGCCCCGACGTGGTGTACTGCTCCATCTCGGGCTTTGGCCAGCAGGGCGAGTGGGCCGGGCGGGGCGCCTATGACCATGTGGTGCAGGCGCTCACGGGGATGATGATGATGGCGGGGGGCGACGAGGAAGCGCCGCCCGTGAAGGTGGGCTTTCCCGTGATCGACGTGGCGGTGGGCATGCTGGGGGCGCTGTCGGTCACGGCGGCCCTGCACCAGCGCAACGCCTGGGCGCCTGGCGAGCGGCGCAGCCAGCACATCGATGCCTCCATGCTGCAGGCCTCGCTGATGCTGATGTACCCGCATGCCTGTACCTATCTCACCCATGGCGTGGAGCCTCGGCGCGTGGGCAACCGGGGCTATACGGGCAGCCCGGCGGCCGACACCTACCGGTGCGCCGACGGCTGGCTGTCCACGGCCGCCAACACGCCGCAGCAGTTCCGCAGGCTTGCCAGCGTGCTGGGGCTCGATGCGCTGTGCGAGGACGCCACGCTGCTGGACCTCGATGCCTTCAACGCGCCCGAGGGCGGCTTTGTCGCCGCGCGCGATGCGTCCGCGCTGCAGCGGCTGCAGGCATGTCTGGCCGAGGCCTTCGCCGCACGCAGTGCACGGGACATGGAAGCCCGGCTCAACGCCGTGGGCGTGCCTGCCGCCAGGGTGCGGCGCCTGGGTGAATTTCTGGGCGAGGCCCGCGCCGCCGGCACCGTGTCACCTGTGAGCTATGGCGCCGGCAGCGCTGCGGTGGACACTCCGGGACTGGGGTTCCGGTGGATGGATGCCGAGCCCCAGCCGGGTGCGCCGGCCCCCGTCCTGGGCGATGGCAACCTTGCGCTGCTGCGGGAACTGGGGATGGCGGATGACGCCATCGCCCGCCTGTGCCGCAGCGGCGTGCTGGGCGCGCCGCAGTCCTGATTGCCTTTGGATTCCTTTGCCACTGCCTTGCTGGAGACCCCATGTTCAAAGCCTTGCTGCTGACCCAACCCGTACCGCGTGAAACCCGTGCCGAGTGTGTGGAGCTGGACGAAGCCAGCCTGCCCGCCGGCGCGGTGCGCGTGGCCGTCTCGCATTCCACGCTCAACTACAAGGATGCACTGGCCATCACGGGGCGCTCGCCCGTGGTGCGCCAGTTCCCCATGGTGCCGGGCATCGACCTGGCCGGCACGGTGCTGGACAGCGAGGACGCGCGTTTCCAGCCCGGCGATGTCGTGCTGCTCAACGGCTGGGGCGTGGGCGAGACCCACTGGGGCGGGCTCGCCCAGCAGGCGCGGGCGAACGGCGACTGGCTGATCCGCCGGCCCGAGGCCTTCAGCGCACGGGATGCCATGGCCATAGGCACGGCCGGCTATACGGCCATGCTGTGCGTGATGGCGCTGCAGGCGCATGGCATCACGCCTTCCAGCGGCCCGGTGCTGGTGACGGGGGCCAATGGCGGCGTGGGCAGCATTGCCGTGGCCCTGCTGTCGCGCCTGGGTTTCGAGGTGCACGCCGGCACCGGGCGGCCCGAACAGGCCGAGCACCTGAAGGCGCTGGGCGCGGCGCGGATCGTGGAGCGCAGCAGCCTGGATGCGCCCGGCAAGCCGCTGCAAAAGGAGGTCTGGGCGGCGGCCGTGGACAGCGTGGGCAGCCATACGCTGGCCAATGTGTGCGCCAGCCTGCGCTACGGCGGCTGCGTGGCGGCCTGCGGGCTGGCCCAGGGGCTGGACCTGCCGGCTTCCGTGGCACCGTTCATTCTGCGCGGCGTGTCGCTGCTGGGCATCGACAGCGTCTATGCGCCGCAGGCGCGGCGCGAGCAGGCCTGGGCGCGGCTGGCTGCCGAACTGCCGCGCGAGGTGCTGGAGTGCAATACCGAAGAGGCGGGCCTGGCCGATGCGGTTGCGCTGGCGCCCCGGCTGCTTGCCGGCCAGGTGCGCGGCCGGGTCGTCATCGATACGGCGCGCTGAGGCCCGCGCGGGGCCTGGTGCCGCCTACTTGGCGTAGGGGTCGGCAAAGCCCAGCTCGACCATGATCTCGGTCTCGTAGGCTTCCATTTCCTCAGCGTCCTGCTCGCTGGTTTCATGGTCCCAGCCCTGGGCATGCAGCGTGCCATGCACCAGCAGGTGGGCGTAGTGCTCCTCCAGCGTCTTGTTCTGCTCGCGCGCCTCGCGCTCGACCACGGGGGCGCACAGCACCAGGTCGGCCATGGCAGTGGGCTCCTGCTGGTAGTCGAAGGTCAGGACGTTGGTGGCGTAGTCCTTTTGCCGGTACTCGCGGTTGAGCTGCTGGCCTTCCTCGGCATCGACGATGCGCACGGTGATTTCGGCATCGACGGCCAGGGCATGGCGTATCCAGCGCGTGACCTTGCTGCGGGACAGCACGGCGCGGTGGGCGGGCGCCTCGGCAAAGCGCGCGAATTGCAGGGACAGTTGCAGTTGGTTCAGGGACATGGGGAAGTGCGTGGGCGTGAGCTTGTGCTTTGGAGCGCCCGTGGGCGGGCGTCTGCTGTGGCTGTCGGGATCAAGGCGCTGCAAGGCGCGGTGCGGCACGGCGCGCCGGGGCCTGGCCGCGTGCGTCGTAGGCGTCCACGATGCGGGCCACCAGCGGGTGGCGCACCACGTCGGCGCTGGTGAAGTGGTTGATGGCGATGCCCTTGACGCGCTTCAAGACGCGCTCGGCATCAATCAGGCCGCTCAGGGCGCCCTTGGGCAGGTCGATCTGGCTGACGTCGCCCGTGACCACGGCGCGGGCGCCGAAGCCGATGCGCGTGAGGAACATCTTCATCTGCTCGGGCGTGGTGTTCTGCGCCTCGTCCAGGATGACGAAGGCGTTGTTCAGCGTGCGCCCGCGCATGAAGGCCAGCGGCGCGATCTCCAGCACATTGCGCTCGAAGGCCTTTTGCACCTTCTCGTAGCCCATGAGGTCGTAGAGTGCGTCGTACAGCGGGCGCAGGTAGGGGTCGACCTTCTGCGTGAGGTCGCCGGGCAGAAAGCCCAGGCGCTCGCCTGCTTCCACGGCCGGGCGCGTGAGCACGATGCGCTGCACGGCGCTGCGCTCCAGCGCGTCCACGGCGCAGGCCACGGCCAGGTAGGTCTTGCCGGTGCCGGCCGGGCCGATGCCGAAGGTGATGTCGTGGCGGGCGATGTTCTCCAGGTAGGCCGACTGGTTGGCCGTGCGCGCGCGCAGGTCGGGGCGGCGCGTGGACAGCTGGATGGCGTCCAGGGGCTGCTCGATGAGTTCGGTGTCGCCGGCCAGCATGAGCTGCAGCGAATCGTCCAGGATGGGGTCGTCGGCCATCTCGTAGAGGGCCTGCAGCAGCTCCAGTGCGTCGTTGGCCTTGGCCTTGGGGCCGTCGATCTTGAATTGCTCGTGGCGGTGGGCGATCTTGACGCCCAGTGCGATCTCGATGGTGCGCAGGTGCGCGTCGGCCGGGCCGCACAGATGGCTCAACCGGTTGTTGTCGTGGGGTGTGAATGTGTGGCGCAGGATCACGCGGATAATTCCAGAGATTCCGGGCGGCGGCCAGCGCGAGGGCGTGGTGCCATACCCTGTGAATGGGCCGGCGTTCGGTTGCGGACGGGCATGAAAAGCCGCCCCTGGGGCGGCAAAGGACACCAATGATAGGCAAATTGACAGGAACGCTGCTGGAAAAAAACCCGCCCGAGGTGCTGGTGGACTGCGGCGGCGTGGGCTACGAGGTGCAGGTGCCCATGAGCACCTTCTACAACCTGCCCGCCAGTGGGGCCAGGGTCAGCCTGCTGACGCACTTCGTGGTGCGCGAGGATGCGCAGCTTCTGTACGGCTTTGGCACGCACAGCGAGCGCCAGGCGTTCCGCGAGCTGATCAAGATCACCGGCATCGGCCCGCGCATGGCGCTGTCGGTGCTCAGCGGCATGAGCGTGGAGGACCTGGCCCAGGCCGTGACGCTGCAGGAGGTGGGCCGCCTGGTCAAGGTGCCGGGCATCGGCAAGAAGACGGCCGAGCGCCTGCTGCTGGAGCTCAAGGGCAAGATCGGCGCCGATACGGGCGCGCAGTCGCTGTTCGTGAACAACGACCAGAACGACATCGTGCAGGCGCTGATGGCGCTGGGCTATTCCGACAAGGATGCGGCCGCCGCGCTCAAGAAGCTGCCGCCCGACGTGGGCGTGACCGAAGGCATCAAGCTGGCGCTGAAGGCGCTGGCCAAGTGAGCGGCGCATGAGCATCCATACCGACGATTTCGGGCAGGGCGGCTTTGCGCAGGGGGGCTTCCCGCCCGACAAGGCACCGGACAAGCCGCGCATGATTTCGGCAGCGCCGGTCTCGCGCGGGGAAGAGGCCATGGAGCGCGCGCTGCGCCCCAAGCTGCTGCAGGAGTACGTGGGCCAGGCCAAGGCGCGCGAGCAGCTGGAGATCTTCATCGGCGCGGCCCGAAAGCGCAGCGAGGCGCTGGACCATGTGCTGCTGTTCGGCCCGCCGGGCCTGGGCAAGACCACGCTGTCGCACATCATCGCGGCCGAGCTGGGCGTGAACCTGCGCCAGACCAGCGGCCCGGTGCTGGAAAAGCCCAAGGACCTGGCGGCGCTGCTGACCAACCTCGAAGCCAACGATGTGCTGTTCATCGACGAGATCCACCGCCTGTCGCCCGTGGTCGAGGAAATCCTCTACCCGGCGCTGGAGGACTACCAGATCGACATCATGATCGGCGAAGGGCCGGCGGCGCGCTCCATCAAGCTGGACCTGCAGCCGTTCACGCTGGTGGGCGCGACCACGCGCGCGGGCATGCTGACCAACCCGCTGCGCGACCGCTTCGGCATCGTGGCGCGGCTGGAGTTCTATACGGCCGAGGAGCTGGCGCGCATCGTGCGGCGCAGTGCAGGCCTGTTGAACGCGCCCATCGATGACGAGGGCGCCTTCGAGATCGCGCGCCGCTCGCGCGGCACGCCACGCATTGCCAACCGCCTGCTGCGCCGCGTGCGCGACTATGCCGATGTGCGCGGCGACGGCAGCATCACGCGCGAGCTGGCCGACCGTGCGCTGGCCATGCTCGATGTCGATCCCCAGGGCTTCGACATCATGGACCGCAAGCTGCTGGAGGCCGTGGTGCACCGCTTCGACGGCGGCCCCGTGGGCCTGGACAACATCGCGGCCAGCATCGGCGAGGAAGCGGGCACCATCGAGGATGTGATCGAGCCCTACCTGATCCAGCAGGGCTTTTTGCAGCGCACGCCGCGCGGGCGCATGGCGACCCAGGCGGCGTACCGCCACCTGGGCCTTCCCGTGCCGGGCGACGACGCCAGCTGACGCAGGCTCATTCCTCCGTGCCGGCGTTCCAGAAGGCCTGCAGCACGCCGGGCAGGGCCTCGATGGCGGCGATCACGCGGTCCAGCTCGTCGGAGTCCACCGAGGTGGCGTAGAGCATGGCCTCGATCTCGGTGTCCTGCGGGCCGAAGGCATGGGTTTCCACGCCGCGCACGGGGTAGCTGGCGTTCTCCAGCAGCTCCAGCATCTGCTCTCGCACATCGCCCTGGGCGCCGCGGTGGCAGATGGCGTAGACGTAGTAGGTCGACTCCGTGGATTCGTCATCCACCGGGCGGCGGTTGATGCGGTTGACCACGGGGCGCAGCAAGGTGTTGCTGGCCAGCACGAAGAGCGTGGCCAGGCCGGCCTCGGCCACCAGGCTGGCGCCCGCGCAGGCGCCCACGGCGGCCGAGCCCCACAGCGTGGCCGCCGTGTTCAGCCCGGTGATGTTGGCCCCTTCCTTCATGATGGCGCCCGCACCCAGGAAGCCCACGCCCGAGACCACGTAGGCCACCACGCGCGTGGCGCCCTCGGCCCCACCCAGGCGCACGGCCAGGTCCACGAAGACGGCCGCGCCCACGGCGACCAGGGTGTTGGTGCGCAGCCCCGCCGTGCGCTGGCGCACCTGGCGCTCCAGGCCGATGAGGGCGCCGAACACGAAGGCCGTGGTCAGGCTGACGAAGGTGTCCAGCATGGCGCCGGGGTTGAGGTTCTGCAGGGCCTGCATGGGGTTCCGGACTTTCCTGGTGAATGGGTTGAAGGGTGCGTCACTGCCAGCCGTAGCGGCGGATGTAGACGCGCTTGAGCAGCGTGGCCAGGCAAGCGTAGCCCAGCAATATGGCAATCATCCACGGGAAGTAGGCCGCCGGCAGCGCCTGCAGCTTGAAGTAGCCGGCCAGCGGCCCCATCGGTAGGAAGATGCCGGCCGCCATCACGGCCGCCGTGGCCAGCAGCAGCGGCCAGGACGGGCGGCTTTGCAGGAAGGGGATCCTGGGCGTGCGGATCATGTGCACGATCAGCGTCTGTGTGAGCAGCCCGATGACGAACCAGCCCGACTGGAACAACGTCTGCTGCCCGGGCGTGTTGGCGGCGAAGACGAACCACATCAGCGCGAAGGTCAGGATGTCGAACAGCGAGCTGATGGGCCCGAAGAACACCATGAAGCGGCCCAGGTCGGCCGGGTTCCAGCGCAGCGGCTGGCGCACCAGTTCGTCGTCCACGTTGTCGAAGGGGATGGCGATCTGCGAGAGGTCGTACAGCAGGTTCTGCACCAGCAGGTGCAGCGGCAGCATGGGCAGGAAGGGGATGAAGGCCGAGGCCACCATCACCGAGAACACGTTGCCGAAGTTGGAGCTGGCTGTCATGCGGATGTACTTCAGCATGTTGCTGAAGGTGCGCCGGCCCTCGATCACGCCCTGCTCCAGCACCATCAGGCTTTTTTCCAGCAGGATGATGTCGGCCGCTTCCTTGGCGATGTCCACGGCGCTGTCCACGCTGATGCCGATGTCGGCCGCGCGCAGGGCCGGGGCGTCGTTGATGCCGTCGCCCATGAAGCCGGTGATGTGGCCGTTGGCGCGCAGCGCATGCACGATGCGCTCCTTGTGCAGCGGCGTGAGCCGGGCGAACAACTGGTGCCGCTCCACCGTCTGGCGCAGCATCTCGTCGTTCATGTGCTCGATCTGCGTGCCCAGGATGAAGTGGTCTGCAGGAAGCCCCACATCGCGGCAGACCTTGGCGGCCACCAGTTCGTTGTCGCCGGTCAGCAGCTTGACGGCCACGCCGTGCGCGGCCAGGGCGGCCAGCGCCTCGGCCGTGGTTTCCTTCGGTGGGTCCAGGAAGGCGATGTAGCCGATCAGGGTCAGCTCCGACTCGTCGGCCACGCCGTAGTCGCTCTTGTGCGGCGGCACTTCCTTCATGGCCACGGCGACCACGCGCAGGCCCTCGCGGTTGAGTTCGCGCGTCACGCGGCGCACGCGGGCCAGTTGCTCCTCGTCCAGCGGGCGCGTGCCGTCGCCTTCGCGCAGCCGGGTGCAGGCGCCCAGGATTTCCTCGACCGCGCCCTTGCAGATCAGCTCGTGGTGGTGGCCGCGCTCGGCCACCACCACGGACATGCGGCGGCGCTCGAAGTCGAAGGGGATCTCATCGACCTTGCGGTAGTCCTCGGCCAGCCGCATCTGGGTGTGCAGCTCCACGTGTTCCAGCACGGCATGGTCGAGCAGGTTCTTCAGGCCGGTCTGGTAGTGGCTGTTGAGGTAGGCGAAGCGCAGCGTCTCGTCGCAGGGCTGGCCGAAGGCGTCGGTGTGGCGCTCCAGCACGATGCGGTCCTGGGTCAGCGTGCCGGTCTTGTCGGTGCACAGCACGTCCATGGCGCCAAAGTTCTGGATGGCGTCCAGCCGCTTGACCACGACCTTGCGCCGCGAGAGCACCACGGCACCCTTGGCCAGGGTGGAGGTCACGATCATGGGCAGCATCTCGGGCGTCAGGCCCACGGCCACGGACAGCGCGAACAGGAAGGCCTCGGCCCAGTCGCCCTTGGTGTAGCCGTTGATGAACAGCACCACGGGCACCATCACGGCCGCGAAGCGGATCAGCAGCCAGCTGACGCTGTTGACCCCGGTCTCGAAGGCCGTGGGCGCGCGGTCGTTGGAGGTCACCCGCGTGGCAATGGTGCCGAAATAGCTGCGGTTGCCCGTGGCCAGCACCACGGCCAGCGCCGTGCCCGAGACCACGTTGGTGCCCATGAACAGCAGGTTGCTGGCGTCCAGCACGCCGGTGCCATTCGATGCACTGGCGTCGGCGCGCTTTTCCACGGGCAGGGATTCGCCGGTCATGGCGGACTGGCTCACGAACAGGTCCTTGGCGCTGAGCACGCGGCAGTCGGCAGGAATCATGTCCCCGGCCGACAGCACCACGAAATCGCCGGGCACGACCTCGCGCAGCGGCACCTCGTAGCGGCGCGCCTGCTGGCCGAAGCCGCTGTGCGGGGCGTCTGCGGAGTCGGCATCTGCAGGGGCCGGTGGGCCGCCATTGCGGCGCAGCACCGTGGCCGTGCTGCTGACCATGGCCTTGAGCCGCGCGGCGGCGCGGTTGGAGCGGCCTTCCTGCACAAAGCGCAGCAGCGTGGACAGCAGCACCATGGAGGCGATGACGACCGTGGCCTTCATGTCCTCCGTGGCGTAGGAGACCACGGCCAGCAGCGTCAGCAGCAGGTTGAAGGGATTGCGGTAGCAGTACCACAGGTGCAGCCAGCCGGGCAGCGGCTTTTCGTGCTCGACCTCGTTGGGGCCCAGACGCGTGAGCGCGGCGCGGGCCTGCTCGCGGGTCAGGCCGTCCTCGCTGGAGCTGGTGCGCGCCAGCACGGCGGCGATGTCATCGCGCGAGGCGCGCAGCAGCTCGCGCGTGAGGGTCGGCGATACCGAGCGCGAGTGGTGCACGGCCGTGCCCGAGGGCAGGGCATTGCGCCGGAACAGCCCCAGGGCGTGGCGGCTGCGCAAAAAGGCCTGGAACAGGTGCTTGAGGTTTTTCATGGCGACCTCCCCGGTGGCTCAGGCCTGGCTCGAGCGAAGGGTGGCGCGCAGCCAGTGCCAGTTGCGCTGGCAGGCGCACAGCAGGCGGCGGCGCAGCGGCGGGCGGGCCACGGTGGCCGACTGCAGCCATTGGCGCCGCGCATGGGCAGGCAGGTGGCGGTAGACCTCGGCGCGCTCCTGCGCCGCCAGCAGGGACAGGACGTCGGCCTGCTGGCGCTGCGTGAGCGCCACGAGGGAATGGGCGAAGAGATCGGGGCCGTGTTGCTGCAGCAGGGTGTGCAGTTGCCCGGTATGGCGTGCCGCAATGGCGGCTTGCAGGGCCAGCTGCAAGGTGCTGGCGCGGGTGGTGTGGGAGGTGCGGCTGGCGCGCGTGGAGACGGGTGCTGTGGCGGGCGTGGTTGCCGGCGTGGTCCGCAGCGCGGTGATGACGTGTTGCATGGCGGGCTTCTTTCGTTGCGGCCGAAAGAAGCCCGGCACCTATCCGTCAATGGACGTGCGCGGGCCTCCCGGCCGGGGCCTTGGGAAGGGGCGGAAGGGCCGCAGGCATGTGCGGCCGGACCGTATCGGAGGGGTCAGGGCAAGATCGACTCGGATCGGGGTCCATGGGGGAACTCCTTTCTGACGATGGGGCGGACAAGGCTGCGGCGCGCGCTCAGCGCGGCTGCAGGCTCAGAAAGCTGCGGATGCGGTGCGTGGGCCAGTGGGTCTGCAGGTCCAGGTGCATGGCGTGCTCCATGGCCGATGGGGCCTGGGCTTGCATCTGTGCCTGTGCCTTGGCCTGCATTGCTGCCTGAGAGGCAGCCACGCGCGTGCCGGTGGCGCCGGGGCAGGGCGCGGCAGTGGCAGGCTGCAGGCGTTGCATTGCGGGGCGGACGAACGGTGTGGACATGGCTTTCTCCTTGGCGAACCAGGAAGACTGCCGCGGGCAGGGCCGTCAAGCAGCGTGTGCCGGGCGCTGCAACGGGGCAGGCACGGACACGCGGTCAGTGAACCACAGCAACTGGAATCTCAGGTGCAGGGGCGGCATGCCTGATGCAAGCCAAATGCCACTGCAGCGCCGGGCGGGCGCGAAGATCCAAGGGGAAACGCAGCAATGGAAGGAAGCCGGCCGACATGGCCGCTCCCTTCACAGGAGTCGGTCAGTCAGCCAGCAGCGTAGCCATTGCGGCGCGCTGTTTGTCACTGGTTGAACTGGCACTGTCCACGGAAGGACTCCTGAAAATGCGATCCCGGCATTGTGCCTTGCGAGCTGCCTCGGGTCAACCCTGATGTCGATGCGCCACGGGCCAGCCAGCCCTGCACGATCAGCAACTGCGCCGCGTAGTAGGTGGTCAGCACGGCAGCTTGCGCCCCGTCGAAAGGCTGCACGAAGCGGTTGATGGCCAGCAGCGAGTCGCTGACCATGAAGAAGCAGGCGCCGATGGCCACGGTCCAGGCGGGCTGGCCGCCCAGGTGCCTGGCGCGGCCAAGGGCCTGCGCCGCCATCAGCGCAATGACCAGCACATAGGCGGCCACGGGCAGGCGCAGCGCGGCGGGCAGGCCGCCCTGCCAGAGCACGGCATACATGGCAACGCCCAGGGCCAGCGTGGCGGCCAGCGAGGGCCGGTGCGCAAACCAGGGCGCATCCTGGCGCAGCAGCACGATATAGGCCAGGTGGGCGAGCAGGAAGCTGGCCAGGCCCGGGATGAACAGATCGGGCAGCATCAGGAACACGTCGCCCGCCATCGAGGCCGCCAGCGCCGCGGCCAGCCAGCAGGCGCCGCGCGCGGGTTTCGCCAGCGCCGAGAACGCCGCGCTGCCGCGCCACATCTGCATGACGGCGATCAGCGCAAAGACCATGGCCAGCGGCTTGAACAGCCAGTGCCAGTGCAGCATGTCCAGCACGCTGGTGGCGGTGGCCAGCGCGCCGGCCTCGATGGCCAGGGCCACCCACAGGCTGATGCGCCCCTGCATGGCCGCGCCCAGTGCCCACTGGCAGGCCAGCAGCACGCCAAACCATAGCGCATTGCGCGCCGTCGAGGACTGGTCGGCATGCCACAGGAACAGCGACACCCCGGCGATCAGCGCCACGAACTGCAGGCCCGCAAACCAGCGCAGGCTGCGCTGCATGTCGGGTGCGTAGAGCACGCGGTGCGCGTCCAGGTCGAAGGCCGGCCTGGGAAAGCGCTGCGCCACGTCGGCAGGGCGCCACCCGGGCGGCTTGAGCCAGACGCGCAGCTTGTCGCCCCAGCGCCGCGCATGCCAGCTGTCATGGATGAGTTGCCGGTACACCACGGCGTTGGCCCACAGCGGATCCCAGCTTTGCAGCAGGCCGCGCGTGCCGTAGACGCAGGGCTCGCTGTCGTCCTCGGGCTTGAAGGTGCCGAACAGGCGGTCCCAGACGATGAGGATGCCGCCGTAGTTCCTGTCCAGGTAGCAGTCATTGACGGCGTGGTGCACGCGGTGGTTGCTGGGCGCGCAGAACCAGCGGTCGAACCAGCCCAGGCGCCGCACCTGCTCGGTATGGACCCAGAACTGGTAGAGCAGATCGATCAGGCCCACGATGGCAAACACCAGCGGCGGCACGCCGGCCAGCGCCATGGGAAGGTAGAACAGCCAGCCCAGCAGCGCGCCCGAGCTGGTCTGGCGCAGCGCCGTCGACAGGTTGTAGTCCTGGCTCTGGTGGTGCACGGCGTGGGCTGCCCACAGCACGGCCACCTCGTGGCCCATGCGGTGAAGCCAGTAGTAGCAGAAGTCGTAGAACAGCAGGGCCAGCAGCCAGCCGGGAATGCTGGTCCAGAAGGCATCGTTGCGCCACAGCGCCAGGTGCTCGAAGGCCAGCGTGTACAGGCCCACGCGCAGCAGCGTGGTGAAGACGGCGCTGGTCTGGCTGAGCATGCCCAGGCTGATGGAGCTGATGGCGTCGGCCAGCCGGTAGGCATTGCGCCCGCGCCACAGGCTCACGCCCCATTCCAGCGCGATCAGCAGCAAAAAGGCCGGCGTGGCGAAGACGATGATTTGGCTGGGTGAGGGCATCATGGCCTGCCAATTCTGGACAGGGCCGTTGTGCGGCGCCTTAGGCGTGAACCCTAGGACACGGAATCACAAGGGTTGAAACGGATTGCAATAAATGGGGCTTCATGGCAAGCGCGTGGCAGGAAAATTGCGCCCTATGGCAGAATCGCCCGCTTTCCACGCGCTGGACGTGCTTGCCCTGCAGGCCATCGCCAGCCCGCACCGCCTTTGCCGGCATGCGCCTTGCATGCCCAAGCCCCATGCCCTTGTCCCGCCGCTCCCTGCTATCGGCTGCCGCCTCACTGGCTGCGGCCCTTGCCGCTGCACCCGCCGCCCATGCCGCGCCGGGCGCGGGCAAGCCCTGGCCGGCAGCCGGGCCCATCACGCTGATCGTGCCCTTCGGCGCGGGCAGCGATGTGGACGCCACGGCGCGGCTGGTGGCCGAAAAGCTGGGTGCGCGGCTGCGCCAGTCGGTGGTGGTGGACAACGTGCCGGCCTCCGGCGGCGTGCTGGGCGTGAGCAAGGTGGCGCGCTCGCATGCCGATGGCTACACGCTGCTGCTGGGCTTTGACGGGCCGGTGAGCATTGCGCAACTGGTGAACTCCTCCGTGCGCTATGACGCCGAGCGAGATCTGGCGCCCGTGGGCCTGGTCACCGCGGCGCCCATGGTGATCGTGGCCCGCCCGGGCCTGCCGGTGCACAACCTCAACGAGCTGATCAGCATGGCCCGCGCCCGGCCCGGCGCGCTGACCTATGCCACGCCGGGCGTGGGCACGGTGCTGCACCTGGCCATGGAGCGGCTGCAGGAGCGTGCCCGCATCCGCCTGGTCCATGTGCCCTATCGCGGCGTGGCCCAGGTGACCAGCGAGGTCATGGGCGGCCAGGTCGATCTGGGCATTCTGATGACCACCGGCGCCACGCCGCTGGTGCAGCAGAAAAAGCTGGAAGGCGTGGGCGTGACCTCGGCACAGCGCATCGACGTGATTCCCGAGGTGATGAGCTTTGCGGAGGCTCCTGATTTGAAGGGCTTCGAGCTGGAAGCCTGGACCGGCCTGTTCGCCCCCGCCCGCACGCCCGAACCCGTGGTCAGCCGCCTGGCCGCCGAACTGGCCGAGGTGCTGAAGCTGCCCGAGGTCCGCAAGCGCCTGCAGGACAGCGGTGCCACGCCCGGCTCGGGCACGCCGGCCACGTTCGCCCAGTTCCTGAAGAAGGAAAAGGCGAGCTATACGCAGATTGTCAAGTCCGCCAATATCCAGGTGGAATGAGGGACTGCGCTGCAGTGCGGGCGTTCAGCTGAAAACCTCGTCGCGCGCACCGCCTTCCAGGTGCTGCACATCGCCCCAGCCGACCAGGCCCAGGCCCTGGGGCGTCCACAGCAGGCGGTTGATGGCCGCGTTGCCCAGCGCCCAGGTGCGTGGTGCCTGCACTTCCTGGTGCGTGGCCAGGCGGTAGAGCACGTCCATCACGCCGCCATGCGCCACGATCACGATCTGCTCGCCTGCGTGGCGGCCGGCCAGGCGGTCCACCGTGGCCGAGATGCGGTCGCGCAGCATCAGCAGCGACTCGCCGCCGCCAGCGGGCACGAACTCGGGATCGCGCTTGCGCCAGCGCAGCGCGTCCTCCGGGTGGGACGCCTCGATATCGTTGAAGGTCTGGCCCTCGAAGCTGCCGAAGCAGCGTTCGCGCAGGCCCTTGTCGGCCGTCAGCGTCGCCCCCGTGCTTGCGGCCACGGCCTCGGCCGTGGCATAGGCACGCAGAAGGTCGCTGCTGTAGATGGCGGCCACCGGCTCGCCCGCCAGGGCCTTGCCGGCCTGGGCGGCCTGCCACAGGCCCAGGTCGTTGAGAGGAATGTCCAGATGGCCCTGGATGCGGGCGTCCACATTCCAGGCGGTTTCTCCGTGGCGGATGGCAATGATGCGCGTGGCTTGCATGAGGGGCTGGCGTGGGGTGCTGCAAAAAGGAGCAGGCATTGTCCCGCAAGCCAGGCAAGCCTGCATCGCGCGCCGCCGTTGAAACTGGCGCGGCCCAACTCAGGGACGCCGAGCAAGAGCCGCCTCGCGGCGGGGGCGCCCAGCCGAAGGCGTCGTCCCCCTCCGCGAAGCGAGAAGGGGGAAGCGGCGCAGCCGCTCAGGGGGTCAGATCAGCGATTTAGCGTTGTCCAGCACGAAGTCGCAGGCCTTTTCCTTGAGGTCGCCCTTGAGCTTGTCGATGCTGAAGCTCTTGCCGTTGGAGCCGGTGACCAGGCCGCCCAGGCCGTTCTGGAATCCCGTGTCCTTGGGCTCTTCCTGCTTTTGCATGCCCAGCTTGCCCAGCAACTGGTCCTTGACCTGGGCCGCCTTGTCGGCATTGAGGTAGTTGTTCTTCATGCAGTAGGAGATGACGCCTGCCGCATTGCCGGCCGTGGCCGAGGGGCTCAGGCCCAGGGCGGACAGCGCGCCCGAACCGCCTGCCCCCGCACCCAGCATGCCGCCAAGGCCGGAGCCGGCGCCTTCGCTGCTGGCGGCGGCCTTGTCACCGCCAAGGCCCGAGGCCTGGCGCAGCGAGTCGCCCAGGCCCGACGCCTGGGCAGGCAGGGCGCCCAGGCCCAGCATGGCGCACAGCAGTGCGCTGGCAATGGATGTCTTCATGGATGCTTCCTTTCCGCGGCAACCCGCAGGCTCGATACAGGGCCTGAAATTAGCACGCCGTGCGGCGCAGACCTGTGCCCGATTGCAAACCTTTGCCAGAGCGGGCCGTGTCGGTCTTTCGCGTTTTCACTAGCTGTCAAAGCCGTTGGCCTGTCCATGATGGCCGCACACCATTGGCGGGCCGCGGCGGCAGTCTTGTTATTTGGAAATGGCTTTTAAGTATAAAAATCAATTCAACAAGCTGAAAAAGTTATTTAAAGTGGGGCGCATCTATATGGCCCGCTTCTTGCGGCGCCCGGGCTGCTGCGTCGCATGGCCGCCGCCTTTCCAATCAATCCACAGGGGAGCAGACAAATGATCATGAAGATTCTGGGCAGTTCTTTGCTGGCCGCAGGCCTGTTGACCTCGGCCGCGCTGGCCCAGGCCGAGACCGTGCGCTGGGCGCGCGGCTCCGATCCGACTTCGCTGGACCCGCATGCCTTCAACGTGGGCACCAATTTCGTGCTGCTGCACCAGATCTACGAAACCCTGGTCATCCGCTCGGCCGACGGCAAGCTGGTGCCCACGCTGGCCACCTCGTGGAAGATGACCTCCGACCCGTCGGTCTGGGAGTTCAAGCTGCGTCCCAACGTCAAGTTCCATGACGGCACGCCGTTCACGGCGCGCGACGTGGTCTTCTCGCTGAACCGCGCCAAGGGCGAGAACGCCCAGGTCAAGTCCCTGCTGTCCTCGATGGAGGAGGCCAAGGCCGTGGACGATCTCACGGTGCATGTGAAGACCAAGGGGCCGAACCTGATCTTCCCGGACAACCTGACCAATCTCTTCATCATGAGCGAGAAGTGGTCCAAGGCCAACGGCGCCGAGACCACGCAGGACACGGCCAGCAAGACCGAGAATGGCGCCACGCGCGCGGCCAACGGCACGGGCGCCTATGTGCTGGCCAGCCGCGAGGTCGATTCCCGGACGGTGATGAAGCTCAATCCCGACTACTGGGGCAAGGGCCAGTTCCCGCTGCAGGTGACCGAGCTGGTCTACCTGCCCATCAAGTCCCCGGCCACGCGCGTGGCGGCCCTGCTGTCGGGCGAGGTGGACTTCGCCCAGGACATTCCCGCGCAGGACGTGGCGCGCCTGAAGCAGGACAAGCGCCTGCGCATCAATGAAGGCCCCGAGAACCGCTCCATCTTCCTGGGCCTGAACGTGGGTGCGGCCGAGCTCAAGAGCAGCAACGTCAAGGGCAAGAATCCGCTGGCCGATCCCAAGGTGCGCCAGGCCATCGAGCTGGCCATCGACCGCGATGCGATCAAGCGCTCGGTGATGCGCGGCCTGTCGATTCCCACGGGCGTGATCGCGCCGTCGTTCGTCAATGGCTACGACAAGGCCTTCGCGGCCTATCCCAAGGCGGATGCCGCCAAGGCCAAGCAACTGCTGGCCGAGGCGGGCTACCCCAACGGCTTCACCATCACGCTGAACACGCCCAACGACCGCTATGTGAACGACGAGGCCATCGCCACGGCGGTGGCCGGTTTCCTGGGTCGCATCGGCATCAAGACCGAAGTCTCGGCCCGGCCGATCGCCATGCACAGCGTCTCGCTGACCAAGGCGGACAGCGACTTCTACCTGTACGGCTGGGGCGTGCCCACCTACGACTCGGCCTACATCTTCGACTTCCTGGTGCATACGCGCGGCAAGGACAGCCGGGGTGCGCAAAATGCCACGCACTACAGCAATGCCGATGTGGATGCCAAGATCCTGTCCCTGTCCTCGGAGAGCGACAAGGCAAAGCGCGATGCCACCATCAAGAGCATCTGGGAGACCGTGCAAAAGGAGCGCTTCTACATTGCGCTGCATGACCAGGTGATCCACTTCGCGTCCGTGCCCCGGCTCAATGTGCCCGTGCACCCGGACAACGCGCTGCACTTCAAGTTCGTCAAGTTCGAGAAGAAGTAAGCGCCGATGCTGGTCCATCTGCTGCGCCGGCTGGGCCAGTCCGCCCTGGTCCTGCTGGCCGTCTCCTTTGTCTCGTTCATGGTGTTCCGCCATATCGGCGATCCCACGATCAGCCTGCTGGGCGAGGACGCGACGGTTGCCGAGCGCGAGGCGCTGACGGAAAGCCTGGGCTTCAACAAGCCCGTGCCGCTGCAGTACCTGGCATACGTGGGCAAGGTGCTGCAGGGCGACCTGGGCATCTCCTACCGGCTCAAGCGCCCCGTGACCGAGATCATTGCCGAGCGCCTGCCCGCCACGCTGGAGCTGGCGATGACGGCGGCGCTGTTCGCCCTGGTCATCGGCGTGGCGCTGGGCGTGTACACGGCCATACGGCGCGAGGGATGGCTGAGCCGCTCGATCATGACGGTGTCGCTGGTGGGCGTGTCCCTGCCCACCTTCCTGATCGGCATCGCCCTGATCTACCTGTTTGCCGTGGAGCTGCGCTGGCTGCCGTCCTTCGGGCGCGGCGAGACGGTGAAGCTGGGCGGCTGGGAGACCGGGCTGCTGACGGCTTCGGGCTGGTCGGCGCTGATCCTGCCGGCCATCACGCTGGGCTTTTACAACATGACGCTGATCATGCGCCTGGTGCGCGCCGAGATGCTGGAGGTGCTGCGCGCCGACTACATGCGCTTCGGCCGCGCGCGCGGGCTGCGCGAGCGCGACCTGTACTTCGGCCATGCGCTGCGCAATACCCTGATTCCCGTGATCACCATTGCGGGCCTGCAGATCGGCTCGCTGATCGCCTTTGCCATCGTCACCGAGACCGTGTTCCAGTGGCCCGGCGTGGGCCTGCTGTTCATCTCCTCCATCCAGGGCGTGGACGTGCCGCTGATCGCCGCCTACCTGATGTTCATCGCGCTGCTGTACGTGGGCATCAACCTGCTCGTCGATTTCCTGTACGTGATCGTGGACCCCCGCTTGAGAAACCGATGACCGATTCCGCCAAACAAGCAATCCCTCCCACGGGCTGGCGCGCCAGCGACTCGCCGGTCAAGCGCGCGTTTGCACGCTCGCGCCTGGTGCAGGCGGCGGCGCTGGTGCTGGCGCTGATCGTGGCGGCCACGCTGCTGTCGCCCTGGCTGGCGTGGCAGAACCCCTTCGACCCGGCCAATCTGGACCTGATGGATGCCTTCACGCCGCCGGGCCAGGCAGGCACCAGCGGCACGCTGTACGCGCTGGGATCGGACGACCAGGGCCGCGATGTGTGGAGCGCCATCCTCTACGGGCTGCGCATGTCGGTGCTGGTGGGCGTGTCGGCCGTGGGGCTGTCCCTGCTGATCGGCGTGCCGCTGGGCCTGGTCTGCGGCTATGCGGGCGGCTGGTTCGACACGCTGATGATGCGCATCGCCGATGTGCAGCTGACCTTTCCCGTGATCCTGGTGGCGCTGCTGGTCTTCGGCATCGCACGCGGCCTGCTGCCCGAGGGCTACCGCGACGACATGGCGGTCTTCGTGATCATCGTGGCCATCGGCCTGTCCGACTGGGTGCAGTACGCACGCACCGTGCGCGGCGCGGTGATGGTGGAAAAGCACAAGGACTACGTGCTGGCGGCCCAGCTCATAGGCCGCAGCCGCGTGGCCATCCTGGTGCGCCACATCCTGCCCAACCTGCTGGCGCCCATCCTGGTGATCGCCACCATCAGCTTCGCGCATGCCATCGTGGCCGAGTCCACGCTGTCCTACCTGGGCGTGGGCCTGCCGCCCACCCAGCCTTCGCTGGGCACGCTGATCCGCATCGGCCAGGGCTTCCTGTTCTCGGGCGAGTGGTGGATATTGCTGTTCCCCTCGCTGGTGCTGCTGGCGCTGGCGCTGTCCGTCAACCTCGTCGGCGACTGGCTGCGCGACGCACTGAACCCCAAGCTGCAATGAGCACGACACAAGAATCCGGGCAGCCCCCCGCACAGCCTGCGGTGCTGAGCGTTCGCGGCCTGTCCGTCACCTTCGACACCTACAAGGGCCCCGTGCAGGTGCTGGACGATGTGTCCTTCGACATTGCGCCCGGCGAGATCCTGGGCGTGGTCGGCGAGTCTGGCGCGGGCAAGTCCATGACGGGCGCCGCTGTGATCGGCCTGATCGAGCCGCCGGGCCGCATCTCGGCCGGCACGGTGCAGTTGCGCGGCGAGCGCATCGACACGCTGCGCGGCGAGGACCTGCGGCGCATACGCGGCCGGCGCATAGGCTCCATCTTCCAGGACCCGCTGACCAGCCTGAACCCGGTCTATACCGTGGGCCGGCACCTGGTGGAGACCATCCGCACGCACCTGCCCGTCTCCGAGAAGGAAGCCGAGGCACGCGCGCTGGCCCTGCTCGAAGAGGTGGAGATCCCGCAGGCGCGCGAGCGCATGGCCCAGTATCCGCACCAGTTCTCGGGCGGCATGCGCCAGCGCGTGGCCATCGCCCTGGCGCTGTGCGCCGAGCCCGAACTCATCATTGCCGACGAGCCCACCACGGCGCTGGACGTGTCCGTGCAGGCGCAGATCATTGCCCTGCTGCGCCGTGTGTGCAAGGAGCGCGGCGCGGCCGCCATGCTGATCACGCACGACATGGGCGTCATCGCCGAGACGGCCGACCGCGTCATGGTCATGTACCAGGGCCGCGTGCTGGAAACCGGCCCCGTGCGCCAGGTGCTGGACGCGCCGCAGCAGCCCTACACCCAGGTGCTGATGGGCGCCATTCCCAGCGTGCACCACCGCGTGCAGCGCCTGCCCGTGCCCGAGGTGGGCGGCGGCCCGGCCGCGCCCGCCGTGCCCTGGCAGCCCGGGGCCGGAGCGCAGGAGCCCGCGGCTGCCCTGCTGGAGGTCAGGGATCTGTGCAAGGAGTTCGACCTGTCCAGCGGCTGGCTGGCCCGGCTGCTGGCGCGCGAGGACAAAAAGATCCTCAAGGCCGTGGACGGCGTCGGCTTTTCGATCCGCAGGGGCTCCACCTTCGGCCTGGTCGGCGAGTCCGGTTCGGGCAAATCCACGGTGGCGCGCATGGTGGCCGGGCTGACGCCGCCCACCAGCGGCACCGTGCTGTTCGACGGCGTGGACAAGTGGAGCCCGGCCGCCCAGACCGTGGCCATGCGCCGGCGCTTCCAGATGATCTTCCAGGACCCGTATGCCAGCCTGAACCCGCGCTGGACCGTGCAGGAGCTGATTGCCGAACCCCTGCAGGTGCTGGCCCTGACGGCCGGCAAGGACGAGACGGCCGAGCGCGTGCAGGAGGCGCTGCGCCGCGTGCGCATGAAGCCCGACGATGCGCGCAAGTACCCGCACCAGTTCTCGGGCGGGCAGCGCCAGCGCATCGCCATTGCGCGCGCCCTGGCCAGCCGGCCCGAGTTCATCATCTGCGACGAACCCACCTCGGCGCTGGACGTCTCGGTCCAGGCCCAGGTGCTCAACCTCATGCGCGACCTGCAGGAGGAGTTCGGCCTGACTTATCTGCTGATCAGCCACAACCTGGCCGTGATCCGCCACATGTGCGACGACATCGGCGTCATGCAGCGCGGCCGCCTGGTCGAGACCGGCGAGGCCGGCGCCGTGCTCGATGCGCCGCAGCATCCGTACACGCGCGCGCTGATGGCTGCCGTGCCTGATATGGAGCATGTGCACTGAGCAAAGTGCACTGTCATGGCCTGGCGTTCAGGTCGCGGCAACGACCCGCACGTCGAACCGGACCTGAAGCCAGTTCTTGATGGCGGCAAAGATCGCGGCAAGATTGTCCATGCTGGGGTTGCCTTTCGGCGAAAGCATGCGGTGCAGGCTCTTGCTCGGCTTGTGCGTGAGGTCGGCCAGCGTCTCGAATCCCACCGTTGCGTTGACGAGATCGCGCAGGACGAGGCGTGCCGTTTCTGGCTCACCGCTCAGAAAAAGAGTGGCCGCCTCATCAAGCAGCGCCTGTGCGAAAGCAGGGTCGCGCTCAATGCGCTGAATGACCGTTTGTTTGAAATCGCGGGTGAGCGTCATGGCTTCGTTCCTTTTTTGGCATTGTCCGAGGGGCGTTGCCTCTTGCGAGCCTTGTATTCGCTGTGCAGGGCCACGGCTTCGTCGATGGCCTTCTGCTGGCCCTTTTTCGTGCTGCCCCCGAACAGGATGATCAATCTTTCCCCGTCCTTGGCGAGATAGATGCGGTAGCCCGGGCCCCAGTCGATCTTGTATTCGCCAATACCCCGGAACCATTCGATATTGGAGGTGTTGCCCAACTCCATGCGGGCCATGGCGACGGCCACCTTGGCGGCCGCCTGGCCATCCAGCCCGTTGAACCATGTCTGGTACGCGCTGCTGCCGTCTTCGCGGATGTACTCCTGGAGCTGGATTCGCATGGATTGGATGGTAACTTATGAGTTACCAACGCTGCAAGGCGCTGTCCACATGACCTACAGCGTTCTCATGTTCCCAGGAACGAATGACAGCGATGGACCTAAAAAAGGCCTGCGGATGCAGGCCTTTGCTTCTGAGACACGATGGCTCACCGGGCGGGTGCTGGCGTGGCCGGTGCTGCCTGCGCTGCAGGCGCCGCCTGGGCCGGCGGCTGCGCCGGCGCGCCACCCTGCTGCACCGGCCCGATGGTGGTGCGCACCACGCGCGAGCCCTTGGGCGGGTTGGGGAAGCCGGTGAGCGCGGCGTCGAACAGGATGCCGAAGATGGCCGGGTCGTCGGTCCACACATCCTGGCGCTGGGCCGAGGTCTCGTAGACGATCTGCTGCGTGGTGGCGTTGCGCATCACGATGCTGACGGCGCGGTAGTACTCCAGCGGCGGGCCGTCGAACATGAAGCTGCCGCCAAAGCCCATGCCCCAGCCGCGCCCGTAGCCCAGGCCCCAACCCCAGCGCGGGCCGCCCCAGCGGTCGTAGTAGGGCCAGGCGGCGTAGTCGCGCGCATAGCGAGCGTCGGCGCCGATCTGCACGATCAGGCTGGCCCGGGAGTCGTCGCGCTGCAGGCCCACGCGGCCCAGGGCCTGCTGGGCCTGGGATTCGATGGCAGCGAAATGCGTCTGCGCCTCGCGTTGCGAGGGCAGGACCTCCAGGCGGTAGGTGGGCGGCGCGGGCAGGGCGCCCAGCGTGGAATAGCTCTGGACGGTGCTCTGGACTTCGCGCACGCTGGCGCAGCCGGTGAGCAAGGCCGTGGCCACGATGGCCAGGACATGGATGCAGCGCAGCTTCATGGTGTACTCCTTGGTCGAAAAAAGGCCCGTTTGCACGGGCCTTGGTTGGAGTGGGGCGATTGTTATAGGTTCAGCCGTCAGGACGACAGTTGTACCACCTGCAGACCGGGCAGCGATGCGGACACTGGCATCTCTTCATGGTCGAAGGCCATGTCGCCGTTGGGGTCGGCAATGCCGGTGGCCTTGGCGTTCTTGAAGTCGTGCAGCTCGGGATCCATCATGTGCGTGGTCACGATGTGGCCCATGGCGCGGAACATGCTTTCCACGCGGCCCGGGAATTTCTTGTCCCACTCGCGCAGCAGCTCGCCCACGGCCACGCGCTGCAGGCCGTCCTGGCTGCCGCAGAGGTTGCAGGGGATGATGGGGAAGTTCTGGTACTGGGCCCAGCGCACGGTGTCCTTCTCGGGCACGTAGCACAGCGGGCGGATCACCACATGCTTGCCGTCGTCCGAGACCAGCTTCGGGGGCATGCCCTTCATGCGGCCGCCGTAGAACATGTTGAGCATCAGCGTCTGCACGATGTCGTCGCGGTGGTGGCCCAGGGCCACCTTGGTGCAGCCCAGCTCGTCGGCCACCTTGTACAGGATGGCGCGGCGCAGGCGCGAGCACAGGCCGCAGGTGGTCTTGCCCTCGGGCACGACGCGCTTGACCACGCTGTAGGTGTCCTGCGTTTCGATGTGGTAGTCCACGCCGATGCTCTTGAAGTACTCGGGCAGCACATGGTCGGGAAAGCCGGGCTGCTTCTGGTCGAGGTTCACGGCCACCAGCTCGAATTTGACGGGCGCGCGCTTTTGCAGCTTGCGCAGCACGTCCAGCATCGTGTAGCTGTCCTTGCCGCCCGACATGCAGACCATGATCTTGTCGCCTTCCTCGATCATGTTGAAGTCGGTGATGGCGCGGCCCACCTCGCGGCACAGGCGCTTTTCGAGCTTGATCTGCTCGCGCTCGATCTTGATGCGGTTGCCGCCTGCGGTGTCTGCGGGGGCGTCGGCGGCGGCTTCTTCGGCCAGCCAGGGGTTGTCGGTCACTGCGTTCATGGGGTTCACCATTGTCCTGTCTCGACGCGAATGGCCACTTCGCAGTCGTCAAAAATTTCGAGCTTGGCGATCTTCACGCGCACGCCCATCACGCCGGGCAGCTGCATCAGGCGCTGGGCCAGCTTGCCGATCAGGCTCTCCAGCAGGTTCACATGCTCGGCCGTGCATTCATCGATGATGATCTGGCGCACCTTGCGGTAGTCCAGCACATGCAGGATGTCGTCGTCGCGCGGAGCCAGCGGCTGCGTGCCCAGGCTCAGCTCGGCATCGACCTGGATGGGCTGGGGCATCTGTTTTTCGTGGGCGAGGATGCCCAGGTTGGCGTCGAAACGCAAACCCGTGAGCGTCAGGATCTGTTGTCCGGTGGCGGAGTTCATGGGGAAAAGCCGTGGAGTGTGGGGATGGGCGCGGGCAGGCGCCTACATCATGGAAAAGTCGCGCTCGAAGCGCTGCAGGTGCTGGCCGCCATCGACCAGCAGCGTGGTGCCCGTGATGGACTGGTTGTCCAGCGCAAAGCACACGGTGGCGGCCACGTCGGCCGCGCTGGACGAGCGGCCCAGCGGGCTGAGGCGGTGCAGGGCCTCGAAGCGCTCCTGGCTCAGCATGTGGCTGGTCAGCGTCAGGCCCGGGGCCACGCCGACCACGCGCACGCGCGGCGCCAGGGCCAGCGCCAGCATGGTCCCTGCGGCCTCAAGCGCTGCCTTGGACAGCGTGTAGCTGAGGAAATCGGGGTTCTGGTTCCAGAGCTTCTGGTCCAGCATGTTGATCACGGCGCCGCTGGCATGCTCCTCGCCGGCCGCCACGCGGTCCTCGATATGGGCATGCAGCGCCTGGGCCAGCAGGATGGGCGCGCCGGTGTTGCTGCGCAGGTGGGCTTCCAGGGCCACGTAGCTGAAGCTGCCGGCGTCGTCATGCTCGAACAGAGAGGCGTTGTTGACCACGGCGTCCAGGTGGCCGAAGTGCGCAACGGCACGCGGCACCAGGGAGCGCACCGAGTCCTCGTTGAAGAAATCGGCATCCAGGGCGGCGCTGTCGCCGGCCAGCTCAGCGCAGGTGGCGGCCGTCTCCAGCGCCTCGTCGTGGGAATCGCGGTAGTGCACGGCCACCTGCCAACCGGCGCTGGCAAGCGCGAGCGCGATGTCGCGCCCCAGGCGGCGGGCCGCGCCGGTCACCAAAACTGTGCGTGTTCGGGCAGGTGAGGACATTCGAGGACAATGTACGGATCGTGACGACAGAACCCTCAATTTTAACGGCCGCCCTGCAAACCCGTATTGCGCAAGAGATTGCGTCCTCGGGCGGATGGCTGGCTTTCGACCGTTTCATGGCCCTGGCGCTGTACGAGCCGGGCCTGGGCTACTACGCCAATGACACCGCCAAGTTCGGGCTGATGCCATCGTCGGGCAGCGATTTCGTGACCGCGCCCGAGATGTCCCCTGTCTTCGGCCAGTTGCTGGCCGCCCAGGTGGCCGAGGCGCTGCAGCGCACGCACACCCGCGAAGTCTGGGAGTTTGGCGCCGGCACGGGCGCGCTGGCGCTGCAGGTGCTGGACGAGCTGGCGGCCCTGGGCGTGCGGCCGGACCGCTACACCATCGTCGACCTGTCGGGCACGCTGCGTGCGCGACAGCAGCTCAGGCTGGTCAAGTACGAAGGCCTGGTGCACTGGGCCGATGCCCTGCCCGATAGGCTCGAAGGCGTGGTCATCGGCAACGAGGTGCTGGATGCCATGCCCGTGCAGCTGCTGGTGCGCAAGGCAGGTGTCTGGCATGAGCGCGGCGTGGTGCTGCAGCCGGACGGCAGCCTGGGCTGGGAAGACAGGCCCACGCCACTGCGCCCGCCGATGGACATCGAGGGCGAGCACGACTACCTGACCGAAATCCACCCGCAGGGCGAGGCCTTCATTCGCACGCTGGGCGAGCGCATGGCGCGCGGCGCGGCATTTTTCATCGACTACGGCTTTGGCGAATCCGAGTATTTCCACCCGCAGCGCCACATGGGCACCCTGGTGTGCCACCGGCTGCACAAGGTGGACGACGATCCGCTGGCCGATGTCGGCCTCAAGGACATCACGGCCCATGTGAACTTCACGGGCACGGCCGTGGCAGCGCAGGAGGCGGGCTTCGAGGTGCTGGGCTATACCTCGCAGGCCCATTTCCTCATCAACTGCGGCCTGGGCCCCAAGCTCGACGCACTGGCCCAGGGCCCGCGCGCCATGGCCACCAAGCTGATGATGGAGCACGAGATGGGCGAGCTGTTCAAGGTCATCGGCCTGGCCAAGGGCGTGGAGCCCTGGGACGCCATGGGCTTTGTGCGCGGCGACCGCACGCACCGCCTGTAGCCGCCGGCCAGAGCTCTGCCCCGGCCTCAGCGCTGGACGCTTCGGCCGTTGCTCACCTCGTAGGCCGTCTGGTCCTTGAGGTTGATGCGGTAGATCTCGCGCGTGACGTTGCCCGAGAAACCCAGCTCCACGATGGACAGGTTCTCGAACGTGGTCGTGAAGCCGCCGGGCAGGATGCGGTTCAGGCGCGCGGCGGTCTCGCCCATGGCGCGCTCGATCTCGGGCGTGAAGGTGGCTTCGCTGTAGACCAGGGTGTTGTGCGGGTTGTGGCTGCGCACCTCCTTGCCGGCCTGCACCTGGTTGATGCCGCTGACACCCACGCTTTGCACCATGGCCTTGGCAGAGTCGTTCATGCGGGCATAGACGGGTCCCGTCACGCGCGGCAGCGGGCCGTCGCGCAGCGGCGCCATGGCGGCGGTGGCGCGGGTGTTGAAGTCCATCATGGCCTCGTAGGCCGGGCCGGACTTGACGATGCCCAGGTCCAGCCACCAGGGCTTGCCGGCCCCCTTGGCGGCCTCGGTGGTGTAGAAATTCTTCAGGTGAACGTCCTGCAGCACGGGCGGCAGCGCCGGCAGGGCCGCCAGCATCTTGCGCGGCGTGGAGGGGTCGGCGCTATGGATATGCACCACGGTGACATGGGGCAGATTGAAGGTGTTGGCCTCGGCCACCAGCTTCAGGCGCAGCAACTGCTCGTGCACCACGGGTGCGACCTGGCTGTCCATGATGGCCGTGGCATCGGCCGGCAGGCGGTAGACCAGGCCATAGGTGGCCTGGTGCGCGCGGAAGTCGCTGCGCTGCAGGGCGCTGTTGTCGATGGCGCCGGGTCGGGCTGCCGGCGCAGGTGCGCTGGCGCAGGCGGTCATCAGCAAGGCGGCGGGCAGGGCTGCGGCAAGAAGAAGGCGGCGGTTGCGTTGCATGGCGAATTCGTGGTGGTCGGCCTGGAGGCGATGAAGAGGGGGGGACAGCGGCAATGTAGGCAGTCCATATGTCGTGTGCATGACGCGGTGTACTCTGTATGGCCCGGTCCCGCGCCGCCGTACACTCGGCGCCATGATCCGCTGGCTCCTCGTCATCTTTCTGGCCCTGCTGCTGTTCAATGGCCTGCACGCCTGGCTGGAACGCATAGGCCTGGGCCGCCTGCCGGGCGACTTCCGCTTTCGCCTGTTCGGCCGCGTGATTTTTCTGCCCATTGCCAGCACCGTGTTGCTCAGCGTGATTGCCGCCCTGATCGCCAAGCTGGTCTGAGCATGGCTTGAAGCATGGGCGCAGCGCCCGTATATGCATGCAATTGCCCCCATGACTCGCCAACAAGAGGCCGCCCATGTCCGACAAGCTGCATTTCGTCTGCCCCCATTGCCACACCACCAACCGCATTGCGGTCGATCAGCTGGGTAGCGCGCCTGATTGCGGCAGCTGCCATCAACCGCTGGTCACCGGCCAGCCCGTGGCGCTGGATGCGCAGAGCTTCGCCAGGCATGTGGGGCGCAGCCAGGTGCCCGTGGTGGTCGATTTCTGGGCCCCCTGGTGCGGCCCCTGCCGCATGATGGCTCCGGCCTTCGAACAGGCGGCTCAGGCGCTGGCGCCCGGCGTGCAACTGGCCAAGCTCGATACCGAGGCGCACCCCCACGCTGCCGCGCCCTGGAACATCCGCAGCATCCCGACCATGGTGGTGTTCAAGGAAGGACGCGAGATCGCCCGTGTCTCCGGCGCGCTGCCTGCCGGCGAGATCGTGCGCTGGGTGCGCTCGGTCGTCTGATGGTTGCCGGGCCACAAGGACCGGGTGCCTTCAGGCCCACCCTCAGGCCTGCACTTCACCCGGCAGATAGAAGCAATAGCCGCTGTTGCGCAGCGTCTTGACAGGCAGCTGCTGGCCGCTGGCCTCTTGCACCTTGCGCCTCAGCCGGCGCATCTGGGTGTCCAGGCGGCGCTGGTCGTAGACCAGATAGTCTCCACCCAGCGCCTGCACGATCTGGCGGCGGCTGACGCTGGTCCCTGCCTTGCCCATCAGGCAGTGCAGCACCAGCAGGTCCTGGTGTGACAGCGCCACAGGGGGCGAAGCGGGGGGCTGCAGGCGGCTGGGGCCAAGCTGCAGCAGCCACGGCGCCTGGCGCTGCTGCAGGCCCAGGCGCCGCACCAGGGCGGCCAGGGTGGCTTCCAGCTCGTCGAGATCGCAGCCTTTGCCCAGGTAGTGGTCGGCGCCGATCTCCAGGCCGTCGATGCGGTTGGCGCTGCTGTTGAGCGCGCTGAAGACGATGATGCCCAGTTGCTGGCCCTGCTGGCGCAGGCGCTGGATCAGCGCCAGGCCGTTGCCGTCGGGCAGGCCGATGTCGATGATGGCCAGCCGGTGGCGCCGCGCATCGAAATGGCGGTCGAACTCCTGCAGGCTGGCCACGCACTGCGGTGCATAGCCCAGGGATTCGAGGAACTCGCCCAGTTCATGGCGCAGCACGGGCTCGTCTTCGAGCAGGATCACATCAAGCATGGACTGGGAGGAGGGCAGGCGGGTGACAGCGCAGACAGCTGGTGTACGCTGGCGGCCCCGTGGTGGACTTCAGATGCGATATTACCGTGCAACCCTCATCGTGCTGGCCTGGCTGCTGTGCCCACTGCTGCTCCAGGCCCGGACCCTCGTGCTGGACCCCGATGTGCCCATGCAGGAGACCGCAGGGCAGTGGCAGCGGCTCGATGACGCTTCGGGCCTGCTCGATGTCCGGCAGGCCGACCTGGCGCCCGGGTGGAAGGCGATGCCAGGGCACCTGAACGCCAGTTTCACGCAGGCGGCGGTCTGGCTGCGCATGCCGCTGCAGGTGCAGCAGCCCGGCAGCTGGATGCTGTTGCTGGGCAATGCCCTGCTCGATGAGGTGGAGGTCCATGTGCGCCGGCCTGGCGACCCCTGGCAGCTGCTGGGGCGCAGTGGCGAAGAGATTTCGCGTCACGCCTGGCCGGTGGACTACCGCAGTCCCGCATTCCAGTTCGAACCTGCTGCCGCCGGGTCATACGAGTTGCTGGTGCGCCTGCGTGCGCGCAACGCGCTCGTCACCCGTATCGATCTGTGGCAGCGACTGGCGTTCGACAACCATACGCGGCGCGAGGCCCTCTCGTTCGGCCTGTACTTCGGGCTGTACCTGCTGTTGATTGGCGTGCAACTGGTGTTCTGGCTGGGCACGCGGGCTCCGGTGAGCGGCCTGTTTCTGGCCTATCTCAGCGTCTGCGTGCTCAATGAGGTGGTATCGCTGGGGCTGGTGCAGCAGTTGACGGGCCTGCCGGGTTTCTGGAGCGACCGCCTGCTGGGATGCGGCATTGCCGGCGCCCTGGCGATCTCCATGCAACTGGCCTGCAGGCAGTTGGAGCTGGCATCGCTGTATCCGCGGCTGGTGCGCCAGATCGTGCCGCTGCTGTGGCTGTTCAGCCTGTGCTGCATGCTGCTGGTGGTGTCGGGGCACTACTCGGCGGGCATGGTCCCGGTGCAGGCCATCACCCTGCCGCTGTCCGTGGGTTTTCTCGCATTCGCCCTTTGGCTGTGGCGGCGCGGCCATGCCCCGGCACGGTTCTTCATGCTGGCGTTCGGCATCTTCTATGCCGGCGTGCTGATCTCTTTCCTGCGCAACCTGGGCTGGCTGCCCATGAACGCGCTGACCGCGCTGGTGTCCACGCATGCGTCCGCGCTGGGCACCATGGCGCACATGCTGCTGCTCAGTGGCTGGATCATCGGCGGATACGAGCGCAGGCGCCGCATTCGAGAGCGCGAGCAGGTCCGGCTGGAGGCGGAACTGCGGCAGCGACAGTTGCGCGAAAGCGAACTCAGCGAGGCGCTGGCGCTGGAGCGCAGGGTGCGCCAGGAGCAGCGCGACTTTGTCGCCATGGTCTCGCACGAGCTGCGCACGCCGCTGGCCATCATCCTGACCAGTGCGCAGCAACTGGCGCGCAATCTGGCGGCACCGCCCGACAAGACGCTGGCACGCAGCCGCAACATCCGCGAAGCCGCCCAGCGCCTGCTGGCCCTGGTGGACGACTGCCTGGCCGACGACCGCATGGCCGACCCCCAGCCCCATGCCGAGCCACGCCTGCAGCCCTGCGACCTGCATGCGCTGGTGGATGGCTTGTGCCTGGACTTTGCGCCCGGCCGCATCGTCTGCCAACTGGGCGGGGGCACGCAGCAATTGATCACCGATGCCGGCCTGCTGCGCATCGCGCTGCGCAATCTGCTGGCCAATGCAGACCGCCACACGCCCGAGGGCGAATCGGTCCGCCTGGACGTGACCAGGCAGGGCGAGGGTCTGGAGATCCAGGTCTCGAATCCGGCAGAGCCCATTGCCCAGGCGGATCAGGACCAGCTGTTCGAAAGGTATTACCGTGGCCGCAACGCCCAGCACCGGCCCGGCGCCGGGCTGGGGCTGTACCTGGTGCGGCGCATCGCCGAGCGGCTGGGCGGCAGCGTGGCCTTGTTGACGGCAGGAGGCGAGCAGCCCGTGTGCCTGCGACTGGTCCTGCCCGTGGCGCGAGCCTGATTCCCGTGTGTGGCGGCCTTTGCGCTCAGGCCGCCTGCGCCAGCCAATCTGCCACGGCCTGTGCGCGCGCCGCCTGCACGGCTTCGCCGATGGCCTTGCCCTGCTTGCCGCGCGCAGTGGCCTGGGCGGCGATGTCAGAGGTGGAGACGGACAGCGCTGCGGCCAGCGCATCGCGCAGGCGGGCACGCTGGGGATAGGGCCGGTCTTCGAAACCCAGTCTTCCGCGTGCATCGCACTCACAGGCCATGAGCGCCTGCTCGAAGCGCGCGGGCTTGCGGATGGCGTCGCAGCGCTCCAGCAGGCGGACGATGGCGGCGCCGTTGAGTTCGCCGCTGCGGTGGATGTTGCCGTGCTCGCGCGCCACCACGTCGCCCAGTTCGCGGCAGTCCGTGGGCACGCGCAGACGCTCGCCCACTTTCTCGGCCAGCCGGGCGCTGCGCTGCTCATGGCCTATGTGGCGCGGCAGCACATCGGCCGGCGTCGTTCCCTTGCCCAGGTCGTGCACCAGGCAGGCGTATCGCACGGGCAGGGGGGCGTCGAGCTGTGCGGCCATGTCCAGCACCATCATGGCGTGCACGCCGGTATCGACCTCGGGGTGGTACTCGGCGCGCTGGGGCACGCCCCACAGCCGCTCCAGCTCGGGCAGCAGCACGGACAGCGCACCGCACTCGCGCAGCAGCTCGAACATGCGCGAGGGGCGGCGCTCCATCAGGCCACGGCTGATCTCCTGCCACACGCGCTCGGGCACCAGGGCATCCACCTCGCCGGCGGCCACCATCTCCCGCATCAGGGCCATGGTTTCCGGCGCCACCGTGAATTCGTGGAAACGTGACGCAAAGCGCGCCACGCGCAGGATGCGCACCGGGTCTTCGCGGAAGGCCCCGGTCACATGGCGCAGCACCCGGGCCTGAAGATCGGCCTGGCCGTGGTAGGGATCGGTGATGGCGCTTTCACCATCCCAGTCCGCAGGAGCGGCCATGGCATTGATGGTCAGGTCGCGCCGGGCCAGATCCTGCTCCAGCGTGACATCGGGCGCCGCCTGCACGACGAAACCCCGGTACCCCAGGCCGCTCTTGCGCTCGGTACGCGCCAGCGCGTATTCCTCGTGCGTCTCGGGATGGAGGAAGACCGGGAAGTCCCGCCCCACTGGCAGAAAGCCGCGCGCGGACATTTGTTCGGGCGTGGCGCCGACCACCACCCAGTCGCGGTCATGCACGGCCCGCCCCAAAAGACGGTCGCGCACCGCGCCGCCCACCATGTACACCTGAAATTCGCTCATGCCGCAATGGTAGGGCCTGGGCGGTGACATGATGGCGGGCTGCCTCCACGCACCGATGGAGTGCCGAGCGCATGCTTTCTTCCGGATTCTTTCTGGAGACGAACTCAAGCAGCGCCAGCCGGACGGCCGCTGCACTGGCTCCGCAACCGCGGCATTGCGCAGGCCGCGCCCACCCCAGCGCAGCAGTGCTCCGACTTTTTGCTGGTGCGCCGCTCAGCCGGCCGCAGGCGCGCTGCGGTAGGGCTCCTCGAACGGCCGGAAATCGTGCTCGGCCAGTGCGCCCTGCACCCAGTCCTGCACGCCCGGCAAGGCGCGCACGCGGCGCACGTAGGCGTCGATGGCCGGGGCAAGCGGCAGCTCGTAGGTCGTCAGGCGCATGCACACGGGCGCGAAAAAGGCATCGACGATGCTGAACTGGTCATACAGCATGGGGCCGCTGGCCGTGGACAGCAGCGGCTGCCACAGCTCGGACAGGTGCTGGACATCGTCGCGCAGGTCCGCGCGCTCGGCCCACAGCCGCGCGCCGACCTCGGGCAACTGGGCCTCGATGTTCATTGGGCACAGCGAGCGCAGCGCGCCGAAGCCGCTGTGCATCTCGGCACAGAGGCTGCGCGCGCGGGCGCGGTTCAGGGCCAGGGTCGGCCACAGGTGTTTTTCAGGGAATTTCTCGGCCAGGTACTCGCAGATGGCCAAGCTGTCCCAGATGGCCATGCCTTCATCCATGAGCACGGGCACGCGGCCCGAGGGAGACAGCGCGCGGGCGCGCTGCTTGAAGGCGGACTGCTCGTCGAAGCTGTCAAAGCGCAGCATGACTTCTTCGAAAGCAATGCCGGCCTGGCGCATCAGCACCCAGGGGCGCATGGACCAGGATGAGTAATTCTTGTTGCCGATATAGAGCGTGAGCATGGCCGCAACCTCCGCGATAGGCCCTACAGCTTAGCAAGCATGGCAGGAAAACCCATGTAGGAGCCGGGCGCTGCCTGGGCGCGCTCTAATGCGTGCCATGCAAAACGATAGCTCTTCCCCCCAGGCGCCAGCGGGGCGCCACACGGCTGCGCTGGTCCTGTTTTCCGGCGGCCAGGATTCGACCACCTGCCTGGCGCAGGCACTGTCGATGTACGAGCGCGTCGAGACCCTGGGTTTCGACTACGGCCAGCGCCACAGCGTGGAAATGCAGGTGCGCCAGCAGGTGCGCGAGCGGCTGGCCAGGGACTTTCCCGAATGGGCACCGCGTCTGGGTGACGACCATGTTCTCTCGCTGGACGTGCTGCAGCAGATCGGCGGCTCCTCCCTGACCGAGGACGTGGCCTTCGCCATGCAGGCCGACGGCCTGCCCAACACCTTCGTGCCCGGCCGCAACCTGCTGTTCCTGACCCTGGCCGGCGCGCTGGCCTACCGTCGCGGCCTGTCGGTCATCGTCACCGGCGTCTGCGAAACCGACTACTCCGGCTACCCCGACTGCCGTGACGACACCATGAAGGCCATGCAGCTCGCCCTGAACCTGGGCCTGGAGCGGCGCCTGCGCATCGAAACCCCGCTCATGTGGATAGACAAGGCCCAGACCTGGCAAATGGCCCACGACCTGGGTGGCGACACCCTGGTGGACCTCATCCAGCGCGACACCCACACCTGCTACCAGGGCACGCGCGAGACGCTGCACGACTGGGGCTACGGCTGCGGTACCTGCCCCGCCTGCGACCTGCGAGCCCGCGGCTGGCATCAATGGCAGGCGCAGCGCGAGACAGCAAACTAAAGAAGCACAGCGCTAGAAACCGGCGCGGCCAAAAGCGAGGGACACCGAGCAAGGGCCGCCCCGCAGTGAGGGTGTCGTCCCCCTCCCCCGCGAAGCGGGCAGAGAGGGGGAAGGCGCGCAGCGCCTCAGGGGGTGCTTGTTCTACACCGGCCAGACGACTCCGTGGTCGTTCAAGATGGCGTCCAGGGGCAGGTCATGCGGCTCGGGCTCGAACTCGTCCACATAGCCGCAGCCGTAGCCCAGGCCCACGGTGAAGGGCCTGGGCTGCAGCTCGGCCAGGGTGCGGTCGTAGAAACCGCCGCCATAGCCCAGGCGGTAGCCACCGGCCGCGTAGCCGACGCAGGGCACGAACAGCAGGGTGGGGGTGAGGGTTTCGGTGTCCTTGGGCTTGGGGATGCCATAGGCGTCCTCTTCCATGGGACAGCCCGGGTACCAGGCGTGAAAGCTGAGTGTCTTACGCTGCTTGTCGATCACCGGCAATCCGATGCGGCGTCTTTGTGGGGTACCCTGTAGCTCGCCATCTTCCTTCCACCGGTGAAGCGCTGGCAGCGGGTCGAACTCCCCCTTGATCGGCCAATAGGCGCCGATGATGCTGTCGGGCCGCTGTATCAGCCAAAAGCGCATGACCTGCTGCAGCGCGTCGGCGCGCTGCAATCGGTCGGGAAGGTTGAGGCGCTGGTCTATCAAGCTGCGGCGCAGGGCTGCTTTGTCCATCAGATAATTTCCTCCATGCACTGGCTGAAGATTTTGACACCGCTTCTGGCGGCTTCCCTCTGGACCACCGCAGCCACGCCTGCGCTGGCGCAAAACCGTGGCGACGACGTCCTGCTGGAAATGCAGCAGGCCTTTCGCAAGGGCGACAAGGCCAAGCTCACGCAGCTGCTGCCTTCTGCGCGTGGCCATGTGCTCGAACCTTGGGCCGCCTATTGGGAACTCAAGGCCCGGCTCGAAGAAGCCAGTGCCGACGAGATTCTGGGGTTTTTCAAGCGCTGGCCCGGCACCTACCAGGAAGACCGGCTGCGCAATGACTGGCTGCTGCTGCTGGGGCAGCGGCGCGACTGGGGCATGTTCGATCAGGTGCACGGGGCGTTTCGCATGCGCGATGACCGTTCCGTCAACTGCTATGCCCTGCTGATCGACAACCTCAAGGGCCAGCCTGCTGCCAATCTTGGCCAGCAGGTCCGCGACCTGTGGTGGGCCCAGCGCGACGCCGACGACGGCTGCACCTATGCTGCCGGCGAGCTGTACGCAGCCAAGCAGATCAGCGAGCCCGAAGTCTGGCGCAAGGCACGCCAGTCGGCCGAGGCCAATCGCCAGAAGGCCACGCGCGATGCCGTGGCCATCGTCGCGCCCGAGGCCCTGCCCCAGGTGGCGCAGGTGTTCGCCTCGCCGGCGAAATACCTTGCCGGGCAGACGCGCGTGCGCGGTGCCGTGCCCAAGGAACTGGCGCTGCTGGCGCTGATCCGCATGGCGTCCAGCGACCCGGCGGCGGCGGCCACCCAGCTGGAAGGCGGCTGGGGTGCCCGGCTGACGGCCGAAGAGAACAACTGGGCCTGGGGCGTGATCGGCAAGCAGGCCGCGCTCAAGCTGCAGCCCGAGGCTGCGGCCTATTTCGGCAAGGTGCGCAAGGACGGCGATCTCAGCGACGAACTGCTGGGTTGGAAGGTGCGTGCCGCGTTGCGTGCAGGCGACTGGCGCACGGTGCGCCGCGCCATCGACGCCATGGGGCCTGAGCGCACCGAACACACGTGGACCTACTGGAAGGCCCGCGCCCTGCTGTCGGGCCGCCCCAGCGAGCAGGAGCGCTCCGAGGCGCGCCAGCTGCTGGAGGACATGGCCGGCCCCGGCAGTTTCTACGAGCAGCTGGCGCTGGAGGACATCGGCCAGCGCGTGACGGCCCCACCGCCGCCTGCGCCGCCCACGGCACAGGAGAAGGCCGCCGCCCGCGCCAACCCCAGTCTGGTGCGCGGCCTCTACGCCATCCAGAACGGCCTGCGCAGCGAAGGCGTGCGTGAATGGAACTACGCCACCAACCTGCACCAGGCCGGCGGCATGAACGACCGCGAACTGCTGGCTGCCGCCGACCTGGCCTGCCAGCAGCAGGTCTGGGACCGCTGCATCAACACCAGCGAGCGCACCCGCAGCTTTGCCGACTGGAGCCAGCGCTTTCCCATGCCCTTCCACGACACGGTGCTGGCGCGCTCGCGTTCCATCGGGCTGGACCCGGCCTACGTCTATGGACTGATCCGCCAGGAAAGCCGCTTCATCATGGATGCGCGCTCGGGCGTGGGCGCCTCGGGCCTGATGCAGGTCATGCCGGCCACGGCCCGGTGGACGGCGCGCAAGATCGGCATGACGGACTTTTCCCCGTCCATGATCAATGACCGCGATGTGAATATCACCATAGGCACCGCCTATCTGAAGCTGGCGCTGGACGATTTCGACGGCTCCATGGCGCTGGCTGCGGCCGGCTACAACGCCGGCCCCGGCCGCCCGCGCAACTGGCGCAACGGCCCGGTGCTCGACGCCGCCATCTGGGCCGAGAACGTGCCCTTCACCGAGACGCGCGACTATGTGAAGAAGGTGCTGTCCAACACCACCAACTACGCGGCGCTGATCACGGGCCAGCCCCAGTCGCTCAAGAGCCGCCTGGGCACCATCGGCCCGCGTGATGCGGCCACGCCCGACCCCAGCAAGGATCTGCCCTGAGCCGCACTTGACATTCCTGCGGGGTGCGGCGATGCCTGTCGGCGCTACACTTGGTTACCGACTGGCGGGCCGCATGCCGCGGCCCCGGATACCGCAGGGGTTTCAAGAATGACAACAACAGGGAGCCGCGCGGCCTGGGTCGCGCTGGGTCTTGCATGGGCGTGCACGGCGGCGGCGCAGCCCGTCTACAAATGGGTGGATGCCGAAGGGCGCACGCACTACGGTTCGCAGCTGCCCGTCGACCAGGCCGATGCCGGCCAGATCAAGGTCTCGCCCAATGGCAGCTCGGGCGCAGGCTCGGGCCGGTTTGGCGAAGAGCGCAATCCCGACGGCACGAAGAAGCTGCCCAAGCAGGTGCGCGAGCTGGCGGACGGCGTGGCCAAGGGCCTGAGCAAGGTCGATTCCAAGGAGGTGCCGCTGAACTGCGCAGCCGCCGTGGACAACATCCGCAGCCAGGTGGACACCATGGTCGAGAACGGCCAGAAAAACCTCAAGGGCGGCTACATCACGCAGGCGCAGTTCGATGCAACCGCGGGCAAGTTCCGCGAGGCGCGCACGCACGCCACGGTGGCCGACTGCCAGGCCTCCACGGGCCGCTCCAAGGCCATGTACCAGTGCATGTCCAACAGCTACAACCACCTGATCGGCTGCGCGGAAAAGCACAAGCCCTGAAGGGATCCGATCCCTCAGGTCTCGGCCCACATGCGCAGCAGGTTGTGATATTGGCCCGCGAGGCTGAGGGTTTCATCGGTCTCGCCCAGCTTCTCGCGCAGGCGCTGGATGGTCTGGTCCATCTCGAACAGCATGGCCCGGCGTGTGTCGTCGCGCACCATGCTCTGTGCCCAGAAGAAGGCGCATACGCGCTCGCCCCGGGTGACGGGCTCCACGCGGTGCAGGCTGGTGGAGGGATAGAGGATGAGATCGCCGGCCGGCAGCTTGACCTCGTGCGTGCCGTAGGTGTCCACCACGACCAGCTCGCCGCCATCGTAGTCCTCGGGATCGCAGAGGAAGAGGGTGCAGGACACATCGGTGCGCATCCACTGCTGCGCGCCTGGCAGGCGCCGCGCCGCACCGTCCACGTGCAGGCCATAGGTTTCACTGTCCGCGTAGCGGTTGAACAGCGGCGACATGGTGCGCGCGGGCAGGGCGGCACTGAAGTACAGCGCATTGGCCGCCAGCGCCTGCTCGATGGTGCGGCCCTGCTCCAGTGCCACGGGCGAGTCTTCGGGCAACTGGCGGTTGCGCTTGACCCGGGCGCCCTGGCTGCCCGCCGTGGCACGGCCATCCACCCAGTCGGCGGCGTCGATGGCTGTGCGGATCGCAGTGACCTGCTGGCGCGTGAGCACGTCGGGAATGTGCAGCATCATGGTGCGGGTCCTCCTCGCATGGAAAAAGCCCCGGCGGGGCCGGGGCGGTACTGGGATTGTCGGCGCTCTGCGCGCGGCAAGGCCGGCGCGGCGGCCCGTCTTGCATTCACTCAGAAGCGGAAGTTCGCGGACACGCGCACGGAGCGCGGCGTGCCCGGGAAATAGCGGTAGCCGCTCTTGTTGATGGCGCCCACATACTCCTTGTCGAACAGGTTGTAGAAGTTCAGCTGGATGTCGGCGTTCTTGTTGATGCGGTAGCTGGCCATGGCGTCGAAGACCCAGTAGGCATCGGTGAAGTTGGGCGTGCCCACGGCTCCGTCGGTGCCACGCTTGAGTCCGCCCGAGTAGCGCGCCCCGCCAGCCAGCGTCAGGCCGAACGGGAACTGGTAGCTGGTCCACAGTGAGAAGGCGTTCTTGGGCGTATAGGTCAGGCCGCTGGAGCCGTCCTGCGCCACGGTGGCGCCCGTGTCCACCTTGGTGTCCTGCAGTGTGTAGCCGGCAGTCACGCCCCAGGCGGGTGTGATCTGGCCCGTGGCGCCCAGCTCCAGGCCCTGCACGATCTTCTTGCCGGTCTGTCCCACGGTGCCGTCAGGGTTGGTGACGATCTCGTTGGTGATCTCGGTGCGGAACAGCGCGCCTGTCAGCAGCAGGCGCTTGTCCATCAGCTCCCACTTGGTTCCCAGTTCGGCGGTCTTGGCCTTTTGCGGGTCCATGTTGGGGTTGTTGGCGTTGTTGGCGGCCGTGGACAGCGTGAAGTTGGCACCGCCCGGTGGCTGTTGCGACAGGGCGTAGTTCACGTACACGCTGCCATTGGGCGCGGGCTTGTAGAGGCCGCCGATCTTCCAGCTCAGCAGGGTGTCGGAGGCCTCCAGGCCCACGGCGCTGGGCAGCACGGTGCCTGCAGGATTGCTGCCGCAGGCCGGGCCGCTGCGGCCGCCGCAGACGGCGCGTGCGTCGTACTGCGTCTTGTAGCGGTCCAGGCGCAGGCCGGCGTTGGCCTGCCATTGCTCGTTGAACTTGAGCGTGTCGAAGGCGTACAGCGCAAAGGTGTCGGTCGAGCCCTTGCTGTCGGCGCCGTTGCGCGACCAGTTCAGGCCGGAGCTGGGCACCTGCGGGTCATAGAGGCTGGCATTGGGCCAGGCGCCCGTGGTGCCCGTGCCGTAGTTGCTCTGCTTTTCGCGCGTGATCTCCACCCCGGTGCTCAGCTCGTGCCGCACGCTGCCTGTCGCCAGCTTGGTCGTCAGGTTGGTCTGGTTGGTGACGATGTCGTTGACCTGGTTCTTGAAGGTCGGCAGGCTGCGTGACACGGTCCAGTCGGCGGGATTGCTGCTGTTGTTGCTGGACAGCGTCATGAAGGCCGTGAGCAGGTAGTCCTGCTTGGTGCGGCCCCAGCGCGTGGTGTTGCGCAGCGTGGTGTCGGGCGTGAAGTCGTGCTCCACGCGCAGCGTGACCATGTCGGCCGTCACGTCGTCGTGGTCGGCGCTGGTGCCGTAGAAGCGGCTGGGGTCCACGGGGCGGCCCGCGTTCAGGCGCGCATCGGTGTTGCTGTAGCCGGGCAGGCCGATGGTGGGCACGCCGCCGTCCGGCACATTGCTTTGCTTGACGTGCAGCACGTTCAGGTAGGTGCGCGTGTCGGTGTTCAGTCCGAAGGCGAACGACGGTGCGATGCCCCAGCGGTCATTGGCCACGCGGTCGCGGCCGGCGACGCCGGCGTCCTGCACCATGGCGTTGAGCCGGAAGGCCGCGCCGCCCATGCCGGTCAGGCTCTTGTTCCAGTCCACGGTGGAGCGCTTGTAGCTGCCCGAACCCGCGCCCAGCGAGGCGCCGAAGCTGTCGGCCAGGCTGGGCTGCTTGGTGACCATGTTGATGGCGCCGGTGGGCGCGCTGCGGCCGTAGTCGGTGCTGGCCGGGCCCTTGGTGACTTCCACCTGCTCGGTGTTGAACACGTCGCGCGAGATGGAGCCCACGTCGCGCACGCCGTCCACATAGATGCTGTTGGAGGTGTCGAAGCCGCGCATGTAGATGGCATCACCCGTGCTGGTGTTGCCGTTCTCGCCCGCGTAGAAGGTGCCGGCGCCGGGCACGTTGCGCAGCGCCTCGGTCAGCGTGGTGGCGCCTTGTTCCTGCAGCACCTGCTCCTTGATGACGGAGATGGTCTGCGTCGTGTCCACCAGCGGCTGCGTGAACTTGGGGGAGGAGACCTGTGCGGGTTCGTAGCCGGTGCTGCGCGAGCCTTCGACGGTCACTTCCTTGAGGCTGGGCGCGGTCCTGGCGCTGGGCGTCTGTGTCTGGGCCACGGCCGGCAGGCCCAGGGTGGCCAGGGCCGCGGCTGCAGCGATGATGCCGGCCGACGGCGAGCGGCCAGCGCTGTCGTGTTTGCGGCTTTTGATGTACGAGTTGGAGTTCGCCATGGTTGAACGGAAAGCGGGATGGGCAGTGAACATGCTGGCTTGCTGGCCGGCGTTGCGCGGGCGGCTGGAGAGCTGTCTTGGCTTGCCGGTGCTGGCTGGATCAGGCAGTTTTGCCTGGATTGAGAATGGTAATGATTCCTAATAAAAATATAAGAATAATCTGATAAGTGAATGGATGGCCGTTGCCGCCCAGCAACAGCCCGGTCTCGGAACTTCAGCGTGGCGACCAGCCTGGCCAAGCGCGCCCCACCCGGGATGTGGCGCGCGCCGCGCGCTGTTCAGGCTGGCGATGTAACGCTGGTTGGCGAGGTTGTAGACGTTCAGCTGCAGGCTCAGGTTCGCGCTGAGCTCCCAGGCCATGAAGGCGTACAGCGCAAGGGTCTTGGTGTGGCCTTCGTTGATCTGGCCGGCATAGCGGATGTCCTGGCCCGTGATCGCATCGCTGACGCCGGGATCGTAGAGATTGGCGGGCGCCAGGGCGCCTGCGCCCGTACTCGGAACCCGAGGCGCCCTTGACGATCTCGATGTCCTCGATGTTGAAGGTGTCGCGCATCGGGCTGCCCAGGTTGCGCACGCGGTCGATGAAGATGCTGCCCGTGGTGCCGCAGCCGCGCAGTGCTTGCGGCCGGTGATGTGATTGGCGTGGTTTGCGCCTATCGCGGATCTGTTTCGTTCAGGCGTTGTGAACCCATTCGCCCTCGCGCTGCGCCGCGCCCGATTGCACCAGCGCATCCACCAGCGTGCGGCTCCAGTGCTCGGCGGTCTCGTGGCTGAAATAGCCTGCATGCAGCATGCCGAAGTAGGGCGTGGCGTCCAGCCAAGCCAGCAGTTCAGTGGTGCGCACGCGCTGCCAGTCCAGTAGCCGGTACTTGAGCAGCACCTTGGCCGCGTAGAGGGCATGGCGCTCGGGGGCGCGCACAAAGCCGTCCAGGCGGCGGCGCGCCGTGTCCAGCGCCGCGGCCACGCCCGTGAAAACGCCGCCGTGGCCGGGGACGATGGTGAGCGGGGCCAGGGCCTCGATCACATCCAGCGTGGCGGCCACTTCCTCGAAGGCCTGCAGGCCCTCGATTTCGGGAAACACCACGCCGAAGCCGTTTTCCCAGAGCGCATCGGCCGAGATCAGTGTGCGGCTGGCAGGCTCGAACAGGATGATGGAGTGCGGGTCATGCCCCGGCGCGGCATGGATCTGCCAGTCGCGCCCGGCCAGCCGCACGCTGGCGCCGGGCTGCAGTACGCCGGTCAGCGCAAATGGCGGGCATTCCTGGCCGGTGGGTGTGTAGCTCAGCGCCTCGGGATTCCAGTGGCGCACGAATTCGGCCTGCCCCGGCGCGACATAGGTCCGGGCCTGCGGCCAGCGCGCCTGCAGTGCGGCATTGCCGCCGCAGTGGTCGCTGTGCAGATGGGTGTTGAGGATGCGCGCCAGCGGCTGGCCAGCCAGCGTCTGCTCGATCAGCAGCACGGTCTGATCGGCATGGCTGACGTAGCCGGTATCGACCACGGCTGCGCCGTCGTCCTGCGGATCGGCAGGGTCGGCCGCGAAGACGATGTTGTTGGCCGACAGCCAGCCGCGCTCCAGCACGGTCATGCCGGGGGGCAGCGCAGCGGTGGCGCTTGTGGGGGCGAAGGAGGTCATGGGGGGAGAAGCCTTTCCCAAGGCTAACAGCCGCAGGCAGCCACGGCTGACGCGTGGGCTACAGCTGCGGCTGTCCGGATTTCAGGCGGGATCGCGCAGGGCGCGCCTGAGGATCTTGCCTACATTGGTCTTGGGCAGTTCGTCGCGGAACTCCACCTGCCGCGGGCGCTTGTAGCCGGTGAGCTGGTCATGGCAAAAGCGCATGACCTGGTCCTCGGTCAGCGCCGGGTCGCTGCGCACCACGTAGACCTTGATGGCCTCGCCCTGGCGCTCGTCGGCCACGCCCACGGCCGCGCATTCGAGCACGCCGGGGCACATGGAGATCACGTTCTCCAGTTCGTTCGGATAGACGTTGAAGCCGCTGACCACCATCATGTCCTTCTTGCGGTCGATGATGCGGGTGTAGCCTTCCTGGTCCATCACGCCGATGTCGCCGGTACGCATGTAGCCGTCGGCCGTGAAGGCCTTGGCGGTCTCGTCAGGCTGGTTGTAGTAGCCGCGCATGACGTTGGGGCCCTTGATGCACAGCTCGCCGGCCTCGCCGGCCGGGAGATCGCGGCCTTCGTCGTCCTTGATGGCGATGGAGATGCCCGGCAGCGGCAGGCCGATGGTGCCGCTGAAGGAGGTGGCGGTGACGGGGTTGTTGGTGCCGATGGCGCAGGTCTCGCTCATGCCCCAGCCCTCGATCATCACGCTGCCCGTGACCTGCTGCCACTGGCGCGCCGTGCCCTCGCTGGCGGCCATGCCCCCGGCCTGCGACACGCGCAGCTGCGAGAAGTCCAGCTCGCGGAACTGGGCGTTGTTGAGCAGGGCGTTGAACAGGGTGTTGACGGCCGGCAGGATGTGGAAGGGCCGTTTCTGCAGCACCTTGACGAACTTGGGGATGTCGCGCGGATTGGGGATCAGGCTCAGGCTGGCCCCCATGCGCATGGCGAACAGGCTCACCGTGAGGGCGAAGATGTGGTACAGCGGCAGCGCCGCGATGATGTGCGTGTCCTGCGCGCTGACGCGCCCGTGCAGGGCCGGCGTGAACCAGGCATGCGCCTGCAGCGTGGCGGCCACGATGCAGCGGTGGGTGAGCACGGCACCCTTGGACAGCCCGGTGGTGCCGCCCGTGTATTGCAGGAAGGCCACCGAATCCAGTCCCGCCTGGCTGGGGCGCAGCTCTTTTTGGGCGCCGCGCGCCAGCGCCTGGGAAAAGGTCGTGACCTCGCGCACGGCGCTGCCCTCACCGTCCAGCGGCAGGCTGTAGGCCGGCACCATCTTGGCCAGGTGGCGCACGGCGAAGGTGATCCAGCTGCCATACATGCCGCCCAGCAGATCGCCCATGGCCGTGACGCAGACATGGCGTATGGCGCTGCGCTCGATCACGTCGGCCAGGGTGTGGGCGAAGTTCTCCAGGATGAAGATGGCCGTGGCGCCCGAGTCCTTGAGCTGGTGCTCCAGCTCGCGCGGGGTGTACAGCGGATTGACGTTGACGCAGGTGTAGCCGGCGCGCAGCACGGCCGCCATGCTCACGGCGAACTGCGGCACATTGGGCAGCATGATGGCCACGCGCGCATCGGGCTCCAGCCCCAGACCCTGCAGCCAGGCGCCCAGGCGCGTGGACAGCTGGTCCAGCTCGCGGTAGCTCATCCAGCGGTCCATGCACACCGAGAAGGGCAGGTCCGCATGCTGGGTGAAGGCCTCCTCCAGCAGATGCGTGAGCGAGCGGTATTGCTCGGGATGCACCTCATGGGGCACATCGGCGGGATAGTTCTTGAGCCAGGGCGCAGCGTCCATGCAGGGTACCTTGGGTTGCTGGTGAGACAGGGGAACGGCAAAGGGGCAGGCGCCGGTCGGCCGGCCACCGCTGCGGCTGATTCTGGTCAGGCGGGTGCTTTGCGGTCTACGCGGGGTTGTCCTAGGCAGGGGCCGGCGTCCCCACGAAAGTGCGGCCGCTCTGTGCTACGTTGGCGTTTTTTTCAGGGAGGGCGGGCTGCCGTGAACGCACGCATTCTGCAAATGGTGGCGCTGGGCACGCTTGCCGGCGCCATGGCCTGGCTGGCATGGTGGTGGCCGGAATCGCGCGGGCTGGCGCTGGCAGGAGCGCTGCCGGGCCTGTGCTGGCCGGGCCTGCATCTGGGCTTGCAGATGGTGTTGATGCGCCGCGTGGTGCGCAAGGCCGGCGCACCCGTGCCCGCCTGGCGCACGGTGGCGGCAGCCTGGCTCGCCGAGTGGGCATTGGCCGTGCAGGTGTTTGGCTGGCGCCTGCCCTTCCGGGTCCATGCCGAGGCCGATGGCTGGCCAGGTGACCCGGCCGCAGGTCAAAACGCAAGCCCGGTCACAGGCCAGGTCGGCATGGTGCTGGTCCACGGTTTCTTCTGCAATCGCGCGGTCTGGGCGCCATGGCTGCGGCGGCTCAAGGAACGCGGCATTGCCTGCGCGGCCATGACGCTGGAGCCGGCGCACGGCGCATCCATCGACGCCATGGTGGCTGATCTCGATGCCTGCGCACGCCGCATGGCCCAGGCCACGGGGCGGGCGCCGCTGATCGTGGCCCACAGCATGGGCGGGCTGGTGGTGCGTGCCTGGCTGGGCCGGTTGTCCGCGCAGGAGCGCCGGCAACTGGCTGCCCATGTGGTGACCCTGGCCACGCCGCACCGCGGCACCTGGATGGCGCGCTTCGCCCATGGCCTGCCGGCGCTTCAGATGCGCGAGGACAGTCCCTGGCTGCAGCGCCTGGGGCCGCCGCCGCCCGAGGTGGCCTTCAGCTGCTGGTGGAGCTGTTGCGACAACATCGTCTTTCCCTTCCCCGTGGCCACGCTGCCAGGGCAGCACGCGTACCGCCTGGACGACGTGGCCCATGTGCAGCTGGTGTTCGACGAGCGCGTCTGGCGCTTTTGCCTGGAGCTGCGCGAGCGGCTTCAGGACGCGGAAGTCTGCAGGGCCACTTCACCGGGCAGCAGCGCATCGGCCGCGATGGTCGGCTGATCGCGCAGCTGGCGGTACAGCGGCTCGAAATCGGCGGCCGTGAGGTCGAACAGCTGCTGCAGGTCGTCGATCACGAAGTAGGTGTGCTGGTAGGTGTCGATCTTGTAGAGCGTGCGCATGGCGCGCTCCAGCGACAGCGGCAGGCGCTGCGGCTCGGGGCTGCGCACCGAGTAGTTGAGCTCACCCGAAGAACTCAGAATGCCCGCGCCGTAGGCGCGCAGGCCGCCCTGCTCGCGGATCAGCCCGAACTCGATGGTGTACCAGTACAGGCGCGACAGCATCTCGCAGGCGCCCAGCTCGGCGGCCTTGAGCCCGCCCTGGCCATAGGCCTGGATATAGTCGGCGATGACGGGGTTGAACAGCAGCGGCACATGGCCGAAGAGGTCATGGAAGACATCGGGCTCGACGATGTACTCGAACTCCTCGGGCTTGCGGATCCAGTCCGTGACCGGGAATTTGCGGTTGGCCAGCAGCGAGAAGAAGGGCACCTCGGGAATCAGGCCCGGCACGCCGACGATCTCCCAGCCCGTGGCGCGGCGCAGGCGCTCGTTGACTTCCTCGAAGCGCGGAATCCGGTCCTTGGCGCCCAGCGAGGGCAGGGCGTCGATGAAGTGCTGGCTGGCCAGTCCCGGCAGCAGGGCGGACTGGCGTTCGTACAGGCGCCGGTAGGTGTCGTGGTCGGCCTCGGTGTAGGCGTCGTAGTCCTGCGCGCAGGTGTAGTCGTCGCTGGCGCGGCTGTAGTCGCCGCGCGGGGGGCGGTCGGCCTGGCCGTAGACCACGGGTGCCACACCGGGGGCGTGGGCGGGGGCGTGGGACGAGGTGGGGGTCGCTGCGGTGCTCATCATGGTGCTCTCCAGGGATCTTGTCATTGCTGCCCCGGGCCGGGGGCAGGCAAGGCACCTGCGCGGCTCAGAGCTGGCGGATTCGGGCGGCCTGCACCAGCAGGCCGTATTTGCTGTGCTCGGAGCGCACAAAGCGCGCGAACTCCTGCAGTTGAAGGTCTTCGGGCAGCACGCCCATGGCGGTCAGCGTTTCCTGCACCGGACTGCTGCGCATGGCCTTCGAGAACACGGCGGCATGGCGCTGGGCCAGGTCGGCGGGCCAGCCGGCAGGCGCGAACAGGCCGAACCAGTTGGCGAGGTTGAAGCCCGGTACCGTGTCGTTGAGGCTGGGCACCTCGGGCAGCAGCGGCACGCGTTCCAGCGTGGTCACGGCCAGGGCCTGCAGCCGGCCTGCACGGATGTGCGGCAGCGAGGACGCCAGGCTGTCGAACAGCAGATCGGCCGATCCGTCGAGCAGGGCCGACAGCGCCGGCTGCGTTCCGCCAAACGGCAGATGCAGCAGCGGCAGCCGCGTGAGCATCTGGTACATCTCGCCCGACAGGTGCCCGCTGCTGCCCGGCCCGCCCGAGGCATAGCGCAGCGGCTGGCGGTGCTTGGCAAGAAAGCGCTGCAGGTCCAGCGCCGTGCGTATGCGCCACTGGCGCGCCAGATCGCTGCGCATCACCAGCACATTGGGCATGCGCGCCACCAGCACCAGCGGCTGGAAGTCGCGCAGCGGGTCGTAGCCCAGCTGGGGCTGCAGCCAGGGCAGCACGGCGTGCGTGGCGGCCGCGCCCATCAGCAGCAAGCGGTCCTGGGCCGTGGCCTGGGCCACCATGTTCGAGCCCTTGGCGCCGCCTTCGCCCGGCACGTAAAGAATGTGGATGGCCCCCAGCTTCGCGGAGCTGGCCTCGACCAGAGGACGCGCCGTGCGGTCCAGGGGCCCGCCGGCTGCATAGGGAACGATCAGGGTCAGGGCGTCGGATTTCGCGTCGCGCGCCGGGGCTGTCAAGGCTGTCGGGGGCGGCTGGGGCGGCTGGGGCTGTGCCGAAGCCGGCAGCCAGGGCAGGGCGGCCAGGGCCGCCAGCAGGCTGCGCCGCGCCATCCGGGCCGACGGCTGCGGGCCGGCTGCCGCAGGTGCACGTACTGGCGCAGATGCACGGGCATGGCGTGGCATGGCGCGGGTGGCGTCGTGGCGGGGCGTCATGGCGTGAAGCGAAATGGAGGCGATCCCCGCAGTATAGGCAGCGCCGACTGCCGCTGAGGCCGCACGCGCCCATGTCCTGCGCGCGCCGGGCCGTCTGTGCGCGGGCGGGGAACTGGGCCAGGTTCAGCGGGGCTTTCATGGGGGTCTCCGGCCTTTTTGTGCAGGACAGTGTTTCGGGCGCCCCAGGCATGGCCTGCGGGCTTGCGATCAGTGCTGTCACTGTAGGCGGGAGGGGCTTCAGCTTTTTGCCGTTTGCCCTTGGTGGGAAAATGCGGAATGCATGAAAATTGCGGAATTCTTTTGTTTATCGCAATTTAACTGGTTAATTCGGGTTAACCCTGAAGAAATCCGTACTTATTTACGAGTCCACCGCCATGAGCGCCACGCACACCATCGACAAACTGGATCGGGCCATTTTGCGCCGCCTGCAGGCCAACGGCCGGGAAACCTATGACGTCATCGGGGAGCAGGTCGGCCTGTCTCCCAGTGCCGTGCTGCGCCGGGTCAAGCGCCTGGAAGACAGCGGCGTGATCGACCGCTATGTGGCCCTGGTCCAGCCGGAGACCGTGGGCCTGGGGCTGACCGCCTATCTCAACGTGCGCCTGGAGAAGTACACCGAGACCAGCAAGCGCAACCCCATGGACGTGTTCCGCGCCAGCGTGCAGACTTGGCCCGAAGTGGTGGAGTGCGTGTCGCTGACCGGGGAGATGGACTATCTGATGCGTGTGGTCGTGGCCGACATGCAGCACTACACGCGCTTCGTCATGGACACCTTGCTCAAGCATCCCAGCGTGCAGGATTGCAAGACCAGCTTCGTGATGGACCGCGTCAAGGTGACCACGGCCGTGCCTTTGTAGCCTTCGGGCTCGACAGGCGCCAGGCCGTCGGGTGTTGCAGGGAGGGGGAATTGGTTTGCATGCCAAAACCTTACGGTTTTGTTGCATTGCAATATCTTCGTTGCTCGACCTCGGGTTTTTACCTATATTTGAGCCATGAATGCATCCAAAGACTGGTTGAAGGCGTCCTGGCAGGCCGGCCGGGACATGTTGCGTGCGAGCGCAGGCCAGCCGCACCGTCCCGATGGGCGCTCCGCGTCCATGGTGCCCATTCGTTCGCTGGGCCCGTCCCACCGCGAACGCGTGGTGGCGCATTTGCTCAAGCTCGATGAAGGCGACCGCTACCTGCGCTTCGGCTATGCCGCCAGCGACGAGCAGGTTCGCCGCTATGCGATGCAGCTTGATTTCGAGCGCGACGACATCTTCGGCATCTACAACCGCCGGCTCGAGCTGATCGCCATGGCGCATCTGGCCTTTGCCTCGCATCCCGAGCACAAGAGCTGCGCCGAATTCGGCGTTTCCGTGCTCAAGCAGGCACGCGGCCGCGGCTACGGCGGGCGCCTGTTCAACCGCGCGGTGATCCATGCACGCACCAAGGGCGTGTCCATGATGTTCATCCACGCGCTGTCGGAGAACACGGCCATGCTCAAGATTGCGCGCAAGGCCGGCGCCACCATCAAGCGCGATGGCTCCGAGTCCGAGGCCTACCTGCAGCTGCCGCCCGCCGGCATCGACACGCACATGGCGTCGCTGATGACCGAGCACATCGGCGAGGTGGACTACCAGCTCAAGAAGCAGGCCAAGCAGTTCTGGGATTTCCTGGCCGACGTGCAGGAAATCCGCCGTGGCGTGCAGGATGGCCGCCACCAGGCCGGCGAATAGGCGCAAAACGCCGCAAAGGGAATTGGCGCAGCGCATGCAGGGGTGACGGAGCAATCCGCTATCCTTGCGGCTTGTTTCACTACCGCACGTCCTGCACTCCAAGACAGTGTCCGACCCCCATCCTGCGCGCTCTTCCGAGAAGGAAAGCAAGCGAAGCTTCCTGCAAAAGGTGGCCGAGTTCATCCACCCGGCCCCTGACTCTCCTGACGAGCTGATCGAGACCCTGGCCGACGCCGAGGACAACCAGGTCATCGGCCCCGAGTCCCGCGTCATGCTCGAACGCGTGATACGCATGGCCGACATGACGGCCGGCGACGTCATGGTCGCAGCCCCTCGCATGGACCTGGTCAACATCGACGCTCCGTTCGATGAGCTGCTGCACCAGGTGATCACCACTGCACATTCGCGTTTCCCGGTCTACCAGGGCGAGCGCGAGAACATCATCGGCATCCTTCTGGCCAAGGACCTGCTCAAGCTGCAGCGTTCACCGGACCTGAACATTCGCGCCCTGCTGCGCCCCGCCGCCTTCGTGCCGGAGAGCAAGGGCCTGAATGATCTGCTGCGCGAGTTCCGGGGCAACCGCAACCATCTGGCCGTGGTCATCGACGAGTTCGGCCGCGTGGCAGGCCTGGTGACCATCGAGGATGTGCTGGAGGAAATCGTCGGCGAGATCGAGGACGAGTTCGACATCCCCGAGGACGAGGGCGACATCTTCGCCCTGGCCGACAACAGCTACCGCGTGGCGGGCGACACCACCATCGAGCATGTGAACGAAGCCTTCGAGGTCGCCCTGCATGCCCGCGATCCCGAAGATGAGTTCGACACCATCGGAGGCCTGATCGCCCACGAAATGGGCCATGTGCCCAAGCGCGGCGAGCAGATCCATCTGGCCGGCCTGGAATTCACCGTGCTGCACACCAAGGGCGGCGCCGTGCGCTGGTTCAAGGTGGTGCGCGATCCCGCAGCCGACAGTCTGCTGCGCAGCTGAGGCTGCCCCTTTCTATCCCCACCGACATCTCTCCCGTACCTGGCCGATGCCCCTGTCCAGTTCTTCCGCTTTTTCGCAAGACGGCCGGCGCATGGGCCGGCTCGCCGTGGGCGTGCTGCTGCTGCTTGCGGGTGCAGCCCAGGCCCTGTCGCTGGCCTGGCCCTGGGCGCGCGGCCAGGGCGACGGGCCGCTGAGCCTGGTCGGCGGCTATGGCCGCCCGCTGTGGTGGCTGCAGATTCTGTCGCTGGCCGTGCTGGCACGCGCCCTGCAGACGGCACAGCGCCCGGCCCAGGCGGCGGGGCGGGCCATGCTCTATGCCACCGCCTGGCTGGTGGCCACCTTCTGGTGGCTGTTCATCTCCATGCATGTCTATGGCGGCCTGCCTGCGCCGCTGGCCGTTGCCGCCGTGCTGGCGCTTGCGGCCTTCCTGGGCAGCTACTACGCGGTGGCCGCCTGGGGCTGGCACAAGCTGCGCCCCACCAGCACGGCGGGCGGCGCCTTGCTGTTCGCCGCCGTCTGGCTGCTGGCCGAATTGGCGCGTGGCTGGCTGTGGACCGGCTTTCCCTGGGGCGCGGGGGGCTATGCCCACGTCGAAGGGCCCCTGTCGGTGCTGCCGCGCTGGATCGGCGTCTACGGCACGGGGGCGGTGGCGTCCTGGCTGGCATATTGGCTGGCCGCCTTGGCGGCCGGTTCGCGGGGCGGACAAGCCCTTCGGCCTGCACGGTGCGCGGCCACTGTGGCGGCCCTGGTTCTGGCCTGGGGCGGGCTGTGGTGGCTTCGCGATGCCGCCATCAATGCACCATCGGCCGAACGGCCAGCGCTGAGCGTGGCCATGCTGCAGGGCAATATCCCGCAGGATGAGAAGTTCGAGGCCGGCAGCGGCATTCCGCTGGCCCTGGGCTGGTACGGGCGGGAGCTGCGCGCGGCCACGGCGCAGCTGGTGGTCGCACCCGAGACGGCCGTGCCCCTGCTGCCCCAGCAGTTGCCCGAGGAATACCTGGACCTGCTGCGCGAACCGTATCTGAAGAAGGGAGGCCGGCAGGCGGCGCTGCTGGGCATTCCGCTGGGCTCGGAAGAGGCCGGCTATACGAACTCGGTCGTGGGCTGGCAGCCTGGCCAGATCCAGGACTACCAATACGACAAGCACCATCTGGTGCCCTTCGGGGAGTTCATCCCGCCGCTGTTTCGCTGGTTCACGCAGATGATGAACATACCGCTGGGCGACTTCAACCGCGGCGCGCTGGGCCAGCCTTCCATGGCCTGGGCTGGCGAGCGGCTGTCACCCAACATCTGCTACGAGGATTTGTTTGGCGAAGAGCTGGGTGCACATTTCGGCAATGCAGCGACGGCGCCCACGGTGCTGGTGAATTTCAGCAACATCGGCTGGTTTGGCGACAGCGTGGCGATCGACCAGCATCTGGCCATCAGCCGCATGCGGGCGCTGGAGTTCGAGCGCCCCATGCTGCGCGCCACCAATACCGGCGCCACGGTGGCCATCGACCACCGGGGCGTGGTGACGCACGCGCTGGTGCCTTACGAGCGCGCGGTGCTTGAGGCCAGTGTGCAGGGCCGCGAGGCCTTGACACCGTTTGCGCGCTGGGTGAATGCAGCAGGTCTGGTCCCGCTGTGCGCCGCTGCTGCGGCGGTGCTGCTGGTGGCCTGGATCGGCCGCCGCAGGGCCTCGGTTCAGGGGCTGTAGCCAAGTCCCGCGACCTGGGTCGGCGTGGCTTTTGTGGCAGAGTTTTGATGCGGCCTCGGGGTTTTGTTGCAGTCTGGCAACGTTCAGCCCCGATAATGCGCGGCTGCATGGTCCGCTGCGGGCCGCACCCATTCAGAGATAGAGGTGGCGTCAGTGCCGCCGTGGAGCAAGTTAGACAATGGCCGATTCTTTTTCGTATGAGCAACTGATCGCTTCGGGCGAAGGCAAGCTGTTTTCCGCAGACAGCGGGCGTCTGCCACTGCCTCCCATGCTGATGTTCGACCGCATCACGCACATCGACACGGATGGTGGCGCCCACGGCCTGGGCAAGATCGTCGCCGAACTCGACATCAAGCCTGATCTCTGGTTCTTCGACTGCCATTTCCGGGGCGACCCCGTCATGCCCGGCTGCCTGGGTCTGGACGCCATGTGGCAACTGATCGGCTTTTACCTGACCTGGCTGCGCCTTCCCGGCCGGGGCCGTGCGCTGGGCGCCGGCGAAGTCAAGTTCACGGGCGAAGTGGGTCCTGACGTCAAGCTCGTGACCTACGAAATCGACATCAAGCGCGTGATCAAGCGCAAGCTCAACATGGCCATCGGCGATGCACGCCTGCTGGCCGACGGCAAGGAAATCTACGTCGCCAATGACCTGCGCGTGGGCCTGTTCCTGCGCGAGGGTGAAGGCCAGGGAACGGCAGCATGACCAAACGTCGCGTAGTCATCACCGGCGCGGGCATTGTCTCGTGCATCGGCAACGACCTCGATACCGTGGAGACCTCGCTGCGCGAGGGGCGCACGGGCATCAAGGCCATGCCGAAGTTCACCGAACTGGGCATGCGCAGCCAGGTGGCCGGTGTGCCGGAGATCGACGTCGAGGCACGTATCGATCGCAAGCAGCTGCGCTTCATGGGCGATGCCGCTGCCTATGCGCAGATCGCGCTGGAAGATGCCATCGCCCAGGCCGGCCTGGCTCCCGAGCAGGTCAGCCATCCGCGTACCGGCCTGATCATGGGCTCGGGCGGCGGGTCGCCGGCCAACCAGATCGAGGCGGCCGACACGCTGCGCGAAAAGGGCATTCGCCGCGTCGGGCCCTACCAGGTCACGCGCTGCATGAGCTCCACGGTGTCCGCCTGCCTGGCGACCAACTTCAAGGTCAAGGGCATCAACTACTCCATCACCTCGGCCTGCTCCACCTCGGCGCACTGCATCGGCGCAGCGGCGCAGCAGATCGCCTGGGGCATGCAGGATGTGATGTTTGCCGGCGGCGGCGAAGAGCTGTCCTGGGGCATGGCACTGCTGTTCGACGGCATGGGGGCCATGTCCAGCAAGTACAACGACCAGCCCGAAAAGGCTTCGCGCGCCTATGACGCCCACCGCGACGGTTTCGTGATCGCAGGTGGCGGCGGCGCGGTGGTGCTGGAAAGCCTGGAGCACGCCCAGGCCCGGGGTGCGAACATCCTGGCCGAAGTCGTGGGCTTTGGCGCCACCAGCGATGGCGAGGACATGGTCGCGCCCTCGGGCGACGGCGCCATCGCCTGCATGCAGCAGGCCCTTGAAGGCCTCGAAGGCGGCGTGGACTACATCAACACCCACGGCACCTCCACGCCCGTGGGCGACATGCAGGAAGTGCGCGCCATGCGCGCGCTGTTCGGCGACCAGGTGCCGCCGTTCTCCTCCACCAAGTCGCTGACCGGCCACTCGCTGGGCGCCACCGGCGTGCAGGAAGCCATCTACTGCATGATCATGATGAACAAGGGCTTCATCGCGGGTTCGGTCAACGTGGACACGCCCGATCCCGCGCTGAACGACATGCCCCTGGTCACGCGCACACGCGATGCCCAGTTGAACACCGTGCTGTCCAACAGCTTCGGCTTCGGTGGCACGAACGCCTCGCTGGTGCTGCGCCGCTGGCAGGGCCAGTGAATACGCCCTGGTGTGTAAAAGGCGTGTCCTGAAGGAAAAAGCCCGCCTCTGCGGGTTTTTTCACTGGTGAGCGCCGACAATGCCCAGGTCGCGCGGGAGGCAGCACTGCAGGCTGCTGCCTGAACCCCGAACCAAGAACAATGAAATTTTGCAAGGTTGAACCATGATTCTTGTCACAGGCGGCGCCGGCTTCATCGGCGCCAATTTCGTGCTGGACTGGCTGGCTGCCGGCGATGAGCCGGTGCTCAACGTGGACAAGCTCACCTACGCGGGCAACCTCAAGAGCCTGGAGAGCCTGCAGGGCGATGCGCGCCATGTCTTCGTGCAGGCCGACATCGGCGATGGCGAAGTCCTGGCCCGCCTGCTGGCCGAGCACCAGCCGCGCGCCGTGGTCAACTTTGCGGCCGAAAGCCATGTGGACCGTTCCATCCACGGCCCAGAGGACTTCATCCAGACCAACGTGGTCGGCACCTTCCGCCTGCTCGAGGCCGTGCGCGGCTACTGGAGCGCGCTGGATGCCGAGGCCAGGGCGGCCTTCCGCTTCCTGCATGTCTCCACCGACGAGGTCTATGGCAGCCTGGCGCCAGCGGCACCGGCCTTCACCGAAGACCATAACTACGAACCCAACAGCCCGTACTCGGCCAGCAAGGCCGCCAGCGACCACCTGGTGCGCGCCTGGCATCACACCTACGGCCTGCCCGTGCTGACCACCAACTGCAGCAACAACTACGGCCCGCTGCATTTCCCCGAGAAGCTGATCCCCCTGATGATCGTCAACGCCCTGGCCGGCAAGCCTTTGCCCATCTATGGCGATGGCATGCAGGTGCGCGACTGGCTCTATGTGCGCGACCATTGCAGCGCCATCCGCCGCGTGCTGGAGGCCGGCAAGCTGGGCGAGACCTACAACGTGGGCGGCTGGAACGAAAAGCCCAACGTCGAGATCGTGAACACCGTCTGCGCGCTGCTCGACGAGCTGCGCCCCAAGGCCGATGGCACCAGCTACGCTGCCCAGATCTCCTATGTGAAGGACCGCCCCGGTCACGACCGGCGCTATGCCATCGACGCGCGCAAGCTCGAGCGCGAACTGGGCTGGAAGCCCGCGGAGACCTTCGAGACCGGCATCCGCAAGACCGTGCAGTGGTACCTGGACAATCCCGAGTGGGTGGCCGATGTGCAGTCCGGCGCCTACCGCGAATGGGTCAGCCGCCAGTACACGGAGGGAGCCGGCGCATGAAGCTGCTGCTGCTGGGCCGCAATGGACAGGTGGGCTGGGAGCTGCAGCGCAGCCTGGCGCCGCTGGGCGAGTTGATTGCGCTGGACCGCCAGGGCGACGCCGGTGGCCAGGGCCTGTGCGGCGATCTCTCTCGCCTCGATGAACTCGCACGGACCGTGCGCGCTCTGCGTCCCGATGTCATCGTCAATGCCGCCGCCCACACGGCCGTGGACAAAGCCGAAAGCGAGCCGGAACAGGCGCGGCTGCTCAATGCGCTGGCTCCCCAGGTGCTGGCCCGCGAGGCGGCGCAGACCGGCGCGCTGCTGGTGCACTACAGCACGGACTACGTCTTCGACGGCAGCGGCAGCGCTGCGCGCACGGAGACCGAGGCCACGGCGCCGCTGTCCGTCTATGGCGGCAGCAAGCTCGAAGGCGAGCAGCTGATCCAGGCTTCGGGCTGCCGCCACCTGATCTTTCGCACCAGCTGGGTCTATGCGGCGCGCGGCGGCAACTTCGCCAAGACCATGCTGCGCCTGGCCCAGGAGCGCGAGGTGCTGAGCGTGATCGACGACCAATGGGGCGCGCCGACGGGGGCAGACCTGATCGCCGACGTGACGGCCCATGCCATCCGCCAGGTGCTGCGCCAGTTCGGCGGCGAAGGCCTGCACCATCTGGTGGCCGGTGGCGAGACCACCTGGCATGCCTACGCCAGCCATGTGATCGCCCGCGCCCGCGAACTCGCACCCGACCGGCCCTGGAAGGTGCAGCGCATAGCTGCCGTGCCCACCAGCGCCTTTCCCACCCCGGCGCAGCGTCCGCACAATTCCCGCCTGAACACCGAGCGGCTGCAGCAGACCTTCGGCCTGCGCCTGCCGCACTGGCAGGCCGGCGTGGACCGCATGCTGCAGGAAATCATCTGAGCGCGGTCTCGCGACTCAGCACGAACGACAGGACCCACCCCATGAACGCGCAACGCAAAGGCATCATCCTCGCTGGCGGCTCCGGCACCCGCCTTCACCCTGCCACGCTGGCCATCAGCAAGCAGCTGCTGCCGGTCTACGACAAGCCCATGATCTACTACCCGCTGAGCGCCCTCATGCTCGCGGGCATCCGAGAAATCCTCGTGATCAGCACCCCGCAGGACACGCCGCGCTTCGAGCAATTGCTGGGTGACGGCTCGCAGTGGGGCCTGAAGCTGGAGTACGCCGTCCAGCCCAGCCCGGATGGACTGGCCCAGGCCTTTTTGATCGGCGAAGACTTCCTGGCCGGCGCCCCCAGCGCCCTGGTGCTGGGTGACAACATCTACTACGGACACGACTTCCCCCGCCTGCTCGAACGCGCTGACGCGCGCAGCGAGGGCGCCACGGTGTTTGCCTACCATGTGCAGGACCCCGAGCGCTATGGCGTGGCCGAGTTCGACGCCCAGGGCCGTGTGCTTTCCCTGGAGGAAAAGCCCAGGCAGCCCAGGAGCAACTACGCGGTCACGGGCCTGTATTTCTACGACAGCCAGGTGGTGGAACTGGCAAAGTCCATCAAGCCCTCGGCGCGCGGCGAGCTGGAAATCACCGACCTCAACCGCCTGTACCTGGACAAGGGCCAGCTCAATGTGGAGCTCATGGGCCGTGGCTATGCCTGGCTGGACACGGGCACGCACGACAGCCTGCTGGAGGCCGGCCAGTTCATCGCCACGCTGCAGCAGCGCCAGGGCCTGAAGGTCTCCTGCCCCGAGGAGATCGCCTTCCGCCAGGGCTGGATAGACCGTGCCCAGCTCGAGACGCTGGGCCAGGCCCTGGCCAAGAACGGCTACGGCCAGTACCTGCTGCAGATCCTCAAGGAAAAGGTGCACGCATGAAGGCAACACCCCTGGCCATTCCCGAGGTGATGCTGATTGAGCCCAAGGTCTTTGGTGACGATCGCGGCTTCTTCCTCGAAAGCTTCAACCAGCAGGCCTTCAACCAGGCCACGGGCACGGACCACCAGTTCGTGCAGGACAACCACAGCCGCAGCAAGAAAGGCGTGTTGCGCGGCCTGCACTACCAGCTGCCTCCCCATGCCCAGGGCAAGCTGGTGCGCGTGGTGCGCGGCGCCGTGTTCGATGTGGCCGTGGACATCCGCAAGGGCTCGCCGACCTTCGGCCAATGGGTGGGAACCGAACTGACGGAAGACAATCACCGCCAGCTGTGGGTGCCCCCAGGCTTTGCCCACGGCTTCATGGTGCTCAGCGACAGCGCCGACTTCCTCTACAAGGCCACGGCCTTCTACGCGCCCCAGGCCGATCGCGGCATTGCCTGGGACGACCCGGCCATCGGCGTGCAGTGGCCGCAGCTCGATGTGGAGCTGTCGCTGTCGGACAAGGATCTCAGGCAGCCGCTGCTGGCGGATGCCGAGCTGGCCTGAGCCAGTTCACATCTGGTCCGGCAGCACCCCGCCCGGCACGGCCTCCTCCAGAAAGCCGGCGATCAGCCGGGCCTGGCGGCGTTCGCGCAGGCAGTACAGGTACTCGGGCAGGCGCGGCACGGGGCCTGCGAAGGGCAGGACGACGATGTCGGGGTGGGCCGAGGCTTCATGCCGGGCGAAGACGCTGATGCCCATGTCGCGGATCACGGCCTCGCGGATGGCTTCGCGGCTGGCGATTTCCATGACGTGGCGCGGTGCTAGGCCGGCGGCGGCCAGCATCTGTTCGGTGAGCTGGCGCGTCATGGAGCCGCGCTCGCGCAGGATCAGCGTGTCTTGCACCAGATCGGACGCCTGCACCATGGTGCGCTGCGCCAGCCTGTGGCTGCGGTGCACCAGCAGGGCCAGCGGGTCCTGGCCCAGTTCCACGCGCAGCAGGCGCGGATCACCTTCCAGGTGCGATGAGGTCGCCAGGTCCACCTGGTAGTCCACCAGCGCCTGCACCATCTGGCGCGAGTTGCCGCCCACGATGGCCACTTCCACCCGCTCGAAGCGCCGCTGGTAGCGCTTGACGATGTCCAGCACGTAGTAGGGCGCCGTCGCACCGATGCGCAGCTGGCCCTGGCTGGCATCGCCCGAATGGCGCAGCGCCGACTCCAGCTGGATGGTCTGCAGCAGCAGTTGCTCGACCTGGGGCAGCAGGCGCAGCCCGGCATCGGTGATGGACAGGCGCCCGCCCTGGCGATGGAACAGCTCCACGCCGTAGTGCTCTTCCAGCGCGCGGATCTGGGTGGTCACGGTGGGCTGGCTCAGCGAAAGCTGGCGTGCCGCCTGCGTGATGCTGCCCAGGCGGGCCACCCAGAAGAAGGACTTGAGCTGCGTGACGAACATGGCGGGGTGTTGGGGTCAGGAATGCCTGGCGCCATTTCAACATGGCGCCGTGATGCGCAGGGCCGGCGTGGCCGGGTATGTCCCTGGAAACAACTCCTGCGCCTGAAGGCACACTTCTTGCATACCAGTTTGCGTGCCAGTTTGTGTGCCAGCTGATTCATGGGTCTCGGCTGGTCTTGTGTCAGTGATTGCTCGTGATCAAGGAGCGCAGCAATGGATATTCGCAATCCCTCGCCGGGTCTTTACAACGAAGACCTGGCGCCCACCAAGGACCGCCGCTGGGGCGCCTTCAGCATTTTCAACGTCTGGACTTCGGACGTGCACAGCCTTTGGGGCTACTACCTGGCGGCCAGCCTGTTTCTGCTGTGCGGCAGCTTCGTCAATTTTCTGATCGCCATCGGCATCAGCTCCCTGGTCATCTTCTTCTTGATGAACCTGGTGGGCTATGCGGGCGAGAAGACCGGCGTGCCCTATCCGGTGCTGGCGCGTGCGTCCTTCGGGGTATGGGGCGCGAATCTGGCTGCCCTGGTGCGAGCCATCGTGGCCTGCTTCTGGTACGGGGCGCAGACGGCGGCCGCCTCGGGCGCCATGGTGGCGCTGCTGGTGCGCAATGAGGCGTTGCTGTCCTTCCACCAGACCACGCACTGGCTGGGCCATTCGGGTCTGGAGGTGATCTGCTACGTGGTCATCTGGGCCTTGCAGCTGCTGATCATCCAAAGGGGCATGGAGACCGTGCGGCGATTCCAGGACTGGGCCGGGCCTGCCGTGTGGATCGCCATGCTGGTGCTGGCCATCGGCCTGTGCGTGAAGGCCGGCGGCTTCAGCTTCGACCACGGCATTCCCATGGATGTGCTGCTGGACAAGACCAAGGATGCGGGGGTGAGCGGCGCGCCGGGCAGCTTCTGGGCGCTGATGGCCGTGGGCGCGACCTGGATCACCTACTTTGCGGCGCTGTACCTGAACTTCTGCGATTTCTCGCGCTATGCGAAGAACAAGGAAGCGGTCGCCAAGGGCAACCTCTGGGGCCTGCCCGTGAACCTGATCGCGTTCTCGCTGGTGGCCGGCATCACCACGATTGCGGCCTTCAAGGTCTATGGCGAGGTGCTGCTGCACCCCGAGCAGATCTCGGCCAAGTTCGACAGCTGGGTGCTGGCCCTGCTGGCCGCCGTCACCTTTGCCGTGGCCACGCTGGGCATCAACGTGGTGGCCAACTTCGTCTCGGCGGCCTTCGATATTTCCAACGTGTTTCCCAAGCGCATCGACTTCAAGCGCGGCGGATACATCGCCGCACTGATCGCCCTGGCTCTCTACCCCTTTGCACCATGGGAGGGCGGCGCTGCCCACTTCGTGAACGCCATCGGCGCCACCATGGGGCCGCTGCTGGGCATCATCCTGGTGGACTACTACCTGGTGGCCAAGGGCAACATCAACGTGGCGGCGCTGTATGACGAGCATGGCGAATACCGCTACGAGGGCGGCTGGAACGTCAACGCGCTCATTGCCACCGGCATCGGCAGCGTGTTCTCCACCATCCTGCCCAACTTCACCAGCCTGCTGCCGGTCTGGTGGGGCACCTACGGCTGGTTCTTCGGCGTGCTGATCGGCGGCGGCGTGTACTGGGTGATGGCCACGCTGCGCCCGCGCCGCATTCCGGCCGCAGCCTGAGGAGGCCGCCATGTCCGAGCCGCAGGATGCGCCGGCCACCGGGCCGGCCTTGATCGCCGAGCGCGTGATGCGCTCCATCGTCGAGCGCAAGCTGCGCCCTGGCGAACGCCTGGGCGAAAAGGAGCTGGCCGAGGTCTTCGGCGTGAGCCGCACCATGGTGCGCGAGGCGCTGATGCAGCTGCAGGCGCGCGGCTTCGTCGAGGTGCGCTCGCGCCAGGGCTGGTACGTGGTCGAGCCCTCGTTCGAGGAAGCCCAGGAAACCTATGCCGCGCGCCGCGTGCTGGAGTCCGGCATGCTGCGCGACGCGGGCCGGCCGCTGCAGGCGGCCATACGCACGCTGCGCGAGCATGTGGCCCAGGAGCGCGGCGCCATCGCCGAGGCCGACAACGCCGGCCAGCGCAGCGTGCTGCTGGCCGACTTCCACGTCTGCCTGGCCGAGCAGATGGGCAACCGCTTTCTCACGGCCATGATGGCCGACCTGTCGGCGCGCACCACCCTGGTGTCTGCGCTGTACCAGTCGCAGACCGAGGCACAGCACTCCAATGCCGACCACGAGGCCATCGTCGATGCGCTGGCGGCCGGCGACATGGCGCGCGCCGAGCAACTGATGCGCGATCACATCGACGCGCTGGCCGCGCGGCTGGATGAGAACCTTGCCCACCGCGCGCGCCTGCAGGACCGGCTGCTGGATGCGCTGCAGCCGCAGACGGCCCAGGCTGAGCGCCCGGGCAGGGTAAAGCCGCGCCGCTGAAGAAGGCGGGAGCGGGGCGAGGGGGCGCCGAGGGGCGGAGGGCACCCAAATCCGCCAATACCCGCTTCGCCAAATTTCCGTTGTGTGACACGGACGTTTCACCTGCGCTTTCTACAGTGGGTGTCAGAGGTGGCGACCCTGCCGCCTGTCCACGAACCCACAACGGAACTGACACGCTATGCGCCACACCCTTGCCTCCCTGGGCCGCCGCCTTGCCATTGCCTCTGCGGCGCTGACCGTCGCCTCCTTCGCCACCCTGGCCCACGCGGCCAAGACCGAGCTGCTGGTCTACAGCGCGCTGGAGGCCGACCAGATCAAGGCCTACAAGAGCGGCTTCGAGAAGGCCCATCCCGAGATCGAACTCAAGTTCGTGCGCGACAGCACGGGCATCATCACGGCCCGCCTGCTGGCCGAAAAGGCCAATCCCCAGGCCGACGTGATTTGGGGCGTGGCCGCCACCTCGCTGATGCTGCTGGACAAGCAGGGCATGCTGCAGCCCTATGCGCCCAAGGGCCTGGACAAGGTGCGCGCCAACATGCGCGATCCGCGCGCCCAGCCGACCTGGGTGGGCATGGACCTGTGGTCGTCGGCCATCTGCTTCAATACCGTGGAGGCCGGCAAGCGCAAGCTGCCTGTGCCCGCCAGCTGGGCCGACCTGGTCAGGCCCGAGTTCAAGGGCACGATCACCATGCCCCACCCGGCCTCCAGCGGCACGGGCTACCTGATGGTCGCGGCCTGGCTGCAGATCATGGGCGAGGACAAGGGCTGGGCCTACATGGACGGCCTGCACCAGAACATGGGCGTGTACACGCACAGCGGCTCCAAGCCCTGCCGCCAGGCGGGGGCCGGCGAGTTTCCCGTGGGCCTGAGCTTCGAGTACCGCGCCAGCAAGACCAAGAAGGACGGTGCGCCCATCGACATCGTTTTCCCCCGGGAAGGCCTGGGCTGGGATGTGGAGGCCACGGCCATCCTCAAGACCAGCAAGAAGCAGGAAGCCGCCAAGGCCCTGGCCGACTGGGCCGTCACGCCCGAGGCCAACAAGCTCTACGCCGCCAACTTCGCCGTGCTGGCCTTGCCCGAGGCGCAGGAAAAGCTGGAGTTCATTCCTGCCGACCTCGAAAAGCGGCTGGCGAAGAACGACTTCGATTGGGCCGCGGCCAACCGCGAGCGCATCCTGGCCGAGTGGAGCCGCCGCTACGAAGCCAAGGCAGAGAAAAAGTAAGCCGGAGCCACGCCATGCTGCGCATAGACCATATCGCCAAGCGCTACCGCGAGCAGCAGGTGCTGCGCGGCATTGACCTGAACGTGGAGGCGGGCGAGTTCGTCAGCCTGCTCGGCCCTTCGGGCTGCGGCAAGACCACGCTGCTGCGCATCGTCTGCGGCATCGACATGCCTGACGAGGGCAGGGTGCTGTTCCAGGGCGATGACATCACGCGCTGGCCGGCCGCGCGCCGTGGCTTCGGCGTGGTGTTCCAGAGCTATGCGCTGTTTCCCAACCTGACGGCCGCGCAGAACGTGGCCTTCGGGCTGAACGGGCAGCCTGCGGCGCAGGCGCGCGAGCGCGTGGCCGAGATGCTGTCCCTGGTGGGTCTGGGCGCGCAGGCCCAGCGCTACCCGGCCCAGCTGTCGGGCGGCCAGCAGCAGCGCGTGGCACTGGCCCGCGCGCTGGCGCCCCGGCCGCGCCTGCTGCTGCTCGACGAGCCGCTGTCCGCGCTCGATGCCCAGGTGCGCACCGAGCTGCGCAGCGAGATCCGCCAGCTGCAGCGCCAGCTGGGCATCGCCTCCATCATGGTCACGCACGACCAGGAAGAGGCCTTGTCCATGGCCGACCGCGTGGTGCTCATGCACCAGGGCCGCATCGAGCAGCAGGGTTCGCCCGAGCAGCTCTATGCCCAGCCCGTGAGCCAGTTCGCGGCCGGTTTCGTGGGCCGCATGAACCTGCTGCCGGCCACGGCCGAGGGGGCGGACCAGGTGCGCATCGGCGAAGCCAGCCTGCGCTGTGCGCTGGCCGGCTTCGAGCGTGGCGACGCGCTGCTGGTCGGCGTGCGTCCGGAAAGCGTGGTGCTGCACCCGGCCCAGCCCACGGCGTTGCCCAACCTGTTGCGCGCCCGCGTGGTGGAGACCTCCTTCCTCGGATCGATGGCCCTGGTGCGCCTGTACAGCCCCACGCTGCAGTGCCAGGTTGACGCCCAGTGGCCCCTGCGCCACGACGTGGGCCTGCCCGACTGGCTGCAGGGCGAGGTGCTGATGGAGTTGCCCGCCGCTGCGCTGCAGCCGTTGGCGGCGCCCGATGCGAGGAAGGCCGCATGAGCGCGCATCCCATGGACACGGCCGTTTCCGTGCCGGTGCCGTTGCCGGTGGACCGCTCCGCTTGCGCCCGCCGCAGCGCGCCTGCAGGACCCGTGCGTCCGCAGGGGCGCAGCGCAGGCTGGGAGCGCTGGTGGCTGGGCGCCCTGGTGCTGGGCGCACTGGCCTGGCTGCTGGTCACCATCGCCCTGCCGGTGGCCAGCCTGCTGGGCAGGAGTTTCTGGGACGACACGGGCCGCTTCACGGGCCTGGCCCAGTTCATCACCTATGCGCGCATGCCGGGCGTGGCGCAATCGCTGTTCAACAGCCTGTGGCTGTCGGCCGTGAGCAGTACGGTCTGCGTGCTGCTGGCCTATGCCTACGCCTATGGCGTGGTGCGCAGCTGCATGCCGCTGGCGCGCTGGTTCCGCGCGCTGGCCCTGGTGCCGCTGCTGGCGCCTTCGCTGCTCATGGCCATCAGCCTGATCTACCTGTTCGGCAGCCAGGGCCTGCTCAAGGGCTGGCTGCAGGGGGGCTCGGCCTACGGGCCCTTCGGCATCATCGTGGGCTCGGTGCTCTGGACCTTTCCGCATGCGCTGATGATCCTGTGCACCACGCTGGCCTCGGGCGATGCGCGCCTGTACGAGGCGGCCGCCACGCTGGGCGCCAGCCGCTGGCGCAGCTTCCGCCAGGTCACGCTGCCGGCCAGCCGCTACGGGCTGATGATTTCTTGGATCGTGGTTTTCGTGCTCGTGGTGACCGACTTCGGCGTGCCCAAGGTCATTGGCGGCAACACGGCCATGCTGGCCACCGACATCTACAAGCAGGTCATCGGCCAGCAAAACCTGTCCATGGGTGCGGTGGTGGCCATGCTGCTGCTGGTGCCGGCCGGCCTAGCCTTTGCGGCCGAGCGCCATTTGCGTGCGCGCCAGGCGGCCACCATGGGCGTGCGCTCCGTGCCGCTGGTGCCCCAGCCCCATGCGCCGCTGGACCGCGCGCTGTTCGCCTACTGCGCGCTGGTGGCGCTGGCGCTGCTGGCCGTCATGGGCACGGCCGTGCTGGCCTCCCTGGTCAGCTACTGGCCCTACAACCTCACGCTGACATTCAAGAACTACCGCTTCGACATGATGGACGGCGGCGGCTGGGCCAGCTATGGCAACTCGCTGTCCATGGCGCTGGCCACGGCCGTGCTGGGCGCGGTGCTGAGCTTTGTGACCGCCTACCTGGTGGCCAAGCCCGTGCGCTGGGCGCGCACGCGCCAGTGGCTGCATGCCGTGGCCACGCTGCCCATGGCCGTGCCGGGGCTGGCGCTGGGCCTGGGCTACATCCTGTTCTTCAATGCCCAGGGCAATCCGCTGCACTTCCTGTACGGCAGCATGGCCATCCTGGTGCTGTGTTCGGTGGCGCATTTCTTCTCGGTGGCGCACATCACGCAACTGGCCGCGCTGCAGCAGCTCGATGCCGAGTACGAGCGCGTGGCCGATTCCATGGGTGTGGCCTTCTGGACGCTGCTGTGGCGCGTGCACCTGCCGGTATGCCTGCCCGTGGTCATGCAGGTGGCCGGCTATTTCTTCGTCAACGCCATGACCACGGTGTCGGCCGTGGTGTTCCTGTACTCGCCCGAGACCACGCTGGCTTCGGTGGCCGTGCTGGCCATGGACGACGCGGGCGACACCGCGCCGGCCGCCGCCATGGCCACGCTGATCTTTGCCACGGCCGCTGCGGGCCGGCTGCTGATCGCGGCGCTGGATGCCTGGGTGCAGCGGCGCACGCAGCGCTGGCGCCAGCGCTGACTTTTTTCCTTTCCCTCTCCTCTGTTTTCTCCCATGAAGAACTACGACCTGATCGTGGTGGGGGCCGGCATTGTCGGCCTGGCCCACGCCTATGCGGCTGCGCGCCGTGGCCGCAGCGTGCTCGTCATCGAGCGCGACGCGGCCTGCATCTCCGCCTCCATCCGCAATTTCGGCTTTGTCACTGTCACGGGGCAGCAGGCGGGCGCCCACTGGCAGCGGGCCATGCGTTCGCGCGATACCTGGGCCGAGATCGCGCCGCAGGCCGGCATCGAGGTCGTGCACCGCGGCCTGTGGCTGACGGCGCGCCGGGCCAGCGCCGAGGCCGTGCTCCACGCCTTTCTGAGCACCTCCATGGGCGAGCGCTGCGAGCTGCTCACGCCGGCCCAGGCCGCCGAACGCCACCCGGCACTGCGCACCGAAGACCTCAGCGCCGTGCTCTACAGCCCGCATGAGCTGCGCGTGGAGTCGCGCACGGCCATTGCCAGGTTGGCGCAGTGGCTGGAGCGGGCCATGGGCGTGGATTTCCGCTTCGGCGAGGCCGTGCTCGAGGTGGCGGCACCCCGGGTGCGCAGCGCCCGCGCCAGCTACCACGGCGAACGCGTGGTGGTCTGCAACAACGCCGACCCGGGCGGCCTGTTCGCCGGCCTGTGGACGCCGCACCGCATCCAGCTGTGCCAGCTGCAGATGCTGCGCGTGCGGCCGCAGCCGGGCTTTCGGCTCAAGGGCTCGGTCATGGGGGACCTGAGCATGGTCAGATACGAGGGCTACAGCGCCCTGCCCGAAGCCGCCGTGCTGCGCGCCGAACTGGAGCGGGAGGAGGGCGAGAGCCTGGCCCACGGCATCCACCTGATCGCCGTGCAAAGCGCCGACGGCAGCCTGGTGGTGGGCGACTCCCACCACTACGGCGCAGCGCCCCCGCCCTTTGCCAGCGAAGCCGTGGACCGGCTGATGCTGCGCCACATGAACGAGGCCCTGCACTTGCGCGATGCGCAGGTGGTAGAGCGCTGGGTGGGCGTCTACCCGAGCGCGCAGGACGCGCCCTGCGTGGTGCATGCGCCCGACGAGGCCACGCGCGTGGTCGCTGTGACGGGTGGGTCCGGCGCCAGCACGGCGTTCGGTCTGGCCGAGGAGGTCTGGAGCGCGTGGTGAGCGGCAGCCGGCCTACTTGCCGAACATCACCCACAGCAGCGCCAGCACCATGATCGTGGCCAGCACGGCCAGCGTGATCTTGAGGGCGCTGTAGGGGCGCTCGCCCGCGATCTGGCCCGTGTAGCCGTTGGCGATGATCTGGAAGGTCTTGCTGCCGTAGGTGTAGCCCACCAGCCAGACCGGCACGAGGATGTGCTTGAAGGTGCGGCCCTGGTACTCGCGCTGCATCTGCAGGTTGCGGTAGGTGTCGCCGGGCACCTGGCGCGCGCACAGGGCGCGCAGCTGCTCGTCCATGTCCTGCACGTTGACCTGCGCGGCCTTGCCCAGGTCGATCTGGTAGCGCTCCACCGTCCAGCCGCGCACGAACTCGGGCGTGTAGGGCTTGAGGTCGGTGGTGGTGGGGAAGGGCTCCACCTGGCGCAGCAGGTTGGCGTGCACGCCCACGGTGCCGGGCACCAGCTCGTCGTCGAAGAAATGGGCGAGGCTGCCCGAGGCCGGCTCCCAGCGCACATGGCGCACCTGGCGCGTCTGCACGTTGCCGTTGCTGTCGCGGTAGGACTCGGTGGTGTAGTAGTAGAAGCCCGCCTCGGCCTGCCAGTCGGCGCTGGCGTGGGCGTCGAAGGTCCAGTAGGGCAGGTAGACGCCGTGCAGCGTGTCGGTCAGCGCGGCGGATTTCAGGCGGTTGGGCGCGAACCAGCGGCTGCCGTACCACTGGCGTATGCGGTCGCGGATCTGGCCGTCGCTGATCTTGAAGGGCAGGATGCTCTGCGGCGTGATGGCATCGCCCTGGCCCTCGTGGGCCACGATGGAGGGCGAGCCGCAGAAGTCGCAGCGCTTGGCCACGGTGCGGTTCACGAAGACCGAGATCGCGCGGCAGTTCTGGCACTGGACCTCGTAGCGGTCCTCCGTGCCCCAGCCCCGGCCGGACTTGGGGTTGCGCAGCGCCTCGGCCAAGTCCTGCTCGACCACATCGCGGCCCAGTTCCTCGCGCGTTTCCTCGCTCCAGGGCACCGTGGTGCCGCAGTACGGGCACTTGAGCGCCTGGGCCTGGGCATTCCATTCGAGGTTGGCGCCGCATTCGGGGCAGGGGTGCTTGCGCACCATGGCCGGCGCGGCGGCAGCGGCCTCCCAGGAACCGGAGGCGGGGGAAGTCGAGGTGCTGGAGGAACTGGAGGAGGGCGCGCTCACGGCATCGGTCCTGGAAAACGGGACGCGGCGCCAGGCAGGGCCTGGCGCCGCAAAGGGTCAAACCACGGAAATGTCAGCCGCGCAGGAAGTCATCGAGTGCGGCTTGCGCAATGCGCCACTGGCTGCCGATCTGGCGCGCCTTGAGGTTGCCGGCCTGGATCTCGGCCAGCACATCGGCCTCGCTGACACCCAGCACCTGGGCCGCCTGTGCCGGAGTCAGCACCTGCAGGCCACCGGCGGCGGGTGCTGCCGGCGCCTGGGCGGCCTGGGCGGCGGCAGGCGAGAACGGGTCGGAGGCCTGGCCGGCCGGTGCGCCGCCGGCGCCGCCGCCGTTTTGCATGCTCTTCATCATCTCCTGCGCCATGCCGAAGCCCATGGCCATGGTGGCGGGCAGGGTGGCTGCGGCAGCGCCTTCGCCGCCCGTGGTCATGGCCTGGCCCATCTGGTACTTGACGTAGTCGTTGAGGTTGCCGATGGCCGTCATGCTGGAGCGCTTGTCGATGGCCTGCTCCACCTCGGGCGGCACGGACACGTTCTCCAGCACGAAGCTGGTGATCTCCAGGCCGTACTTGTCCGTCATGGCCGGGTTGATCAGCGGCAGCAGCGCATCGCCCAGCTCGCCATAGCGCTGGGCCACGTCCAGCACGGGCACCCGGGCCTTGGCCAGCGACTCGGTGAACACGCTGATGATGCGCGAGCGCATGGTGTCGGCGAACTCGTCGATGCGGAAGTTCTGGTCCGTGCCCGCCACTTCCTTGAGGAACTTGGCCGGCTCGACGATGCGGAAGTCATAGGTGCCGAAGGCGCGCAGGCGCACGGCGCCGAAGTCCTGGTCGCGCACCATCACGGGGTTGGAGGTGCCCCACTTGTTGCCCGTGAACAGCCGCGTGTTGATGAAGTAGACATCGCACTTGAACGGCGAGTTGAAGCCGTACTTCCAGCCCTGGATGGTGGACAGGATGGGAATGTTCTGCGTGGTCAGCGTGTGCTTGCCGGGGCTGAACAGGTCGGCGTACTGGCCGGCCGAGACGAACTGCACCTGCTGCGACTCGCGCACGATGAGCTGGGCGCCGTTCTTGATTTCCTTGTCGTCGTCGGGCCAGCGGTAGGAGAGCGTGTCGCGCGAGTCATCGGTCCACTCGATGATCTCTATCAGTTGCTTGGTGATGATGTTCATCAGGTTCATGGCAGGCTCCGAAACGGTGGTGGTCCACGACAAAAAAGGTCAATGGGCCATTCTAGGCGGCGTGCATGGCGGCGGGGAGAACGGCCACCGGCCGCTGCCCCGGTGAATTGTCAAAAAATGATCCGGATGCGTCGTGCAAGGTGGGCTTTCGGGGCTTCGCGCGCCACGGCCTTTGCCGGCATGTGTCGCCTGCTCCGTTTTTTGATGCAGATCGCCCTGTGGAGCGTCTGCCGTGGGGCCGCAGGCCCGCGCCACGGCGCAGGGCCGGGCGGCGCCTTAAAATCGTCGTTTGCGCGGCGCGAGCCGCCTCTCATTCACCGGCGCGGCCCCGGCCTGCGTGCGACGCCTGAAACAAGTCATGCTCACTTTCCAACAAATCATCCTCAAGCTGCAGTCCTACTGGGCCGACCAGGGCTGCGCGCTGCTCCAGCCCTATGACATGGAAGTGGGCGCGGGCACCTCGCATACCGCGACCTTCCTGCGCGCCCTGGGCCCCGAGCCCTGGAAGGCCGCCTACGTGCAGCCCAGCCGCCGCCCCAAGGACGGCCGCTACGGCGACAACCCCAACCGCCTGCAGCACTACTACCAGTTCCAGGTCGTGCTCAAGCCCGCGCCCGACAACATCCTGGAGCTGTACCTGGGCTCGCTCGAGGCCCTGGGCTTCGATCTCAAGAAGAACGACATCCGCTTTGTCGAGGACGACTGGGAAAACCCCACGCTGGGCGCCTGGGGCCTGGGCTGGGAAGTCTGGCTCAACGGCATGGAGGTGACCCAGTTCACCTACTTCCAGCAGGTCGGCGGCATCGACTGCAAGCCCGCCACCGGCGAGATCACCTATGGCCTGGAGCGCCTGGCCATGTACCTGCAGGGCGTGGACAACGTCTACAACCTGACCTGGACCGACGGCCTGAGCTACGGCGACGTCTACCACCAGAACGAGGTGGAGCAGTCCACCTACAACTTCGAGCACTCGGACGCCGAATTCCTGTTCACCGCCTTCAGCGCCCACGAAAAGCAGGCCAACCACCTGATCGGCGAACAGCTGGCGCTGCCGGCCTACGAGCAGGTGCTCAAGGCCGCCCATACCTTCAACCTGCTCGATGCGCGCGGCGCCATCAGCGTGACGGAGCGTGCCGCCTACATCGGCCGCATCCGCAACCTGGCCCGCGCCGTGGCCAAGGCCTATATGGACAGCCGTGCGCGCCTGGGCTTCCCCATGGCGCCCAAGGCCCATGCCGACGAAGTGCTGGCCGAGCTGGCCAAGGCCGCCGAACAACAGGGCAAGAAGGCCGCCTGAGGCGGACACCGCTGCACCGAGAGAACACCAGACCATGAACGCATCGAATCTTCTTGTTGAACTGTTTGTCGAAGAGCTGCCCCCGAAGGCGCTGCAAAAGCTGGGCGACGCCTTTGCCGGCGTGCTGTTCGAGCAGCTCAAGGCCCAGGGCCTGCTGGCATCGAGCGAAGCGCGCCTGACGGCCTATGCCTCGCCGCGCCGCCTGGCCGCCCACATCACCGAAGTGCTGCCCCAGGCCGAGGACAAGGCCGTGTCGCAAAAGCTCATGCCCGTCTCCGTGGGCCTGGACGCCGACGGCAAGCCCACGCCCGCACTGATCAAGAAGCTGGCCGCCCTGGGCGCCGGCGAAGAAGCCGTTGCCAGCCTGACCCGCCAGGGCGAAGGCAAGGCCGAGGCCCTGTTCCACGCCTCCACCGTGCGCGGCGTGATGCTGGCCGACGGCGTGCAAAAGGCGCTGGACGAAGCCATTGCCAGGCTGCCCATCCCCAAGGTCATGCGCTACCAGCTGGCCGACGGCTGGAGCAGCGTCCATTTCGTGCGCCCGGCCCACGGCCTGGTGGTGCTGCACGGCACCGAGGTGCTGATCGGCGTCAAGGCCCTGGGCCTGACGGCCGGCACGGCCACGCATGGCCACCGCTTCGAGGCGGCGGTCGATCCCGTGGTCATCCGCTCCGCCGATGACTACGCCGCGCAGCTGCGCGAGGAAGGCGCCGTCATCGCCAGCTTCGCCGAGCGCCGTGCCGAGATCGCGCGTCAGCTGCAGGCCGCTGCCGAGCGCGTGGGCGGCGGTGTCCGTCCCATCGAGGACGAGGCCCTGCTGGACGAAGTCACGGCCCTGGTCGAGCGCCCCAATGTGCTGGTCTGCGAGTTCGAGAAGGAATTCCTCGACGTGCCGCAGGAATGCCTGATCCTCACCATGAAGGCCAACCAGAAGTACTTCCCGCTGCTGGACGCCGCCGGCCGGCTGACCCACCAGTTCCTGGTGGTCAGCAACATCAGCCCCCAGGATGCCAGCGCCGTCATCGGCGGCAACGAACGCGTGGTGCGTCCGCGCCTGGCTGACGCCAAGTTCTTCTTCGACCAGGACCGCAAGAAGACCCTGGCCTCGCGCGTGGACGGGCTGGGCAAGGTGGTCTACCACAACAAGCTCGGCACCCAGGGCGAGCGCGTGGAGCGCGTGCGCTCCATCGCCAAGAGCATTGCCCGCCAGCTGGGCGACACGGGCCTGGCCCAGCAGGCCGACCTGGCCGCGCAACTGGCCAAGACCGACCTCGTGACCGACATGGTGGGCGAGTTTCCCGAACTGCAGGGCACCATGGGCCGCTACTACGCGCTCAACGACGGCCTGGACGTGGCCGTGGCCGATGCCATCGAGGACCACTACAAGCCCCGCTTTGCGGGCGACGAACTGCCGCGCGGCAACGCCGGCGTGGTCGTGGCCCTGGCCGACAAGCTGGAAACCCTGGTCGGCATGTTCGGCATCGGCAACCTGCCCACGGGCGACCGCGACCCCTTCGCGCTGCGCCGCCACGCCCTGGGCGTGATCCGCATGCTGGTCGAGAAGGACCTGGCGCTGGACCTGGAAACCCTGCTGGTCAGCGTGCTGCCCGCCTTCGGCGACAAGATCGAGGACGCCACGCTCCAGCTGGCCGATTTCATCTACGACCGCCTGGCCGGCAACCTGCGCGAGCAGGGTTTCTCGGCCCAGGAAGTGGACTCGGTGCTGGCCCTGCGCCCGCAGCGCCTGTCCGACGTGCAAAAGCGCCTGGAAGCCGTGCGCGCCTTCGGCGAGCTGCCCGAGGCACCGGCCCTGGCCGCCGCCAACAAGCGCGTGGGCAACATCCTCAAGAAGGCCGACCAGGCGGTGCAGGCCCAGGTCGACGCGGCCGTGCTGGCCGAGGTGGCAGAGAAGGACCTGTACGCAGCCCTGCAATCGGTGGCGCCCAAGGCGCAGCAGCAGTTTGCTGCCGGCGACTACACGGCCAGCCTGCAGACCCTGGCCGCGCTGCGCGCCCCGGTCGATGCCTTCTTCGAGCATGTGATGGTCAACGCCGAAGACCCGGCGCTCAAGGCCAACCGCCTGGGCCTGCTGGCCACGTTGCACGAAGCCATGAACCGCGTGGCGGACCTTTCGCGACTGGCGTGAATGGAGCACCCCCTGAGGCGCTTCGCGCCTTCCCCCTCTCTACTTGCTTCGCAAGGGAGGGGGACGACACCCTCGGTGCGGGGCGGCGCGGCCGGCCTAGGCCCTTCCTCGGTGTCCCTCGTCTTGGGACGCGCGCAATTGAGTTCTGACATTCTTGGGACCCGACCATGAAAATTGCGATCCTGGACCGTGACGGAACCCTCAACCAGATCGGTGAAGAGGGGTTCATCGGCTCGGCCGAGGCCTGGAAGGCCCAGCGCGGTGCGCTGGAAGCCGTGGCGCGCCTGAACCGGGCGGGCTGGCATGTGGTGGTCGCCACCAACCAGCCGGGCCTGGGCCGGGGTCTGTTCGACGTGACCGAGCTCAATGCCGTGCACGCGCGCATGCACCGCGAAATGGCGGCGGCAGGCGCGCGCGTCGATGCGGTTTTCTACTGCCCCCATGCGCCGGACGAGGAATGCCATTGCCGCAAGCCCGGCACGGCGCTGTTCGAGCAGATTGCCGAGCGCTTCGGCGTCGAGGGGCATCAGCTGTGGGTGGTCGGCTCCTGCGTGGCCCACCTGCAGGCCGGCGCCGCCATGGGCGCGCGCCTGCACCTGGTATGCACGGGCGCCAGCGCCGGAGTGTCTCTGGACGGGGCGCTGCCGCCTGGACTGCCGCCCGGCACCCAGCGCCATGCCAGCCTGGCCGCGCTGGCCGATGCGCTGGTTCCGGCAGATGCCGCACCCGCTCCCTGAACGCCTGAACGCCCGAATGGCGCTTTGCCCATGCGCCGCCGGCCTGCCGTCCTGCGCACAATGCTATCTTTGTGAATTCCGATTCCTGAGGGCGCAAGGCCCGGGCCTGCCGCCCGGCCCCTGCGCCGCTTTCTGCACCACACTGCCGCCATGTCCCTGATCCGCTCCACCCTCCACATGCTCTGGATGGGCATCACCGTGATCCCCTACACCCTGGCCGTGCTGCTCACGCGCTGGCTGGGCGGCGGGCCGCGCCGCGTCTATGCCGTGGCGCGCGCCTGGCTCAAGCTGTCGGTGGACAGCGCCCGCGTGATCATGGGCGTGCGCCACCGCGTGCAGGGCATGGAGAACCTGCCCACCGATCCCAAGCAGGGCGTGGTGCTGCTGGTCAAGCACCAATCCACCTACGAAACCTTCCTCATGCCGGCGATCATGCCGCGCCCGCTGGCCTATGTGTTCAAGAAGGAACTGCTCATGGTGCCCTTCTTCGGCTGGTCCATCGGCAGCATGGACATGATCCATATCGACCGAAAGCACGGCTCGCGCGCATTCCACAAGGTCGTGGAGCAGGGCCGGCGCCTGCTGGCCCAGGGCACCTGGGTCATCATGTTCCCCGAAGGCACGCGCATCCCGCGCGGCGAACGCGGCGAGTACAAGACCGGCGCCACGCGCCTGGCCATCATGACCGGCGTGCCCGTGGTGCCCATTGCCGTCACCTCGGCCAAGTGCTGGCCGCGCAAGGCCTTCATCAAGACCCCGGGCGTGGTCGATGTCTCCATAGGCAAGCCCATCCCTTCCGTGGGCCGCAAGCACGAGGAGCTGATGGTGGAAGTCGAAAACTGGATCGAATCCGAGATGCAGCGCCTCGACCCCGAGGCCTACCGCGCCTGAGGCAGGAGTCGGCATGGCGGACACGGCACAGCGTTCCTGGGACTGGTTGGTGCCGCCCGCCGTGGAAAGAAAGGACGGCGGGCTGAGGCCGCGCCGTGAGCGATCCGCTCAACCCGAAGCGCCGCAGGCTTTGCCTGTACCTGTACCTGCACCTGCACCTGCACCCACCCCGCCCGCCGGCTCCGCGCACAGTTCCTTCGTTCATCCGCAAGCCAACCAGCAGGCGGTTCTCCAGGGGCAGGTGCTGCACTATCGGTTGCAGCGGTCGCGCCGGCGCACCATAGGCTTCACCATCGGCACGCAGGGGCTGGTGGTCAGCGCGCCCGCATGGGTGAGCATGACGGCCATCGGGCATGCACTGGATGCGAAGTCGGGCTGGATACTGCGCAAGCTCCAGGAGGCCGGGCAGCGCCAGCGGGCCCAGCAGTCGGCACGCATCCGGTGGGAGCACGGCGGCGAGATCGACTATCTGGGGCGTCCCCTGGCACTGCTTCTCACCGGTGGCGAAGCCCAGCCGCTGCGCACCCGCCAGGTCCACCGCGAACAGGCGGCCGACGGCAGCCAGTCCCTGCACCTGCCCCTGGCGCCAGACGCATCGGCTGCCGAGGTGCGTGCCTGCGTGCAGGCCTGGATGCTGCGCGAGGCCCGCTCCTGGTTCACGGCCAGCCTGCAGCGCCATGCGCCGCTGCTGGGCGTGCAATGGACCAGCCTGCGCCTGACCAGCGCGCGCACGCGCTGGGGCAGCGCCAACACCGCAGGGGCCATCCGCCTGAACTGGCGGCTCATGCAGCACACGCCCGAGGTCATCGACTACGTGGTCGTGCACGAGCTGTCCCACCTGCGCCACATGGACCACAGCCCGCGCTTCTGGGCCACGGTGGCCAGCGTGATGCCGGGCTGGGAGGCGCAGCGCCAGGTGCTGCGCGACAGGCTTCTGCCGCCCTGGGAATAGGCGACTCGGGCACCGGCGAGGCGGCGCCAGTCGGGCTGGACGGTTATTCTTGCCGGGCACACAACCGCGTCCTATCAAGAAAGCCCATCCATGTCCGCAAACGCTCCCGTTCCCGCAGCCATTCCCCTGACCGTCCAGCCCGCACAGGGCTATGCCGGCGACATTCCTCCCGAACTTGCCTGGCAATGGCTGCAATCCGGCGAAGCCGCGCTGGTGGACGTGCGCACCGATGCCGAGCGCGAGTGGGTGGGCCGCGTACCCGGCGCCGTGGCCGTGGCCTGGAAGCAGTGGCCGTCCATGGCCATGAACCCCGATTTCGATAGCCAGCTGCGCGCCGCCGTGCCTGAGGGCGGCAAGGTGGTCCTGCTGTGCCGCAGCGGTGTGCGCTCGGTGGCCGCTGCCCAGCGCGCAGCGCAACTGGGCATCGAGGCCTACAACATCCTCGAAGGCTTCGAGGGCGATGTGGACGCCAGCGGCCAGCGCGGCCATGTCGGCGGCTGGCGCCTGCGCGGCCTGCCCTGGCGCCAGTAAGCCGGCGCCAGCCTGTCGTCGCTCAGCGCTGCGGCTGCGCGAACCCCAGCGCCGCCGCCCGGGCGGCCACCATGTCCACCAGGGCCTGGGCCGGTCCTGACAGCGTGGCCTGCGAGCGCATGGCCAGCAGCAGCCGGCGCCGGGTGTTGAGCGCCCCCAGCGGGCGCAGCCGCAGTGCCCGCGCGGCCAGGTGCGGCGCGGTGGCCGCGCGCGGCAGGATGGCCAGGCCCAGGCCCACCGAGACCATGTGGCACATGGCATCGAAGCTGCGCACCTGGATGCGGATCCGCACGGGCCGGTTGATGGATTCGGCCTCGGCCGCAATGCGCCGCATCAGCGAGGTGGAGCGGGCCAGGCTCACGAAGTCGTGGTCCAGCACGGTGGTCAGGGGCACGGGGGACACGTCGTCCGTGTCCAGCGCATGGCCGCGCGGCATGACCAGCACCAGCTCGTCCACATCGCAGACCTGGGTGCTCAGCCCTTCCAGGGGCGTGTTCTCCCCGATGATGGCCAGCTCGGCCACGCCGCTGAGCACGGCGCGCACGGACTCCTCGCTCAGCGCGTCTTCCAGGTCCACCGAGACACCCGGGTGGGCCGCCATGAAGTCGGCCAGCAGCCGGGGCAGAAAGCCTGCGAACGCCGAGTTGTTGGCCCACAGGCGCAACTGGCCCGTGGCGCCGCTGCGAAAGTCGTCCATGGCCAGGGCCAGATGTTCCAGCCGGGCCACCACGTCCACGGCATGGTGGTACATGCTCTGGCCGGCGGGCGTGGGCGTGACGCCGCGCTTGCTGCGCACCAGCAGGGTCACGCCGCAGTGCTGCTCCAGCTCGGCCACGCGCTTGCTGGCGGCTGCCAGTGACAGCCCCAGCGTGCGCGAGCCCGCCGTCAGGCTGCCGGCATCGACCACGGCCACATACAGGCGCAGCGTCAGCAGATCGAATCGGTGCAGGTTGATCATTCGCATCCTCCACCAGAGACGAAGGATGGATCAACGAGATACGGCTGTTCGACCGCGAGCAGGCCCGCAAGAATGCGCCGGTACAAAGAGAACATGGAGACAAGCATGAATCGACGCATTGTGCTGCAGGCCGCCGGCCTGGCAGCGGCCGCCCTGCTGGGCGCAGGAACCGTCCAGGCCCAGGCCTTTCCAGCCAAGTCCATCACCCTCGTGGTCCCCAATCCGCCCGGCGGCGTGGTGGACACGGCGGCACGCCTGGCGTCCGATCCGATGTCGCGCCTGCTGGGGCAGTCGGTCGTGGTGGACAACCGGGGCGGGGCCAGCGGCAACATTGCCTACCAGATGGTGGCCAGGGCACCCAAGGACGGCTACACGCTGCTGGCTTCGTATTCGGCCTACCACGTGGGCAATCCGGCGCTGTTTCCCAAGCTGCCCTGGGCCCAGTCCGAGCTGGTGCCCGTGGGACTGATCGTGGCCGCCACCAATGTGATCGCCGTCCATCCTTCGGTGCCGGCGAACAGTCTGCAGGAATTCATTGCCTACCTGCGCAAGAACCCGGGCAAGGTCAACTATGCGTCGCAGGGCAATGGCTCGCTGTCGCACGTGGGCACGGCCGTGTTCGCCCAGGTGACCCAGACCCAGATCACCCACGTGCCCTACAAGGGGTCCGGCCCGGCCATCCAGGACGTGCTGGGCGGCCAGGTGCAGATGTTCATCACCACGCCGCCTTCGGTGCTGGGCCATGTGCAGACGGGCAAGCTCAGGGCCCTGGCCGTGACCAGCAAGACGCGCCATCCCATGCTGCCCGATGTGCCCACCACCGCAGAAGCGGGCCTGCCGGGCTTCGAGCTGGAAGCCTGGGTCGGCCTGTTCGCACCTGCGGGCACGCCGCCCGACGCCATCGCCAGGCTGTCGGACGCGCTCAAGACCTCCCTGGAGTCGCCTGACGTGCAAAAGCGCGCGGCCCTGCAGGGCGTGGAGCCGCGATTCCTCGGCCCGCAGGCGCTGGCCGCCCTGGTCCAGCGCGAGACGGACCACTGGGGCAAGGTCATCAAGGCCAACCACATCACGATGGATTGACATGACAGCCAAAACCCATTTCCGTATCGGGCAGATCGTGCCCAGCTCCAACACCACGATGGAGACCGAGATCCCCGCCATCCTGCGGGCCCGCGAGGCCCTGGCGCCCGAGCGTTTCACCTTTCACTCGAGCCGCATGCGCATGAAGCATGTGACCAAGGAGGAGCTGGCTGCCATGGACGGCGACAGCGACCGCTGCGCGCTGGAACTGTCGGATGCGCGTGTCGATGTGCTCGGCTATGCCTGCCTGGTGGCCATCATGAGCATGGGGCGCGGCTACCACCGTGTCTCCGAGACGCGCCTGCACCAGCGCACCGTGGACAACGGCGGCCCCGCGCCTGTGGTCACCAGCGCCGGCGCCCTGGTCGATGGCCTGCACGCCATCGGCGCGAAGAAGGTGGCGCTGCTGGCGCCCTACATGAAGCCGCTGACGCAGCTGGTCATCGACTACATAGAGAACGAAGGCATCGAAGTGGTGGACAGCATCTCGCTGGAGATTGCCGACAACCTGCAGGTGGGCGCCCAGGATGCGCGCGCACCCATCGAGATCACGCGGCGCCTGAACACGGCCAATGCCGACGCGGTCATCGCCTCGGCCTGCGTGCAGATGCCCTCGCTGGCCTCGGTGCAGCCCATCGAGGACCGCGTGGGCCTGCCGGTACTGTCTTCCTCGGTGGCCACGACGTTCATGATGCTCAAGCGCCTGGGCTTGCCGACAGCCGTTCCGGGATTCGGTGCGCTGTTGAGCGGTAAATACTGAAGCTTTCATTGAGAAAGGCCGCTATTGCGGCCTTTCTCGGAGCGGGGTAGGTCTAATTCGCGGCATCCAGAACTGGCATGAGCCAGGTCAGAGACACCGAGCAAGGGCCGCCCCGCCGCGAGGGTGTCGTCCCCCTCAGGGGGAAGCGGCGACGCCGCTCAGGGGGGCTTAGATTGCCGGAATGCGCAGCTTCTGGCCAGGGTAGATCTTGTCGGGGTGGCTCAGCATGGGCTTGTTGGCCTCGAAGATCACCGGGTACTTGTTGGCATCGCCATAGAACTTCTTGGCAATGGCCGACAGCGTGTCGCCGCGCACCACGTCGTGGTACTGGGCTTCGGGCTCGGGGTTGGTCACCGTCATCTGGTTGTCCACGGACTGCACGCTGGAGACGTTGCCGCAGCACAGCGTCACCTTTTCCTTGGCCGCCTGGGTAGGTGCCGTGCCCAGCACCGTGACCTTGCCCTGCGAGCCGTCGAACTGCACCTTCACGTCACTGACGCCCAGGTTCTGCGTGCCGATATAGGTCTCGATGGCCTTGGCCGCCTTGGCATTCAGGTCTTGCGCAGGCTCGGCTGCCTGTGCGGCGCTGCCGCCGAACAGCTTTTCGCCGGCTTCCTTGATGAAACTGAAAAGTCCCATGGGTGACTCCTGTTGGTGGGTGGAAAATCGGAAAGGCCAATGTAACGCCTAACAGTGGCAGCGCGCGCTGCCGGGCAGGAGCGCTCCCGGATTTTTGACATTTGCGCCATTCTTGCGTTCACGTCCTCACTCAGTTGTCGTCCATGGCTGACGCTATCCTCCGGAAAACTCCGATAATCCCGCCCATGACTTTTTTGGCCATAGACATCGGCAACACCCGCTTGAAATGGGCGATGTACGACGCGCATCGGCCTGGCGCTGCCCTGCTGGCGCACGGCGCCGAGTTCCTTGAGCACATCGAGCACCTGGCCGAAGGGCCGTGGAGCGACCTGCCCACGCCCACGCGCATGCTGGGCTGCGTGGTGGCTGGCGACACGGCACGACGGCGCGTGCACGACCAGATCGACATGATGCTGGGCTGGGATTTCGAGCCGCAGTGGGCCGTGCCCAGCGCAGCCGAGGCCGGCGTCACCAATGGCTACGATTTTCCGTCGCGCCTGGGTGCGGACCGCTGGGTGGCCATGATCGGTGCGCGCCAGCACATCCTGCAGCGCGGCCCCGAGCGGCCCCTGATCGTGGTCATGGTCGGCACGGCCGTCACCGTGGACGCGCTGGACCAGCATGGCCACTTCATGGGCGGGCTGATTCTTCCGGGCCACGGCATCATGCTGCGCGCCCTGGAAAGCGGCACGGCCGGCCTGCATGTGCCCACGGGCGCGGTCACGCCATTTCCCACCAACACCAGCGACGCCCTGACCAGCGGCGGCACCTACGCCATCGCCGGTGCCGTGGAGCGCATGTACCAGCATCTCTACATGCACTGCAGCATGGAGCCTGCCTGCGTCATGGCCGGCGGCGCCGGCTGGAAGATGGTGCCCAGCATGACGCGGCCTTTCGAACTGGTGGACAACCTCATCTTCGAGGGGCTGCTGGTCATGGCCCAGCGCCGTTGGGGTGATGCCAGCGGCCTGCCCGCGGAGGCGGTGAAGGCGGCTTGAAGCCGCCTTGAACCACCTGACAACGCCTCAAACCGCCTGAGGCCACTTTTCATCGTGCAGCGCAGCATCGCGCCGCACGATTGCGCGCGTAACAGTTGATGACGGGAAGGCGGCGCCCCTGGGTGTCGCATGCTATGCCTTTGGCGGGGGATGCGGCGACAGTGGATAATCCGCGGCAATGTCTTCCACCAATCACCTCATGGAACCGATTGCCGCTGTCGAAGCCCCGATCAAGGGGCGGCTGGGCGAACGCCTCCTTTCCGCCGGCAAGCTGAACGAGCGCGATCTGCAAAACGCCCTGCAGGCGCAGCAGGAGTTGGGCGGCTACCTGGGCCAGGTGCTGGTACAGCTGGGTGTGGTGGCGGAAACCGACGTGGCCCAGGCGCTGGCCGAGCAGCTGCAGATGCGCTGGCTGCGTGCGGAAGAGTTTCCCGACCTGCTGCCCGACGTGCCTGGCCTGCTGGCCAGTTTTCTGGATGCGCAGTGCGTCTGCCCGATTTCGCTGCAGGACGGCGTGCTCGAAGTGGCCATGTCCGTGCCGCAGGACCCCTTCATCACCAAGGCGCTGCGCCTGGCCACGGGGCTGCAGATCAAGCCCGTGCTGGCGCTGGAGGCCGACATCCGCAAGGCACTGTCCGAAGCAGGCCAGGAACCCGAAGGGGAAGAAGGCCAGGACTGGGAATCGGACGCCACGGGTGGCGACTTCGTCGAACATCTGAAGGACCTGGCCAGCGAGGCGCCCGTCATCCGCCTGGTCACAGGCATCATTTCCCGCGCCATCGAGCTGCACGCCTCCGACATCCACCTCGAGCCCTTTGAAGCCGGCCTGCAGGTGCGCTACCGCATGGACGGCGTGATCCACGCGGCCGAACTCGTGCCGCCGCGCCTGAGCGCCGCCGTCGGCTCGCGCGTCAAGCTGCTGGCCCATCTGGACATTGCCGAGCGCCGCCTGCCGCAGGACGGCCGCATCAAGACCCGCGCCAAGGGCCGCGAACTGGACCTGCGGGTCTCCACCGCGCCCACGGTGCATGGCGAGAGCATCGTCATGCGGGTGCTGGACCGCGCCAGCGTGAGGCTGCGCCTGGAAAGCATGGGCTTCGAGGCGGACACGCTCGAGAAATTCAACACGCTGCTGGCCAAGCCGCACGGCATTGTGCTGGTCACGGGCCCCACGGGCTCTGGCAAGACCACCACGCTGTATGCAGCCCTGTCCAAGATCGACGCGGTTTCCAACAAGATCATCACCGTCGAGGATCCGGTCGAATACCAGCTCGACGGCATCAACCAGATCCAGGTCCATCCCCAGATCGACCTGACCTTCGCCAACGCCCTGCGCTCCATCCTGCGCCAGGACCCGGACATCATCATGATCGGCGAAATGCGTGACGGAGAAACCGCGCAGATCGCCGTGCAGTCCGCCCTGACAGGTCACCTGGTGCTGTCCACGCTGCACACCAACACCGCCGCAGGCGCCGTCACCCGCATGCGCGACATGGGGGTGGAGAGCTACCTGATCACCTCCTCGGTCAACGGCGTGCTGGCCCAGCGGCTGGTGCGCACGCTGTGCTCGCGCTGCAAGCAGCCCGACACACTGCCGACAGCCGCCATCGAGGGCAGCGGCCTCAAGCGCTTTCTGCGCGAGGGCTCGCCCATCTACCGCGCCGTCGGCTGCGAGCACTGCCGCGGCACGGGCTACAAGGGGCGTACCGGCATCCACGAACTCATGGTCATCGACGAGCCGCTGCGCCGCGCCATCATCGAAGGCCAGGATGCCAACGCCCTGCATGCCATGGCCGCCAAGAGCGGCATGCTGAGCCTCTACGACGACGGCCTGCGCAAGGTGGCTTCGGGCGTCACCACGCTCGACGAAGTGCTGCGCGTGACCCAGGACCAGAGCGATGCCTGATTACAGCTGGGAGGCCGTGGACAGCCGCGGTCAGATGGTCAAGGGCACTTTTTCCGCTGCGGCCGTGGCCGAGGTGGTGGTGCACCTGCGCAAGAGCCGCCTGTCGCCCATCAAGGTCGAGGAAGCCGCAAGCCTGGGCAATGTGCCGCTGGCGGCGCGTGCGCTCAAGAAAGGCCGCATCAAGGCCGACGACATCCAGGGCATGACCACCGAACTGGCCATCATGATGCGTGCCGGCCTGTCGCTGGACAATGCGCTCAAGGTCCTGGTGGAGATGAGCCACAAGGTGCAGATGCAGGCCATGCTCCAGTCCGTGCTCGACAGCGTCAAGGCCGGCATGCCGCTGAGCCAGGCGCTGGGCAAGCACCATGACCTGTTCGGCGACTTCTATATCAACATGGTGCGCTCGGGCGAGGCCAGCGGCCAGATGTCGGGCGTGCTCAACCGGCTGGTGGAACACATGGCGCGCCAGCGTGCCCTGCGCGACAGCGTGGTCTCGGCCACCATCTATCCGGCCATCCTGCTGGGCGTGGCCGTGCTGTCCCTGGTGGCCATGCTGGGCTTCGTGGTCCCGCAGTTCGAGCAGCTCTTCAACGACATGGGCGACGCGCTGCCCCTTCCCACGCAGTTCGTGATGGGGCTGGGCCATGCGTTTCGCAGCTACGGCTGGGCGGTGTTCATCGTGCTGGGCGCGCTGGGCTGGGCCTTTTCCCGCTGGGCCAAGAGCCCCAAGGGCCGCCAGACCTGGCAATCGTGGCTGCTGGGCCTGCCGGGCCTGGGTGGCGTGGTGCGCAAGTACCAGCTCACCTTGTTCAGCCGATCGCTGGGCACGCTGCTGGGTAACGGCGTCACGCTGCTGACCGCACTGCGCATTGCCAGCGACACGGTCTCCAACGTCGCCATCCGCGAGCGCCTGGAAAAAATGGGTCCCATGGTCAAGGAAGGCCATCGCATGGCCCATGCTGCCCAGAAAACCGGAGAATTCGAGCCCCTGGCCCTGAATCTGGTGCGGGTGGGCGAGGAAACCGGCCGCCTGGGCGACATGATGCTGGAGCTGTCCAACATATTGAACCGCGAGGTCGAAAACGCGATCAAACGCCTCCTGACCATGCTGGAGCCGGCGCTGATCCTGGTCCTCGGTATCCTTATCGCCTCCATCATCGTGTCGATCCTGCTCGGAATCCTGTCCGTCAACGATCTGGCCGTCTGATGAATCTGAATTGTCTGAAAGGTATGTAGAAGATGATGCGCATGCAAAAGCAACTGTCCTCCCGCGCCCGCAAGCGTGGCTTCACGCTGATCGAACTGCTGGTCGTGCTGGCCATCCTGACCCTGCTGGCCGGCCTGGTCGGCCCCAAGGTGCTGAACCAGTTGGGCGGAGCCAAGACCAAGACGGCCGGCGTGCAGATTGCCGACATCGAAAAGGCGCTGGAGCTGTACAAGCTCGACGTGGGCCGCTATCCCACCTCGCAGCAAGGCCTGGATGCGCTGGTCAAGCAGCCCGCTGGCGTCGCCGGCTGGGCAGGCCCTTACCTGAAGGGTGGCGTGCCGAATGATCCCTGGAACAACCCTTACCGCTACACCTACCCGGCTGCCAATGGCGACCTGGAAATCCTCTCGCTGGGTTCCGACGGCACACCTGGTGGCGAGGGCGAGGCCTCCGATATCCGCAACACCAAGTAAGTTGCTGGTCTGACGCCGTAGTGCAACGCTGCCTCCGTGCCGGGAATGAGTCTTGAAGCGCGCCCATGGTTTCACGCTGATCGAGTTGCTGGTGGTCTTCGGCATCCTTGCCGCGATCATCGGCATCGTGCCGCCTGCCATGGGCAAGCTGCGCGATGCCGTGGACTATCGGCAGACGGTGCAGGACGTGACGGCCCTGCTGCGCAAGGCGCGCCAGCAGGCCACGTTGCAGGGCATGCCCGTGGCATTCGCTGTCAATACGAATAGCAGGCAGTACGGTATCGCCGGACAGGCCACGGCCAAGCTGCCCGACAGCCTGACGGTGCAACTGACCACGGCAGCCGGCATGGCCCTGCCTGACGGCAGCCAGACCATCGTCTTCCTGCCCGAGGGCGGTGCCACGGGCGGCAGCATTTCGCTCGCCCGCGCGCAAAGCGGCAGCGGCGTGCGTCTGCGTGTGGACTGGCTGTCCGGCCAAGTCACCAAAGAGGCCCTGTAGTGCGTCGGCGCGCTGGAGCCCGCACCCGGGTGCGGGGCATGACCTTGCTGGAGCTGTTGGTGGCGTTGACCATCATGGCTATCTCGGTTGCGATGATCTATCGCGCCGTGGGTGGATCGGCGCGTGGCGTCGCAAAGCTCGAACAAGCTCAGGGGGCAGCCCTGCTGGCAGATTCGTTGATGGATGCATTTCCAATGGTTGACGCTGCCGGAGTGCAAACATCTGGGCAGGACGGCCCTTATGCCTGGCAAGTGGCCTCGGCACCATTTCCTGTCAGCGATTTACCAGAGAGAGCGGTGCCATTGCATACCTTGCGCATCACCATCACGGCGGAGGGGCGCAGTTGGCTGTATGAAACCCTGCGTCCCCAGCGGCCTTTGCAGCCAGGTGAGGTGACGCGATGAAGGCGCGCCAGCAAGGCTTCACTCTGGTCGAGCTTCTGGTCGCCATGGTTCTGCTGTCCATGCTCACGCTGGGCCTGGCATCGGTGATGTCCACGGTATCGCAGACGCAGGAGCGTGTCGATGCGCGCCTTGATCGAATGGACCATCTGCGCGTGTCCGTTGGTTTTCTGCGCTCGGTCATGGGTCAGGCCTCGGGTGTAAGGCGGCTGGCAGGCATTCGCAAGCAGGGGGAAAGCGAGCTGTTCTTCCAGGGCGGGCCCCAGGGAATGCGCTGGCTGGGCATCATGCCTGCACGCTTCGGTGCGGGCGGGCGCACCCATTTTCAACTGTCTGTCGAAGGCGATGCGCTGGTGCTGCGCTTCGCACCATGGCAGGGCCAGGATGTCGAGCCTGACTGGGCCCAAAGCCAGTCTTATGTGCTTGATCGTGGCGTCACTGCTTTTGCCTTGCGTTACCAGAACGCCCGGTTGGGTGTGGCACATTGGCAGCCGCAATGGGGCCCCGAGAAGGACAACGACAAGGAACTGCCATCTGCCGTACAGATCGAGGTGGAGACGGATCGCGGCCCATGGCCCTTGACAATTATTGCCATGCGTATTCCGGCGGGTTCGAATCCCGAAAGCTCCGGCGGTGCCGTGCTGGGCGGAGGTTCGTTCTAGTGAGATACGTTGGCTCCAAAGCTGTTTGGTCTGCACGCAGAGGGCGTGGCATGGCGCTGGTTCTGGTGCTTTGGATCGTGGCGGCGTTGGCAATTTTTGCCAATAGTCTAGGTGGTGTAGTGCGGCGTGAGGCTGCGGTGGCGGGAGTTGCTCGCCAAATGGCGGAAGGACGGGCCATAGGGGAGGCCGCTATTTATCAGCTATTGCAACGCATGGTGCTCAAACCCCTGGATTTTCGTGAGTACACGGTCGTGCCCGTATCGCTGGGGGGCAGGATAATAGAGGTTTCCATCACTCCCTGGAGCGGCTTGGTCAACATCAATGATGCTCAGCCAGCCCTTCTATCTCTGCTGCTTTCCCGCGCGGCAGGTCTTGATGGTGGCGCTGCGGATGCTTTGGCTCAGGCCATCGTCCAGGCGCGACTGGTGTCGGGTGGGACACGGCCGTTGCGCCCGGCCTGGGACGCTCCGGAAGACCTGCTGCAGGTGCCCGGCATGACCTACGGAATCCTGGCGAGCATCCGCGACTTCATCGTCGCAGATTCCGATGGGCGAGGCGGTATCAATCCTGCGGCGGCGCCTGAGCCATTGCGACTATGGCTTGGAGAGGGTGGCATGGCCTCGCAACAAGGTATAGGAAGCCCCCGGTTTTCATTCATTGCCAAGGTGCCCTTCGAAGGAGCGGGGGATGCCTTGGTCGTGCGTCAGGTGGATCTGGAAGGCGGAGGCCGGCCGGGGCGCCTGCCATGGATCATTCTCTCGGCATCCCAGGCCTGGAGGGGGCGCATGTAGCGTCCCATTTGCCAAGAAAGGAAGAATTTCAACATGGCACAAAGTTTGATGAGGTGGCGGGACATATGTCGTTGCTGACTTCCGACGCAAAGCTGTTCGGCCTTGATCTGGGTTTTCTGGGTGGCCAGGTGCGCGATGCTTTGCGGCATCTGGAGCGACTGCCGTTGCTTCGCCGCACCTTGCCGGTCAGCCCGATCCAGATTTTGAGTGCCGACGCGGGTCCTGGCGCTGTTGCCTGGGTCCGTTCAGATCGCCTGTATTGGGATGGGAGCACGCAGGCAGGTGAGCAGAGGGAGCTTGCGTATGCGGCCGTTCTTCTGTCTGCCGACAATGCGTTGTTGCGCACCTTGCACCTCCCATCCATGTCGCCCAAGGCACTTCAGGGGGCAGTGTTGCTTGATGTGCAGATGATGTCGCCGTTTGGGGAAGACCGTACGTTGTGGGCTTATGCTGTGCGCCCCGGCGCTGACTCGTCCGCTACACAGCAGGTGGATGTCGTGATCACTTCGCGTGATTTGGTGGCGGAGGAATTGCGCGAGCAGCAGGCGCGATTGCCCCAAGGGGTAGAGCCTGAAGTCTGGATTAGTACCGGTGCCGCATCGATCATGCTGCCCGGCTTTGGCGAGAAGCGCAGGCTGGCGAGCGAAGCAAGGCAGCGGCGTTGGCTGGGAGCAGGCCTATTCAGTGCGGCGGTACTGGCGCTTGGGCTGGCCGTCACGCCGACGATGCAACTGAGGTTGCGAGCCCTAGACGCCGTCAACCAGCTCGGCAAGCTGACCAAGTCCACGTCAGAGGTAGTGGCCAAGCGGCAGGGATTGGTAGCGGAGGCGGAAAGCGTTTCAGAACTGTTGGCGCGTCAGCAGCAGCAGGTCGATCATGTGCGGGTGATGGCTGCACTGACCAGGGTGCTGCCCGACGACACTGCAGTGCAGCGGGTGCAGATCAAAGGCACGAAATTGAGCGTACAGGGCCTGAGCGACAATACCTCCGAGGTGGTCGGATTGCTGTCGCGCGAGCCCGGCTTCCGTGAGGTGCGCCTGCCCAGCGCCGTGACGCGTGCCTCGCGCTCCAGCAAGGAGAGCTTCACGCTGGAAGCTGTAATCGATCCGGCGATCCTTGGTTTGAATGTCTTGCCGGAAGAGCCCAAAGCAGCGCCGGATGAGTCCGACGGGCAGAACGCTCCGAAGGAAGGCGCATGACAAAAATGAAATCTAGGCTGGCCTGGCGGCAAGGAGCAATCCTGGCCCTGTTGGCTGGATTGCTGCTGCTTCCGCTGGTTCTGGTGGGCCTGTGGGTGTACGCAAAACACCAATGGGCCGAAGAGCAACTGGCTACTCTGGAGCCACGCTATGCCCGGCTGCTGGGCATGCAGCAGCAGGAGGCTGAGATCCAGCAGGCGTTGGAGCGCGTTGCTGATGTCAAGGCCAATCACATATATCCCGGAGAAAATGACACCACCCAGACCGGCAATGCCATACAGCAGAGGCTGCGTACGGCGATGGATCGAGCGGGCTTATCCATTGTGAGCAGTCAGGTCCGTCCCAATCCGGAAGAGGGTCCCTACGAGCGTATTGACGTCATTATGTCCACCGAAGGTGAGTGGCCCGCCATTCAATTGGCGCTCATGTCTTTGCGTGACATCTCGCCTACCGTCTGGCTGGACGACGTCGAGTTCAATCTGCAGGCAGGCCTGCAGAACGCCAACCCCAAGGCGGCTCCCCGGCTGAGTGCGCAATTCACCTTCAGCATTCTCCGGAGCAAGACATCGTGAAGCAGATCAACTGGCTGGGCTGGGCCACGACATCCGCCCAAGTACTGCTCGGAAGTGCCTTGGCTTGGGCCTGGTTCACTCCGCAACTGCAGATCAAAAATAGCCAATGGGAACCGCCAGAACCTGTCAAGGTGGATATCGAAGCGCTGCTTCCCAAGCAGATCGAGCGTGTGCCTCCTGAGGCTCGCAAGGAAGAGCAATTGTTGCTTCAGATGCAGGATAGGCCCCTGTTTGCCCTCAGCCGCAGGCCCCCTCCGCCTCCTCCACCGCCGCCTCCTCCAAAAAAGCAAGAGCCTCCGCCAGAGCCGGATCAGTGGGCCATGGCCAAGGTTTCAGGACTATTTGATGGCGCAGTCACTGGAGCCATCGTGCAGTACGACGGCAAGGAACAGCGTTTGATGGTGGGGCAGAGCCTAGGCGGTTGGAAGCTGCTGCGTGTGCAGGGGCGTGAGATTGAACTGGAGCGCAATGGCGTGCAGCGCAGGCTGCAGTTGACAAGGGCTGCGCTTGAGAAAGGCCCTGCCATGCCTGCCGCCGGCGCCCGTGGTGGACGGCTACCCAATTACCCAGGGTCTTCTTCGGGGCAGGCACCCTCGCCCGGGGACGCTCGTGAGGCTGGGCAGACCGCGCCTTCTGCACCTCCCGAAGAGGGCGCATCTCTGGGCGGTGGAATCGTGCGTTGATGAGGCGCCAGGAACCCAACAATCAGTCAAGAAAAGTTATGCAACTGCCTAATCGTCCTATTCAAACTGTATTGGCACTGGCCGTGTGCCAGTTGCTGCTGGCCTGCGCGCAGCCCAAGAACAATTTCGTCAATCATTTCCGCAGCGATCTGGCTCAGGAAAGCTATGTCTTTCTACCGGAGGGTGAGGAGTCCGGGAGCAAGAAGCCCGAGGACTCAGCACAAACGCCTCAGCCACGGATTCTTGAGGGCACTGGGAAGCTGCTGGGCGAGGCCAAGGCCTTGCCCCCGGTGACTGGCTCCCCTGTAAAGCTCAATTTCGAGGATGCACCGCTTGCGCAGGTCGTACGCACCGTGATGGGCGACATCCTTTCGCTGGACTATGTGCTTCATCCACCGATCGCGGGCACGGTCACCCTCAGTACACGCAACAACATTCCGGCCGATCAGGCGCTCAACCTGCTGGAGACGGCATTGCAGGCCAACGGCATGGCAATGGTGCGCGACGCACGTGGCACCTACCACGTGGGCCGGGTTGATGCCCTCAAGAGCATCGGTGCGACGGTTCGGCAGGCGTCGCCCGCTACGCCCTTGGCGCCGGGCTACGGAGCCATCATCGTGCCTTTGCAATATATAGGCGCTAACGAGATGGCGGCTATCCTGAGGCCAATGGTGCCTAGCGATGCCATCTTGCGTGTGGATAACATTCGCAATCTGCTTGTTATGGCGGGGTCGCGGGCACAGGCCGAGGGTTGGCTGGATATGGTGCGCACATTCGATGTGAACCTTCTTGAAGGCATGTCGGTGGGCGTTTTTCCTCTCAAGTACGTGTCCATCCAGGAAGTCAGTCTTGCGCTGCAAGTCATGAATGGAGGAGGGGCGTCCGCGGCAGCTGCGCCTGGCGCGGCGGCAGGGGCAGTCCGGCCTGGTACCGTCGCAGCAACGGCTGCGGGGGCAGGCGCTGCGACGGCGTTGACTGAAGGCAATCCTATGTTTGGCGCACTGCGCATCATCCCCATCGAGCGGCTCAACAGCGTGATCGTGATCACTCCGCGTGCCGCCTATCTCGACGAAGCACGGCGCTGGCTGGCCAAGCTGGACCAGCCCGGCTCGGGTGGATCGCAGCCGCAATTGAACATCTACCGTGTTCAGAACGGCAATGCCAAGCACCTTGCCGGTGTTCTGGCGGGCATCTTTGGCGGCGCTTCCTCTGGCAGTACTGCGAACAGTGGAGTCGCCCCCGGACTGGGAACGTCCACTTCAGGAGCCTCGGGCTTTGGTAGCAACAGCTTCGGCAATAGCGGCTTTGGCAGTAGCGGCAGCTTCGGCAGCAGCGGCTTCGGTAGCAGCGGCAGTTTCGGCAACAGCGGTTTTGGCAGCAGCAGCAGCTTCGGCAATAGTGGCTTCGGCTCGAATTCGGGTCAGCGGTTTGGGTCCGGCATGACATCCGGGTTCGGCAACCAGACGGGTACCGGCCAAGGTACAGGCTCGGTCACTGCCACTTTGGGCAGCGTCCGGGTCATGGCGGATGAACTCAACAACTCTGTTCTTGTCTGGGGCACGCCCGCAGAGTACGAGCGCATTGAGGCGTCACTCAAGAAGTTGGACCTGCCGCCCACCCAGGTGTTGATCGAGGCAAGCATCGTCGAAGTAACGCTCAATGACCAGCTTCAGTATGGCCTGCAGTGGTCGTTCAGTGGCGACGTGGGCAATAAAGGCTACAGCGGGAACGGAGGTCTGCTGGCCGCTGCCACGGGCGTCACCGGTGGTACCAACATCAATTCGACCGGCGGGCTTGGCGGAACGGGTACTGCGGGGGCTATTGTTCTGGGCCAGGGTTTTAACTACACGCTCAAGAACTCGCTGGGCAACATCAAGGCTGTTCTCACAGCATTGGCGGGCAAGACCCAGGTGAAGGTGGTGGCCAGCCCCACTTTGATGGTGCTTGACAACCATGTGGCCGCAATTGCCGTAGGAACGCAGCAACCTTACAAGTCAGGAACCACGATCACAGGTACCTCAGGAACTGCCACGGATAATTTTGCGTACAAGGATACAGGCGTTAACCTGCAGGTGATCCCCTCTGTCAATGCTGGCAACCTTGTGACTATGACTGTCAACCAGTCGGTCACTGATGTCGGCAGCAAGGATGAAGTGACGCAGCAGCGCTCCTTCCTGCAGCGCCAGATCTCTAGTCGTGTGGCTGTGCGTTCGGGTGAGTCCATCGTCATGGGGGGGTTGATCCAAGAAAACTCGAGTGAAGGTCGCTCCGGTATTCCTTATCTGTACGACCTGCCTGTCGTTGGTAATCTATTTGGTTCAACCAATAATTCTGGAGCCCGCACCGAGCTGATCGTCATCATCACCCCTCGTGTCGTACGAACGGACATCGACGTGCGGGAGGTCAGCGATGAACTGCGTGAGCAGATGCGTGCTTTGACGCCCATTCTGAAGTCGCCATCCTCGTCTTCCGTAACTTCTAGCGGTTCGTCAAAGGCCTCGGTGGAGGTCGGACCGCTCACGCCAGCTATGCGTTGAAGGATTCGGAACATTCCGGGGGGCATGAGCCTCCAACCCTCTTTTTTGGAGAGAAAAAACCTTATGAAAAACTCGACATTCACTTCCTTGACCGAGCGCCGATCGCGCTGGCTGGTGTGTGGTGTGGGATTGGTCTGTGCCGCAGTGCTGGGTGGCTGCGCCACGACCTCGAGTCAGGGGCCGGAGGGCGCCGTGACCAAGCGCTCGTCGGAATATCTGAAGGCCCGTCAGGCCGGAGATGTGGACAAGGCCTACGGGTACTTGCCTCCCTCATACCGTGCTCTCAAGGACAAGGACCGATTCCGTCTTGAGAACGGAGCCGCCACGACGCTCCAGGGAGGGGAGTTGGTGTCAGCCACGTGTGAGCCAACGCGCTGCGTGGTCAGGCGTAACTTCACGGCTCTGGTGCCGATGATGAGCAATGCCCAGGTGCCAATGAGCGTCACCGAGACCTGGGTGAGCGAGGATGGGCAGTGGTGGCTGTTCCTGCCTTGAGCCCCGCCTGCATGGCTTTCCTTGTGCACAAAAGTAAATATCAGGGATAATTCGCCGTCCCTGTATACCGGCGCAAAGTCAGACAAGTGTTGTTTTTTTCGCAAAACTGCTCTTGAGCGCCTCTAAAAAGCCACAGAGGGGCTGAACTGGCTGTGCTACGATTCCTCGGCGATCAATCGTGGTGGTTGCAACTACCTTATCTTTTTTACTGGAGATAGTTCTTATGAAGAAAAATGTTCTGGCCCTGAGCATTGCTGCCATGGTTGGTGGCCTGGGCTTCGCAGGCGCGGCTTCGGCTGGTGTGATCGTCGGTACCGGCGCTGCTCCTTCCGCTACTGTGCTGGGTGCTTCCAACGCTACGGACTTCGTGGTGTCCGAAGGTGGCACGGGCCACAACCTGGTGGTGCCTTACTTCAACGCGCAAAACGGCAACATGACCGTTCTGCACCTGGTGAACACCGACACCCAGAACGGCAAGGCCGTCAAGGTGCGTTTCCGCGGCGCCGCCAACTCTGACGACCTGATGGACTTCCAAGTCTTCCTGTCGCCCCAAGACGTGTGGACCGCTGCCGTCACGCAAGGTGCCGATGGCATCCTGCAACTGACCAGCTCCGACAACACCTGCACGCTGCCCGCCCTGACCGGCAAGACAGCCAACGGTATCGGCACTTTCAAGGCCAGCACCAACCGTCTGAACCCCAAGCTGTCGACCGAAGGCAAGGCTGCCGGTACGCGTGAAGGCTACGTTGAAATCTTCAACATGGCTGACATTCCGAACGCAGTTGTGCGTGGTACTGAGTCGGCTCTGTACAAGACCGTGAAGCACAACGGCTCTGGCGTGGCCGCATGCGACAGCACAGTTCTGAACCCCGCTGTTCTGAACACGGACTGGATCAATCAAGCTGATGCTGCTGGTCAGGGTCTGGCGACTCCCACGACCGGCCTGATGGCTGACTGGTACATCATGAATGTGCCCCAGACCACGACCTTCTCGGGCGCTGCTACCGCTCTGACGGCTGTGGACAACACTGGCGCTGCTGCTCGCGGCAACTATGTTCTGTTCCCTCAGAAGGCGACGGCTGCTTCGGCTACCGCGACAGTGAACAACGTTACAGCTGACCCGCTGTTCCGTACGGGTGCTACTGTTGGTACCAACAAGAACACCGCAGGCGCGATCAGCAACCCGATCAATACCGCCGTGATCACTGCAGGTCTGTACGACCTGCCTGACATGTCGACGCCTTACCTGGCTGCTGCTACTGTTGCCACTGCGCCTCTGGACCAAGCTGGCTCGCTGTCGCGCGCTCTGGCTACCCGTAGCGTGATGAACCAGTACGCCAATGACGCCAGCGTGTCCGGCAAGACTGACTGGGTGTTCTCCATGCCCACACGTCGCTACAGCGTGGCTCTGGACTACAAGGGTTCGGATACTAGCGTGGCTGCAGTGCGCGTGTTCTCGCAAGGTATCCTGGGTAATGGCGATGCTATTGCCTTCTTCCACGACGGCAACACGGAAGTGACTGCTGCACGTGCGGATGCCAAGATCTGCGTGAATGCCGCTGGTCAAGCCTTCTACGGCCGTGAAGAGCAAGCTATCGAATCCGGCGCTATCCTGTCGCCTGGTGAAGTTGCACAAGCCCGTTTCTGCGGTGAAACCAGCGTTCTGAGCTTCGCTGACACTGGCGCCTCGGTGCTGGGTGCTACGGTTGCTCGTCAAGACACTGGCAACTCCGCCTTCACACGTGGCTGGGCAAATGTGGACGTGACCAATGGTGGCGTTGGCCTGCCCGTGGTTGGCTCCGCTTTCCTGAAGCTGACGAACCCCGGCGCTGGTGCTAACTTCTCCGGTACCTACGGCATCACGTGGCCCCACCGCTATGTGCGCCCTGCTGCTGCTCAATAATTTTGTTTGCGCAAGCAAGCAACTTAGAATCTAAGTAGCACTCAAAAAAGCGGGACGCAAGTCCCGCTTTTTTTATTTGTATCGAGAGAACATACCAACCATGCAAGTGACCAAGTCTGTTTTTCCTTTCCTGCCACGAGCTTCGATAGCTGTCGCCCTGGTTGCGGGTGGCCTGTTGAGCTCCTCGGCTTGGGCCGACGATGGCAAGGCCCTGATGGAGGGAAGTGTCAGGATTACTGCGGCTGATGTGACTGCGGATGCCCAGCGCGTTCCGGAGCCGCTGCGCAGCCAGTTGCTCGCCGATCCCAAGAAGGTTGAGCAGGTTGTCTCCAATCTTTATGTGCGTCGTGCGTTAGCGGATCAGGCGCAAACACAAGGTCTGCAGAAGCAGGTCGATGTTGCAGCTGCATTGCAGCTGGCGCGGGACAAGGTTCTGTCGGATGCGTGGCTGCAGCAGATGCAGGTCAAGCACAAGCTGCCTGACCAGTTGGCAGAGGCGCAGGCTCGCAATGTCTACAACGCGAACCCCGCGCGCTTTGAGCACTTGGATCAGGTTCATGTGCGCCACATTCTGATTGCTGGCGCTGAGCCAGAGTCAAAAGCCAAGGCAGATGAGCTGCTGGCCCAGCTCAAGAAGGGTGCTGACTTTGCCGAACTGGCCAAGGAGAATTCTGCGGACAAGGGCAGCGGAGCCAAGGGTGGAGATCTGGGGTTTTTCGAGCCTGGGCGCATGGTTCCCGAATTCGACAAAGTGGCCTTTGCACTCAAGACCCCTGGTGAGCTCAGCGAGCCGGTCAAGACCCAGTTTGGTTACCATATCCTTCGCCTTGAGCAGCGCCGTCCTGCCGGTGTGAAGCCCTATTCCGAGGTCAGGGAGCAGCTGCTGACCGAAGTGCGCAACAAGGCCGTGCAGGATGCAATCGATGCAGAAGTCGAGAAGCTGCAAGGTAAGGGCAAGATTGATGCCGAGGCAATTCGCGCCTTCAGCGCGGGTCTAGGCAAGCGCTGAGCGCCACAGGGGCCGCGTGGCACTGTCTTGCGGCTGCAAAAACTGACAATCTTTGCGCAAGCTACCCATGTAGCAGTGACACATCACGTGTGTAATGCGCGAAAATCGCAGGTTTGGCATGAATGAAGTGCTGCGTCACCGTTTCTGGGGCGCAGCGCTTTTGCTTTACAACGCATGTACTCTCTACTCGGCGAATGCCGCGCGCTGTGGCAGGCCCGCAGCCTGCTGTGGGTGATGACCCGGCGCGAGGTGGCGGCTCGCCATGCAGGCACGGCCGCTGGCGTGCTCTGGCCCTATCTGCAGCCGCTGCTCACGGTGGCTGCCTACTATCTTGTCTTTGACGTGGTGTTCTCCATGCGCCTGGGGGACAACGCGCCCACGCATGCCGTAGGTGCGTTCCTGGTCGTGGGCGCCTTGCCCTGGATGGCGTTCTGCGATGCCACGTCGCGCGGCATGAACAGTCTCATTGAGGCGGGCGGCATCCTGCAGAAGAACCCTTTGCCGCCTGTGCTGTTCCCCCTGCGGGCCGTCTTGGCCAGCAGCGTGATCTTCGGGCCGTTGCTCGTGCTGGTGGCTCTGGCCTATCTGCCGCAGCATGGATTGAACGCATCGATGCTGGCCTTGGCACCACTGTTGCTGGGTCAATTGCTGCTGTGCGCACTGCTGGCCTATGCACTGGCCATCTTGACGGCGGCGCTGCGTGACGTAGGCCAGCTGGTGACTTTCCTTTTGTCGGTGGGGATTTATCTGTCGCCCATTCTGTTTCCCTTGGCCTTGTTCCCCGAGCGGTGGCGCTGGGTGCTCTGGGCCAACCCCATGACGGCCCTGGTGCTGGGTTACCAGAACGTATTGCTTCAGGGGCTGTGGCCTCAGATCTCCGTGTGGGTGGCGCTTGCCGCATGGCTGTTGGTGCTGGCCATACTGCTCAACGGCCTGGTGCGGCGTAGCCGCGATCAATTGGTGGACTGGCTATGAACGCCAAGCATGTCGAGCTGCCCGAAGATCTGGTCCTGCGCGTGCGTGACCTGGGCAAGGAATACAAGCTCTATCCGTCACCGCGTGCACGTTTCAAGGCGCTGCTGACGGGCGCTGCCACGCACCGCAGCCATTGGGCGCTGCGCGATGTATCGTTCGAGCTGCGCCGCGGCCAGTGCATTGGCGTGATTGGCGACAACGGCGCAGGCAAGAGTTCGCTACTCAAGCTGCTGGCGGGCACCTTGCAGCCGAGTTGCGGGACGATAGAGCGGGTGGGCCGGGTGACGGCCATCCTTGAGTTGGGCGCGGGCTTCCACCCTGATTTCAGCGGCCGGGACAATCTGTATTTCGGCGGCAGCCTGATCGGCATCAGTCCCGAACGCATGCGCGAGCTGGAGCCTGAGATCGCTGCCTTCGCCGAACTGGGCGAGGCGATGGAGCGCCCGGTCAAGACCTATTCGTCAGGCATGGCAGTGCGCCTGGCTTTCGCGTTGGTGACGGCGGTGCAACCCGATGTGCTGATCATCGATGAGGCATTGGCTGTGGGCGACCAGCATTTCCAGAAGAAATGCATAGAGCGCATCATGGCGTTCCGCAACAGCGGCTGCACCATCCTGTTCTGCTCCCACAGTCCATATCACATTCGCCATCTCTGCGATGCTGCGCTGTGGCTGCGCGGAGGGCAGGTGGCGCAGTTCGGTGATACAGAGCAGGTGCTTGCTGCCTACGATATGCACACCCGGGAGCGCCAGGAGCGCGAGCAGCAGGCATTGAACGGTGCAGCTGTATCCGAAACCTTGGGAGGTAGAGAGGATGCCAAGGTGTGTGAAGCGGAGGCTCCGTCATCTGGGCCTGTAGCTGCCGTCGACAGCGGCACGGCCTGCATCCTCTCTGTGGATGTGAAGGATCTGGCCGAGCCCGTGGGTGATCAGCCTGGTCTGCTGCAGAGCCAGGACCTGGTCGTGACCATCACGGCGCGTGGGCGCGGCAACGAACGCCCGCACATAGGCTTCATGATCGAACAGTCCAAGGGGGTGGGAATCACCTCGCTGGCAACCCATGAAGATGGTGTGTTCCCGCGCAAGTTGGCGGATGGAACCTGGCAGACGGTGCTGACCTTTCCTGATCTGCCGCTGCACAGCGGTGATTATGTGATCAGTGCCTTCCTGTTCGACGAGACAGGCTTGGCCGTCTATGACGAGTGGTTCCAGTTCCTGCATTTGCGCTTCATCTTTCCAAAGCCGCTGCCTGGGCTGGTACGCCTTCCTCACCACTGGAGCTGAATGATGGCGCAGGAGTCGACACAATTGCAGCACCACGCTTCATCCACCGGCGAGGCGAGCAGAGGTGTCGATCCGCGCCTGAATCTGCTCAAGGTGCTGGCATCCTTCGCCGTGATCATGGTGCACACGGCGGTTCTGCGGGTCTCTCAGGTAGACGTGCACAGCCTTGGCTGGTGGGTGGCCAATATTGGCGATGCGGCAGGGCGTTTCGGCAGCTCGATGTTCGTGATGGTCGGGGGAGCCGTATTGCTGGCGCGTCCTGCAGAGCGTGATCCCTGGGGTTTTGTCGGCCAGCGATTGTCCCGCCTGCTGCCTGCACTGCTGTTCTGGTCGGTGTTCTATTTCGCCTGGCGTGAATGGATGTGGGGTGGCATTACCTGGCCCGGTATCGTGCAGGATGTTGTGCTGGGTAGCCCCTGGTACCACCTGTGGTTCATGTACATGATGCTAGGCCTTTATCTGATGATGCCGGCCATGCGTTACGCGGTCCTGGGCGTGGGGGAGGGGCCAGGCTGGCGCCACCTTTTGATGGTGGCGGCAGGAATGACCTGGTTTGCCTCCATCGCTCAGACGCTGCAAAAGACATCACATGCCAGTTTCATCGGTCTGGCACCCTTGTTTGTGGTCTATTTCCTGGGTGGCTACTATCTGCTGCGGCGTCCGGTGCGCGTTGCCACCTGGCAGCTTGTGGCCGTTGTAGTGCTGGCTATTGCGGGCATGGCGGTTGGCGTGGCGGTGGCCTATCCGGTGCTCAAGGATTGGGCCTTCGTGCTTTTCTACAGCAACCGCAGCCCCTTTGCGATGCTGCTGACTTTCTCGGTGTTTTTGCTGGCATTGCGCCTGCCGCCCCAAGCCGTGCCCGCCTGGGTCAACCACCTGGGCAAGGCGACCCTGGGCATCTATGCCATCCACCCGTTCTGGATCGACATGCTGGCGCGCTGGGGCTATGGCCTGCCGCAGGCAGGCGGATACTGGCCAGTACTGACGGTGGTGGTGTTTGCCTTGTCTGCCCTGACCTCGCTGACTCTTTTTTCGATTCCCGGGTTGAGGCGCCTGGTGAGCTGAGGTCGGCCGCAAAGCCGATCTCTCGCAATTTTTGATATACCGATGAATACAACGAATTCTTCCCCCGCGATAACCAGTGAAGGACAGCGACTGTTGCTTGAGGCGCAGCAGCTTTTGGTTCAAGGAGACTTGGCTGGAGCAGCCCAGGTCCTGGTGCGGGCCCGCAGCGAGCGCGATACGCTGCTTCAGGCGCATGAACTGATTGAGGCCCATGGCCTTGTGGGCTCGTTCTCCAACATCATGGGGCTGGAGTGCCGGATTTCGCCCCAGGACGATATCTTCGGATTTTTCTGCGGCCACCCTTCCAGCCTGAATCCCCTGCGCGACTACTTCGCCGACGGTTGGCGCACGCTGTCGGAGCTGATGCTGCTGCTGGAAGCCGTGGACAAGCCTTTGCTGCGCACGGCCAGCGTCCTGGAGTTCGCGAGTGGTCACGGCCGCTTTACGCGGCACCTGGTCAAGGCGCTGGGGGCGGAACGGGTCACGGTCTCGGACATCGTGGTCGATGCTGTGGATTTTTCGCAGCAGACCTTCGGCGTGAAGGGCTTTGCGTCGGCCAGCGTGCCGGAGCAGGTACGCTGGCCGCAGCAGTACGAACTGGTGTTCGTGCTCTCGCTGTTCAGCCATCTGCCGCGCTCGACCTGGACGCGCTGGCTGCAGGTGTTGCGCGATGCGGTGGCTCCTGGCGGGTTGCTGGTTTTCAGCACGCACGGCATGAAGGCCGCAGATTTCGACAGCGTGAAGCTGGATGACGAGGGATTTTTCTTTGCCCCGTCCAGCGAGTCGCATGCCATCGATGCCAATGAGTATGGAACGGCGTTCACTTCCGAGCAATTCGTCTTGGACCGTATTGCCGAGACCTGGGGCACCGATGCGCTGCGCCATCGATCACTTGTGCATTTCTGGAACCACCAGGATGCCTATGTGCTTCAGCGGCTGTGAGCGTGTTGACAGGGTTGTAGACAGAATAGAGAGGACGATTGCATGAGTTGGATGCTGCGTTTGCAGGAACGGCTGTTGGGCCTGGCGCCATGGGACGCCGGCAAGATCACCGATGAGTGGTTTCGTGCGCATTTCAACTATGCAGCGGATCTGGCCCATGACTGGCTCGGACAGTCATTGGATTTGTCCAAGGCCAGGTTGCTGAATTTCGGTTGCGGCGATGGCATCACCGATCTGGCTTTGGTGCTGCGCCATGGCGCAACCTCCATCCATGGCATCGATATCCGTCAGGAATACGCCAAGCTGCCCCGCATTGCACGCGAGCAGTTGGGCATGTCGCGCATTCCCGCTGCGCTGAGCTTCGAGACCATCGTGCCGAATTCGCCATTGGCCGGCCGGCATGCGAACTATGACGGATTGCTCAGCTGGTCCACCTTCGAGCATGTGCAGCGCGACAAGGTGCTGCCGATCCTGTCCGACCTGCATGCTTGCCTGCGCCCGGGAGGCGTGTTCTTCCTGCAGATCGAGCCCTTGTTTCATTCTCCCTGGGGCTCGCACCTGCGCCGCTACGACGATGTGCCCTGGCACCACTTGCTGGCGTCGGAGGAGGAGTTGTGGAGCATCATCGAAAAGCATGAAGGTCCGCTGGACGCCGCCGAGGTGGACTTCGGCTTTGCCGATTTCGGTGTCGATGGCTACAAGCGCTTTGTCTTCAAGGAGTACCAGGCGCTGAACCGGTTGACGGCAGACGAACTGGTCGATATCGCTCGTCAGGCCGGCTTTGAGGTGTTGCGTGAGGAGCGGCGCCAGGTGGACATGGCCATTCCCGAGGCGCTGGCGGGGCGCTACCCTGAGGAGTGGCTGCGCAACAACGAGATTTTGCTTTTGTTGGGCAAGAGCTGAGCTCGCTATGAGTGCTCCTGGCCTCACGGCGCGGCCTGCGCATCACAATGGCTTCGATGTGTTGCGCATGGCTGCAGCGTCTGCCGTGATATTCAGCCATCACTTCCACATCACGGGCACCAAGCCTCCCGGGTGGCTGCACGCAGACATGGTGGGCGGAGTGGCCGTGATGACCTTTTTCAGCATCAGCGGCTTTCTTGTCACATTGAGCTGGTTGCGCGATCCCCGGGTTCTGGCATTCGTTTTCAAAAGGCTGCTGCGACTTTGGCCAGGCATGCTTGTCGCCGTCTTGTTGAGCGTATTTCTGTTCGGTCCCATCTTCACGTCGTTGCCACTGGGCGAATTCCTGATTCATCCGGAAACGCTGGCGCATTGGCGCAATCTCTTGCTGGTCAAAGCCTATGTCGTGATGCCTGGCGTGTTCCCTGCAAATCCACTGGCAGGACTGATGAATGGCCCCTTATGGACGATTCCCTTGGAGCTGTTGTGCTACGCCGTCCTTGTGGGTGCTGGCGCCCTGGGGGTTTTCCGCTGGAGGCCATTGGCATGTACCGTGCTTCTGGCCTATCTGGCCTTCTTTTTGGCAATGAGAAATGCGGACCTGACAGGGTCAATGCGGCATTGGTTTGAGTATCCTGCCTACTTTGCCTTCGGCAGCCTGCTTGCCTTGTGGCAACAGCGGTTTGCTGAGCACGGCGGTGTGATGGTGCTGGTACTGCTGCCGTTGTCTGCCGGGCTGTTCTTCGGGTTGAAGCTTCAGCATACGGCAGGGCTGCTGCTGCTTCCCCCGCTTCTGGTCTATCTTGGATCTTTGCGCGCCCCTGTCTTTTCCTGGCTGCACCGGGCAGGAGACCCTTCATATGGCATCTATGTATTGGGATGCCCGATACAGCAGGCAGTGCAGGCGATGTGGCCACACTTGCCGTTTGCCTGGAGCCTTCTGGCCGCGCTCATGCTGGCGTTGGTTGCCGGTTATGCCTCCTGGCATCTGGTAGAGGCTCCCGCCTTGCGTTTCAAACGTCTGGCGCATCGTTTTTGAGTTTGGCAGGGGGTTAGTGTTGCATGGAGAATTCCCAAAGCATCGGCAACCGCTTTGATCTACTGCGCCTTGCGGCGGCTCTGGCCGTCTTCGCGGCGCACGGAGATTTCCTGTATCGACTCCATCTGCCCGTGCCATTTCCGGGCCATAGCCTGGGGTCGTTGGCGGTTTATGTGTTCTTCTTTATCAGCGGCTATCTGGTTTGCGAGAGTTGGATGCGGGCACCCATGTGGCGCGCCTTTTGGCTGAAGCGCTTGATGCGCATCTTCCCAGGTCTGGCGGTAGCTGTCGCGTTTTCGGTTTTTGTGCTGGGCTGGGCCGTCACCACGATGCCGTCCACTGAATACTGGGCTGCGCGAGGAACCTGGATCAACTTCCTGAACAATGTGATGGGCTTGGCGACCGTCCAGACCCTTCCAGGTGTGTTCGAGTCAAACCCGTTCGCGCGCGCGGTCAATGGCTCACTGTGGACCATACGCTACGAGCTTTTCATGTACCTGCTGCTGGCGTCGCTGGCATGGTTTGCCAGAGGACGCCGCTGGATTTACCCCCTGTCGGCTTTCCTGCTGGCGATTGCTTGGCAGCTTGCCCGCAGCGGAGGGTGGGATGAAGCCTTGGCAGCCACAGGTGGTACAGTGGCCGAGTTGTTCAGATGGCGGGATTTCTGTGGCTTTGGCGTGCCGTTTTTTCTGGGCAGCACGATGGCAGCCTACCGCGTCCGTCCCCGTGCATGGATGGCTGCCATTGCATTGGGCGCCATCGTATGCGCATTGCTGACTGACGCTGCGCTTTGGCGGCAGGTTGCCGTCTGGGCCCTGATTGCCTGCGGGACGTTCTATGTGGCCTTCGTGGGCAATCCGAAGGCTGGTAGCCGTTGGCGTGCAGATTTGTCCTATGGCGTATACATCTACGCTTTCCCTGTGCAGCAAGCCGTCGTTGAACTGTGTCTGCGCAGGGTGTGGCCGCTGTGGGTCAGCTTGCTGTTGTCTCTGGGGCTGATTCTGGCGTTGGCCCTGCTGTCCTGGCATTGTGTGGAACGCCCCTGCATTCAGGCGGCCAAGCGTTGGTTGAAACGCTGGCCTGCCATTGGAGGGGCGGCGCCTAGGCCTGCAGCCAATTCTTGACCCGTCGTTGCCAGTGCGCGGGAATGCGCCTGGCCACGCCGCGCAGGATGGGTAGCGAGCGCAGATGGGCCAGCAGGATCAGTGCTCCCGATCTTGCAGCATGGTCATGACGTTGCAGGCGGTGTACGCCCAGGAAAGCCGCATCCAGAGGCTGTAGCAAGGCCAGATCACGTGGCTGCAGTCCCTCCAGATAAGCGTCGCCATAGAAAGCCGCTCCCGGCTGGGCGGCGGCACTCCCTGTTGCGGCCGGTTGCTGCGGCAGCTGTCCTTCAATGAAGTGGCGTTCGCGTATTTGCGCGAAGAAGTCCAGCCATTGGGCGGTGCTGGCGTCCCAGGGCATGACCCAGGACCAGTCGCGGCCTGCCAGCCTTTCGGGGAAGGCCCCTATGTCGGGCGCGACGATGGGCAGTCCGGCGGCCAGGCAGGCGCTGAGCGTGTAGCTGTAGGTCTCCGGCCATTGGGCGGGGAACCAGGCCAGGTCGGGCTGCAGCCACTCCAGCAGCGCAGGCAGTTCCTCTTCCTTGTAGCCACCATGCACCGTCAGGCGTGCGCGTGGCTGGGTCTGCAGGCTGCGGTAGCCATAGCCGAGCAGATGGAATTCCACAGGAGCTCCGCGTTTGGCTGCTTCGATAGCCACGGCTTCAAGCACGTCGGCCCCCTTGATGGCACTTATGGCTCCCAGCACGACGATCTTGAGTGGGGCCGTGGCGGCCAATGTGCGTGCCGTTGGGGTCGGCAACTGTGCCGGCATGTCGGTGTGGGCAACGGCCTGGACGCGTGCCCCGGGCACGAAGCCGGCGATCCGGCTGGCTGTGTCCTGGCTGGGGGCCAGCACATGGCGCGCGTTGTTCAGCAGCAGCGCATTGCGGTGGCGCCACTGGGCCACGGTGCCGGCATAGGGGGCTGTGTCCGTTGGTTCGCAGCAGCCGCATTCGCCCGCGCGGGGCGGCACGATGTAGCGGTTGTCGATGCCGGTCAGCGAGATATTCTTGCAGTAGGTGTAGAAATCATGGGCCGTGAAGTCATGGGCCGTTCCCAGGCGTGCGGGCAGGTCCAGGATGGCTTCGCTGTGGCCCAGGAGATGCTGGTAGTGCACGTGCACCACGCCCAGCTGGCGCAGGGCCTGCACCAGCTCCTCCATCTGGTCGTTGATGCGGAAGGCGAGCTCGAAGGCTTCCTTCTCTTCGGCACGGCGCAGGACCACGACTCCACCTGCGGCTGGGGACAGCATGAGGAACAGTGCCTTGCCTTGCAGGAACTGCGCCAGTTCGCGGACATGGCGCACGGTGCCGCCCGCCCGATCGTGGAGCACGGCCAGCACCACGGGCTGCTGCGCTGCCTCGGCCTGCAGGCGTGCCACATCCAGCGCCAGGCGTGCCGTGCGCGCAGGGTCGGCCTGGACGAAGGCCATGACATCGGCTTCGTAGCGCGGATGCAGCCTGCGCAGGGTTTCCATGGCGGCACGTTCACGCGGGCTCTTGCTTTCTCCGAAGCTCACGCCGCCTGTGTGCAGCACGAAGGTGTCCAGCAGATGCAGGTTGCGCCAGCCAGCGGCTGCGGCACGCTGGCAGAAGTCGTTTTCCTCGCCATAGCCCTTGCCGAAGTGCTCGGTGTCGAACAGGCCGACGGCGTTCAGGCTGTCGCGGCGGATGTACATGCAAAAGCCCACGCCGGTCGGCACGTCCACCACCTGGCCGGGGTTGGTGCGCGCGCACAGTGCGTCGATGGCGGCCGTGTCCATGCCGGGCGGCAGGTCGTTGCCCTCGCAAAAGCGCGGGTAGCTGCAGATGGTGGCGTTGTTGGAAAACGGCGTGACGGAGGCGATGCGTGCATCGCCGTAGGCAGCCTGGCGGATGCGGTCCAGCCAGTCATTGGCAACCACGGTGTCGCTGTTGAGCAGCAGCACGTCATGGGCGGTGTTCAGCGCCATGCCGCGGTTGACGGTGCCGACGAAGCCGAGGTTCTCCTCGTTCTCCAGCAAAGTGATGCGGGGCTCCTGCGCAGCCTTCTCGCGCAGCCAGGCCGTGACTTCGGGCTCCGGGCTGGCATCGTTGATGACCACGAGTTGCCAGTGCGTGCGGCAGGGGCTGGCCAGAACGGATTCGATGCAGTTGCGCGTGTCGTCCAGGCCGCGGTACACGGGCACGATCACATCGACGGGTTGCTGCGGCATCGGCTGGGGCACGGGTGTGTGGAGGACAGGGGCAGGCACGGGCGTGCGGCCCAGCAGGCGGTCAATGCGCATCTTGGCGTGGACGAGAGGGCGCGTGGCCCGGAAGACGGTGGAGTTCTCGATATCGCGCAGGTGCTGCTCCAGGCGCGCGAAGTCCCGCTGCACGCGGGTGGCCTCTTGCTGCCAGATGGCGCGCTCCTTGCTCTGCGACTGGTGGCTGTCTTCCAGGAGGGCGTTGCGGTGCTGCAGCCTATGGATCGCAGCGCTTCGCTCTTCCAGTTGCTGGACATCCTGCGCGTGCTGCTGCTCAAGCCGCATGCGCTGTGTGTGCCACTGATCCTGCAGATCATTGGCCCGGCTGCGCTCCTGCGCGATCTGCCGTTCAAGCGGCTGCACGGCGCCCGCCAGCGCCAGATAGTCGGCCGACATGGGCCATCCCATCTCGATCTCCAGCGAGGCGCCACGCAGTGCAGCCAGGGTTTCTGCGGGAATGGGCAGTTCGAACCAGGGGTCATCGCCGGTCAGAAGCAGCATCAGCGAGAAGGCGCCTGCCGGATGAAGTCCATTCCACACGAGCTGATGATGCGGGCGTTGCCCCAGCAGGGCGGCGTCCGAATCCTCGGGCAGCCATTGCCAGACGACGGCGCCTTGCGCATCGAGCAAGGCCAGCCGGTGCAGGTGTATGAAGCCCGGCCGGTCGGCCAGGTCCAGACGCAGATGGCTCAGTGAAGTGTTGTGGTCGGGCAGCGCAAAGCGCAGTGTCTGGCGTGCCTGGCCAATGATGCCCGTGGTGGAGAGCTTGCTTTCCTCGTCATAGCGGCCAGCGCGTGCCATGTAGAGCTGTGCCGTGAATAGGGCATGTGCCTGTGGATAGTTCACCGGCGGCTCGATGGCCTGTGCCTGGGCCACCGGGGCGGCACTGGCGATGAACTGATAGGCCAGTGCATCGGGCGTGGCCAGCAGGTGGCGGGCAACGGCAGGGGGCAGGCTGTCGTAGGCGACGCGGAATTCGGATTCGGGGAGCGCCCGTTCGATGGTGTCGATGTCGTCCACCTGCCAGCCTTGCTCGGCCAGAAAGCGCGACAGCGAGCGCCGCGTAAAGAAACGCAGGTGGGTGCGGTCCAGCAGGCCTTCTTCGCGGTAGCGGAATTCGCCATGCAGCAGTTCTGCCACCAGGCCGCTGTAGCCTGCATTGGGCACGGAGATCAGCAGACGGCCTTCGGGCGTCAGCCGCTTGCGGCATGCAGCCAGGATGCGCTCGGGCTGGCGAAGGTGCTCCAGCACGTCGGCGCAGACGATGTAGTCATAGCGCGCATCGCCGAAGAGCTGGTCCAGATCGCAATCCTCCAGGTCGGCCACATGGACATGGCGGTAGAAGGGCGCGGCATGGCGTGCCTCTTCCTGGCTCAGGGTGACGCCATCGCAGACGCATTGCTTGTGCTCGGCGAGAAAGGCGCCCAGCGCGCCGCTGCCGCAGCCCAGATCCAGTATGTGCGCCTGGGCCCGGACATGGCCGGCCAGCACGGACAGCGACGTGCGCTCGTTCAGATCGACGGTGCGCAGGTAGACGTGGGGATCGGGAATGGGTGTGGTCATAGGAAAAGGGGTGCCGGGCAATCTCTCCGCTGGGAGCAGGTGCCGCAGCCGTATTCATTCATGCCAGACGGCCTTGGCCAGTCCGCAGCGGGCAGCAAGCTGCGCCCACGTCAGGGCGCAAAAAATCCCGGAAGTCCGGGCGGCAGATTGTCGCGCATCATAATGCCGGCCACTGCAGTGACTGCATGGCATGGCCGGGTAATGACATATTGCGCGGCTGTTGCATTTTTTTGCATTACGGCATGGCCGCTGACGCTTGACGAAGGCCGTCGGCGGAATACTCTGTGCCGCCGTTTCTGCGGCGCGTGATTCCCGTGCGGGAATTTGAAGATCTGAAGGGCGGCATTGATGGGTTCATCGTTGGTCGTGTCGGTGGTGAGCCACGGACATGGCGCTCATATCCAGAGGCTGCTTGAGTGCCTGGCTTCGGCGCGCCTTGCGCCGGTGTCCCGTGTGGTGTTGACGCTCAACATTCCCGAGGCTGAGCCCCAGGCGCCCGTGGCCGGCTGGCCCTTTGCTCTGGAGATCCGGCGCAATGCGCAGCCTCTGGGGTTCGGCTGCAACCACAACCGGGCGCTGGCGAGCGCATGGGAGCCGTTTGTCTGCGTGATCAATCCCGATGTGTTCTGGAGCGAGCAGGAGGAGCCGTTGCAAGACCTTCTGGCGCTGGTGGCCCGTCCGGGACTGGCCCTGGCCTATCCCCCCCAGATCGGTGAAGACGGCGCGCTGCAGGATTTCGAACGGGAGCTGCCATCGCTGTGGAATTTGCTGCGGCGCAAGCTGCGCGGGCGCGTGGAGCGGCATGTGGAATGGGTGAATGCGGCCTGCCTGGTGCTGGGCCGGGACAGCTGGCTGCGACTGCGTGGGTTTGACGAAGGTTTCTATATGTATTGTGAGGATGTGGATCTGTGCCTTCGCCTGCGGGTGCTGGGCGGAGAACTCAGGCGCGGCGGTTTGCCTGTGGTCCATGCGGGCCAGAGGGCGAGTCGGCGCAGCCTGCGCCACGGCGCATGGCACGTGGCCAGCCTGCTGCGGCTGTGGAGCCGCCCGGCCTACCGAAAGGCCAGGGCCCTGCCGCAGGCAGCGCTCTCGCTGCGCAGCCTGCGTGGAGAACCATCGTGATCTGGATGTCGGTACTGGCCTTCATGGTCTCCTTCATCGGCTGTGCGCTGCTGCTGCGCTGGGCCCGGCGGTCCGCAACGTCCTCCTACGGATACGACAAGCCGCAGCGTTTCCACATGGGCGAGGTGCCCCGGCTGGGGGGCGTGCCCATGTACCTCGGGCTGGCTGTCTCCTGGGGAGTCGGCACCTGGCTGAGCATGCGCGGAGATCCTTCGTCGCTGCGCATGCAGCTGTGGGTCGTCGTATGCCTGGCTGCCATGCTGCCGGCCGTGGTCGGCGGCGTCATCGAGGATGTCTCGCAGCGCCTGAGCGTGCGCTACCGGCTGGTGCTGACACTGCTGAGCGCCGTGCTGGCTGTTTTGCTGTGCGGCCTCACCGTGCCTCGGCTCGGCTGGCCCTGGCTGGAACAGGCGCTGGGTCCTGCCATGCCCTGGCTGGGCATGGGCCTGGCCGTCCTGGCCCTGACGGGCCTGCCCCACGCCTTCAATATCATCGACGGATACAACGGGCTGGCTGGCATGGTGGCCACCATCATCTGCCTGGCGCTGGCCCATGTGGCCTTGCAGGTGGGCGACCGCACGCTGGCCGCCATGCTGGTGACGCTGGCCGCCGCCACCTGCGGCTTCCTGGTCTGGAACTACCCGCGCGGCATGATGTTTGCCGGCGATGGCGGAGCCTATGTCTGGGGCCTGGCGATTGCCCTGGCCAGCATCGCCCTGGTGCAGCGCAATTCCGCAGTCTCTCCATGGTTTCCCATGCTGCTGCTGATCTATCCGGTCTGGGAGACGGTGTTTTCCATTTACCGCAAGCTGATGCGCGGCATGTCGCCGGGCATGGCGGATGCCCTGCATTTCCACCAGCTCATCTATCGGCGCATCGTGCGCGGCGTGTTCGACGATGATCTGGCCCGGCGCATGCTTCGCCGCAATAACCGGACCTCCCCCTATCTGTGGGCCTTCACGCTGCTGACCGTGGTGCCTGCGCTGCTGTTCTGGAGCAATACACCGGTCCTGGTGGGGTTCTGCCTGCTGTTCGTGGTCAGCTACGTGGTGGCCTATCTGGCCATCGTGCGCTTCAAGCTGCCGGGCTGGATGCAGAACAATGGATGATGACCGGGCGCCATGGGCGTTCCGTCATCCGGGCATGCAACACTGCCGCGCAGTTGCGGCACAATGCCCGCCTTGTTGTTGACTACTTCCACGCCCCCGGGCTAGCACCATGAACGATATCCTCTCGATTGCCCCCCGCGACAAGGCCGAAATCCTCGCCCAGGCCCTGCCCTACATCCGCAAGTTCCATGGCAAGACCATGGTCATCAAGTATGGCGGCAACGCCATGACCGATCCGGCCCTGCAGGCCGACTTCGCGGAAGACGTGGTGCTGCTGAAGTTGGTGGGCATGAATCCGGTGGTGGTGCATGGCGGCGGGCCGCAGATCGAGACGGCCCTGAACCGCCTGGGCAAGAAGGGCGAGTTCATCCAGGGCATGCGCGTGACCGACGCGGAGACCATGGAAGTCGTGGAATGGGTGCTGGCCGGCGAGGTGCAGCAGGACATCGTGGGCCTGATTCACCAGGCCGGTGGCAAGGCCGTGGGCCTGACAGGGCGAGATGGCGGCCTGATCCGCGCACGCAAGCTCAAGATGGTCGACAACAAGGATCCGAACATCGAGTACGACGTGGGCCAGGTGGGCGACATCGTCTCCATCGACCCCAGCGTGGTGCGCGCGCTGCAGGATGACGCCTTCATCCCCGTGATCAGCCCCATCGGCTTTGGCGAGGAAAACGAGAGCTACAACATCAACGCCGACGTGGTCGCCAGCAAGCTGGCCACCGTGCTGCAGGCCGAAAAGCTGGTGCTGCTGACCAACACCCCCGGCGTGCTGGACAAGGCTGGCAGCCTGCTGACCGACCTCACGGCGCGCGAGATCGACGCCCTGTTCGCCGACGGCACCATCTCGGGCGGCATGCTGCCCAAGATCAGCGGCGCCCTAGATGCTGCCAAGGCCGGCGTCAACGCCGTGCACATCATCGATGGCCGCGTGCCGCATGCCATGCTGCTGGAAATCCTGACCGACCAGGCCTACGGCACCATGATCCGCAGCCATTGAGGCCCGATGGCGCGGACTTTGCGGTTCGCGTTACCATCGCGCATGGCCCGGGCGTGGTCTGACGGCCTGGGCCGGTCTGCTGCAAGCCGCCTTTGGGCGGCTTTTGTTTTTTAGGTTTGATATGCGTTTGCTTCTTGTGGAAGACGATGTGATGGTGGCCAGCGGCATCAAGCTGGGGCTGTCCGATGCGGGGTATGCCGTGGACTGGGTCGGCAGTGCCGAGCGCGCCCTGGAGGTGCTGGCCCAGGAAGCCTTCGACCTGGCCGTGATCGACATCGGCCTGCCCGGTATCGACGGGCTGGAGCTCACGCGCCGCCTGCGCAGCAGCGCGGTGGAGAGCTCGGCCATGCCCGTGCTGATTCTGACGGCGCGCGATGCGCTGCAGGACCGCGTGCAGGGCCTGGACCAGGGCGCAGACGACTACATGGTCAAGCCCTTTGAGCTTCCTGAACTGCTGGCCCGGCTGCGCGCGTTGCTGCGCCGATCACAGGCAGCCACATCGGCCGTCCTCAGCTTCGGTCCCATCGAGCTGGACACGGCAGGCCGCCGCGCCGGCGCGCGCCAGCCTGCGCAAGACGATGAGAGCGAGGGAAAGCTGCTGCCCATCGACCTGGGCCCGCGCGAATGGACCGTGCTGGAATACCTGCTGATCCACGCGCCCAAGCCCGCCAGCAAGGACAAGCTGCTGCAGGCGCTCACGGGCTGGGACCGAGAGATCACGCCCAATGCGGTCGAGGTCTATGTCTCTCGCCTGCGCAGCAAGCTGGAGCCGCACGGCGTGGCCCTGCGCTCCATCCGGGGCTTCGGCTATCGGCTGGAACTCTCGCATACCGTTGCCTGATGCGGACATGGCGCATGGCCCCAGGCGCTGACCGCCCATGACAGCCAATCTGCGACTTCGCCTGCTGGTGCTGCTGGTGGTGCCGCTGACGCTGCTGGCGCTGATGGGCGGCTGGTTCGGCTACCGCTCGGCAGACGAGGCCTCCACCCAGCATGACCAGCGCCTTTTGCGCCTGCTGCCCGCGCTGGCCGACTCCGTGCTGGCACCGTCGATTGCCGAGGGAACGCCGCCGCTGGTCGCGCTGACGCCCGCCATCGAGGAAGTCTTGCGCCAGCGCGGCAACGACGTCGGATATGCCGTGGGCGACCTGCAGGGCCATGTCGTTGCCGGCGACACCTGGATCCGCTTCGATGTGCCTTCCACGCCGCTGGCCGAGTTCCACAGCCAGGAGCATGACGGCCTGACCTACCGCGTGGCCGTCATGCGCGCCGAAACCTATGGCGCCGGTGAAATGGTGCTCGTGCTGGCCGACGGTGGCGACGTACGCCAGCAATGGGTGCGCCAGTTGCTGCTGCATGTGCTGCTGCCCAGCGTGTTGCTGATCGCGGGCGCTGGCATCGCCATCTACTGGTCGGTCAGCCGGGCCTTCCGGCCGCTGCTGACCCTGACCCAGGCTGTGGAGCGGCGCTCGCCGCGCGACCTCAGTCCCATCTCGGAGCACAGCTCGCCGGCCGAGGTCCGCCCGCTGGTGCGCTCGCTCAACCGATTGTTTGCACTGGTCAACGCCCAGGCCGAAGGCCAGCGGCGCTTTGTGGCCGATGCCGCCCATCAATTGCGCACGCCTCTGGCGGCCTTGCAGGCCCAGGTCGAGGCCTGGGCGCTGAGCGCGCAGGCTGCCCAGGCCGAGGCGAGGCGCAAGGGCACCGAGGCCCAGGTGGTGCTCAGCGTGACGCAGATCGAGCAATTGCGCGACGCCACGCGGCGCACCTCGCAGCTGGCACGCCAGCTGCTGGCGCTGTCACGTGCCGACGCCCGCAATGCCGAAGTCCAGCCGCTGCAGCAGGTGGACCTCAAGGACCTGTGCGAAAGCATGCTGGAAATGTTCTTCGACCAGGCCAGCGCCAAGGGGCTGGACTTCGGCCTTGACGTTGCTCCGGCCAGTGTCTGGGGCCACAGCTGGCTGCTGCGCGAACTGGTGTCCAATCTCGTGGACAACGCCATCAAGTACACGCCGCCCGGCGGCAGCGTCACGCTGCGCTGCGGCATGTACCATGGCGCGGGGCAGTCCGCGGATGAGCCGCCAGGGTGGGCCTTCCTGGAGATCGAGGACGATGGCCCCGGCGTGCCCGAGGCCGAGCGCTCGCAGATCACGCAGCGCTTTTACCGCGCCCAGGGTGCGTCTGGCGATGGAACGGGGCTGGGATTGGCGATTGCCGATGAAATCGCCCTGTTGCACCAGGGCACTCTGGCCTTTGGCGCCGGCGCGCAGGGCAAGGGCCTGCTGGTACGCTTGGAGCTTCCATTGCAAATGCCGGCCGTGCTCTCGGAAACAGTAGCAGCGCAGCCAACAGGGACGCGATCCTGACGGTTGCGCTCATGGGGACAGCTTTGTGCGGAGTTGCCGCCGAGGGCTGTGAGAGAATTACTTACAAATAGTTGATCTGCTTATGTCCGAGTCTGAAGTCCTGTCGCCTTTATCCGCTCCTGGCGCTGATGTCGTTTCCGACGAAGCCGCCTCCGCTTCCGCCCCCACGCCTGCGCGCAAACGCCCCAAACCCGGGGAGCGGCGCGAGCAGATCCTGCAGGCGCTTGCGGCCATGCTGGAAAAGCCCGGCGCAGAACGCATCACCACGGCAGCGCTGGCCGCTCACCTGGGCGTCAGCGAGGCGGCCCTGTACCGCCACTTCGCCAGCAAGGCACAGATGTTCGAAGGCCTGATCGAGTTCATCGAGCAATCCGTCTTCACGCTGGTGCAGCAGATCGTCGGGCGGGATGTGCCGGAGGAAGAGCGTCCCGCAGTGGATGGCATGCGCCAGGCCAGCCGCGTGATCTCGCTGGTGCTGCAGTTCGGCGAGCGTAACCCCGGCATGGTGCGCGTCATGGTGGGCGATGCCATCGTCTTCGAGCACGAGCGCCTGCAGGCCCGCATGAACCAGTTCTTCGACCGCATCGAATCCACGCTGCGCCAGTGCCTGCGCCCCGCCGCCGGTGCGCTGGGCTCCTCCGCCCCGACGGTCGATGCCCAGGTCGCCGCCAGCGTGCTGACGTCGTTCGCGCTGGGCCGCCTGCAGCGCTACGCGCGCTCGGGTTTCCGCCGCCTGCCGACCGAGCATCTGGAAGCCAGCCTGGCCTTGATGGTCTGAACATGGCCCAGCGGACCCCAGGGTCCGCTCTGCAGCAAAGCCACCCGCTTGTGCCGGTGGCTTTTTTCATGGGCACGCGGTGGAGGGGGCTTCGGGTTGCTAGGTGTTTTCCCCCGCATGTCTTCGCCGCGACAAGCTTTCCATGCAAAATAGCACGAACGTTCGTTTTAACAAGAATTTCGCATGTCCAGCGTTTCCGCCCCACGCCGCACCGCTCGCTCTCCGACCAACTCCAATGCCGATCCCAAGGCCGGCTCTTCCGTGCACGAAGCGGCTGCGCCCGCGCCGCGCCGCGCGCTGCACAAGGGTCAGCAGACCAAGGCCACCATTGTGGAGGCTGCCCTCAACCTGGCCACGCACATTGGCCTTGAGGGCCTGTCTATCGGCGCTCTGGCCGAGCTGACGGGCATGAGCAAGTCGGGCGTGTTCGCGCATTTTGGCTCGCGCGAGGAGCTGCAGATTTCCGTGGTGCATGAATACCACGACCGTTTCGAGCAGGAAGTGTTCTTTCCCGCGCTTCAGGCGCCGCGCGGCGTGGCGCGTCTGCGGGCGCTGTTCGACAACTGGATGAAGCGCACCTCCATCGAGCTGGACTCGGGCTGCATCTATATCAGCGGCGCCGTGGAGTTCGACGACCGCACGGGGCCGGTGCGCGATGCGCTGACGGCTTCGGTCCAGACCTGGCACGCAGCCATGCGCCGCACCATCGTGCAGTGCCGCGAATGCGGCGACCTGCGTGCCGACCTGGACGAGAACCAGCTGCTGTTCGAGATCCACGGCCTGATCCTGGCCCTGCATTACGAGGCGCGCTTCCTGCGCAACGAAGGCTCCATGCAGCGCGCCATCGACGGCTTCGAGAGCATTCTGGCGCGCTACGCCAGCCCGACCTGATTTTTCAGTTTCACCGTTTTCACCGCATCCACTGCAAACCCCGCCAACACAGGAGAAGACAAATGCCCAGCTACAACCCGCCCCTGCGCGACATGCAATTCCTCATGCACGAGGTGTTCAAGGTCACGGATGACTACCGGCAGATGACGGCGCATGCCGAGGTCGATGCCGACACCATCAACGCCGTGCTGGAAGAGGCGGGCAAGTTCGCGGCCAATGTGACGTTTCCGCTGAACATCAGCGGCGATGCCGAGGGCTGCGTGCTGAACAAGGAAACCCACGAGGTCACCACGCCCAAGGGCTTCAAGGAGGCCTACCAGAAGTACGTGGAAGGCGGCTGGCCTTCGCTGTCCTGCGACACGGCCTATGGCGGCCAGGGCCTGCCCTTTGCGGTGAACTCGGCGCTGTACGAGATGCTCAACAGCGCCAACCAGGCCTGGACCATGTACCCCGGGCTGTCGCACGGCGCCTACGAGGCCCTGCATGTGCATGGCACGGAAGAGCAAAAGAAGCTGTACCTGCCCAAGCTGACCAGCGGCGAGTGGACCGGCACCATGTGCCTGACCGAGCCCCATTGCGGCACCGACCTGGGACTGCTGCGCACCAAGGCCGAGCCCGTGGCCGGCGCGCCCGAGGGCACCTACAAAATCACCGGCAACAAGATCTTCATCAGCGCTGGCGAGCACGACTTCACCGACAACATCGTCCACCTGGTGCTGGCCCGCCTGCCCGATGCGCCCCCGGGCTCCAAGGGCATCAGCCTGTTCGTGGTGCCCAAGTTCGTGGTCAAGGCCGATGGCTCGCTGGGCGAGCGCAACCCCATCTTCTGCGGTGCGCTGGAGCACAAGATGGGCATCCATGGCAATGCCACGGCTCAGATCAATATCGACGGCGCCATCGGCACCCTGGTGGGCCAGCCGAACAAGGGTCTGCAGGCCATGTTCGTGATGATGAATGCCGCCCGCCTGGGCGTGGGCAACCAGTCGCTGGGCCTGACCGAGGTGGCCTACCAGAATGCCCTGGCCTATGCCAAGGACCGCCTGCAGATGCGCAGCCTGTCGGGCACCAAGGCCAAGGACAAGCCGGCCGACCCCATCATCGTCCACCCCGACGTGCGCCGCATGCTGCTGACGGCCAAGGCCTATGCCGAAGGCGGCCGCGCGCTGGTGACCTACTGCGCCTTCCTGATCGACAAGGAGTTCAACCACCCAGACGAAAAGGTGCGCAAGGACAGCGCCGAGCTGGTGGCGCTGCTGACCCCCATCGTCAAGGCCTTCATCACCGACAACGGCTGGACGGCCACCACCATGAGCCAGCAGGTCTATGGCGGCCATGGCTTCATCACCGAATGGGGCATGGAGCAGTTCGTGCGCGATGCGCGCATCAACATGATCTATGAAGGCACGAACGGCATCCAGGCGCTGGACCTGCTGGGCCGCAAGGTGCTGGGCAACCAGGGCGCATCGCTCAAGAAGTTCGGCAAGCTGGTGGCGCAACTGGTGGAGGAAGAGGGCGTCAACGAGAAGATGGCCGAGTTCATCAATCCCATCGCCTACCTGGGCGACCAGATGACCAAGTTCACCACCGAGATCGGCTTCAAGGGCATGCAAAACCCCGACGAGGTGGGTGCCGCCTCTGTGGACTACCTGCGTGTGGCGGGCCACCTGGTGTTCGGCTACTTCTTCGCCCGCATGGCCCAGGTGGCGCTGCGTGAAATCGCCAAGGGCAACACCGACCCGTTCTACCAGGCCAAGCTGCAGACCGCGCGTTTCTACTTCGCCAAGCTGTTCCCCGAGACCGCGACGCTGATGCGCACGGCCCGCGCGGGCAGCAAGTCCCTGATGGACACGGACGCAGCGCTGGCCTGAACGGCTTCACTCCAACATGGGAGCACGGGCTGTGCGCATCAGCGTGGTCTGTGCGCCTTTCTAGGCGAAAGGGGTTTGAAATGAAGGCATATCAAGCACTGGCAGCAATGGTGCTGGGCCTCACGGCCGTCGCGGCGCAGGCGCAGATGACGCCCGTGGGCCTGTGGAAGAGCGTGGACGACAAGAGTGGCGAAGCCAAGTCCGAGATCCGCGTGGCCGAGAACGACGGCGTGGTCACGGGCCGCATCGAGCAGATCCTGCGCAAGGGCGCTGATCCGGCCGCCACCTGCACCGAGTGTTCTGACGACCGCAAGGGCCAGCCGCTCAAGGGGCTGGAGATCATCCGCGGCGCCAAGAAGGCCGAGGGCAAGGACGTCTGGGAAGGCGGCAAGATCCTCGACCCCGAAAACGGCAAGACCTACACCCTGCGCCTGACGCCCATCGAGGGCGGCGCCAAGCTCGAGGTGCGCGGCTCCATCGGCCCCTTTGGCCGCACCCAGACCTGGGTGCGCGTGCAGTAAACCATTCCGGAAGGCGGCCGCAGCGGCCTCCTTCCTCCCACTTGTGGAACATCCATGTCCCGATTCAATGTGAAGAAAGTCGCCGTGCTCGGCGCTGGCGTGATGGGTGCGCAGATCGCGGCCCATCTGGTCAATGTCAAGGTGCCCGTGGTGCTGTTCGACCTGCCTGCCAAGGAAGGCCCGAAAAGCGGCATCGCCGAGCGCGCCATCGCCAACCTCAAGAAGCTCAAGCCTTCGCCCATCGGCGTGGCCGAGGACGCGGACCTGATCCAGCCCGCCAACTACGAGGAGCACCTCAAGCTGCTCAAGGGCTGCGACCTGATCATCGAGGCCATTGCCGAGCGCATGGACTGGAAGCTCGATCTGTACACCAAGATCGCGCCCCATGTGGCCAAGCACGCCATCGTGGCGTCCAACACCTCGGGCCTGTCCATCACCAAGCTGTCCGAGGCGCTGCCCGACGCGATCAAGCCGCGCTTTTGCGGCATCCACTTCTTCAACCCGCCGCGCTACATGCCGCTGGTGGAGCTGATCGCCACGCCGACCACGCAGCCCGTGGTGCTGGACCAGCTCGAAGCCTTCGTCACCAGCGGCCTGGGCAAGGGCGTGGTGCGCGCCAAGGACACGCCCAACTTCATCGCCAACCGCATCGGCATCGCCGGCATGCTGGCCACCATGAAGGAGGTCGAGAACTTCGGACTGACCTTCGACGTGGTCGATGACCTCACCGGCAAGAAGCTGGGCCGCGCATCCAGCGGTACCTTCCGCACGGCCGACGTGGTGGGCCTGGACACCATGGCCCATGTGATCAAGACGCTGCAGGACAACCTCAGCGCCGAGACCGATCCCTTCTACGCCAGCTTCGGCACGCCGCCCGTGCTGGCCAAGCTGATCGAGTTGGGCAACCTCGGCCAGAAGGCGAAGAAGGGCTTCTACAAGAAGGTCGGCCGCGACATCCTGCAGTTCGAGCTGGACAGCGAGGACTACGTGCCCGCAGGCGGCAAGGCCGACGAGGTCTATGGCCGCATGCTCAAGAAGCCCGCAGCCGAGCGCCTGAAGCTGCTGCGCAATGCCGAGGGCGCGCAGGGCCGCTTCCTGTGGGCCATCCTGCGCAACAGCTTCCACTACGCGGCCATCCACCTGGAGAGCATTGCGGAGTCCGCCCGCGACGTGGACCAGGCCATGCGCTGGGGCTTCGGCATGAAGCAGGGCCCGTTCGAGCTGTGGCAGGAAGCCGGCTGGCTGGAAGTGGCGAAGATGGTCCAGGAGGACATCGATGCCGGCAAGGCATTGAGCAAGGCACCTCTGCCCAAGTGGGTCTTCGAAGGCCCGGTGGCCGAGGCCGGCGGCGTGCACACGGCGCAGGGCTCGTGGAGCCCTGCCAAGGGCCAGTTCGTGCCCCGCCGCGTGCTGCCCGTCTACGAGCGCCAGATCTTCCCCGAGAAGCTGCTGGGCGAAGACAGCCTGCCCGACTGGAAGACGGCAGGTACCACGATCGCCGAATCCAAGGCGCTGCGCACCTGGACGCTGGACGGCCAGATCCTGATCGCCAGCATCAAGAACAAGATGCACGCCATCAGCCCCGAAGTCATGGAAGCGCTGATGGAGGCCGTGGACGTGGCCGAGACCGACTTCCAGGGCATGGTCATCTGGTCGGGCGATGCGCCGTTCAGCGTGGGCGCCGACCTGGAAGCCACCATGCCGGCCTTCGTGATCGGCGGCGCCGACGCCATCGAAAGCGTGGAGCAGGAGCTGCAAAACCTGATGCTGCGCATCCGCTACGCCCAGGTGCCCGTGGTTGCGGCCATCCATGGCATGGCGCTGGGCGGCGGCTGCGAGCTGGCTGTGTACAGCGCACGCCGCGTGGCGCATATGGAAAGCTACATCGGCCTGGTGGAAGTCGGCGTGGGCCTGGTGCCTGGCGCGGGCGGCCTGACCTACATCGCGCGCCGCGCGGCAGAGAACGCCGCCACCAGCACGGGCAAGGACCTGCTGCCCTTCCTGACCGAAGGCTTCACGGCCGCGGCCATGGCCAAGGTGGGCACCAGTGCCATCGAGTCGCGCAAGCTGGGCTACCTGCTGGACAGCGACCTCATCGTGCCGCACAAGGACGAGCTGCTCTTCGTCGCCATCAACGAGGCCAAGTCCATGGCCGCAGGCGGCTGGCGGGCGCCGCTGCCGCGCAGCTTCCCCGTGGCGGGACGCAGCGGGGTGGCCACCATCAAGGGCTCGCTGGTCAACATGCGTGACGGCGGCTTCATCAGCGAGTTCGACCAGCATGTGGCCAGCCTGATCGCCAACGTGGTCTGCGGCGGCGACGTGGATGCGGGCACCCTGGTGGACGAGGCCTATCTGATGAAGCTCGAACGCAAGGCGTTCTGCCACCTGATCGGCCATCCGAAGACCCATGAACGCATTCTCGGAATGCTGAACACCGGCAAGCCCGTCCGGAATTGATATGTCCCCCCTGAGTCGCTTCGCGCCTTCCCCCCCAGGGGGACGACAGCCTCGCGGCGGGGCGGCCCTTGCTCGCTGTCCCTGGTCTGGAGCACGCCAGTTGTCTGGGGCGCGCCCTTTTCGGGGGCTGCGGGGGTGATGAATAACTGAGATCGAGGAGCAATCTCCATGAAACAAATCCAAGACGCCTACATCGTCGCCGCCACGCGCACGCCCATCGGCAAGTCGCACAAGGGCTTTTTCCGCAACTACCGTCCCGACGACCTGCTGGCGACCACGCTGAAGGCCGCGCTGGCCCAGGTGCCGGGGCTGGACCCGGCTGCCATCGAGGACATCATCTGCGGCTGCGCCATCCCCGAGGCCCAGCAGGGCCTGAACGTGGCGCGCATCAGCGCCGTGCTGGCGGGCCTGCCCACCAGCGTGGGTGGCATCACCGTGAACCGCTTCTGCGCCTCGGGCCTGTCGGCCGTGGCCATGGCGGCGGACCGCATCCGCGTGGGCGAGGCCGACGTGATGATCGCGGCCGGCGTCGAGAGCATGAGCATGGTGCCCATGATGGGCAACGCGCCCTCGCTGTCGCCGTCCATCTTCGAGCGTGATGGCGACGTGGGCATTGCCTACGGCATGGGCCTGACGGCCGAGAAGGTGGCCCAGCAGTGGAAGGTCTCGCGCGATGCGCAGGACGCCTTTGCGCTGGAGTCGCACCGCCGTGCCCTGGCCGCGCAGCAGGCCGGCGAGTTCAAGGACGAGATCACGCCCATCGAGGTCACTGACCGGAGCCTGGACCTGGCCAAGGGCGAACCCGTGGTACGCACGCGCACCGTGGAGCTGGACGAGGGCGCACGCCCCGACACCAGCCTGGAAGGCCTGGGCAAGCTGCGCACCGTGTTCGCGGCGCGCGGCTCGGTGACGGCCGGCAACAGCTCGCAGACCAGCGATGGCGCAGGCGCGCTGATCCTGGCCAGCGGCGCCGCCGTGCAGCGCTTCGGCCTCACGCCGCTGGCGCGCTTCGTGAGCTATGCCAGCAAGGGCGTGCCGCCAGCCATCATGGGCATCGGTCCTATCGAGGCCATCCCGGCCGCGCTGCGCTATGCGGGCCTCAAGCAGGACGACATCGACTGGTTCGAACTCAACGAAGCCTTTGCCGCCCAGTCGCTGGCCGTGGTCAACACGCTGGGCCTGGACCCCGCCAAGGTCAATCCCATGGGCGGCGCGATTGCCCTGGGCCACCCGCTGGGTGCCACAGGCGCCATCCGCTCGGCTACCGTGGTGCATGCGTTGCGCCGCAAGCAATTGCGCTACGGCATGGTGACGATGTGCGTCGGAATGGGCCAGGGCGCCGCCGGCATCTTCGAGAGGATGTAGCACCCCCTGAGCGGCTTTGCCGCTTCCCCCGTTGCACGGCGCCTCTCTACTCGCTGCGCGAGGGAGGGGGACGACACCCTCGGTGCGGGGCGGCGCGGCCGGCCTAGGCCCTTCCTTGGTGTCCCTGGCGTGGGGCCGCGCCGGTTTTTGACTTGGTGTCAGCACATTGCGGCACCGACCAGGAGACAGCCATGGAACAACACCAACTCAGCAGCGATGGCGCCACGCTGGCGCTGCGCGTCTACACGCCCGCTGCCCCGCCGCGCGCCAGCGTGGTCATCGGCGGGGCCATGGGGGTGCGCCAGGCCTTCTACGAGGCCTTTGCCACCTGGCTTGCGGGCCAGGGCTATCGGGTGACCAGCTTTGACTACCGAGGCCATGGCGATTCCCTGCAAGGCTCTTTGCGTCAGGTGCGTGCCGACCTGTGCGACTGGGCGCGCGACTACGAGGCGGTCATCGCCCATGCCAAGGCGCAGCTGCCGGACCAGCCGCTGTTCCTGATCGGCCACAGCCTGGGCGCCCAGCTGCCGGGCCTGCTGCGCTCCCCGCAGCTGGTGGACGGCCTTTTGAGCATTGCGGCCGGCAGCGGCTACTGGCGCGACAATGCGCCCCGCCTCAAGCGCATGGTTCCCTATTTCTGGCATGTGCTGGTGCCCGTGGCCACGCGCCTGTGCGGCTACTTTCCGGGCCGGTGCCTGCGCAAGGTGGGCGACCTGCCGGCCGGCGTCATGCTGCAGTGGCGCCGCTGGTGCCTGAATCCGCGCTACAGCGTGGGTGCCGAGGGCGAGGCCGCCGCGCGCAGCTACGCCGCCGTGCGCTTTCCGGTGATGGCGCTGTCCATGAGCGACGACGAACTCATGACCTGGCGCGGCACCGAGCACCTGTTCGCGCTCTACGCCAATGCCCCCAGCCGCATCGAGCGCATCGAACCCAAGGCCCTGCAGTTGCGGCGCATAGGGCATTTCGGTTTCTTCCGCGCCGATATGCGCGACGCGCTCTGGGGCCGGGCCGTGGACGTGTTCTCGGGCTGGACCAAGCCGCCGGCAGCCGCGGCCCACCCGCGCTTTCCCTCACCCGCAGAGTCGCCGGCTTGACGGACGCGGGCGCCGCTTGCCATCACACTCGTTTGCCATGAGCACAGACATCCATCCTCTCGACCAGGCCGTGGCGCTCACGCCCACCGGCGCCGTGGGCCACTACCAGGGCCAGACCACGCAGGACTACTGGAACATGGTGGGCCCGTACGGCGGCATCACCGCCGCCGCGCTGGTGCGGGCCATCCAGCAGCATCCGCTGTGCCTGGGCGATCCGCTGTCCATCACCGTCAACTACGCGGCCGCGCTGGGCGCGGGGCGCTTCGACATCGAGGCCCGCCCCGTTCGCACCAACCGCTCCACCCAGCACTGGCTGCTGACCATCACCCAGCCCGACCAGGATGGCGATGCCCAGGTCGTCACCACGGCCACGGCCGTCACGGCCGTGCGGCGCAGCACCTGGGGCGGCACCGACCTGGCCATGCCCGAGGTGCCGTCGCCCGCCGCCGTGCCGCGCGTGCCGCCGCTGGGCGGCGTGGAATGGCTCAACCGCTACGACATGCGCTTTCTCGACGGCATCATTCCCCAGACCTGGGATGGCCGCGAGACCGACAGCCTCACGCGCCTGTGGGTGCGCGACGAGCCGCCGCGCGCACTGGATTTTTGCGCGCTGGCCGGCCTGGCTGACGTATTCTTCCCGCGCGTGTGGCTGCGCCGCGCACAGCGCACCCCGGCGGGCACGGTGTCCATCACCGTCTACTTCCATGCGGGGCGCGAGGAACTGGCCGCCGCAGGCACGGGCCACCTGCTGGCCCAGGCGCGCGGCCAGGAATTTCGCAACGGCTTCTTCGACCAGAGCGCCCAGCTGTGGAGCGAGGCCGGCGTGATGCTGGCGAGCAGCCACCAGATCGTGTATTTCAAGGAATAAGCAAGGCAAGACCATCATGAGCGAAACCACCCAGGACATCCTCGTGCACACCGAAGCCGGTGTCTGCACCATCACCTTCAACCGCGCCGACAAGAAGAACTCCATCACCGAGGCCATGTACGCCAGCATGGCCGACGCTCTGGCCCAGGCCGGCGAAGACGCCGCCGTGCGCTGCGTTGTCTTCCAGGGCGACATGGCCATCTTCAGCGCGGGCAACGACATTGCCGACTTCCTCAAGCAGTCGGCCGGCGGCTCCGCCAGGCCGGAAGGCGAGCAGCGCCCCGTCTGGCGCTTCCTGCACAACATCGCCGCCTTTCCCAAGCCCGTGATCGCCGCCGTCTGCGGCCCGGCCGTGGGCATCGGCACGACCTTGCTGCTGCACTGCGACCTGGTCTATGCGGGCGACAACGCGGCTTTCTCGCTGCCCTTCGTGAACCTGGGCCTGTGCCCCGAAGCGGCCTCCAGCCTGCTGCTGCCCCAGATGCTCGGCTACCACCGCGCGGCCGAGGCCCTGCTGCTGGGCGAGCCCTTCCTGGCCGAGGCCGCCCTGGAAGTGGGCCTGGTCAACCGCGTCGTGCCGCCCAGCGAATGCAATGCGCTGGCCCAGGCCCAGGCCAGGAAGCTGGCCGCCAAGCCGCTGTCGGCCCTGATCGAGACCAAGCGCCTCATGAAGGCCGGCCAGTCCGGCCTGGTGCGCGAGCGCATGGCCGAGGAGGGAACGAGCTTCGGCAAGCTGATGGGCGGGCCTGCTGCCAAGGAGGCGTTCACCGCGTTCATGGAGAAGCGCAAGCCGGACTTCAGCCAGTGCTGAAATCCACGAAGGCCTCTGAGGCGCCCGTGCAGTTCGAGCCCGAGTTCATCGCCGGGCTGCGCGAGGTGTTCGAGCGCCAGATCGCCTTCAACCAGGTGCTGGGCCTGCGCATCACCGAAGTGCTGCCCGAGCGGGTTGAAGGCCGCATCACCATGCGGCCCGAGCTCATAGGCCACGCCGCCTACCAGCGCATCCACGGCGGCGTGATCAGCGCCGGCCTGGACTCCATGGGCGGCTTGGCCGTCATGGCGGCCATCGGCGCCAAGCACATGGACGACGCACCGCTGCAGCGCCTGCACCGCTTCTCGCGCCTGGGCACCATCGACCTGCGCGTGGACTACCTGCGCCCCGGCATCGGCAGCGAATTCATCCTGCGCGCCGAGGTGCTGCGGCTGGGTTCGCGCGTGGCCAACACGCGCATGGAATTCCTGGGGGCCGATGGCAGCTTGCTGTCCACGGGGACGGCGGCGTATATCGTTTCTTGAAGCATGGTCCGCTGACTGCGGGCCTTCTTTTTGCGTTTCTTCACCCCCAGCGCGCGCGCCACACAGCCCAGGCCGTGCCTGCGCCATAGGCGGCCATGGCCACGGCCACGAGGATGAACAGCGACTGGGCGCTGCCCAGGCCGCTGGACATGAGCCAGCCGCCGCCCACCACCACGATCAGCAGGCGCACGGTGCCGGCCAGCACGGGCGCCCAGACGCGGCCTGCGCCCAGGGAGGCGAAGTACAGCACCAGTCCCAGGCCGAACAGCCCGAAGGCCGGGCCCACGGTGCGCAGGTAGAGGTCGGCGTAGGCGCGCACGGCCGGGTCGCCGGTGAAAATGCCCGACCACAGCTGCGGCCAGACCATGACCACCAGGCCCAGCACGCCCAGCAGGGCGGCGGCCATGGCGCCGCCCGACCAGGCCACGCGGCGCGCGCGTGCCACCTGGCCTGCGCCCATGGCCATGCCCACCATGGGCACGGCGGCCATGCCGACGCCGAAGGCCATGGGGATCAGCAGGAACTCCAGCCGCTGGCCAATGCCGTAGCCGGCCAGTGCCAGCGGGCCCAGGCGGGCGACCATGCCTGTCAGCAGCAGCGCGGCCAGCGCCGTTTGCACGGGGGACAGGCAGGCCAGGGCCCCCACGCGCAGGATGTCGCGGAACATGGGCCAGGCCAGGCGGGGCCTGCGCCAGTCCAGTTGCAGGCGCTGCTGGCCCCATTGCAGATAGGCCAGGAAGACTGCGACGGCCAGTGCCATGGCCACGATGTTGCCCACGGCCACGCCCGGCATGCCCCAGCGCGGCATGGGTCCCAGGCCCAGCCCCAGCGTGCCGCCCACCACGATCTGCACCAGCGAGGCCGCAAAGATCACGGCCGACGGCATGCGCATATTGCCCGTGCCCCGCACCACCGAGGCCAGCGTATTGCACAGCCACACCAGGATGGCGCCGCTGAACAGCACGGCGCCAAAGCCCGTGGCCGCTGCCAGCACCTCGCCGCGCCCGCCCAGCCAGCCGTAGAAGGTGGCGCCGCACAGCACGAAGATGAGCGAGTACAGCAGGCCTGCGATGGTGCCGATGACGATGGAGTGCAGGGCCAGTGCCGAGGCACGCGCGCCGTCGCCTGCGCCCAGCGCGCGGCTGATGGCCGAGGACACGCCGCTGCCCATGGCGCCGTTGCTCATCATCTGCGTGAGCATGGCCAGCGGAAACACCAGGGCCATGGCCGCCAGCGATACGGTTCCCAACTGCCCCACGTAGTAGGTCTCGGCCACGGCGACCAGCACCGACATGCTCAGCGCCACCATGTTGGGCACGGCCAGGCGCACCAGGGTGGAGGCGATGGGGCCGCTGACCAACGGATGCGCGGACCCGCTGGCCGCAGCGCCCGGGGCTGCGGAGGGCAGGGCGGCGCTCATTCCGCGCTCTCCTGCGTGGCGGTTTCCAGCACGGGCAGCATGCCCAGCACCAGGCTTTCGAGCGCGCCGATCTGCTCGCTGCCGCACAGCTCGCGCACGCGCTGCTGGGCCTGGCGCCACAGGGCGGCAGCCTCGCGGATGCGGGCGCGGCCTTCCGGGGTGACCACCACGCAGCGGCTGCGCGCATCCGCGCCGGGAACCAGGTCGATGAAGCCGGCCTGCTGCAGCGTGCGCAGATTGCGCGTCATCGTCGTGCGGTCGGTGTGCAGCTGCTCGGCCAGGGCCGAGACGGTGGGCGGGCCGTCGGGCGCATTGCGCGCCTGCACCAGCAGGCTGAACTGCGTGCCGCGCAGGCCGCTGGGCGCGAGCGTGTCGTCATAGAGCTGGGAGATCTTGCGCGACAGGCTGCGCACCATGAAGCAGGTGCAGACCGGACTGGCGGCGCTTGAGGTGGAGGAGGTCATGGGGCGTGGGGCAGGTGGCCTGGAATGGAAATGAGTGTAGATGCACCTATTGATTTGCGCATGTCCGCTGCGCGACCTGCGCATGCGCGGTGTGTGATCGAGAAAGGCTTGCAAGCACATGAAACGGGAGAACCATCTGGTTACTTTTCTTGCGAGATGCCGGCATTTGTTGCCAGTTCGTGTGCGTAGCATCGGATTTTTCCGAAGGAGACCCACCCATGGCTGTTCAGAACCCGTTCTTTGGCAAGCGCGACAACGATGCTTTCACCTCCCGCAACACCCTGGGTAGCGGCATAGGCGCCACCGGTACGGGCGGCAGCCCCTCCGGTGCCGTCACGCCCAGCTCCAGCGTGACAAGTCCGTCGACCGCCCAGCGCCAGGCATCGGCCGTGGCGCAGGACTCCCAGGGCAGCAAGCTCACCGTAGGCCCCAATATCAAGCTCAAGGGCGTGGAGATCACCGACTGCGACACGCTAGTCGTCGAAGGCACGGTGGAAGCCACCATGGACTCGCGCGTGATCCAGATCGCCGAGCAGGGTGCCTTCCACGGCACGGCCGAAATCGACATCGCCGAGATCCATGGCGTGTTCGACGGCACGCTGACCGTGCGCGAGAAGCTGGTCATCTACGGCACGGGCAAGGTCAGCGGCAAGATCCGCTACGGCAAGGTGGTGATCGAAGAGGGCGGCGAGCTCACGGGCCAGATCGAGGCCGGCTCCTCGCCGCGCTCGTCCTCGTCGGGTTCGGCTGTGGCATCCAGCGCCTCCAGCCTGTCTTCCTCGTCGGCCGCCTCCAGCGACAGCGCCGCCAGCAGCTCCGCTGCGCTGGCCGCGGCCAGCGCGGCCGCCTCGCTGCAGCCGCGCGTCACGCCCTCGCTGGCCTGAGCCACCCCTGCGCCGGAAATGAAAAAGCGACCTGCAAAGGTCGCTTTTTTCATGGCTGCAGATGGGCGGGTTCAGCCGGCCTGCTGCTGCTTGCGTTCTGCATTGCGCTCGGCCGCTGCGCGCCAGGAACGCACCTGGTCGTTGTCCGGCAGCGACTGGGGCTTGCCCTGGCCATCGATGGCCACGTAGGTCAGCAGGGCTTCGGTCACCTTGACGAAGCGGCCCTGGTCGGCAAAGCGCTCGGCATAGACCTCGACATCGACCGTGACCGAGGTGCGGCCCACGCGCTGCACGCTGGAGTAGAACGACAGGATGTCGCCCACGCGCACGGGCTGCTTGAAGATGAACTCGTTCACGGCCACGGTGACCATGCGGCTCTGGCCCAGGCGCGAGGGCAGCACCGAACCTGCCAGGTCGACCTGCGCCATCACCCAGCCTCCGAAGATGTCGCCATTGGCATTGACATCGGCGGGCATGGGAATGACCTTGAGAACCAGCTCCTTGTCTGCGGGCAAGGGATGGGGCGGGAGGTCTGGGCGGGGTGGCATGGGCACAATCGGGTCAATATAACAACCGAGAATTGTCTTTCATGCGACGCGAGAGCGCTTCCCCTACGGATTTACCCTTAGTCCCAACCCCGGCACCGTCGCGGGACTGGAACGCGCTGCGGCGCCTGCTGCCCTACCTGTGGCAATACAAGTGGCGCGTGCTGGCGGCGCTGGGCTTCATGATCGGGGCCAAGCTCGCCAACGTGGGCGTGCCGGTGTTGTTGAAGCACCTGGTCGATGCGCTGGATCTGAAGGCCGGCGATGCCCGGGCCGTGCTCGTCGTGCCCGTGGCCCTGCTGCTGGCCTACGGGCTGCTGCGCTTTTCCAGCTCGCTGTTCACCGAGCTGCGCGATCTGGTCTTTGCCAAGGCCACGCAGGGTGCCTCGCGGGCGATTGCGCTGTCCACCTTCGAGCACCTGCATGCGCTGAGCCTGCGCTTTCACCTGGAGCGCCAGACCGGCGGCATGACGCGCGACATCGAGCGCGGCGTGCGCAGCACCGAGTCGCTGATCTCGTATTCGCTCTACAGCATCCTGCCCACCTTCGTCGAGATGGCGCTGGTGCTGGGCATCCTGGCGCTGCGCTTCGACATCTGGTTCGCGGCCATCACACTGGCGGCGCTGGTGTTCTACATCACGTTCACGGTCACGGTGACCGAGTGGCGCACGCGCTTTCGGCGCGAGGCCAATGCCCAGGAGTCGGCGGCGCACACCAAGGCCATCGACTCGCTGCTGAACTACGAGACCGTCAAGTACTTCGGCAACGAGGGCTTCGAGGCGCGGCGCTACGACGAGAACCTGGAGGCGCTGCGCCGCGTGCGCCTCAAGAGCCAGAGCACGCTGAGCCTGCTCAACTGCGGGCAGCAGCTGATCATCGCAACGGCCCTGGTCGCCATCCTCTGGCGGGCCACGCAGGGCGTGGTGGATGGCCGCCTGTCGCTGGGCGACCTGGTCATGGTCAACGCCTTCATGATCCAGCTCTACATTCCACTGGGCTTTCTGGGCGTGATCTACCGCGAGATCAAGCAGAGCCTGACCGACCTGGAGCGCATGTTCACCCTCATGGACAAGGAACGCGAGGTGGCCGACGCGCCCGGCGCCCAGCCGCTGCAGACCCATGGCGCACCGCCCGAGCTGCGCTTCGAGCATGTGGACTTCGCCTATGACCCCGAGCGGCCCATCCTCAAGGACGTGAGCTTCACCATTCCCGCCGGCAAGACCGTGGCCGTGGTCGGCCCTTCGGGCTCGGGCAAGAGCACGCTGGCGCGGCTGATCTTCCGCTTCTACGACGTGCAGTCCGGCCATGTGCGCATCGCCGGGCACGACCTGCGCGAGCTGACCCAGGACAGCGTGCGCGACGCCGTGGGCATCGTGCCGCAGGACACGGTGCTGTTCAACGACACGGTGGAATACAACATCGCCTACGGCCGCCCTGGCGCCAGCCGCGAGCAGGTGGTGGCGGCCGCGCGCGCCGCGCGCATCCACGACTTCATCGAGGCCACGCCCCAGGGCTATGCCACGCGCGTGGGCGAGCGCGGGCTGAAGCTGTCGGGCGGCGAAAAGCAGCGGGTGGCGATCGCGCGCACCCTGCTCAAGGACCCGCCCATCCTGATCTTCGACGAGGCGACGTCGGCGCTGGACTCGGCCAATGAACGCGCCATCCAGGCCGAGCTGCAAAGCGCCGCGCGCAACAAGACGGCGCTGGTGATTGCCCACCGCCTGTCCACCGTGGTCGATGCGCACGAGATCCTGGTCATGGACGCGGGCCGCATCGTCGAGCGCGGCACCCACGCCCAGCTGGTCGCGGCGGGCGGGCGCTATGCGGACATGTGGGCGCTGCAGCAAAGCGGAGAGCCCGCCGTGCTGTAGCGCGGGGCGGCCGAGGGACCGGGCGGCCGGGTGGCCGGGTGCCTGGACGGCTTCAGGGCTTGAGGTGCGTGACCAGGAACTGCTCCATGGCCTCGTAGAACTCGAACTTGTTCTCGTCGTTGTGAAAGCCGTGGCCCTCGTTGTCCTTGACCATGTACTGCACCTCGACGCCGCGCTCGCGCAGCGCCTTCACCACCTGGTCGCTCTCGTCCTTGTTCACGCGCGGATCGCGCGCGCCCTGGGCGATGAACAGCGGGGCCTTGATGCGGTCCACATGCAGGGCCGGCGAGGTGGCGGCCAGGCGCTCCCTGTCGCGCTCGGGATCGCCCACCATGGCGTGCATCTGGTCCAGCAGCGGCTTCCAGTAGGGCGGAATGGTCTTCATGAAGGTGAACAGGTTGGACACGCCCACATAGTCCACGGCCGCCGCATACAGGTCGGGCGTGAAGGCCACGCCGGCCAGCGTGGCATAGCCGCCATAGCTGCCGCCGTAGATGCCGATGCGCGCAGGGTCGGCAATGCCCTGGTCGATCAGCCAGTGCACGCCATCGGTGATGTCGTCTTGCATCTTCAGGCCCCATTGGCCGAATCCCGCTTCCCAGAACGCGCGGCCATAGCCCGTGGAGCCCCGGAAGTTCACCTGCAGCACGCAGAACCCTCGGTTGGCGAGGAACTGCACCTCGGGGTTGTAGCCCCAGCCGTCGCGGGCCCAGGGGCCGCCGTGCGGGTTGATGATGCAGGCCAGGTTCCTGGGCTCTCGGCCGGCCGGCAAGGTCAGGTAGCCGTGGATGGTCAGGCCGTCGCGGCTGGTGTAGCTGACGGGCTGCACGCGCGACATGGCGGACTCGGGAATGGCCGGGTTGATGTCGGCCAGCTTGGTCAGCGCATCGGCGGCCGCATCGTAGATGTAGCGCGCGCCCGGCGTGCGGTCGTTGAAGGCGGCGACGATGAACTTGTCCTCGGCGCGGTTGGCGCCCTGGATGGCGAAGTCGTAGCCGGGCAGCTGCGCAGCCAGCCGGCCGTACAGGGCTTCGGTCTCGGCATCGAAGAAACGGTACTGCGGCTTGTCGGTCTGGTAGGCGGCCAGGGTGAGCACGCGGCGCTTGCGCGAATAGGCCGCCGCGCCCAGATCGACTTCCTCGGGCACGAAGATTTCCTCTTCCTCGTCGGGCCGGGCCGGGTCGATGACCACCAGGGCCAGCTTGTCGCGGCCCCGGTTGGACAGGGCGTAGAGCTTTTGGTCGTCGAAGGTGAAGAAGGCCGGGCTGACGCTGGTGCGGTAGTCGGTGGTGATCAGGGGCTGGAACTCGCCGGCCTCGTCGTCACGGTAGAGCAGGGCGCTGTTCAGGCCGTCGCTGGCCACGGCGGCCCGCACGCGGCCTGCGTGGTCGGTCTGCCAGCCGACGATGTTGCCGGGGTTCTGCGCCACCAGTTGCGCCGCCCCCGTGTGCACGTTCACGCGGTACACGTCGAAGACCTCGGCATCGCGCCGGTTGTGGCTGATCAGCACATGGTCGGGGTCGTCTTCCAGGTCGTCCTCGATGCTGGCGCGCACGCCTTCCCAGGGCGTCAGGTCGGTGGCCTGGCCGCTGCGCGCGTTGACCGCCAGCACGTGGAAGTTCTCGTCGCCGCCGAAGTCCTTCTGGTAGAGCACCACATCCGGGCCCTTCCAGAAGAAGTTGCTGATGTCGCGCTCGGTCTCTGCCGTGATGCGGCGCGGCTCGCCCACAGGGGTGCTGCCCTCCAGCGCCTGCACATGGATATTCATGCGCGCCGGATGGCCGTCCACGCTGACGGGCTGCATGAAGCCCAGCATGCTTCCGTCATCGGCCAGGCGGAAGAAGCCGCGTTCCGGATTGCGGAAGAAGTCCTTGATCGGATAGGCCTGCGGAGCCTGCGCATCGGCGCTGGCATCCCGTGCCAGGTTGAGGATGTGGGCGGCCATGGCGGGGTGTCGGGAAAACGTCGGCAAGGGTGACCTCCTGGGTTGCAGCGGCAGGGGAAAAAGGGAGCCGGCCATGATGCCATGGCGATGTATACAAACAGGCGGGCCACTGTCTTTGCTGGGATTGGTTGTATACATTTGATTGGTGTTTTCCCGTGTTTTTGCGGAAAAGTGCACCATGAATCGCCTTGGATGTATACATTCACGCCATTCCATCCAGACAAAGCCCCATGAGCCCCCAGCTTGCCCCCGCCGCCTCCGAAGCGGAAAGCCATTCCCAGGTCATCAAGGCCCAGCTGCAACTGCGCGAGATGATTCTTGCGGGCGAACTGCCCGCAGGCGAGCGCATTGCCGAGCTGACCGTGGTGCAGCGCCTGGGCATCTCGCGCACGCCGGTGCGCGCCGCGCTGATGCGGCTGGAGCAGGAAGGCCTGCTCGAAGCCATGGCCGGCGGGCGCGGCTACCGCGTGCGGCTGTTCTCCGAGGCCGACGTGGCCGATGCCATCGAGCTGCGCGGCACGCTGGAAGGCCTGGCCGCGCGCTGGGCGGCCGAGCGCGGCGTGGCCGAGCCGCTGCTGGCGCAGGCCGGGCGCTGCCTGGATGCCATCGACCGTGTGCTGGAGACGGCCGACTGGGGCGACGAGGCCTTCTCGCGCTATGTGGCGCTGAACTCCGAATTCCACGACCTGCTGCATTCCATGGCCGGCAGCAGCGTCATGCAACGCGAGCTGGAGCGCGTGGTGCGCATGCCCTTCGCCTCGCCTTCGGGCTTTGTGCTGGCGCGGGCCGAATCCCCGCGTGCGCGCCACAGCCTGATGGTGGCCCAGGACCAGCACCGCCAGGTGCTGGACGCCATTGCCGCACGCGAAGGCGCGCGGGCCGAGGCGCTGATGAAGGAGCACTCGCGCATTGCGCGCCGCAACCTGCGCGAAGCCGTGAGCGAGCCCGGCAGCCATGCGGTTCCTGGCGTGCAGTTGATCCGAGCCTGATTCGAGTCTGACCCGCGCTTGATATGCGCTTGATCTGCCCTTGATGTGCGCCGGCGGCCTCGGCCGCCCGTGCCCCAGCCACCGCAGCGCCAAGGACTGCGGACCCCACCCATAAAGGAGACCCCCATGAGCACATTTCCCAAGAACACCTGGTACGTGGCCGCCACGTCCGATGAGATCCAGGACAAGCCGCTGGGCCGTCGCATCTGCGGCGAGCGCATCGCGTTCTACCGCGCGCAGCACGGCATTGCCGCCGTGGAGGATTTCTGCCCGCACCGCGGCGCGCCCCTGTCGCTGGGCTTTGTCTGCGAGGGCAAGCTGGTCTGCGGCTACCACGGGCTGGAGATGGGCTGCGACGGCAAGACCATTGCCATGCCGGGCCAGCGCGTGCGCGGCTTCCCCGAGATCCGCAGCTATCCCGTCGAGGAACGCCATGGCTTCATCTGGGTCTGGCCCGGCGACAAGGCGCTGGCCGATGCCGCGCTCATCCCGAAGCTGCCCTGGCACGACAACCCCGAATGGGCCTATGGCGGCGGCATGTTCCACATCCAGGCCGACTACCGGCTGATGATCGACAACCTCATGGACCTGACGCACGAGACCTATGTGCACGCCAGCTCCATCGGCCAGGCCGAGATCGACGAGACGCCATGCAAGACCGAGACGCGCGGCGAGGGCGCCGATGTCGAGGTGGTCACCAGCCGCTTCATGAACGACATTCCCGCGCCCCCGTTCTGGAAGATGGCGCTGCGCAGCAACGGCCTGGCCGACGATGTGCCCGTGGACCGCTGGCAGGTCTGCCGCTTCACCCCGCCCAGCCATGTGCTGATCGAGGTCGGCGTGGCCCACGCAGGCCACGGCGGCTACGACGCGCCCGACGAGCACAAGGTCTACAGCATGGTGGTGGACTTCATCACGCCGGAGACCGAGGAGTCCATGTGGTACTTCTGGGGCATGGCGCGCCGCTTCAATCCGGGCGATGCCGAAGTCACCGACCGCATACGCGAGGGCCAGCACAAGATCTTCAGCGAAGACCTGCAGATGCTGGAGCTGCAGCAGCGCAACCTCAGTGCCCACCCCGACCGCAAGCTGCTCAAGCTCAACATCGATGCGGGCGGCGTGCAGTCGCGCAAGGTCATCGACAAATGGATTGCGCAGGAACAGCAGGCGGCGGCGGTGGCCGCAGCAGCGGCCCAGCCTGCCGCCGCGGTGGCCTGAGGCCGGCCATGGCCCGGCGCGCATCCAGGACCGGCGCCGGGGATGGGGTAATCTCGGCGGGCTTCAACCCCAGGGCCGCAAGGCCTGCCGCCACCGATGGTCCACTCCGCCTCCGATCCGCTTTCCATCGACCTCTACGACCAGCCGGGCCACCTGATCCGGCGCGCGCAGCAGATCGCGGCGCAGCTGTTCCGCGACGTGCTTGGGCCGGACGTGACGCCCGTGCAGTACGCCATCCTGCGCATGCTGCAGGAAAAACCGGGCATCGACCAGGTAACGCTGGCGCGGCTGGTGGCGCTGGACAACTCCACCACGGCCGACATCGCGGCGCGACTGGAGGCCAAGGGCTGGGTGCTGCGCGAGATTCTGCCCCGGCGCCAGCGGCGCCTGACGCTCACGGCCGAGGGCGAGGCCATGCTGGGCGGCTTCGTGCCGAATGTGCACGAACTGCACAACCGCATGCTGGCCGCGCTGGAGCCCGAGGAGCAGGCCGAGTTCAAGCGCCTGCTGCGCAAGTTCGTGCAGTTGCACGACGCACGCGACGCCCTCGACGCTTCCTCATCCGACTGACAGCGGCCCGGCCGCCTCCGCGTCCGAGACTGCGCGGCCCCGCCTGATCGGGGAAATCCCGGTATCTGGCGCCGATTTTCATTCAGTAAACTGAATCACATTCAGCATACGTAATGATGTGCTGAGAACACAAGAAAGCTCCCACAGAGCTTCAACCCAAGGAGACCCACGATGACTGCCTCTACCCCTGTCCCATGGCTGCAGCGGCCTTGCGCCGCCGCATCGTCCAACTGTCCGTTGCGGGAGCTGCGGCCATGAGCGCCGACCTGCGTGCAAGCGTCGACCAGCGGCCGATGACGCGCTTCCAGTGGTCGGTCATAGCCCTGTGCATGGTGCTCAACATGATCGACGGCTTCGACGTCCTGGTCATGGCGTTCACGGCCTCGGCCGTGTCGGCGCACTGGCAGCTCAGCGGCGCCCAGCTGGGCTTTCTGCTCAGTGCAGGCCTGTTCGGCATGGCGGGCGGATCGCTGCTGATCGCGCCCTGGGCCGACCGGCTGGGCCGCCGGCCGCTGATCCTGGCCTGCCTGGCCCTCTCGGGCGTGGGCATGCTGGGCTCGGCCTTCAGCCAGAGCGCCACGCAGCTGGCGGCGCTGCGCGTGCTCACGGGCCTGGGCGTGGGCGGCATCCTGGCCTGCAGCAACGTGATCGCCAGCGAATACGCCTCGCAGCGCTGGCGCAGCCTGGCCGTCACCCTGCAGTCCACGGGCTACGCGCTGGGCGCCAGCATTGGCGGCTCCATCGCGGTGTGGCTGCTGGGGCGCCATGACTGGCGCGCGGTCTTCCTGTTCGGCGGCTGCGTGACGCTGGGCGTGCTGGTCCTGGCCTGGTGGCGACTGCCCGAATCCATGGACTTCCTGCTGGCGCGGCGCCCGGCCGGCGCGCTGCAGCGGCTCAACGCCCTGGTCGGCCGGCTGGGCCTGCCCGCATTGGCTGCGCTGCCGCCTGCCGCGCCCGCATCGGCGGGGCCGGAGCGGCGGGGCCCGCTGCAGCTGTTCGCGCCGGGCCTGCGCCGGCCCACGCTGCTGGTCTGGCTGTCGTTCTTCGCGGTGATGTTCGGCTTTTACTTCGTCATGAGCTGGACGCCCAAGCTGCTGGCCGCCTCGGGCCTCACGCCCGAGCAGGGCGTGACCGGCGGCGTGCTGCTGAGCCTGGGCGGCATCCTGGGCGCCACCTTGCTGGGCCTGCTGGCGGCGCGCTATCCCGTGCACCGCGCGCTGGCCGGCTTCATGCTGGCCACGGCCGTGCTGCTGTGCTTCATCGTGAGCAATCCGGGCTCGCTGCTGCTGTCGTATGCGCTGGCTTTTCTGATCGGCGTCTTCGTCAACGGCTGCGTGGCCGGGCTCTATGCCATCGCGCCCATGGTCTATGGCGGCGAGGTGCGCGTGACCGGCGTGGGCTGGGGCATAGGCATAGGGCGCATCGGCGCCATCGTCTCGCCCATGGTCGCGGGCTCGCTGCTGGACGCCGCGTGGTCGCCCAGCCAGCTCTATGTGGGCTATGGCCTGGCCTTCGTGTTCGCGGCCTGCATCGTGTCGCTGCACCGGCTGCAGGGGCCCGAAGCCGGCAGGCCCGCAGCCACGGGCCGCACGCTGTCGGCGCATTGAGCGCGACTTGCAGACAAGAAGGAGAACCCATGACCGAATGCACCACCATTGCACCTGCCTCCACGCCTGCCTTCCCGCTGGACCAGTGGTATGTCGCCGGCTTTGCCTGGGAGCTGCAGGACGCGCCACTGGCACGCACCCTGCTGGGCCGGCCCGTCGTGCTGTTTCGCACGCCCGATGGCAGCGTCGCCGCGCTGGAGGACCGCTGCTGCCACCGCGAGCTGCCGCTGTCCTGCGGCACGGTGGAGGCGCGCGGCCTGCGCTGCGGCTACCACGGCCTGCTGTTCGACCGCGCCGGCCAGTGCCTGGAGATTCCGGGCCAGCAGCGCATACCGCCCAAGGCCTGCGTCAAGTCCTTCGACCTGCGCGAGCGTGACCAGATCCTCTGGATCTGGATGGGCGCCACGCCCGATTCCGTGCCCGCGCAGGAGCCGCCCGCCTATCCCGTGCACGGCGATGCGCGCTACCGCTTCGGCGGCGATGTCTACCACTACGACGCGCCCTACCAGCTCATCCACGACAACCTGCTGGACCTCAGCCACCTGGGCTATGTGCACCTCAAGACCATTGGCGGCAACGCCGGCGTCCACATGAATGCCGAACTCAAGGTCCGCCAGGAGGGGGACAGCGTCACCGTGCTGCGCTGGATGCCCGACTCCGACCCGCCGCCCACCTATGCGGCGGCCTGGCCGTTCGCGGGCCGCATCGACCGCTGGCAGGAAGTGGAGTTCCACCCCTCGCACGTGTGCATCTGGACCGGCGCCATGGACGCAGGCAGCGGCCGGCTCGACGATCCGAAGCGCGAGGGCTTTCACATGCGGGGATTTCACGGCGTGACGCCGGAGACCGAGCATTCGGCCCACTACTTCTGGACCATTGCCACCAACCCGCATCCCGACATGCAGGACACCACGCGCCTGGTGATCGACCAGACGGCTGCCACCTTCGAGGAGGACAAGGTCGTCATCGAGGCCCAGTTCCGCAACCAGCAGCGCTTTGGCGCGCGCCCCGTCATCGACATCCACGTGGACGCCGGCCCCAACCGCGCGCGCCGCGTGATCAGCCGGCTGCGCGAGGCCAGCGCCCGGGCGCTGGCGGCGGCCTGATTTTTCCGAACCCATCCCTTTCCGCGATTTCTTCCCATGCAAGCCAACCCCATCCTCCAGGTGCGCGTCGCGCGCAAATGCGCCGAGGCGCAGGACATCTGCAGCCTTGAACTCGTGCCGCTGGACGGCGAAAGCCTGCCCGCCTTCACGGCCGGCTCGCACATCGACCTGCACCTGCCGGGCGGCCTGGTGCGCCAGTACTCGCTGTGCAACGACCCGCAGGACACGGGCCGCTACGTGGTCGGCGTGCTGCGCGAGGCCGCCTCGCGCGGCGGCTCGGCCGCCGTGCACGAACAGGTGCAGGAAGGCCAGCAGATCGCCATCGGCGCGCCGCGCAACCACTTCGCGCTGCATGCGGGTGGCCCTGCGCGGCACCTGCTGCTGGCCGGCGGCATAGGCATCACGCCCGTGCTGGCCATGGCGCGCCAGCTGGCGCGCGAGGGTGCCGACTTCGAACTGCACTACTGCGCGCGTTCGCGCGAGCGCATGGCCTTCACGGCCCTGCTGCAGTCCATGCCCTGGGCCGACCGCGTGCACCTGCATGTGGATGGCGAGGGCGCGCTCGACATGGCGCAACTGCTGGGCGCCCCGCAGGCGGGCCTGCACCTGTATGTCTGCGGCCCGCGCGGCTTCATGGACGCGGCCCTGGGTATGGCTCGCACATCGGGCTGGAGCGAGGACCGCCTGCACTACGAATTCTTTGCAGGCGAGGCCGTGCAGCGCGAGGGCGATGCCGGGTTCGAGATCGAGATCGCCAGCACCGGCCAGGTGGTGCGCGTGGCGCCCGAGCAGACCGTGGTCCAGGCGCTGGCCGGCATCGGCGTGGAGGTGCAGACCTCGTGCGAGCAGGGCGTGTGCGGCACCTGCCTCACGCGTGTGCTCTCGGGCGAGCCCGAGCACCGCGACATGTACCTGACCGAGGACGAGCAGGCCGCCTGCGACCAGTTTCTGCCCTGCTGCTCGCGCGCGAAATCCGCCCGGCTGGTGCTGGACCTGTAGCGCTGGACCCGGCCGGCCGGCGCACAATGAGGTTTTCCCCCAAGGCCCGCCCTGTGGCGGCGGGCGCCGCCTTCCTGCCATGCAACCTGCCCTGCTCGTCCTCAACTTCAATACCGAGGCCCATCTGCGCCAGATGGCCCAGGCCTTTCCCTCCTTCGACCTGCTCTACGCGCCCGACGCCGCCCAGTGCGAGGCCGCCATCGCCGAGCACGGCACGCGCATACAGGCCGTGCTGACCATAGGCTCCATCGGCCTGTCGGCCGCGCAGATGCAGCGCATGCCCGCCCTCAGGCTGGTCTGCGCGCTGGGCGCGGGCTACGAGAACATCGATGTCGCCCATGCGCAGGCCCACGGCATTGCCGTGGGCAATGGCGCAGGCACCAATGACGACTGCGTGGCCGACCATGCCATGGGCCTGCTGATCGCCTCCGTGCGCGGCCTGGTGCGCCTGGACCGCGCCACGCGCGACGGCGTCTGGCGCACCGCCATGCCGCTGCCGCCCAATGTCTCGCACAAGCGCCTGGGCATCCTGGGCATGGGCGCCATCGGCGCCAAGATCGCCCAGCGCGCGCTGGGCTTCGAGATGGAAATCGGCTACCACAACCGCAGCCAGCGCAGCGGGCTGCCCCACCGCTACTTCGGCGACCTGCTTTCCCTGGCGCAATGGGCCGATGTGCTGCTGGTCGCCACGCCGGGCGGCCCGGGTACGCGCCATCTCGTCAACGCCCAGGTGCTGGACGCACTGGGCCCGCAGGGCCACCTGGTCAATATCGCGCGCGGCAGCGTGGTCGATACCGCCGCCCTGGCCGCCGCCGTGCGCGAAGGCCGCCTTGCCGGCGCGGGCCTGGATGTCTACGAAAGCGAACCCGCGCCCCCGGCCGAACTGCTGGACCTGGACGCCGTGGTGCTCACGCCCCATGTGGGCGGCTGGTCGCCCGAAGCCGTGCAGGCCTCGGTGGACCGCTTCATCGCCAACATGCGCTGCCACCTGGAAGGCCGCCCGCTGGTCTCGCCGGTCACGGCCTGAGGCTGGATTCAGCCCTGTGCCATCCCGGCAGCTGCTGCCAGGTGCAGCAGCCCCATGACCAGGCAGAGGGCCGAGGACACATGCCAGAAGCGGTCGCTGTTGTCCGGAAAGCGTGGTTTCAACCACGGATAGGCCACGGCCCGCGCCACCAGCACCAGGCCGGCCCCGGCCAGCACCGGGCGCATGAAGGGCAGGGGACCCAGCAGGCCCGCGCCTGCCAGCGCATACCCCGCCAGCAGCGACAGCACCACGCCGATGGCCGCCGACACCAGCGGCGGATACCAGTGCCCGGCCTCGGCCATGCGCGCCATGCGCTCGCCGGCACCCATGAGCCGCAGCCCACGTCCCCCCCAAACGATGCAGGCGAAGTGGGCCAGCGCGGCCGCCGTGTCGAACAGGGCGGCGGCCAGGGCCAGCAGTTGCACGCCCTTCACGGCAGGGCTTCCCACGCGCCGGTGTGCTGATGGTTCTTCATGGTGTATTCCTTGGGATTTGCTGCAATGGCCGGCCACTGTAGTGCTTAAACTCCGGGCAGAAAACTCGCCTTGTGCTCAGGTTTTGCCGCATGCCCTCCCATACCTCCGCTACCACTGAATCCCAGAGAAGAAGACAGCCCGTACAGGCCCGTGCGCAGCGCACGCTGGAGGCGATTGTTCAGGCAGCAGCTCAGATTCTGGTCAAGGAGGGCGAAGCCGCGCTCACCACCAATCGCATTGCCGAGCGCGCAGGCGTCTCCATCGGCACGCTCTACCAGTACTTCCCCGACAAGCAGGCCGTCTTGCGCGCCATGGTCGATGGCCAGCGCCTTGCGGCCGTCGCGGCCATCGAGGCCTGGCTGGAGCAGGCGTCGGAACGGCGCCTGCCGCGCGAGGCCGTGGCGCGCGGCGTGGTCGCCTGTATCGTCGAGGGCTTTGCGGGCCGCACGCCTGCGCGGCGCAAGCTGGCGCGCTTTGCCTGGCGCCAGGATGGTGACGAGCGCATTGCCCTGTCCATGCGCGAGACCGCAGAGCGCATGGCCGCCCACCTGCAGCGCTGGGGTGGCCCCTCGCTGTCCTATGCGCGCCTTTACGTGGCCACGCGGGCCGTGCTGGGCACGGTGCGCTTCGCCTCGCTGGAGGCTTCGCCGCTGATCGCCTCGGGCGCACTGGAGGAGCTGCTGTGCGAGATGGGGGCAGATATGTTGCTGGGTGGCGCGACGGACGCGGGAGCCGCTGCCCGTGCCCCTGCCCCATAGGCAGCAGGGGCTGTGCCTGTGTCATTTCGCTGGACCGGCTTCGCAGCAAGGCATGCCTTGATGGGCGGGCTGAAGTCCTGGTCGTCCTTGCGAAGCAGGATGGCGAAAAAAAGGCCCCGCAGAGCGGGGCCTTTTGCTTCTACCGGAGTGTGCGATCAACCGATAGCATTCTAACGAGTTCGCGCGGCAATGGCTTTCTCCGCCACATCCACCAGGTCGGCGCCGACCTGCTGCTTCCACTTGTCGTAGACGGGGCGCGTGGCCTTGACGAAGGCTTCGCGCTCGGCCGGCGTGAGCTGGGTCACGGTCACGCCGTTGGCGGCCAGGTCCTTGAGCAGGGGCTTGTCGGCCTCGATCATGCCCTTGCGCGCGATCACGACCTGCTCCTTGGCGGCGTCCACGGCGGCCTGGCGCACGATGTCCTGGTCTTCCTTGGTCCAGGTGGCCCAGATGTCCTTGTTGACCACGAAGATCAGCGGATCGTTGATGTAGCCCCACAGCGTCAGATGCTTCTGGCCCACGGACTGCAGCTTGGCGGCCATGTAGACCGAGACGGGGTTCTCCTGGCCGTCCACGGCGCCGCTGGCCATGGCGGGCTGGGCATCGGCCCAGCTCATCTGCGTGGGGTTGGCGCCCAGCGCGGTGAAGGTGTCCAGGAACAGCGGCGAGCCCACGACACGGATCTTCAGGCCCTTGAGGTCGGCAGGGGTCTTGATGGCGTGCTTGGAGTTGCTGATCTCGCGGTAGCCGTTCTCTCCCCAGGCCAGCGGCACCACGCCGGCCTTGTCCAGGCGCTGGAACAGGCGCTTGCCGGGCTCGCCATGCGTGAGCGCGTCGGCGGCCGCGTAGTCGGGCATCAGGAAGGGCAGGGCGAACAGGTTCAGCTCCTTGATCTGGGGCGACCAGTTCAGCGTGGAGCCCACGGCCATGTCGATCACGCCCTGGCGCAGCGCGCTGAATTCGCGCGTCTGGTCGCCCTGGATCAGGGACACGCCTGGGTAGAGCTTGATGTTGATGCGGCCGTTGGTGCGCTCGCGCACCTTGTTGGCCCAGATCTCGCCGCCCTTGCCCCAGGGAAAGGCCGTGCCCAGCACCAGCGACATGCGGTACTCGCTCTTGTACTTGGCCGGAGTCTGCGCCATTGCGGGAGCGGACGAAAGGGCCAGGGCCGCCGCTGCGGCCAGGCCGCTGGCGAGGAAAGCGCGAAGTTTCATTGCGAAGGTCTCCTTGTTGAATTTTTGGGAAATCAGTAGCCCAGGCGTGCTGGGAGCCAGAGAGCCAGCTGCGGGAAGGCGATCACGGCGATCATCACCAGGAACATGGCCAGCAGCATGGGGCCGACCCAGCGCACGGTGGACTCCATGCGCACGCCCGCGATGCGGCAGGACACCATCAGGTTCACGGCCAGCGGCGGCGTGAACTGGCCCAGCGCCACCTTGAGCGTGAGGATGACGCCGAACCACACCGGGTCCCAGTGGTAGTGCTGCATGATCGGCAGCAGCAGCGGCACGAAGATCAGGAAGATGGAGATGCCGTCCAGGAACATGCCCACGGTGATCAGCAGCAGGATCAGCAGCGCCATCACGCCGTACTCGCCCAGGCCCGATTCCACGATGGCCTTGGCCACCGGATCGATCACGCCCAGCGTGGACAGCGAGAACGCGAAGATGCCGGCCAGCGACACCACCAGCAGGATCACGGCCGACAGCTCGCCGGCCTCGCGCAGGATGGGATACAGGTCGCGCAGCGTGATGGTGCGGTGGATCACCATGCCCACGAACAGGCCGTAGAACACGGCCACCACGGCGGCCTCGGTAGGGGTGAACCAGCCGGCGCGCATGCCGCCCAGGATCAGCACCGGGGCGGCCAGGCCCCAGGAGGCCTCGCGCAGGCTGCGCCAGAACGGCGGGCGCGGCATGGACGATTCCAGCGCACCCATCCTGTGCCTGCGCGACATCCACACGGCCGGAACGATCAGCGCCACGCCGGCCAGGATGCCGGGGATCATGCCGGCCGCAAACAGCGCCGGCACCGAGGCGCCGGGCACCAGCACCGAGTAGATGATGAAGGCCACGGACGGCGGGATCAGGATGTCGGTGGCCGCAGCCGCGCCCACCACGCTGGCCGAGAAGCTGCCGGGATAGCCGGCGCGGCTCATGGCCGCGATCATCACGCCGCCCACGGCAGCGGCATTGGCCGGGCCCGAGCCCGAGATGCCGCCCAGGAACATGGCCACGGCAATCGCCACCAGGGGCAGCATGCCGGGGCCGCGGCCCACGATGGCCACGGCGAAGTTCACCAGGCGCAGCGCCACGCCCGAGCGGTCGAAGATCGAGCCCACGAGCACGAACATCGGAATCGCCAGCAGCGGGTACTTGCCCAGGCCGGCATAGAAGTTCTGCGGCACGGCCAGCAGGCCGAACCACTGCGTGTCGGGGCTGGCCAGCGCGATGGCGGCGGCGCCCGCCAGGCCCAGGGCCGCGCCGATGGGCACGCCCAGGAGCATCAGGCCCAGGAAGGCGATGAAGAGCAGGGTCGCGATCATGGCGCCTTCTCCTCGTCCACGAAGGCGCCGGGGCGCCCCTGGCGCAGGAACAGTTGCAGCGCGCGCAGCGTGATCAGCGCCGAGCAGATGGGCAGCCACATCGAATACCACCACTGCGGCACGCCGATGCCGGGCGAGGTTTCCTCGAAACGGTAGTCGTCCCAGACCACGCGCACGCTCAGTGCGGCGATCACCGCGAACAGCAGGGCCACCATCAGCGTGCCGAAGCGCGCCAGGCGCTTCCTGCGCAGGGCGCTGCCGCCTTCGGCGAAGTATTCGATGCGGATGTGGGCGTTGCGCGCCACGGCCGCCGAGCCCGCGACCATGGCCAGCAGGATCATCAGGAAGACCGATATTTCCTCGGTCCACGCGAAGGACGAGGAGGTGAAGTAGCGCACCAGCACATTGGCGAAGGTGATCAGGGCCAGCAGGGCCATGATGACCACGGTGAGCCAGTCCTCGATGCGCAGCGAACGCGGCTCGTCCGGCTGGGAAGGCGTCTCAGCGGCGCCGTTTTCGGTGGGAGGGGATGACATGGACGCGGGGAGTCAGAAAATTACACATGGCGGGGCAGATGCAGTCACTGAGCTTCCTCGGCGTCGTGTGCCGGGGGCCGTGAGGAAAAAATGTCACATTGGGTAAATGCGGCGCAGCGCCATTATGTGCGCATCCATGCGGTGTGCCAGAGGGACCATCCCTGCCCTGTCAGGCACCCGTCACGGCCCGGCGGATAATGAGGCCCATGGAAACCAAATGGCTAGAAGATTTCGTCAGCCTGGCTGAAACACGCAGTTTCAGCCGCTCCGCCCAACTGCGGCATGTGACGCAACCTGCGTTCTCGCGCCGCATCCAGGCACTGGAGGCCTGGGCCGGCACCGACCTTGTGGACCGCAGCTCCTACCCGACCCGGCTCACGCCGGCCGGCAAGACCATGTATGACCAGGCGCTGGAGATGCTGCAGTCGCTGCAGAGCACGCGCACCATGCTGCGGGCCCACGTCAGCGCGGGCAAGGGCATGGTGGGGTTTGCCGTGCCGCACACGCTGGCCTTCACCTTCTTCCCGAACTGGGTCTCCAGCGTGCAGGCCAAGTTCGGGCCGTTCCGCAGCCGGCTGTTCGCGCTCAACGTGCACGACGCCGTGATGCGCCTGGTCGAGGGCGGCTGCGACCTGCTGATCGCCTACTTCCATCCGTCCCAGCCCTTCCAGCTTGACCCGGCGCGCTACGAGATGGTCAGCCTGGGCCATGAGGTGCTCGCCCCCTACGCCAGGCCCGACGCCGACGGCCTGCCGCTGCACCAGCTGCCGGGCCGCCAGGGCCAGCCGCTGCCCTACCTGGGCTATGCGCCGGGCGCCTACCTGGGCCGCGTGACGGAACTCATCCTCAAGGAAGCGGCCGAGGCCGTGCACCTGGAACGCGTCTACGAGACCGACATGGCCGAAGGCCTCAAGGCCATGGCGCTGGAAGGCCATGGCGTGGCCTTTTTGCCATTCAGCGCCGTGCGCAACGAGCTGGAGGCCGGCCGCCTGGTCAGCGCCGCACCTGCCGGTGACGACGGTTTCCGCATGGACATGGAAGTGCGCGCCTACCGCGAAAAACCCACCAGCAAGGATGCGCCCCAGGGCGTGGCCGGCGCGCTGTGGAACTTCCTGCTGGAGCAGGGCGAGACCATCGGCTGACACGCCAGGCGGCACTCATGAAGACAAAGGGGCTCTCGAGCCCCTTTTTGCTGCACGCTGGTGCATGGCAAAGCCCTTCAAGAGACCGACTTGGTGCATGGGTTATGCCTAGGGTAAACACCTATTATGCATGGCATGCATAAGGGTTTCTGCAAACGGCATTGGCTGTGCTGCCACGCCTGGCATTAGAGTGCGCGCACAGCAGCCACGCCGTGTGCAGGCCCCCAGGCGCGCTGGATCGGGCAAAAAACGCGTGCCATGGCACGGCAGTTGCTTACCTGAATCTGGCTGACGTGCTGGAAAGCCCTAGCACGTGTCGGTGCTCCAGCACCGTGCGTGATTGCACAATATGTGTCACATCGTTGATAGTTCGAGCCAGCCCACAAGGCGACTCGACCGTTCTCATCAAGACCGTTTTCGTTCTCATCTCAGGAGACCCGTATGAAGAAGCATTTGTTGGCCATCGCCGTGACCGCCCTGGCTGCAGGCAGCGCTTTTGCGCAGGCTGGCGACACCCTGGCCAAGATCAAGTCCTCCGGCGCCGTGACGCTGGGCGTGCGTGAATCCTCCGGCCTGGGCTATACGCTGGGCAATGGCAAGTACGTGGGCTTCCACACCGAGATGGGCGAGCGCGTGCTGGCCGACATCCAGAAGCAGCTGGGCCTGGCCAAGCTGGACATCAAGTACCAGCCCGTCACCTCGCAGAACCGCATCCCCCTGGTGACCAATGGCACCGTGGACATCGAGTGCGGCTCCACCACCAACAGCCAGGCCCGTCAAAAGGATGTGGCCTTCGCCGTGACCACCTATGTGGAAGAAGTGCGCATCGCCGTCAAGGGCAACTCCGGCATCACCGGCATCAAGGACCTGAACGGCAAGACCATCGTCACGACGACGGGCACCACCTCGGTGCAGACCCTGCGCAAGAACAAGCGCGCCGACGGCCTGACCTTCAAGGAAGTCATGGGCAAGGACCACGCCGACAGCTTCCTGATGCTGGAAACCGGCCGTGCCGACGCCTTCATCATGGACGGCTCCATCCTGGCCGCCAACATCTCCAAGTCCAAGGCACCTGCCGACTACAAGATCGTCGGCGAAACCCTGTCGGTCGAGCCCATCGCCTGCATGCTGCGCAAGGACGACCCCGCCTTCAAGAAGGCCGTGGACGACTCCATCAAGCGCCAGATCGCCGACGGCTCCCTGGCCAAGCTCTATGACAAGTGGTTCATGCAGCCGATTCCCCCGGCCAACGTGAAGGTCGGCCTGCCGCTGTCCGACGCCACCAAGGACGCATGGGCCAACCCCAACGACAAGCCCATGGAGTCGTACGAAGTCAAGTAAGCACCAGCTGAATGCCGCCCCTTCTGCCATGCGGTTGGAAGGGGCGTTTTTTGTTGCGGCGCCGTTTTTGCCGGTAGTGCATTTTTCAAGAATCTGAATAAAGAGGTGCTCCTATGAGTTGGGATTGGCAGGTGTTCTGCCAGGACACCATTACCCAAGAGGTCGGTCAAAGCTGCTTCGGCAAGAACGGCGACATCACCTACCTCGACTGGATGCTGTCGGCCTGGGGCTGGACCATTTCCGTGTCGCTGCTGTCGCTGTTGATCGCATTGATCGTCGGCTCGCTGATCGGCACGCTGCGCACGCTGCCCGACCGGCCGTGGATCGTGCGGCTGGGCAATGCCTGGGTCGAACTGTTCCGCAATATTCCGCTGCTGGTCCACATCTTCATGTGGTACCACGTGGTGCCGTCCATCTTCCCCGCGCTGAAGTCCCTGCCGGGCTTCGTGCTCGTGGTGCTGGCGCTGGGCTTCTTCACCTCGGCGCGTATCGCCGAGCAGGTGCGTTCCGGCATCCAGGCGCTGCCGCGCGGCCAGCGGTACGCGGGCATGGCGCTGGGTTTCACCACGTTCCAGTACTACCGCTACGTGCTGCTGCCCATGGCGTTTCGCATCATCATTCCGCCGCTGACCAGCGAGACCATGAACGTGTTCAAGAACTCGTCCGTGGCGTTTGCCGTGTCCGTGGCCGAACTGACCATGTTCGCCATGCAGGCGCAGGAAGAGACTTCGCGCGGCATCGAGATCTACCTGGCCGTCACCGGCCTGTACGTGGTCTCCGCCTTTGCCATCAACCGCATCATGGCCTTCATCGAGAAGCGCTCGCGCGTCCCGGGCCTGATCGCTGCCAGCGGCGGAGGACACTGACATGAACCTGCAAATCGACTGGTCGTTCTTCACCTGGGACCTGTTCAGCAACTTCGTGCTGAAGGGCCTGTACTTCAGCCTGACGCTGACCGTCATCGCCACCATCGGCGGTGTGCTCTTCGGCACGCTGCTGGCGCTGATGCGCCTGTCCGGCAAGAAATGGCTCGATGTGCCCGCCACGCTCTACGTCAACGGCATGCGCTCCGTGCCGCTGGTGATGGTGATCCTGTGGTTCTTCCTGCTGATGCCGCTGATCATCGGTCGGCCCATCGGCGCCGAGGTCTCGGCCATCATCACCTTCATCGCCTTCGAGGCGGCCTACTTCAGCGAGATCATGCGCGCGGGCATCCAGTCCATCCCGCGCGGCCAGGTCTTCGCGGGCCAGGCCATGGGCATGACCTATGGGCAGAACATGCGCCTCGTGGTGCTGCCCCAGGCCTTCCGCAACATGCTGCCCGTGCTGCTGACGCAGACCATCATCCTGTTCCAGGACACCTCGCTGGTCTATGCCATCGGTGCCTACGACATGCTCAAGGGCTTCGAAGTGGCCGGCAAGAACTACGGCCGTCCCATCGAATCCTATCTGGCCGCTGGCGTGACCTACTTCGTGCTGTGCTATTCGCTGTCCTGGGCAGTGAAGCGCCTGCACAAGAAAATTGCCATCATTCGATGAGCCAGCACCCCATTGAGGAATTGCAATGATTGAACTCAAGAACGTTTCCAAGTGGTACGGCAGCTTTCAAGTGCTGACCGACTGCTCCACCAACATCCAGAAGGGTGAGGTCGTGGTGGTCTGCGGCCCGTCGGGCTCGGGCAAGTCCACGCTGATCAAGACCATCAACGCGCTGGAGCCCTTCCAGAAGGGCGAGATCTTCGTGGACGGCGTGGCCGTGCACGATCCCAAGACCAACCTGCCCAAGCTGCGCAGCCGCGTGGGCATGGTGTTCCAGCACTTCGAGCTGTTCCCGCACCTGTCGGTGACCGAGAACCTGACCATTGCCCAGGTCAAGGTGCTGGGCCGCAGCGCGGACGACGCCAGGAAGCGCGGCCTCAAGATGCTGGACCGCGTGGGCCTGACGGCGCACAAGGACAAGTTCCCGGGCCAGCTGTCGGGCGGCCAGCAGCAGCGCGTGGCCATTGCGCGCGCGCTGTCCATGGACCCCATCGTGATGCTGTTCGACGAACCCACCTCCGCGCTGGACCCCGAAATGGTCGGCGAAGTGCTGGACGTGATGATCGGCCTGGCCAACGAAGGCATGACCATGATGTGCGTGACCCACGAAATGGGCTTTGCGCGCAAGGTGGCCAGCCGCGTGATCTTCATGGACGTGGGCGGCAAGATCCTGGAGGACTGCTCCAAGGACGAATTCTTCGGCAACCCGGAAGCGCGCCAGCCCCGGACCAAGGAATTCCTCAACAAGATCCTGCAGCACTGAACCGGTGCGGCCCTTGCGGGCACGGCAATCAAGGGGCGCTTCGGCGCCCCTTTTTTTGTGGCCGCGGCGAGACGATGATGAGAATCGTTCTCGATACAATCGCCGGCTCAGCTGTTTGCACCGTGCTCCAGATCCCGCCCCCATTTCCCCGCCACCGGACAACTTCCACGTCCGCCGTGCCATGCCTGCCATGAAGCGCGACGACGCCCCGGGAGAGCCCGGTGGCCATTCCCGCAGTCTCTACACCCGCTGGCGCAAGCCGCTGCAGCGCATGCTGGCGCGGTACTTCAAGAGCCCGGCCGATATCGAGGATGCCTCCCAGGAAGTCTTCGTGCGCATGCTGTCGGCCGACAAGCGCCTGCCCGTGGACGAAGAGCGGCCCTATCTGCATCAGGTCGTGCGCAGCGTGGCGGCCTTCGCGCACCGCACGGCGCCGCAGCAGGCCGGTGTGCGGCTGGTGTCCGTGGAGGATTGCCGCGACGAGGTCGAGGCCCTGCCGGCCCGCGACGGAGCCGACCATGCGCTGGACGATGAGCGCCGCCAGCGCCTGGCCCGGCTGCGCGATGCCCTGAACGAGCTGCCCGAGCGCCAGCGCCAGGCCTTCGTGCTGCACCGCGTGCAGGAACTGACGCTGGAGCAGACGGCCGAGCGCATGGACATCACCGTGCGCATGGTCTCGCGCCACCTGAGCCGGGCACTGTCCTATTGCGAGATCCGCGTACGCTACGCCAGCGCCGAGCAAATGCGTGCCCTGCTGCGCGCAGACGAGCAGCGGCCGGGCGCCGCAGAGAACACACGATGAGCAACGAACTTCCCCCGGGCGTTTCGCCGCAGGAGCTGGTGGGGCTGCATGACAGGGCGGCCGACTGGTTCGTGCGCCGCCAGCAGCCGGACTGGACGGGCGCCGATGAGCGCGCGCTGGATGCGTGGCTGGGCGCCCACCCGCTGCACCGCAGCATCTTCGAAGGCATGTCGCGCCACTGGCATGGCGCGCCACAGCTCAGGGAATTGTTTCCCGATGAGTTCGGCGCAGCGGTGCCGCCCGCCGCGCCTGCCGTCTGCGCTGCACCAGCGGCCGCGCCGCCGCGCCAGCGCGTTCTTGCCCGCTGGCCGGGCCGCCCTGCGGCGGCCCTGTCCGTGCTGGCGGTGGTCTCGCTGCTGGCCTGGGGTGGCTGGTACCGCTGGGACCACACGCCAGGCTATACGCTGCAGGCCCGCACGGCGCCCGGGCAGACGCAGAGCATCGAGCTGCCCGATGGCTCGCGCGTGGCCCTCAACGTGGACAGCGAACTCCAGGTGCGCTACTACCCGCGCCGCCGCGAGGTGGTGCTGGATCGGGGCGAGGCCTTCTTCGAGGTCACGCCCGGCCCGGACAGGCCCTTCACCGTGGACTCCGGCGCCAGCCGCGTCCGGGTGGTGGGCACCGCGTTCAATGTGCGCGCCGGGCCGCCGCGGCTGGTGGTGAAGGTGCTGGAGGGCAAGGTGCAGCTGCGGCCCGAGCGAGACCGGGCCGGTGGCGATGTCCTGCTGCTGGCGGCAGGCGCGGGCGTGGCTGTGGACGGCGCCGGCCGGCACAGCACCGTGGTGGCCGATGCGGACAGCGTGGGCGACTGGCGCACGGGCCAGGTGCGCTTCAGCGGCACGCCGCTGGCGGAGGTGGCGCAGGAGCTGTCGCGCTATCTGGGTGCGCCCGTGGAGCTGGGCGACGAGTCGCTGGGCCGCCTGCGTGTCTCGGGCCTGCTGGCCACGGCCGCGCCCGAGCGCTTTGTGCGCGCGCTGCCGGCCTTGATTGCGGTGCGCGTGCAGCCGCGCAACGGCGGAGGTTGGCTGATCGTGCGGGGATGAATCGAAGGACGGGAAACAATTTGTTTCAAATTGGTGGGCAACCCCAGGTTCCAGCTTTGCACCGGTTTTGGCTTCTATAGGGGCAGGGGCGTGGATTTTCCAGGCCCGCACGGCTGCCAGCCAAGGACCACCGAGGGCGCTCGTCCCTCACGCCCCAGCCAACGGCCGCAACACCTGACGCGCATGCGCGGGTGGGCTGGCATGGCTTGTCCGGCGCGGTTCCTGATCGCCCGCGACGGCTGCCTGCGGCCTGCCCGTCGCGTGCCCGTGCAACGGCACAGCAACGGAGTGGCAATGAGAGCGCAAGAAGCAGCAGGCAGGGAATTCGCAGGCAGGGGCACACATGCCCGACGCAGGAACATGAAGGAGCAGGGCGCCGGCCCGCAGGCCAGTCCGCGCCTGCTGGCGTGGCTGGTGGCCGGTGCCGTGGCCGGCATGGGCGCCGCGCCGTCCGCCCGTGCGCAACAGCTTCAGCAGCCGGCCGCCTCTTCACCGATGCCGTCATCCGGACAGCGGCTGGCCTTTGACCAGCCGGCCCAGCCGCTGATCAACGCGCTGCGCGCCTTTGGCCGCCAGACCCAGTTCCAGGTGCTGTACGACGAAGCCGTGCTGGGCGGCCGCCAGGCGCCGGCCCTCCGGGGCAGCTTCACGCCGCAGGAGGCCATGGACCGGCTGTTGGCCGGCACCGGCGTGACCGCGCACAGCACCGAGCAGGGCACGTTCACGCTGCGAAAGGCGCCTGCGCCTGAGCCTGCGCCGCAGGCGTCGGCGGGCACCACGCTGTCCACGGTCAACGTGACCTCGCAGCGCATGGCCGCGCCGGGCAGCTACGTGGGCAGCGGCAGGAGCGCCAGCACCAAGCTGGACACGCCGCTGATCGAGACGCCGCGCTCCATCTCCATCGTCACCCAGGAGCAGCTGCAGAACCAGGCGCCCAAGAGCATCGAGCAGGCCCTGTCGTACACGGCCGGCGTGTCCACCGAAGTCACGGGCGCGGACCTGCGCATGACGGGCGCCATCATCCGGGGGTTCAGCGATGGCAGCTCCTACTACAAGGACGGGCTGCGGCAGTTCTCGGCCGGCACCTATGGTTCGTGGAACGACGAGATCGACGAGCTGGACAGCATCGAGGTCATCAAGGGCCCGGCCTCCGTGCTCTTTGGCCAGGGGCGGCCGGGCGGCGTGATCAACGTGGTCTCCAAGAAACCCGAGGCCGACCATGTGAACAGCGTGGGCCTGTCCTATGGCCGCTACCAGCGCGCCCAGGCCACGGCCGATCTGGGCGGCGCGCTGGATGCCTCGGGCGACCTGCTGTACCGGCTCAACCTCAAGGCGCGTGACAGCGACGGACGCACCGTGGGCTCGCGCGATGACCGCATCTCCATCGCGCCCTCGCTGCGCTGGAACCTCTCCGGCCGCACCCACCTGACCGTGCTGGGCAGCTACTCGCGCGAGCGCGGCACGCCCAAGTCCTGGTGGCCCAGCCTGTTCACCTACCCGCAGATCAAGGACCTGCCTGCGCACCTGACGGCCGGCGACCCGTCCTTCGACCGCTTCGACCGCGACACGCGATCGCTGGGCTACGAGTTCTCGCACCAGACCGACAGCGGCTGGCAGCTCACGCAGAACCTGCGCTACTCCACCATCGACATCGATTACCGCCATATCTACGCCATGGACGTGCTGGCCGACGGCCGAAGCGTCTCGCGCGCCAGCCTGGCCCAGCGCACCAAGGGCCGCACGCTGGCGCTGGACACCCGCCTGCACAAGGACCTGCGATGGGGCGGGCTGCAGCACCGGCTGGCCTTCGGCATGGACCATGTGAAGTACAGGGAGCGCGGCGGCCTGGGCTTTGGCTGGGATGTGCCCGACCTGGATATGCTCGACCCCGCCTATGGCCAGTCCATCGCCTATCCAGAGCTGGAGGACAGCCGCACGGACCTGCGCCAGACCGGTATCTACACGCTCAACCAGTTCAAGTGGGACCGCTGGGTGGCCAATCTCAGCCTGCGCCATGACCAGGCGCGCACCACGCAGAACAGCAGCACCCAGCCGCGCATGAGCGACAGCGCCACCACCGGCAGCGCGGGCCTGCTCTACCTGTTCGACAGCGGCTGGGCGCCCTATGCGAGCTATGCGACCTCCTTCGATCCGGTCATGGGCCTGCAGTACGACGGCAATCCGTTCGAGCCCCGGCGCGGCAAGCAGTACGAGGCGGGCGTGAAGTACCAGCCTCCGGGAAGCACCTCGCTGATCACGGCCTCGGTCTTCGACCTGCGCCAGACCAACGTCACCACGCTGGACCCCGACCATCCGCGCTTCAGCATCCAGACGGGCGAGGTGCGCTCCACGGGGCTGGAGCTGGAAGGCCGCTTCGCGCTCACGCGCGAGCTGAACGCGCTGGCCAGCTACACCTACCTGGACCCGCGCACCACGCAGAGCAACCGGCCCGCCGAAATCGGCCGCCAGACCATACAGACCACACGCCACATGGCCAGCCTGTGGCTGGACTACCGCCCGCGCGCGGTGCCGGGCCTGATGGTGGCCGGCGGCCTGCGCTACAAGGGTCGCTCTCCCTACAACGTGGCGGCGGACGGCACGCTGAACATCAACGACTCCGCCACGCTGGCCGACCTGGCGCTGGCCTACGAGACGCCGCAGTACCGCATCGCGCTGAACATCAACAACCTGTTCAACCGCAAGTACTTCGCAGGCATCTTCCGCGGCGTGGATCGCGAGGCCACGCTGAGCTTCAAGTACTACTGGTCTATGTAGAAGACCTGCGCGCGGGTGGCTTGCGCGCGGCGCGAGCCGGCCCGCGCGGCTCGGGCGTCCTGATCAGCTGGTGGTTGAACTCCCTCCACAGCGCGTCGCGCCGGGCCAGCGCCTCGGACACATCGGCATGGCGCAACTGGGCCACGGCCGAGACCAGGGCATTGCACAGGTAGAAGGCGGCCGTGTAGGAGTGAAAGGGCGAGGCATTGGCCGTGCGCACCTGCAGCCAGTGGTGGGCCACGGTGGCCAGGGGGGCCGTGGGGCTGTCGGTGATGGCCAGCACCCGGGCGCCGGCTTCCGAAAATCGCTGTGCCACTTCGTAGGTGCCGCGTGAATACTGGCTCACGCTGAAGGCCAGCAGCGTGTCGGTGGGGCCTACCCACAGCAGCTGGTCGGCCGGTGCGATGGCGCCTGCATCCAGCTGCTGCACGCCGGGGCGGCACATGTTCAGGTGCAGGGCCAGCCAGGCGGAGACCGGCGAGCTGTTGAGCTGCGCCAGCACGAACACCCGGCCCTCGTCCTGCGCGAGCTGCCGGGCCATGGCCTCGAAGGCCGCCATGTCCAGCCCCTCGCGCGTGGACTGGATGTTGTGCTGGTCGTGCAGCAGTGCATCGTCCACGCACTCGCTCAGGCTGCGCTGCGCGCCCAGCAGCACGGGCGCGCGCTGGGCAGCCGTCTGCAGCAGCGCCGTCACCTCGCCGCGCGCCTCGCGCTGGGCCTCGGCATAGCTGGCATAGCCGAGCTTGGCGAACAGGCGCACCACGGTCGAGGCGCTGGTGCCTGTGCGCGCTGCCAGGGCGGTGGCCGATTCCAGCAGCGCATGCGGGTAGTCGCTGCCCAGGGTCTGGGCCAGCGTCTGCTCGCTGGCCGTCAGTTCCGCGCCCTGCTGCGCCAGGCGCTGCGGCAGCAGCAGCGCGGCTTTTTGCAATGGTGATTTCATGTTTTTCTTGTATATGCAACGTATGTTGCAAAATAGGGGGTCGCGTGCAACACTGCATGCACTCTGGAGATTCCACCATGCACGATACCCTCGAACAAAGCCGCGTGCAGCAGCGCGCGAGACTGCTGGACTGGCTGGGCGGCCAGCAGCAGGCCATGCAAGATCTGTTGCACAGGATTGTCGATATCGACAGCGGCAGCCGCGATGAAGCCGGCATCCTGGCCGTGGCCCAGGCCCTGCGCGAGCGGCTGGAGGCGGCCGGCGTGGCCGTGCGCTTCGAGGACGTTCCCGGCTACGGCGTGCTGCTGCATGCCGACGTGCCCGGGCCCGGCGAGGGCGCGCCCATCTATCTGATGGGCCACATGGACACGGTCTTTCCGGCCGGCACCGTGGCGCGCCGCCCCTTCCGCGTGGAAGAAGGCCGGGCCTACGGTCCCGGCGTGGCCGACATGAAGTCGGGCCTGGTGCTCAACGTCTTCGTGGCCGAGGCCTTTGCGCGCTGCGGCGGCCTGGGCGCGCCGCTCAAGCTGTTCTTCTCGTGCGACGAGGAGATCGGCTCGCCCGCCACGCGCCAGACCATCATGGATACGGTGCGCGGTGCGCGCGCCGTCTTCAACGCCGAGCCGGGCCGCGTCAGCGGCAACCTGGTGACCAGCCGCAAGGGATCGATGGCCGTGGAGTTCGAGGTACAGGGCGTGGCCGCCCACGCCGGCATCAACCACGCGGCCGGCGCCAGCGCGCTGGAAGCCATGGCGCGCAAGCTGCTGGCCCTGCATGCGCTGACCGATCCCGCCACGGGCACGACCACCAATGTGGGCGTGCTGCAGGGCGGCATCGTGCCGAACATGGTGGCGCCCCACGCCAAGGCCGAGCTCGATGTGCGCTACACGGCCCAGACCGATCCCGATGCGCTGATGGAGCGCATCCGCGCCATCGTGGAGGAAGAATCCGTGCCCCGCACCCAGGGCCGCGTCACCGCCGTGCGCCGCACCCTGCCCATGGCGCCCACGCCCGATGCGCTGCTGCAGCTGTACCGGCGCGGCGCGCAGTCGCTGGGCTTCGACGTGCAGGGCGAGTTCACGGGCGGCGCGGCCGACAGCGGCCTCACGGCCTCGGTGGGCGTGCCCACGCTGTGCGCCACCGGCCCCGTGGGCGGCCATCCCCATACCGAGCGCGAGTACTGCGAGCTGGCCACCTTCGTGCCGCGCGCCCAGGCCGTGGCCCTCGCCATCTTCGACCATCCTTGACTCCGCTGATACCCATGAAAAATCTGTCCGTGAATGCATCCTTCCCCACCCGCCGCAAGCTGCTGGGCGCAGGCCTTGGCCTGGCGGGCCTGTCCGCGCTGGCGCCGATGGCCGCACGCGCCGATGACAAGTACCCCTCGCGCCCGATCACGCTGGTCGTGCCGTTTCCGCCCGGCGGCTCGGTGGACATCATGGGCCGCCAGTACGCCGAGCCCCTGTCGCGCATCCTGGGCGTGCCCATCGTGGTGGAGAACCGTCCCGGCGCGGGCGGCTCGGTCGCCACGCAGTACGTGTCGCGCGCCAAGCCGGACGGCTACACCCTGGTCGTATCGTCGCAAAGCAGCCACCTGGCCAATCCGCTGACCCAGCCCAAGATCGGCTACGACCCCATCAAGGACTTCGAGAACATCGCCATCCTGGGCCGCCAGCCCAATGCGCTGATGGTGCATTCCAGCCTGCCCGTGAAGAACTTCCAGGAGTTCATCGAGTACGTGAAAAAGCGCCCCGGCCAGGTCAACTACGGCAGCGCCGGCATCGGCAGCATGGGCCAGCTCAACGTGGAAATGCTCAAGGCCGCCACGGGCATCTTCGCCACCCACATTCCCTACCGCGGCGGCTCGCCGCTGGTCACGGCGGCCATCGGCAACGAGGTGCAGTTCATCCTCGACAACCTGGTCTTCATGCTGCCCCATGTGCAGTCGGGCAAGGTGCGAGCCCTGGTCGTGGCCTCGGAGCAGCGCCTGCCCATGCTGCCCGACGTGCCCACCATGGCCGAGGTCGGCTATCCCCAGCTCAACATGAGCTCCTGGACCGGCATCGCGGCGCCTGCGGGCACGCCCGACGCCATCGTGCAGACGCTGCACAAGGCCGTGCGCCAGGCCGCCACCGCGCCTGCCATGGTGGCCAGCCTCAAGGAGCGCGGCGTGGTCGCGCCCGAGGAGATGAGCCCCGCCGCGTTCGAGAAGATGATGGCCGAACGCCTGAAGCTCTTCGGCGAGGTGGTGCGCAAGGCCCATATCGTGGCCGAGTAAGCAGGGCACGCCCAGGGCGCCCCCAGGGCGCCCCGGATGGCCGGGCGCAGCCGACGTATTTCCATAAGGAGGAGACATGAGCATGACCCCTATCGCCCGCCAGGCTGCCAGCCACCCTTCCCGCCGCCGCGTGCTTGGCGCGGGGCTGGGCTTGGGTATGCTGGCGCCGCTTGCGGCGCTGGCCGCCGAAGGCAAGGCCGCCGGCTACCCCTCGCGCCAGATCAGCTTCATCGTGCCGTTCCCTCCGGGCGGTTCGGTGGATGCCATGGCACGCCAGTACGCCGAGCCCATGGCACGCATCCTGGGCGTGCCCATCGTCGTGGAGAACCGGCCCGGCGCGGGCGGCTCGGTGGCCGCGCTGGCCGTGGCGCGCGCCAAGCCGGACGGCTACACCCTGGTCGTGTCCTCGCAGAGCAGCCACCTGGCCAATCCTCTGACCCAGCCCAAGGTGGGCTACGACCCCATCAAGGATTTCGAGAACATCGCCATCCTGGGCCGCCTGCCCAATGTGCTGGTCGTGCCCGCCAGCCTGCCCATCCGCAGCTTTGCGGAGTTCATCGCCTATGCCAAAAAGCACCCTGGCCAGCTCAACTACGGCAGCGGCGGCACGGGCAGCATGGGCCAGCTCAACATGGAGATGTTCAAGGCCGATGCGGGCCTGGACATCACCCATGTTCCCTACCGGGGCGGCACGCTGCTGGTCACCTCGGTGCTGGCCGGCGAGGTGCAGGTGTTCCTGGACAACCTCATCTCCATGCTGCCCCACATCCAGGCGGGCAAGGTGCGCGCCCTGGCCGTGGCCTCCGAGCAGCGCGTGGCGCAGCTGCCCGATGTGCCCACCCTGGCCGAGGTGGGCTATCCGCAGCTGAACATGAGCTCATGGACCGGCCTGGCTGCGCCGGCCGGCACGCCCGCGCCCGTGGTGCAGGCCCTCTTCAAGGCCGTGCGCCAGGCCGCCACGGCGCCGGCCATGGTGGCCAGCCTGCAGGACCGGGGCGTGACCCCGCCCGAGGAAATGAGCCCCGCCGCCTTCGAGGCCATGATGTCCGACCGCCTCAAGCGCTTTGGCGAGGTGGTGCGCAGGACGGGCATCGTCGCCGAGTGAGCTGCTAGTCCAGCTGCACGCCCACCTCGCGCACCAGCCGCCTCCAGTCCGCCAGGTCCTGGCGCAGCGTGTCGGCGAATTGCGCAGGCGTGGTCCGGGGCAGGTCGGTCAGGTTGAGCTCGCCCAGCTTTTTGGCCGTGGCCGGGTCCTGCAGCAACTGGTTGATGGCGGCGTTGAGCTTGTCCACGATGGGCTGCGGCGTTTTGGCGGGCGCGAAGACGCCGTACCAGGAATAGTTGTGGAACGGGTAGCCCGCCTCGGTCAGGCTGGGCAGGTCCGGCTGGCTGGGAATGCGCTTGTCGCCGCTGTGCGCAATGGCGCGCACGCGGCCCGCACGCACCAGCTCCACGGTGGAAGAGGTGTCCGCAAACGCGGCCTGCACCTGCCCGCCCAGCAGGCCCTGCACGCAGGGGCTGCTGCCCTTGTAGGGCACATGCTGCATCTGCAGGCCGGCCTGCTTGAGCAGGAATTCCATGGTCAGGTGCCCGCCTGAGCCCTGGCCCCAGGAGCAGTAGCTGAGCTGGCCGGGCCGTGCGCTTGCATAGGCCACGAACTCCTTGAGCGAATGCACGGGCAGATCGCGCGAGACCAGCAGCAGATTGCCGGCGCGCCCTATCTGCGCAATGGGCGTGAAGTCCTTCACCGGGTCATAGGGCACCTTGCGGTAGAGGCTGGGGTTCACGGCCATGGACGCCGTGTAGGTGAACAGCAGCCGGTAGCCGTCCGGCGCGCCGCGCGCGGCCTGCTCCACGCCGACCAGGCCGTTGGCGCCGGGCCGGTTGTCCACCACGAAGGGCTGCCTGAGCAGCCGGGTCAGGCCTTCGGCAAACACCCGTGCGATGGTGTCCGTGCCGCCGGCGGCGGCCGTGGGCACGATCAGCGTGACGGGGCGGGCGGGGTAGTTGCCGGCATCCTGTGCCGGCTGGGCGTGGCCTGTGCAGGCCATGGCCAGCAGCAGTGCCAGGGCCATGCCGTGCTTCTTCATCGTCTTCATGCACTTGTCTCCTTGTGTCGCCTTGAGTCGCCTTGCCTGTGTGCGGCCCCGTCAGCGCAGCCCCAGGCGCGCCTGCGTGCCCTGCTCGATCATGTCGGCTCCCACGCGGTAGAGGTTGCGCGAGACATAGCTGTCCACCTCGCGCGCACGCTCGCGCAGCCAGGCGGCCTTGAGGCTGCGGGCCTGGCCGATCTCGGGCGCGTCGCCGGTCGCCGTGGCCAGCACGTCGATCACATGCAGGGCCAGCTGCCACTGGCCCGCGTCGGCCAGCGCCTGGGCGCTGGCCACCAGGCCGGGCTTGTCGGTGATGGCATCGGCGATGGCGGCGCCTGCGGCCTCGGGCGGGGCGGGGTGCAGCGTGGTCGGGTTGCGGTCCCACCAGCCGTTTTCCGAGCGGTAGATGTCGCGCACGATGTAGCTGGGGTCGCCATAGGTGGGCTTCATCCACTCCACGCCGAACAGTTCCTGCGGATAGTCCATGGCCGCGAGCACCTGCTGCTCGTTCAGGCCCTCGTTCATCAGGCGCACGACTTCGGCGCGCAGCCAGCGCAGCGCCTGTGCGGTGTGCAGCAGCACCTGCTGCACGGCCTGCTCGCCCTCGATCACGGGACCGAACTCGCGCACGGCCTTGAGCGGGCGCAGCGCGTCCATGGCCTGCAGCGTGTCGGCCCAGCGCACGGTGTCGCGCAGCGTGCGAAAGGGCGTGCCGATGTTGGGGATGGAGTCCAGCAGCGCCGCGCCGCCGTACAGCACGCGCTGGCCGGGGCTCCACAGCGCGATGGCGTCGTCGGTCTCGGACGGCGCCCAGAACAGCTCGATGCGGCTGTCCCCGCTGCCTATCTCCAGCCGCGTGTCGAAGGTTTCGGTGGGCTCGTGCATGTCCAGCCGGTGCTCGAAAAAGCCCGCGCTGCGGTTGAACTGGATCTCGGCCATGCGGTGCTGCAGCGCCCGGGTCTCGCGGTAGCGTGCCTGGCGGCGCGGCAGGTTGCGGTGCGCGATGAGGCGCGGCACAGGCTCTCCGCGCGCGGCCGCATGCTCCAGCCAGGCGGGCACGCCCGCGTTGTAGCCGATGTGGCCGTGGCTGTAGCACAGCGCATGCACGGGCGCATCGCTGAGCTGGCGCAGGCTGGCGATCATGTCCTGGCTGACCTTGCCGCCGGGGCCGGCGTCGATCACCACCAGGCCCGCGTCGGTCTCGGCCACGAAGGACTGGCCCTGGCCGCGCAGTATGTGCAGGCCCGGCGCCACGGTTTCGCTGCCGGTGCCCACCAGCAAGAAGGGCTTGTCGTCGTCTCTGGCGTTCATGGGGTCTCCGGGTCTGGTTCGATGGGGGGCAGGGCGTAGCGGCCGTCCAGCAGTTCGGGTTGGGGCATGTAGGCGCGCAGGCACAGGTAAAAGCCTTCGCGCGGCGCGGGGAGCCAGTTGGCGCGGTGGTCTTCGCTGGCCGGTGGCGCGTGGCTGATGTGGATAGTCAACCCGCCATCGCCATCGCCATCGCCATCAGCGTCGGGGCGCAGGCCCGGCGTGCGGTCGCCGATGGCATAGCGGTCGATGGGGTTGTCCACCAGCATGCAGTCGTGGGCGCCGTAGAGGGTCAGGGACCAGAAGGCCTGCACGGGCGGCAGCGCGCCTGGTGCAAAGCGAAGCCGGTAGCGGCGGCTGCCGTGCAGGGGCAGGCCCTGGGCGTCATGCCAGGCCAGCGGGTAGATGGCCTCGCGGCTTTCCAGCATGCCGATGTACTTGAGCGCAATTTCGGCGCGGGCCTGGAAGTCGTCGCCAAAACTGCCTTCGACCAGGGCGGGGAGTTCCCAGCCCGAGTCCAGGCGCCGGCCCGTGCTGGCCGCGCGCAGCCGGGGCAGCACGCTGTCCAGTGCGCGCTGCAGTGCGGCTTGCTGTTGCGCATCGGGTGCGCCCAGCCCGGCGCCCAGGCCCACGGCCGCAAAGCGCGCGACCCGTGCGGCATGCCCCGCCGGCGGCGGGTTGTCGCGCAAGGCGGCATTCACCTGGGCTGCATAGTGCTCGGCATTTGGCGGGGCCTGGGGATCGCAGTCCGGGTCGAAGGCACGGGCCTGCGAGGGCGTGCCCGCCTGCCAGTCGGCCAGCGGGCGCACCGCAAAGCCGTCCTGCAGCGCGTGCACGGCGGGCAGGTCATGCTCGCCATCGACCAGGATGCGGCCTATCACCCACAGCCAGGGCGTGGGCGCGGCAATGTGTGCGCCGGGCGCATCGAACGGTGGCGGCAGCGCCCCCTGCCAGCCCGGCGGCGTGACCAGGAAGGAGCGCGCAGCCGTGCCCGTCAGGCGCTGGCCCAGGTGGGCGAAGGGGTTGGTGAAGAAGTCCAGCAGGCCCAGCACGTAGTAGCGGCCCGCCGTGTCGGGCACGTCGATCACCAGTGGCCCGGCGCCCAGGTCCAGCCAGGCGTTGGTGTAGAGCGTGTCGTTGTTGGGCGTGACCACGCGGCTGGTGCCGGCGCGCAGCAGCTGGCGCGCATGCACGAACTGGTTGCACCAGCGCAGCGGTGCGGTCGCGGCCTCGCCGGCCGCATTGCGCCGGGGCGAGGTGGCCGCGCGCATGCGGCGCATCTCGTACAGCGGGCAGGTGTGGATGACGGCCTCTTCGGCCAGGGTGCTCAGGTCCATGGCGTGTCTCATGCGGCCACGGGCTGCAGGGGCGGAACAGGCCATTGGTGCGCGCCTGCCTGCGGGTGGTACATGCGCAGGATGAGGTAGAAGCGCCCGTGCGGCGTGGGCAGCCAGTTGGCTGCGCCCTGTGCCGGCCGGGCATGGCCCAGATCGATCTGCAGGCTGCCGTCGGCCTCGCGCAGCAGTCCCGGCGTGCGGTCGCCGATGGAGTGGCGGCCGATCTCGTTGCCGTAGAGAAAGCGGTCGGCGTCGTACAGCGTGACGGACCAGAAGGCGTCGGCCGGCGGCATGTCGGCGGCATCGAAGCGCAGCACATAGCGCTGGCTGCCGTCCAGCGGCTGCAGGCCTGCGTCGTGGTGGGCGGCCGCGTAGATGGCCTCGCTGGTGGCCAGCGCGCCCAGGCCCAGGTAGGCGGTGCGTGCGCGGCCGAGGTACTCGCTGCCGTAGCGGCCGGTGGACGGCGTCATGGTCCAGGGCCGGGGACGGCGGTTGCGCCCCATGGCGGCCACGGTGCACACGCCGTCGGCAAAGCCCTCGGTCAGGCCTTCGCGCACGGGCTCCTCCAGCTGCTCCCACGCCATGTGGGCGCTGGCCACCAGGCCGGCCTGGCCGAACCAGGCCAGCAGCCCCTGGTCCTCCTTGCGTCCGGGCGCCTCGGCCAGTGCATGGCAGAGGTTGGTGAAAAAGCGCGGCGCAACCTCGGCCGCAGGCTCCTGGTTCTCGAAGGCGGCCGCCATGGCGTCCACGGGCGGGCCGACCCAGTTCGTGACGGCGGCCGGGCGGCCTCCTTTCGGCACGCCCGGCGCGGGCTCCAGCCGGATGTCGGCCTGCAGTGCGCGGGCTGCAGGCCAGTCGGGCGCATCGCCCACCACGGTGCGGCCGATCAGCCAGACCAGGTTGCTGGGGCAGTGCACCAGACGGTGGCCGGCCAGGTGTTCCGGCACCTGGCCGCCCGGCCCGACCAGGACCACGGTCTCGCCTTCGGGCGCGCAGTTGCGCGGGCCCAGGTTCTCGAAATTCTCGGTATAGGCGTCGTACAGGGCCAGCACGAAATAGCGGCCCGGATGTGCGGCGCTGGAGGGCACGGTCAGCAGGCGCGGGCCGTCGGCCAGGTGGATCCAGGCCAGCGAGTACAGCAGGTCGTTGGCGGGCGTGACCACGTCGCGGTCCTCATGGGTGGAGGGGCGCTGGCTGTGGTGCAGCGTGTCGAAGTCGCCGCGCATGTCCAGGCCCAAACCGGTGGCACGTGCGGCGCCGGCATCGGTCTGCAGGCGGCAGGTGCGGTAGGTCTCTATCAGCGGATAGCCGTAGACAAAGGCGGCCAGGCCGATGGAGCGCGCCAGGGCGCGGCGGACTTCGGGCAGGGAGGGAGGGGTCGGGTTCATGTCCATTGTTTTCTTCAGGGGATGAGGGGGTCAGTCGAGGGTCACGCCCGTGGAGCGCGCCAGGTCCAGCGCCACGGGCAAAAAGGCGGCGTAGGCGGCGCTGGCCTCGGCCGGGCTGTTGCCCTGGGCCTCCAGGCCCAGCGCCTCGACACGCTGGCGCACCTGGGGCTCGCGCATCACGGCGGCGACCTCGCGGCCCAGGCGTTCGACGATGGCATCGGGCGTGCGTGCGGGCGCCATCAGCGAGATCGATCCCGTGATGGCATACACGGGCTCGCGGTAGCCCTGCTCGGCAAAGGTGGGCACATCGGGCAGGGCCTTGCTGCGGCGCGGTCCGGCCACGGCCAGGGCGCGCAGCTTGCCGGCGTCGATGAAGGGCTTGAGCGTGGCGGCCGAGCCCAGTGTCATCTGGATCACGCCGCTGATCAGGTCGATGGACATGGGCCCCTCGCCCTTGTAGGCCACGTGCAGCGACTGCAGGCCGTAGGCCTTGTCCATGAAGACCTGGACCTGGTGCGGCTGCGTGCCCGCGCCCCAGGAACCCATGGCGTACTTGCCCGGCGACTGGCGCACGGCCTCGACCAGTCCCTTGAAGTCCCTGGCCGGCACGGCCGGGTTGACGGCCATCACCATGGAGGGCGAGACCACGTCCGAGACCATGCGCAGCTCGGTGCGCGGGTCGTAGGGCAGCTTCTTGTAGAGCACCAGGTTGGCCGTGATGGGCCCGGGCACGGTCAGCAGCAGGGTGTGGCCGTCGGGCGCGCTCTTGGCCACATGCTCGGTGCCGATGATGCCGCCCGCGCCGCTGCGGTTGTCCACCACCACGGGCTGGCCCAGGCGCTTGGCCAGGCCCTCGGCCAGGATGCGCGCCACGGTGTCGGTGGAGCCGCCGGCCTGGTATTGCACGACGATGCGCACGGGCCGGGCGGGATAGCCGTCCTGGGCCGGCGCGGCGCTGCAGGCCAGGGCAAGGCAGGTCAGTGCGGCGGTGCGCAGCAGGGGTGTGTTCATGGTGGCCTCCGGGCGGGCGATGGAATGGGCATTGGCTTTCATGCAGCCTCCCTGCCGATGACCAGCGCATCGACGGCCACGCAGCCGCCGTCCGCGCGCGGGCGGGCGATCAGGGGATTGATCTCGGCGCTTTCCAGCGTGGCGCCTGCGCGCTGCGCAAAGCCGGCCAGGGCGCACAGCGTGTCGGCAATGCTGTCCAGGTCCACGCGGGGGCGGCCGCGGGCGCCGTCCAGCACGGCAAAGGCCCGCAGCTCGCGCACCATGGCCAGCGCGTCGTCGCGCGTGATGGGCAGCAGGCGCAGCGAGACATCGCGCAGGATCTCGGCATGGATGCCGCCCAGCCCGAACATCAGCACCGGGCCGAACACCGGATCGCGGTGCACGCCGGCGATGCACTCCACGCCGCCCTGCACCATGGGGGCGGCCAGCGCGCCGTCGATGTGCGCATCGGGCCGGGCCTGGCGCGCATTGGCCAGGATGCGGTCGAAGGCGGCCTGGGCGCCGGCCGCATCCGCCAGGTTCAGTGCCACGCCGCCCACGTCGGACTTGTGGGCGATGGCATCGCTGCAGACCTTGAGGGCAATGCGTCCGCCCATCTCCTGCGCGGCCTGCGCTGCCTCGGCCGCCGTGCGCACCAGCCGGTGCGGCACCACGGGCACGCCGGCCTCGGCCAGCAGGGCCATGCTGCGCTGCTCCGACAGCGTGCCCGCCGGCAGGTGCAGTGCGCTGCCTGCATCGGCCATCGCGGGCAGAGCCTGCGGTGTTTCATGCAGGCGGGCCAGCGCGCCAATGCAGCGTATGGCCGCGCCCGGGTCGGCAAACACCAGGCAGCCCAGCGCCTCCAGCGCATCGCGGCGCTCGGGCGGGCACAGCGTGCTGACGGCCAGCAGGGTGTCCGGATGGTGGGTGCGCAGCGTCTGCACCAGGCTTTGCAGCACGGGCCAGAAGGCGTCGGACAGGCCGCCTGCCGCGAAGAAGCCCAGCCAGCTGTCGAACTGCCGGTCGGCCAGCATCAGGCGGGCGCTGCGCTCCAGCAGCGTCATGTCGTTGGTGACCTGGCCCGTGATGTCCACGGGGTTGCGCGGCGCGGCAAACGGCACCCATTCGCGCAGCTGGCGCTGGGCCGCATCGGACAGCGGTGCCACGTCCAGGCCGGCTGCGCTGGCGTCGTCGGCCATCATGGCGCCCACGCCGCCCGAGACCGTGAACAGTCCGATGGACCGCCCCTTGGGAGCCCGCGCGATGGAGGCACTGGCCGCCAGCGCGAAGAAGTCCGTGATGGAATGCGCGCGCAGCACGCCGTAGCGGCGGAACACCGCGTCATAGACGGCATCGTTGCCCGCCAGCGAGGCGGTGTGCGATGCGGCGGCGGCCGCGCCCAGGGCGCTGGTGCCCACCTTGCACATGACCACGGGCTTGCCACGCTCCTGCGCCAGGGCCAGGGCCGCGCGCAGCCGGGGGCCGTCGCGGCAGCCTTCCATGTAGGCCATGATCACGTCGGTCTCGGGGTCCTGGGCCAGCCAGGCCAGGCCATCGGCCAGCTGCACATCGGCCTCGTTGCCCGTGGTGGCCCACAGCGACAGGCCCAGCCCGCGCTCGCGCGCCAGGCTGTAGGCATAGGCACCGAAGGCGCCCGACTGGCTGACCATGCCGATGCGCCCGGGCCGCACCAGCCCGCCGCCCGGCGCGGGCGAGAACGTGGCGTAGACCTGGTGGCCGGGCCGCATGAAGCCCAGGCAGTTCGGGCCGATGAGGCGTATGCCCGCCTCCTGCGCGCGCCGCGCCAGCGCCTGCTGGGCGGCCGTGCCGTCGGAGCCGGTCTCGGCATAGCCCGAGGAAAACAGCACCATGGACTGCACGCGCGCAGCGGCCGCATCCTCCAGCACGCCGGCCACCTGCGACTGCGGCACCGCGACGATGGCCAGGTCCACCGGCGCGCCGATGGCGGCCAGCCGCTCGTGCGCGGGCAGGCCCTGCACGCGGCTGGCGCGCGGGTTCACCGCATACAGCGCACCGCCGTAGCCGAAGCGCAGCAGGTAGTCCAGCGGAATGCCGCCGATCTTGCTGGCCTGGTCCGAGGCGCCGACCACGGCGATGGAGCGCGGCGCGAACAGCGCGTCGAGCCGGGAAGTGTCGAAGCAATGGCTGTCGGTCATGGGTGTCCCTCAGAAGTTGTGGCGCACGCCCAGCGCCAGGGACCGCACGCCGTCGCCGCTGTGGGCGGCCACCGGCACGTTGGCGATGGCGGCCGATGCATTGGCCGCGTTGCCCAGCTGCAGCCAGCGTGCGTAGAGCACGGTGCGCTTGCTCAGCGCGTAGTCGTAGCCCAGCGTCCAGGTGTTTTGGGCGCGGTCCGTGCCGCCCACCTCGCGCCGCGCCACCGAGACCAGCAGCTTGGAGCGCGCATCCACGCTCCAATCGGCGCCCAGCTGCGCCAGCTTCGCCTTGGGTGTGCCGGCGCGGTCCACGCGGTTGATGACGTAGTTGCCCGTCAGGCGCAGCCCATTCAGGGCTTCCCAGCTGGCCGACAACGCCTGGTACTGGCTGGTGGCGGGCGCGGCCACAGGTGCGGCGGCGCTGCCTTCCACGGACTTCTGGAAGCTGTAGGCCAGGAACCAGGGCTTCTGGTTCCAGCCCAGCGTGGCGCCGTAGAGGCGGCCGTTGCTGCTGTTCGGTGAAGCCGCTTCGCCGAAGGAATAGGCCAGGTCCGCCAGCCAGGGCTGGCCTGCCGGCGTGCGGTAGCGCACCAGGTTGTTGGCCCGCGCCGCAAACGGCCGCAGGCCGGCCTGGGCATCGGTGGCCGACACCAGGTTCAGCGAGGAAAACAGCGCGTTCATGCCCAGCGGATCGGCCCGGAACAGCGCGCCGAACATGGGCGTGTACATGCGGCCCATCTCCACGGCGCCCCAGCCGCTGTTCAGCCCCACCCAGGCCTGGCGCGTGAAGGCCAGGCCCGGGCCGGGAATGGTGCCCAGGCCCGTGTCCGGCGCCACGCCGGCCTCCAGCATGAACTGGGCACGCAGGCCGCCGCCCAGGTCCTCGCTGCCGCGAAAGCCGATGCGCGATGCCGCGCTGCCCCCGTCCTCCAGCCGGCTCAGGCGCGTGGCGCCCGACCTTGCGCTGTTGATGTGGACGTCGACGATGCCGAACATCTCCACGCTGCCCTGGGCCCACGCGGACGTGCCCAGGGCCGCCATGCCGCCGGCGGCCAGCCAATGCTTGTGCTTCACGAACTTGTCTCCTTGGTAGCGCCCCGGATGCTTTGCCCGGTGGCTTGCTTGCTACTATCCCGAGCGACAGGGGATGCACTCTGTCAAGCCATTGACAAATGGCGGTACATGGGCACCGGACTAACCCGGGGCCTTCGACATCGTGAGAGAACCATGCGCTCCAAGCCTGCTCCCGTGGCCGACCCTTCGGCGCTGATCCGCCGCGCCCTGGGCCTGTGCCGCATGCTGCGCAACTGGCCGCCCGAGGTGCTCGATGAGCTGACGGCGCTGTCCCGCCTGGGCCGCTACGAGCGCCACCAGCAGGTGCGCGCCGCCGACCCCAAGCGGCGCGAGGTGCTGGTGGTGGCTTCGGGCTGCGTGGAAGTGGGCGGCGTGGACGCCACGGGCTCGCGCTTCGTGCTGTCCATGCACAGCGCGGGCGATATCGTGGGCCTGGCGCGGCTGCTGGAGCACACGCAATTCGTCTACGACTACCACGCGCACCAGCCCACCGTGCTGGTGGAGATCCCCGGCGAGTCTTTCCTGGCACTGCTCGATGCCCATCCGCTGCTGTGGAAGGACATCTGCCTGCTGGTGCTGGCACGCATGCACGAGCTGATCGTCGTCCAGCAGCGCCACGCCTTCAGCAACATCGACAACCGCGTGGCCGAGCTGCTGGCGCGGCTGGCCCCCACGCATGGCCAGCCCGCGCCCGACGGGCAGGGCGTGGTGCTGCGCATCTCGCAGAGCGACCTGGCCGCCATGCTGTCGGTCTCGCGCCAGACCATCAACAAGGAGCTGCGCCTGCTGGAGCAGCGCGGCCTGCTGCAGGCCGCCTATGGGCGGCTGACGCTGGTCGATCTTGCCGGCCTGGGGCGCGCGGCCGCAGCCGGCCCGGCAATGGGACAATAGCGCACCATGACCGCCTCCACCGACACCCTCACGATCACCCGTCCCGATGACTGGCACCTGCACGTGCGCGATGGCGAAGCCATGCGCAGCGTGGTGCCGCATACGGCCGCGCAGTTTGCGCGCGCCATCATCATGCCCAACCTCAAGCCGCCGGTGACCACTGCCGAGCAGGCGCTGGAGTACAAGCAGCGCATCCTCTCGGCCGTGCCCGAGGGCATGGCCTTCGAGCCGCTGATGACGCTGTACCTCACCGACAACCTGCCGCCCGAGGAAATCGTGCGCGCCAAGGCGGCCGGCGTCGTGGCCTGCAAGCTCTACCCGGCTGGCGCCACCACCAACAGCGACCACGGCGTCACCGACCTGCGCAAGATCTACCCCACGCTGCAAGCCATGCAGCGCGAAGGCCTGCTGCTGCTGGTGCACGGCGAAGTCACCAGCAGCGACATCGACCTGTTCGACCGCGAGGCCGCCTTCATCGACCAGCACCTGATCCCGCTGCGCCGCGACTTCCCCGAACTCAAGATCGTCTTCGAACACATCACCACGCGCGAAGCCGCCCAGTACGTGACCGAGGCCGACCGCTTCGTGGGCGCCACCATCACGCCCCAGCATCTGCTGTTCAACCGCAATGCCATCTTCACGGGCGGCATCCGTCCCCACTACTACTGCCTGCCCGTGCTCAAGCGCGAGACGCACCGCCTGGCCCTGGTCGAGGCGGCCACCAGCGGCCTGCCCAAGTTCTTCCTGGGCACGGACAGCGCGCCGCACGCGGCCCATCTCAAGGAACACGCCACGGGCTGCGCGGGCTGCTACAGCGCCCACGCCGCCATCGAGATGTATGCCGAGGCCTTCGACAATGCCGGCGCGCTGGACAAGCTCGAAGCCTTCGCCAGCTTCAACGGCCCGGACTTCTACAGCCTGCCGCGCAACACCGGCAAGATCACCCTGGTGCGCGAGAGCTGGACGCCGCCGGACAGCTTCGCCTTCGGCGAGGCGCAACTGAAGCCGCTGCGCTCCGGCGAAGCCCTGCCCTGGAAGCTGGTTTAAGCTGGCGGGACTGCCACCCGCCAGAGGATTGCCATGCCTGAGCCGCAACCGCGCATCGCCCTGCTGATCGACGCCGACAACGCGCCGGCCGAGATGATCGACGAGATCCTGACCGAGCTGTCGACCTTCGGCGTCATCGACATCCGCCGCGCCTACGGCAACTGGACCAAGCATTCGCTCAGCGGCTGGCAGCGCAAGCTGCTCGATTTCGCACTGCGGCCCATGCAGCAGTTCGACTACTCCAAGCACAAGAACGCCACCGACATGGCGATGACCGTGGACGCCATGGAACTGCTCTACACCGAGCGGCCCGACGCCTTCGGCATCGTCTCCTCCGACGCCGACTTCACCCCGCTGGTGATGCACCTGCGCTCCAAGGGCGCGGCCGTCTACGGCTTCGGCATGGCGCAGACACCCCAACCCTTCGTCAATGCCTGCTCGCGCTTCCTGTACCTGGAAGCGCTGGGCGAGGCGGCGCCAGCCAACGGCAATGGCCAGGACGCCGCGCATGAGGCAGGCCAGGCGGCGGTGCCGCCCGTGGCTGCATCGGCCGCCGCCGCGCCCCAGCCGCCCAACGGTGCCGGCAAGGAACGCGCGCCGGCCCAGTCCGAGCAGGCACCTGCCTCCTTGTCCGTTCCCGAGCCGCAGCGCCCCCGCCTGCGCGTTCCCTCGCAGGAGCTGCGCCAGGACACGCGCCTGCTGAACATGCTGCGCAGCGCCGTCAACGCCACGCAGGACGAAAGCGGCTGGGCCCATGTGGGCGCCGTGGGCGCGCAGATCGGCAACAAGGCCTCGTTCGATGCGCGCAACTACGGCTATGCCACGCTCACCAAGCTGCTGGCGGCCACGCAGGCCTTCGAGATGCGCGACGAAGGCACCTCGCGCGTGGCCGTGCGCGACAAGCGCCTGGCCAAGGCGCAGTCCAGGCCGTCCGGCAATTGACGTTTCCCATCGACTGGAATGCGCCCTGGCTGCAGGGGCTGCAAACGCAGGGCAGGGCGGCTTGTCTGCAGGTGGCGCAGGGCCGGCCGGTCTGGCAGGCCTTGCAGTCACTGGCCGACGCACAGGCGCTGCCCTGGCGCTTTGTGTCCCAGCACGACCTGCCCGAAGGCATGGCCTACGAGCAATTCATCTTCGAGACGCGCTGCATCCCCACGCGCGACAACCTGCATGACTTCTTCAACGGCCTGATCTGGCTGCGCTGGCCCGCGCTCAAGCAGCGCTGCAATGCCCTGCAGGCCGGCGCCATTGCCCAGGCGGGCGTGGGCGCGCAGCGCGGGCCGCTGCGCGATGCCGTCACCGTGCTGGACGAGAACGGCGCCCTGCTGCTGGCGCCGGCCGCGCTGTGCGAGGCGCTGCGCCACCGGCGCTGGCACCAGCTCTTCGTGGAGCAGCGCGCACTATGGCGCCAGGCCAGGCTGCTGCCCATAGGCCATGCGCTGCTGGAAAAGCTGGTGCAGCCGCGCAAGCCCATCACGGCCCATGTGCTGTGCGTGCACACGGATGGTGCAGGCGCCACGCCGGCTTCTGGCGCAGCGGATATCGACGCCTGGCTGGCCGCCAGCGCCTGGCTGGAGCCGGACACGCTGGCGGCCAAGCCTTTTGCGCCCTTGCCGGTGCTGGGCGTGCCCGGCTGGTGGCGCGAAAACGAGAACTTTTCCTTCTATGATGACTCTCTCGTGTTCCGGGCGCCCCGTTCCGTACAAGCATCACAACAAGGAATGACAACGGCGCAGGACCCGGCTTGAAAACAGCCGGTGCGGCCCTCACTTTTCAACGCTGCAGGGCCCAGATTCTTCCCCCTTTCCCCACTTTGTGGAGAACCCACTGATGAAACGCATCGCACTTTTTCTATTGACCAACGTCGCCGTCGTGGTGGTGCTGGGCATCGTCGCCAGCCTGCTGGGCGTCAATCGCTTCCTGACCTCCAATGGCCTGAACCTCGGGGCCCTGCTGGGCTTCGCCTTCATCATGGGCTTTGGCGGCGCCATCATCTCGCTGCTGATCTCCAAGCCGCTGGCCAAGTGGAGCTCGGGCGTGCACGTGATCAACGAGCCGCGCAACGCCGATGAGGCCTGGATCGTCAACACCGTGCGCGGCTTCGCCGACCGTGCCGGCATCGGCATGCCCGAAGTCGGCATCTACGAGGGCGAGCCCAATGCCTTCGCCACCGGCGCCTTCAAGAACTCGGCCCTGGTGGCCGTGTCCACGGGCCTGCTGGAAGGCATGACGCGCGAAGAGGTGGAGGCCGTGATCGGCCACGAGGTCGCCCACATCGCCAATGGCGACATGGTGACCATGACCCTGATCCAGGGCGTGATGAACACCTTCGTGGTCTTCCTGTCGCGCGTCATCGGCTATGCCGTGGACAGCTTCCTGCGCAAGAACGACGAAAGCAGCTCGGGCCCCGGCATCGGCTACTACGTGACCACCATCGTGCTGGACATCGTGCTGGGCTTCCTGGCCGCCATCATCGTGGCCTGGTTCTCGCGCCAGCGCGAATTCCGCGCCGACGCGGGCGCCGCCCAGCTCATGGGCCGCAAGCAGCCCATGATGAACGCCCTGGCCCGCCTGGGCGGCATGCACCCCGGCGAGCTGCCCAAGAGCGTGGCCGCCATGGGCATTGCCGGTGGCATCGGCAAGCTGTTCTCGACCCACCCGCCGATCGAAGAGCGCATTGCCGCGCTGCAAAACGCGCAGAACCTCTGATTCAGGATCAGGTTCGACACGCTGGAGCCTGTCCAGTGGGGCCCGGTCATTGACTGGGCTCCGCTTCCCGAAGCCCCATCAGAAATGCTTGTCCGGTACTCCATTTTTGCGAATGTAGTAACGTACAAGCATTTTCTTTGACGGAGGTGCGTCATGCAGATTTCGACCTTCAGCAGCCGTGAATTCAACCAGCATGTTTCCGCTGCCAAGAAAGCGGCCAGTGGTGATGACGTGGTCTACATCCTGGACCGGGGGCAACCTGCCCACGTGCTGATGAGCATTGAGAAATTCCGTGAACTGTCGGGGCAGACCCGGAACATTCTTCAATTGCTGGCTATGCCCGAGGCCGCCGATATCGATTTCGACATTGAGCGCGCGAAGGATTTGCCGCGCGCCGTGGACCTGTCCTGATGTATCTGGTGGACTCCAACGTCGTTTCCGAACTGCGCAAGGCATCGTCGGGCCGCGCGAACGATGGCGTTGTGGCCTGGGCGCAATCGGTCGCGGCCGAGTCCCTTTTCATCAGCGCGATCACGCTGATGGAGCTGGAGAAAGGCGTGCAGTTGAAAGCCCGGCAAGACCCGATTGCCGGGCAGGTGCTGCGCCGCTGGCTGGTGGAGCGCGTGTTCACGGCCTTTCAGGGGCGTGTACTGCCAGTGGATGCGATGGTGGCCATGGAAAACGCGGCCTACCACGTGCCTGCGCCGCGGCCGCTGGCCGACAGCCTGATCGCGGCCACGGCGAAGGTGCATGGCTTGTGCGTGGTCACCCGCAACATCAAGGACTTCGAGCCGTTCCAAGTTCATGGAGTGCGCGTCTTGAACCCTTGGATGTAGGGCCCGTCTCAACCCCACGTACAGCCAGACTTGATCTTTACCCAGGCTTCACAAGCCCCTGTCAACAACCGGCAGGGGCTTTTTCGTTGTATCTGCATGGCCGTACTAAGCGCGGCCAGGAGTGCATCGTGAAGCCTGTATTCATTCAAACGCCGGGCCGTCGCCTGGTTCCGGCCCTGGTCCTGGCTGCCGCTGTGGTGGCGTTGACCGGCTGCGTGGTGGCGCCTGCCTATCCCGTAGGTCCTTCGGGCGAGGTGGTCTATGCGCCCATGGCGCCGCCGCCGGTGCAGACCGAGGTCATTCCGGTCGCTCCCTCGCCGGTCCATGTCTGGATCGGAGGCTCCTGGGGCTGGGGTGGCGGCCGTTATGCCTGGCGTCCTGGTTATTGGGCGGCGCCGCCGCATCCCGGCTATGCCTGGCGCCCGCACCGCTGGGACCATGGGCCGCGCGGCTGGTACCAGCGTCCCGGCGGCTGGTATCGCCGCTGAGTCAGGTGGCGGCGGCGTCGGCGCTGCCGCTGCCACCCTGGCCGGCCTTGGCCAGCAGGAAGTCGATGCAGGTGCGCACGGCCCGCGTCTGGTGGCGGTCGGGCAGGTACAGCAGGTACATGTGGGTGCCGAAGATGCTCAGGCGGTACTCCTGCAGGGTCAGCACCACCTCGCCGCTGGCCACCTTGTCCTGCACCACGTAGTCGGGCACCAGGCCCACGCCCAGGCCCGCCAGAATGCCCTGGCGCAGGAAGGGGAAGTGCTCGGAGATCATGGTCGGCGCCAGCAGCACCTCCTGGCGGTCCGTTCCCTGGTAGGCCGACAGGCGCAGCTGGCGGCCCATCACGCCGGCCGTGATCAGCGGGCTGTTGCGCAGCTCGTAGAGCGTGGTGGGCAGGCCGTGCTGCTGCGCATACTCGCGTGAGGCGCAGGCCACGTAGTGCACATTGCCCAGGCTGCGCGCAATCACCGACAGCGGCGGCTCCTGGATCACGCGGATGGCGATGTCCACCTCGTCGCGCAAATGGTCGGCCCGGTTCTCGAACAGCACATCCAGCACGATGGCCGGATACAGCCGCTTGAACTCGATCAGCCAGTCGCTCATCACGATCTGTCCATAGCCGCTGGGCACGCTCAGCCCCACGCGCCCTGCCATCCCCTGGCCCAGCGACGTGATCGTCTCGCGCGCCGACATCATCTCGTTCTGGATCGCGCGGCCATGCTCGTACATCCGCAGCCCCACCTCGGTCGGTTCCACGCGCCGCGTGGTGCGCCGCACCAGCTGCACCCCCACCGATTTTTCCAGCTGCGTCAGGTGATAGCTCACATTGGCCCGCGTCATCTTCAGCTTGCGCGCCGCCTGGCTCAGATTGCCGCTATCGATGATTTCCACCAGCAGGGTCAGCGAGTTCAGATCCATAGGTATGTCCAGATACTTTGCTTCGCCCACAGCCTATGAAACTGGCGCGCTCCAAAGCCAGGGGCAGCGAGGAAGGGCCTACGCCGGCCGCGCCGCCCCGCACCGAGGCTGTCGTCCCCTCCCTTGCGAAGCAAGCAGAGAGGGGGAAGGCGCGCAAGCGCCTCAGGGGGTGTTCAACACTGTCAAATACGTTTTTACAGTCTGTCAATCATTCATGGGATTGTAAAGAACCATTGTCGTGGCAAGAATGGATGTTTTGAGTGGAAAACCCAAGTTCGGAGACATGCAGATGAGCGAACAAGCCCAGGCTTCCGTGGTCCAGACCCGCCTTGACGGCGCCGTGCTGGTGGTCAGCATCAACAACCCCCCCGTGAATGCCCTGGGCCAGGCCGTGCGCGCCGGCCTGCTGGCTGCCGTGGAGCAGGCCGAATCGGATGCCGCCGTCAAGGCCGTGCTCATCGTGGGTGAGGGCAAGGCCTTCATCGCCGGAGCAGACATCCGCGAATTCGGCAAGCCCGCCATGCCGCCCTCGCTGCCCGAGGTGCTCAATCGTCTCGAAGCCTCCGACAAGATCGTGGTCGCCGCCATCCATGGCCCGGCCCTGGGCGGCGGCCTGGAAGTGGCCATGTCGGCCCACTATCGCCTGGCTTTGCCGGCTGCCAAGCTCGGCCTGCCCGAAGTCAACCTGGGCCTGCTGCCCGGCGCTGGCGGCACGCAGCGCGCACCGCGCCTGATGGGCGTGAAGGCGGCCGCCGACCTCATGCTCAGCGGCAAGCACCTGTCGGCCAAGGCCGCGCTGGCTGCCGGCCTGGTGGACAAGCTGGTGGACGGCACCGACGCCACGGCCGCAGGCCTGGCCTACGCCAATGAGCTGCTGGCAACCAATACCGCGCCGCGCCGCACGCGTGACATTGAAATCGCCGACAAGGCTGCTGCCCTGGCCGAGCTCGACGCGCTGGCCGCAGAGACCGCCAAGAAGAGCCGCGGCCTGTTCTCGCCGCTGAAGATCGTGGAATGCGTGCGCGCCGCCGTGGAGCTGCCCTTCGACGAAGGCATCGCCAAGGAGCGCGCCCTGTTCGTGGAGTGCCTGAACAGCCCGCAGCGCGCCGGCCTGATCCACGCCTTCTTCGCCGAGCGCGAAACCGCCAAGATTCCCGAGGCCAAGGCTGCCGCGCCGCGCCACTTTGCCAAGATCGCCGTCATCGGCGGCGGCACCATGGGCGCCGGCATCACGGTGTCCGCGCTGGACGCGGGCCTCACCGTGACCATGATCGAGCGCGACGCCGAGTCCATCGCGCGCGGCCAGGCCAATGTGGAGAAGGTCTACAACGGCCTGATCGCCAAGGGCCGCATGACCGAGGAGGCCAAGGCCGCCGTCATGGCGCGCTACACGCCCAGCACCTCCTATGACGACATCAAGGATGTGGACCTGGTGATCGAGGCCGTGTTCGAGGACCTCGAGGTCAAGAAGGCCGTGTTCAAGGAACTGGACCGCGTCTGCAAGCCTGGCGCCGTGCTGGCCACCAACACCTCCTACCTGGACATCGACGCCATTGCCGCTGCCACCTCGCGCCCGCAGGACGTGATCGGCCTGCACTTCTTCAGCCCCGCCAACATCATGAAGCTGCTGGAGATCGTGGTGCCCGCCAAGGTGGCGCCCGATGTGGTGACCACGGCCTTCGAGCTGGCCAAGCGCATGAAGAAGGTGCCCGTGCGTGCCGGCGTCTGCGACGGCTTCATCGGCAACCGCATCCTGGCCGTCTACAAGCAGGCTGCCGACTACATCATGGAAGACGGCGCCAGCCCCTACGAGATCGACGAGGCCGTGCGCGGCTTCGGCTACCCGATGGGCCCGTTCCAGGTCACCGACCTGGCCGGCGGCGACATCGGCTGGGCCACGCGCAAGCGGCGCGCTGCCACGCGCGATCCCAAGGCCCGCTACGTCGAAGTGGCCGACCGCGTCTGCGAGCGCGGCTGGTTCGGCCAGAAGACGGGCCGTGGCTTCTACCTCTACCCGCAGGGCGCACGCGTCGGCCAGCCCGACCCCGAAGTGCTGGCCATCGTCGATGCCGAGCGCGCCAAGAAGGGCGTGACGCCGCGCCAATTCACCCCTGAGGAAATCATGCGCCGCTACATGGCCGCCATGGTCAACGAAGGCGCCAAGGTGGTGGAGGAGGGCATTGCCCTGCGCCCGCTGGACGTGGACGTGACCTTCCTGTCCGGCTACGGCTTCCCGCGCTTTCGTGGCGGCCCCATGAAGTGGGCCGACATGCAAGGTCTGGACAAGGTGCTGGCCGACATCCGCGAATTCGCCAAGGAAGACGCGCTGTTCTGGAAGCCCGCTCCCCTGCTCGAAAAGCTCGTGGCAGAAGGCCGCGATTTCGAAAGCCTGAACAAGGCAGCGTAACTGATCCCCCCCTGAGCCGCTGCGCGGCTTCCCCCTCTCTCGCTACGCGGGAGGGGGACGACACCCTCGGTGTGGGGTGGCGCGGCCGGCGTAGGCCCTTCCTCGGTGTCCCCGACTGGGCCGCGCCGGCAACAAGTAATAGAAATTCCCAAGAGACAAGCAAGGACCGACCATGCGCGAAGCCGTCATCGTTTCCACTGCCCGCACGCCCCTGACCAAGTCGCACCGCGGCGAGTTCAACGTCACGCCCGCCGCCCAGCTGGCGGCCTTCTCGGTCAAGGCCGCGGTCGAGCGCTCGGGCATCGACCCGGCCATGATCGAGGACCTGATCCTGGGCTGCGGCAACCCCGACGGCTTCCAGGGCCGCAACCTGGGCCGCCAGACCGTGCTGCGCGCCGAGCTGCCCCTGTCCATCGCGGGCACGACCATCACGCGCTTTTGCGCCTCGGGCCTGCAGTCCATCGCCATCGCGGCGGGCCGCATCGTGGCCGAGGGCGTGGACGCCATGCTGGCCGGCGGCATCGAGACCATCTCGGGCATCCGCCCCGGCAACAACCTGCCCACCGACATGGACCCCTGGCTGGTCGAGCACAAGCCCGCGCTGTACATGGCCATGATCGACACGGCCGACATCGTGGCGCGCCGCTACGGCATCAGCCGCGAGGACCAGGACGCCTTCTCGCTGCAAAGCCAGCAGCGCACGGCCGCCGCCCAGGCCGCCGACCTGTTCAAGGACGAAATCATTGCCTGCGCCACGCGCATGGCCGAGAAGAACAAGGATACGGGCGAGATTACCTACCGCGACGTGGTCGCCACCAAGGACAACTGCAACCGCGCCTCCACCACGTTGGAAGGCCTGGCCAAGCTGGAACCCGTCAAGGGCCCGGACCAGTTCATCACGGCCGGCAATGCCTCGCAGCTGTCCGATGGATCGTCGGCCTGCGTGCTGATGGAAGCCAGGCAGGCCGAGCGCCTGGGCCTGTCCCCGCTGGGCGCCTTCCGCGGCTTTGCCGTGGCCGGCTGCGAGCCTGACGAAATGGGCATCGGCCCCGTCTTCGCGGTCCCCAAGCTGCTGGCACGCCACGGCCTCAAGGTCGAGGACATCGACCTGTGGGAACTCAACGAGGCCTTCGCCTCACAGGCCCTGTACTGCCAGCGCAAGCTGGGCATTCCCAACGAGCGCCTGAACGTCAACGGCGGCGCCATCTCCATCGGCCACCCCTTCGGCATGACGGGTGCGCGCCTGGCGGGCCACATCCTGCTGGAAGGCCGGCGCCGCAAGGCCCGGGACGCGTCAGTCAAGTGGGGCGTGGTCACCATGTGCATCGCTGGTGGCATGGGCGCCGCAGGCCTGTTCGAAATTTATTGAATAAGCACCCCCTGAGCGGCTGGCGCCGCTTCCCCCTCTCTCGCTTCGCGGGAGGGGAACGACGCCCTTGCTGCGGGGCGGCCCTTGCTCGGCGTCCCTCGCTTAGGGAACGCCAATTTCAGGGCTGCAAACGGCTTACAACGCCACGGATTACTGGGGAATAGCAATGGATTTGCAATTTACGACTGAAGAACTGGCCTTCCGCGACGAGGTTCGCGGCTTCCTCAAGGACAAGCTGCCCGAGGACCTGTCGCACAAGGTCAAGAACGGCCTGCAGCTGACCAAGCAGGACATGGAGCGCTGGCACGCCATCCTCAACGAGCGCGGCTGGCTGGCCAACCACTGGCCCGAGCAGCACGGCGGCCCGGGCTGGAGCGCGGTGCAGAAATTCATCTTCGAGCATGAATGCGCACTGGCGGGCACGCCGCGCATCGTGCCCTTCGGGCTGAGCATGCTGGGCCCCGTCCTGATCAAGTACGGCAACGAGGCGCAGAAGGCCCACTGGCTGCCGCGCATCCTCAATGGCGCCGACTGGTGGTGCCAGGGCTATTCGGAGCCGGGTTCGGGTTCGGACCTGGCCTCGGTCAAGACGTCTGCCGTGCGCGATGGCGATCACTACATCGTCAACGGCCAGAAGACCTGGACCACGCTGGGCCAGCACGCCAACATGATCTTCTGCCTGGTGCGCACCAACCGCGAGGCCAAGGCGCAGCAGGGCATCAGCTTCCTGCTGGTGGACATGAACTCGCCCGGCGTGGAAGTGCGCCCCATCATCACGCTGGACGGCGAGCACGAGGTCAACGAAGTCTTCTTCACCGACGTCAGGGTGCCCGTGGAGAACCTGGTCGGCGAAGAGAACAAGGGCTGGACCTACGCCAAGTACCTGCTGACCTACGAGCGCACCAACATCGCGGGCGTGGGCTTCTCGGTGGCCGGCCTGGAAAAGCTCAAGGCCGTCGCCGGCCGCATGCTGCGCAACGGCAAGCCGCTGACGCAGGACCCGCTGTTCGCGGCCCGCCTGGCCAAGGTCGAGATCGACCTGGAGAACATGAAGACCACCAACCTGCGCGTGATCGCCGCCGTGGCCGGCGGCGGCGTGCCGGGCGCCGAAAGCTCCATGCTCAAGATCCGCGGCACCGAGATCCGCCAGGAAATCCTGTCCCTGGTGCGCCGCGCCATGGGACCCTACGCCGCGCCCTTCATCGAAGAGGCCCTGCAGGCCGGCTACGACCAGCCTGCCATCGGCGACGCGGCTGCCGCCACGGCCGCCGCCGCGTACTTCAACTACCGCAAGCTGTCGATCTTCGGCGGCTCCAACGAAATCCAGAAGAACATCATCTCCAAGATGATCTTGGGCCTGTGATCGGCAGCAAGGAAAACGGAACATGAACTTCGAACACACCGAAGACCGCCGCATGCTGGCGGACAGCCTCAACCGCTTCGTCTCCGAGCAGTACGCCATCGAGGCGCGCAACCACGTCGCCTATGGCGAGGAAGGCCACAGCCCGCTGCTGTACGGGCAGTTCGCGGACATCGGCGCCATCGGCGCGCTGTTCCCGGAAGACGCTGGCGGCTTCGGCGGCCAGGGCTTCGACATCAGCGTGGTCTTCGAATGCCTGGGCCGCGGCCTGGTGGCCGAGCCGCTGCTGGGCGCCCTGGTCGTGGGCCAGGCCCTGATCGCGGCCGGCAGCGATGCGCAAAAGGAACAGCTGGCAGCCATCATCGGCGGCACGTCCATTGCGGCCCTGGCCCATGACGAGCCCGGCAGCCACTACGAGCTCAACAACGTCGCCACCACGGCCGTGCGCAGCGGCGACGGCTGGGTGCTGAACGGCGCCAAGGGCGTGGTCGCCTTCGGCGAGAAGGCCGACCTGCTGCTGGTCTCGGCCCGCACCTCGGGCAGCCAGTACGACGAGGCTGGCATCAGCCTGTTCCTGGTCCCCGGCAATGCCGCAGGCATCCAAAAGCGCGGCTACAACCGCATCGAAGGCGGCCGCGCGGCCGAGCTGGTGCTGGACAAGGTGCAGGTCGGCGCAGACGCACTGCTGGGCGAAGAAGGCCGGGGCCTGTCCCTGCTGGAACGTGTCAGCGGCTACGCCGTGCTGGCGCTGACCGCCGAGGCCGTGGGCGCCATGGACGTGGCCAAGGACCAGACGCTGGAGTACCTGCGCACGCGCAAGCAGTTCGGCGTGCCCATCGGCAGCTTCCAGGCCCTGCAGCACCGCATGGCCGACCTGCTGCTGGAAGTGGAGCAGGCGCGCTCGGCCGTGATCAACGCGGCCGCCGCCATTGCGGACGAAGACCGCGTGGCGCGCGAGAAGGCCCTGTCGGCCGCCAAGTACAGCATCGGCCGCATCGGCACCCTGGTGGCCGAGGAAAGCATCCAGATGCATGGCGGCATCGGCATGACCTGGGAGCTGCCCCTGGCCCACTACGCCAAGCGCCTGGTCATGATCGACCACCAGTTCGGCGACGAGGACCACCATCTGTCGCGTTACATCGCACTCGGCTCGCAACACTGAGCCAAGGAAAGCCGCCATGACCGAAGCGAACCAAGTCCTGCTGACCCGCCGCGAAGGCGCCGTGCTGGTGCTGTCCAACAACAACGTGGCTGCGCGCAATGCGCTGTCGCCCGAGTTCTACGCGGCCGTCTCGGCGGCGCTCAAGAGCGCGGCGACCGACCCCACCGTGGGCGCCGTGGTGCTCACGGGCGAGGGCGGCCACTTCTGCGCGGGCGGCGACCTGCGCCAGCTGGCCAAGCGCCGCGAGCTGCCGGTGCAGGAGCGACGCGCCAAGCTCGAAGGCCTGCATGACCTGATCCGCAGCGTGCGCGACTTTCCCAAGCCCGTGATCGCCGCCGTCGAAGGCGCGGCGGCCGGCGCGGGCCTGTCGCTGGCCCTGGCCTGCGACATGCTGGTGGCGGCGAAGAACGCCGTGTTCTCGGTCGCCTACGTCAAGGTCGGCCTCACGCCCGATGGCGGCGCCACCGCTTTCCTGGCCGAGTTCGTCTCGCGCCAGGTGCTGACCGAGCTGTGCCTGACCGGCGAGCGCATCAGCGGCGAGCGCCTGCATGCCCTGGGCCCCGTCAACCGCCTGTCCGAACCGGGCCAGGCCCAGGCCGACGCCGTGGCGCTGGCCGCCCAGGTGGCCACCGGCCCCGATCAGGCCATGGCCCTGATCAAGGACCTGTGCCGCCAGGCGCCGCGCAACACGCTGGAAGAGCAGCTGGAGCTGGAGGCGCAGTACATGGTGCGCTCGCAGGAGAGCGAGGAATCGCGCGAAGGCATTGGCGCCTTCCTCGAAAAGCGCGCTGCCGACTTCACCAAGCTGCGCGGCTGAAACCGCTCAAGACCTAAAAGACTTTCCAAGGAGACAACGCACATGGCCGACAGCCACAACGATCAGAACCAGGACATCGACTTCCCGCTGGAGGGTGTGCGCGTGCTCGACCTCTCGCGCGTGTTCGCGGGGCCGCTGTGCGGCATGGTGCTGGCCGACTTCGGCGCCGAAGTGGTCAAGGTCGAGCACCCGGGCCGGGGCGACGACACGCGCGACTGGGGCCTGCGCATCGGCAAGACCGAGACCACCTACTACAACAGCATGAACCGCAACAAGCGGTCCATCACGCTGGACCTGCAGACCCCCGAGGGCGTGAAGATCGTCCACGACCTGCTGCCCCAGTTCGACGTGATCATCCACAACTTCAAGACCGGCGGCGCCGAGAAGCTGGGCCTGGGCTACGAACAGCTCAAGGCCATCAAGCCCGGCATCATCTACTGCGCCGTGGCCGGCTATGACAGCAGCGGCCCCGAGGCCAAGCGCCCCGGCTACGACCTGGTCATCCAGGGCGAGGCCGGCCTCATGGCGCTCAACGGCGAGGCCGGCACGCCGCCGCTCAAGTTCGGCGTGGCCGTGGTCGATCTCATGACCGGCATGTACGCGGCCCAGGCCATCCTGGCCGCGCTGTTCCGCCGCGAGCGCACGGGCAAGGGCCGCCTCATCGAGATGGCGCTGTACGACAGCGGCATCATGATCACCGGCTACTACGGCCTGGATGCCATGCAGCTGGGCCATGACCCCGAGCGCTACGGCAATGCCCACCCCTCCATCGTTCCCTACGGCATGTATGAGGCGGCCGACGGCCCGCTGATCATCGCCGTGGGCAACAACGCCCAGTTCGACAAGTTCTGCCGCCAGGTGGTGATGCGCCCCGACATCGTCGAGGACGAGCGTTTCTCCACCAACGTCAACCGCGCCAAGAACCGCCTGGAGCTGGGCCCCATGCTCAAGGAACTGATCCGCTCCTTCCCGCGCGATCTGCTGCTGGAGCGCCTGACGGCCGCCGGCATCCCCTGCGGCCGTGTGGCCGGCCTGCACGAGGCCCTGACCAGCGAGCGCACGCGCCGTGGCGGCCTGCTGCGTGACATGCCCCACCCCGTGGTCGGCACCACGCCCGTGTTCGCGCCGCCCTACCGCCTGGACGGCCAGCGCCTGCCCATACGCCATGCACCGCCCACGCTGGGCGAGGGCACGCGCGAGGTGCTGCACCGGCTGCTGAGCATGAGCGACGAGCAGCTGCAGCAGCTGCAGTCCAAGGGCGTGCTGACCCTGCCCGAGACCCCCGCGCAACAGGGATAAGAGGACCGACCACGCGACTGATTCCACGGGGGCCATTGATGCCCGGCTCCCGACCCGCCAGGTTTGCATGCCGCACCAAGACGGCACCCATAGACAGCAACACCCAGGAGACAAAGCCATGAGCAACCAAGTCACACGCCGCGACATTCTTCAAGGGCTGGCCGCCATCGGCGGCACCAGCCTGCTGGCCACGGGCGCCACCAGCGCCCTCGCACAGGCCGGCAAGCCGGCCGCGTGGCCCACCAAGCCCATCCGCGTGGTCGTGCCCTTCAACGCGGGCGGCGCCACCGACATCATTGCGCGCACCATCGGCGAGGCCCTGGCCAGGCGCGTGGGCCAGCCCGTGGTCATCGACAACCGCGCGGGCGCGGCCGGCATCCTGGGCACGGACGCCGTGGTCAAGGCGCCCGCCGACGGCCACACCCTGCTGGTCTCGCTCAGCACCTCCATGCTGATCAACCAGTTCCTCTACACCAAGCTGCCCTACAACCCGCAAAAGGACATCGCCCTGGTCACCCAGATCGCGGCGGCGCCCGTCACCCTGGTGGTCCATCCCTCGGTGCCGGCCAACAACATGAAGGAACTGCTGGCCTACGTGAAGGCCAACAAGGGCAAGCTCTCGTACGGCTCCTGGGGCGTGGGCTCGTATGCCCACCTGGCCGGTGCCTACATGAGCAAGACCATGGACGCCGACATGACCCACGCCGCCTACAAGGGCGAGGCGCCCATGATCCAGGAGCTGATCGGCGGCCAGCTGCAGATGTGCTTTTCCAGCGCGCTCAACACCAAGCCCTTCATCGACTCGGGCAAGCTCAAGGCCATCGGCGTCACGGGCAAGGAGCGCATGGAAATCCTGCCCAAGCTGCCCACCATCCATGAACAGGGCGTCACCGACGACGCCTACGCCATCTACGGCTGGGTGGCCATGGGCGCGCCGGCCGGCGTGCCCAAGGAGATCGTGGACCAGCTCTACGGCCACCTGCGCGAAATCGCCAAGGACCCCAAGGTGCTGGAGCGCACCGTGGGCGCAGGTTTCATGCCGCTGATGAACAGCCCGCAGGCCTTCCGCGAGAACTACCAGCGCGACATGCCGATCTGGAAGGCGCTGGTGGAAGAAGCCGGCGCGAAGCTTGATTGATTTTTCCGGCCCGCAGCAGCGGGCCGCCACCGACGACTGCTGAGACAGCTTTGAGAGGAGACTTCATGTACACGCGCAATCCCGCATCCCCGGCACGCCCCACGCGGCGCAGCGTTCTGGCCCTGGCCGCAGCCCCGCTGCTGGCCGGCCTGGCCGGCGGCGCCCTGGCCGAGACCGGCTGGCCCAGCAAGATGCTGCGGCTGGTCGTGCCCTTCCCGGCGGGCGGCCCCACCGACACGGCATCGCGCATCGTGGGCCAGAAGCTGGGCGAGCGCCTCAAGCAGACCGTGGTGGTGGAAAACCGCCCTGGCGCCTCCGGCTCCATCGCGGCCGTGCAGGTTGCCAAGAGCCCGGCCGACGGCTACACGCTGATGATGCTGGCCACGCCCACGCTGCTGGCGCCGCACCTGTACAAGAAGGCCGGCTACGACACCGTCAAGGACTTCACGCCCGTGGCCACGGTCTATGACCTGCCCATCGTCATCGTGGTCAACCCCACGCTGCTGCCCGACGTCACCGACCTCAAGAGCCTGATCGCCCACGCCAAGGCGCAGAAGGTCGCGCTCAACTACACCAGCTCGGGCGCCGGCAGCTTCGGCCACCTGAGCATGGAGCTGCTCAAGCAGATGGCCGGTTTCGACATGCAGCACGTGCCCTACAAGGGCGGCGTGCCCGCCATCACCGACACCATCGGCGGCCAGGTGCCCATCATGTATGCCGACCTCGTGGCCGCGCTGCCCCACATCCAGGCCGGCAAGCTGCGCGCCATCGCCGTGGGATCGCCCCAGCGCGTGGCCATGCTGCCCGACACCAAGACCATTGCCGAGCAGGGCATCAAGGGCTACGACGCCGTCTCCTGGGGCGGCCTGCTGGCGCCCAAGGGTAGCCCCAAGGCCGTGGTCGACCGCATCGCCAGCGAAGTGCAGCAGATCCTGGCCGACAAGGACATCCAGGACAAGCTGCTCAACGCAGGCGCCATCGCCGCCTACCAGAACCCCGCCCAGCTGGGCCAGCGCATCCAGCAGGACTACACGCGCTGGGGCCAGCTGATCCGCGACAAGGGCATTGCAGTGGAGTGACATCGACATGAAGACACGCATCACCGAACTCTTTGGCATAGAGCACCCCATCATCCAGGGGGGCATGCACCATGTGGGCCTGGCCGAACTGGCCGCCGCTGTCTCCAACGCGGGTGGCCTGGGGCTGATCACGGGCCTGACCCAGCGCACGCCCGAACTGCTGGCGCGCGAGATCGCGCGCTGCCGCGAGATGACGGACAAGCCCTTCGGCGTCAACCTGACCTTCCTGCCCTCGGTCAACCCGCCCGACTACCCGGGCTACGTCAAGGCCATCATCGAAGGCGGCGTCAAGGTCGTGGAGACGGCGGGCAACAACCCGCAGAAATGGCTGCCCGCGCTCAAGGAAGCCGGCATCAAGGTCATCCACAAGTGCACCTCGGTGCGCCATGCGCTCAAGGCCGAGGCCATCGGCTGCGACGCCATCAGCGTGGACGGCTTCGAATGCGGCGGCCATCCGGGCGAGGACGACATCCCCAATTTCATCCTGCTGCCGCGCGCGGCCGAAGAACTGAAGATTCCCTTCGTCGCCTCGGGCGGCATGGCCGACGGCCGCTCTCTGGTGGCTGCGCTGGCGCTGGGCGCCGAGGGCATCAACATGGGCACGCGCTTCATCGCCACCCAGGAAGCGCCCGTGCACGACAACGTCAAGCAGGCCATCGTCGCGGCCAGCGAGCTGGACACGCGCCTGGTCATGCGTCCGCTGCGCAACACCGAGCGCGTGCTGACCAACCCGGCCACCGAGCGCCTGCTGCAAAAGGAGCGCGAGCTTGGCGCGGCCATCACCTTTGCCGACATCGCGCCCGAGGTGGCCGGCGTCTATCCGCGCATCATGCATGACGGCGACATGGACGCAGGCGTCTGGTCCTGTGGCATGGTGGCCGGCCTGATCCACGATGTGCCCACGGTCCAGCAGCTGATCTCCGGCATCATGGACCAGGCCCATGCACTGATCAACGAGCGGTTGGCCGGCCTGGCCCGCTGACCGCCCATCTTCACAGGACTTACGCAAACAGGATGCGACAACGTGCTGCGCCCCATGGCAAGCCGCTTGCCTTGTTCCTTCTTGCGTAGGTCGTACTTCAAAAACCAGGAAAGAGCTTTCTCATGAAAATCCTTGTACCCGTCAAACGTGTCGTGGACTACAACGTGAAGGTCCGCGTGAAGTCGGACGGCACGGGCGTGGACATCGCCAACGTCAAGATGAGCATGAACCCCTTTGACGAAATCGCCGTCGAAGAAGCCGTTCGCCTCAAGGAAAAGGGCGTGGCCACCGAAGTCATCGCCGTCTCCTGCGGCGTGGCCCAGTGCCAGGAAACCCTGCGCACGGCCATGGCCATCGGTGCCGACCGCGGCATCCTGGTGGAGACCACCGAGGAGCTGCAGCCCCTGGCCGTCGCCAAGCTGCTCAAGGCCCTGGTGGACAAGGAGCAGCCCGGCCTGATCATCCTGGGCAAGCAGGCCATCGACGACGA
>NZ_JBICKN010000008.1:2500-3698 GCF_043104185.1 Delftia sp. WSY_22
CGAGCGAAATCGGAACAGCCTTCTAGTGATAGTCAGACGGTTAACAAAACGGAATGGAAAGTCCGGCCATAGTAGGTGATAGCCCTGTATGTGAAAACCGACTGGTGGTACTGAGCTAGAGAAAAGTAGGGCGGGGCACGAGAAACCCTGTCTGAATATGGGGGGACCATCCTCCAAGGCTAAATACTCATCATCGACCGATAGTGAACCAGTACCGTGAGGGAAAGGCGAAAAGAACCCCGGGAGGGGAGTGAAATAGATCCTGAAACCGCATGCTTACAAAAAGTAGGAGCCCGCAAGGGTGACTGCGTACCTTTTGTATAATGGGTCAGCGACTTACATTCAGTGGCAAGGTTAACCGAATAGGGGAGCCGTAGAGAAATCGAGTCCGAATAGGGCGTCCAGTCGCTGGGTGTAGACCCGAAACCAAGTGATCTATCCATGGCCAGGATGAAGGTGCCGTAACAGGTACTGGAGGTCCGAACCGACTAGTGTTGCAAAACTAGCGGATGAGCTGTGGATAGGGGTGAAAGGCTAAACAAACTTGGAAATAGCTGGTTCTCTCCGAAAACTATTTAGGTAGTGCCTCAAGTATTACCTGCGGGGGTAGAGCACTGTTTAGGCTAGGGGGTCATGGCGACTTACCAAACCTATGCAAACTCCGAATACCGCAGAGTACAGCTTGGGAGACAGAGCACCGGGTGCTAACGTCCGGACTCAAGAGGGAAACAACCCAGACCGCCAGCTAAGGTCCCTAAAATTGGCTAAGTGGGAAACGAAGTGGGAAGGCTAAAACAGTCAGGATGTTGGCTTAGAAGCAGCCATCATTTAAAGAAAGCGTAATAGCTCACTGATCGAGTCGTCCTGCGCGGAAGATGTAACGGGGCTAAGCCAGTTACCGAAGCTGCGGATTTGCAATTTATTGCAAGTGGTAGGAGAGCGTTCTGTAAGCCTGTGAAGGTGCCTGGTAACGGGTGCTGGAGGTATCAGAAGTGCGAATGCTGACATGAGTAGCGTTAAAGGGGGTGAAAAGCCCCCTCGCCGTAAGCGCAAGGTTTCCTACGCAACGTTCATCGGCGTAGGGTGAGTCGGCCCCTAAGGCGAGGCAGAGATGCGTAGCTGATGGGAAACAGGTCAATATTCCTGTACCGATGTGTAGTGCGATGTGGGGACGGAGAAGGTTAGCTCAGCCAACTGT
>NZ_JBICKN010000009.1:0-1176 GCF_043104185.1 Delftia sp. WSY_22
CAACACAATGACTGCACCTGGCGCAAGGAGTGCTGGCCATGAAGCAACGACCTCGGATCTACTACACCGAAGCACAGAAGGCGATGATGTGGGATCGCTGGAGCAAGGGCGATACCCTGCACCAGATCGGCAAGCTGTTCGATCGGCCACATACCTCCATTCAGAACATCCTGGCCGCAACCGGCGGAATCCGCCCGCCAGCGCGCCATCGATCACGATTGGCACTGACTCTCGCTGAGCGCGAGGAGATCTCGCGGGCATTGGCTGCGGGCGAATCCATCCACTGCGTTGCCGCGCGCTTGGGGCGAGCTGCATCCACTGTCAGCCGTGAGCTTCACCGCAACGGTGGCAAGAGTTGCTACAGGGCTGCGCGCGCCGATGAAGCAGCCTGGGAGCGTGCGCACCGCCCCAAGCCTTGCAAGCTGGCGAGCAATCCAGCCCTGGCGCAGATCGTGGCTGGCAAACTGCAGCATCGATGGTCGCCTGAGCAGATCGCCGGTTGGCTCAAACGGACCTACCCAGAGCAAAGGAGCATGCAGGTGTCCCACGAAGCCATCTATCGCACGCTCTTTGTCCAGACGCGGGGCGCTTTGAAGAAGGAGCTTCTGGAGCATTTGCGGCGCACCAGAGGCATGCGTCGTTCACGGCACTACACGCAAAAGACCAGTATCCATGGCCGAATCGTCGGTGCCGTCCCCATCAGCGAACGTCCGGCCTGTATAGAAGATCGAGCCGTGCCAGGGCATTGGGAAGGAGACTTGCTGTTCGGCGATGCTCATAGCCAGATCGCGACCTTGGTGGAGCGACACACGCGCTATGTGATGCTGGTCAAGCTGGTGGACAAAGACTCGTACACCGTGGCTGCGGCCCTAGCCAGACATGCCAGGAGCCTGCCGCATGAGCTCTACCGCTCCTTGACCTGGGATCGCAGCTCGGAAATGGCGGGGCACAAGCGCTTCACGTTGGCGACCGACATCCAGGTCTACTTCTGCGACCCGCACCATCCATGGCAACGGGGCACCAACGAGAACACGAACGGGTTACTCAGGCAGTACCTTCCCAAAGGCCTGGATCTGTCGGGCTACTCACAGGAGAGCTTGGATGCGATTGCAAGGCAGTTGAACCAGCGTCCCAGGAAGACGCTGGGGTTCAGAACACCTGCTGAAATGTTTGATG